>NZ_JAODNM010000089.1 GCF_025464955.1 Amycolatopsis sp. | reverse complement strand
GAGGGTCACCACATTATTTTCTGGATCCTCGGCGGGCCAACCGACCTGGACAACCTGACCCTCCTCTGTGAACGCCACCACCGTCTTGTCCATTGCGGTGGTTGGGAAGTGCGGATGGGTGGTGACGGGAGACCGGACTTCATCCCGCCTGCCCATCTTGATCCGCTTCGAAGACCGAGGCGTAACACCATGCACGTGTAACAGAATATCCCGTACCAGGGCTCGTGAGTGTCGCGACCGGATCATCCGGCCGCGACACTGACGAGCCCTGACTGCATTCCCGGCACACCAGCAACTCGCCGTCGAGTTGCGAACGCGCCGCAGCACTACTGACTCCGTCCCCCGATACGAATGGGACAGGGCGCGGCGAGCTTGAGTGGTCACATCGGCACCGGTGTCACCACTGCGTGACGGGAGTGGCGCTCGGATCCGTACCACGCGCCCGCTCCGCCCCGGTCCTTGCTTCAGTAGATGGAAGCTCGGGCACTATGGCACGCCTGAACCCTCGGGCTTGTCCTGCCAATCGGTGGTCCAGAACTTGCTACAGTCGTTCGAGTTCATCCGCCCGACGCAGATCCTTGGGACGTCCGACCGCGCGGCGCATGCGAATCAAGTCAGCTCGACACAGGTAGTGGACCTCGAACCCATCCGGGTCGGCGGTAGTGTGCGCACGGTTCAGGAAGTCCCGGACGGCCAGTTTGCCCCACGGCAGCGCCGGAGTGCAGCAATCGCCGCTCACCCGATCAGACTCGAACTGGACTTTGGGTAGTAGGAACGCATCCGGGCTCGTCGGGACGGGAACGCCGTCATCGTCGATCAGTCTGCTGCCCACGGCAACGAATGCGGCAGCCAGAGCCTCGGCTTGGGCTTGATCGCCATCCCAGAGCAGGTCCAGGTCTCCGGTCAGCTCGGCGGATCCGTGCAGGATTCCGGCCACCTGTCCTATCACGACAACGCGGGCGCCGGCCGAGTGCAACGCCCTCAGGATCGGAAATGGATCGAATCCCCGCGCACTGAGGTGATCTCACCAAGATCGGGTCAGCTTGGGCCGGGTGACGCTGGATCCGGGTGGCGGCAGGGGATCCGGTGTAAAGACGGACGTGGAGTCCCTGGTAGAAGAACGCTCGCCAAAGTGATCTTCGCCCGAAGGACTCCACGTGATCGCCTATCGTGCCATGCTCGACGTGCCACGCGCACTCGCCCAGTACCTCAGCCAGCTCCTCAACGCCGAGCGTCGCGCGCGAGGTACCCGACGCCGCAGCCGCGCGTTGACCTGCTTTCAGCACGCGGTGTTCGGATTGCGCTGGTTTCGGGAAGGCCGGGACGTGCCCGCACTGGCACGGGACTGCGGTATCTCGCGGGCGACCGGTTACCGCTATCTGGACGAGGTCATCGAGGTGCTCGCCAACCAAGCCCCGGACCTGCACGAAGCGTTGCAGCGCGCCAAAGACGACGGGCTGACACACCTGATCCTGGACGGCAAACTGTTCACCTGCGATCGGCTCGGCGAGCAGGCCACCAGCGTCAAGGGCGAGCAGATCGACGCCTGGTACTCCGGCAAACACCGCGAACAGGGCGGAAACGTCCAGGCGCTGATGGAACCCGACGGGTTCCCACTCTGGTGCTCCGAGGTCGAGCCGGGCTCAACTCACGACATCACCGCGGCCCGAGAACATGTACTCGGCGCCTTGTACTGGGCCTATTCCCATCTGGACCTGCCCACGCTGGCTGACGGCGGCTACACCGGCACCGGGATCGGTGTGCACACACCGATCAAACAACCCGCCGGTAGCCAAGTGTTGGATGTAGACAACCGCACCTACAACGCCCTGCTCCGAGGATTGCGCTGCCTCGGTGAACGCGCCTTCGCGCTCCTCATCGGCCGCTGGCGAGCACTCCGCCACATCACCACCAGCCCCCGCAGGATCGGCACCATCGTCAAAGCCGCACTCGTACTCACCCATTTCGAACACGGCCGCCTGAACTGAAAGTTGATGAGATCACCTCAATCAGGACTCCTCATTGCCGACCGGGTCGATCCCAACAGCTTCGCCGATAAGGTCATTAAAATGGAAGCTCGCATCGTAAACCTGCTGCCGAACTGGTTCTGGATAGAGTTCTGCCGCCCCCTGAGTTGCGATCACGAGATCAACCATCACGTTGACAGCCAGTCTCGGAATACAGTCTTCAGACTGCCATTGAACCGCACATTCAGAGAGAACAGAAGTCAAGGCATCATACAAATTACTTTGAAACCCGTCGTTCATACGCAGAGCGACCAGGAAATCTCCCGACGCTTGAGCCAAGCGCTGTTCAACACTGTCGACCATCATATCTGCCCTATCCATGTAATAGCGTCCGGTGACACGAAGCCAACCAGCAACACTTCACTGTCCGTGCCGATGGTGCCGGCGCTTTCGTCGGCGTCGCCGTGGGTGCGGCCAGTGGCCGGCCGATCGCGCGTCAGCTCACCAGTACGCCGTACCGCGTCACGCAACAGCTCCAAGGGCATTATCGGCGCAGCACCAGGATGTCGGCCGGGAATCGGGGATCGATTTCGTAATGGGTGTCGTACTGGCTGCTGAAGCCCACCACCCGCACCAGCTGCCCGGCCGCGAGACCGGACAGGGTGATGTCGGTCTGGGTGTTGACGTAGATGGTGACCTCGCCCGAACCGTCGTTGACGAAGAACTTGTAGCCATACGGCAGATCCGACGCTGGCGCTTGGGTGATGGTGGCGACCACCCACACCAGTTTGCCCTCCGACGACTCGTTGACCGACCCGGTCAGCCTCGGTGTCGGCAGCGCAGGCAGCCACGTGCCGTGGGTGACGACCTTGGACAGGTCGCTGGGTACCACAGCAAGCAGGCCGACGCTGTCGGTCAGTGTGCCGGTGACCCGCACGAGGGTGCGCGGAGCGATATGCGGGTTGGTCGGCAGACTCACGTAGATCCCGCCGGTGAAGTCTTGGAGGCCGAAACCGTCGTCTCGGCTGGACTCGAAGGCGCCCGATGGTGTCGTCGCTGTGCCATCGACGGTGACGACGGTGCCGAGCGGCAGGGCGCGGGCCTGAGCCATCGACACGACGTGGTGGGGCGCCGGGGCCGCCGCCGCGGGCAACGCGAGCGTGCCGGAAGCGAGCACCAACAGGACAACCGAAGCGAAACGCCGCCACGAGGACATGCGGTTCCTTTCCACGCCGTGGGTAGATTCCCTTGCGCGCGAAAGAATAGCCGGGGCGTGGGCCGCCGCGCAGCTACTTCCAGCGGAAGTGGACGAAGACTCGGCCGAAGTTGTCGGAGTCCTTTTCGACGCGGTGGTAGAGGGCTTTGATCTCCTTCTGCGCGAGGAACCGCAGGACGCGTTTCTTCAGCTGGCCGGAGCCCTTGCCGGGGATGATCTCGACCAGCGGTGCCTTTTTCGCGACGGCTTCGTCGATGATTCCGCGCAGAGCCTTGTCGATGTCGCCGCTGCGGTTGTAGATGTCGTGCAGGTCGAGTTTGAGCTTCATCGCCGGTCCCCGATCAGCCGAGTGTCTGCCACCAGCCGTCGACCGCGGGTGGGTCGTCGACGTCGACGCGTTCGCCGGGGCGGGGGATGGCGAGGGAGACATCCTGCGCCTTCGCTTCGCGCCAGACCCGGTCGGCCGGTTCGGTCCAGGGGTGCAGGGCCAGGTTGAACGTCGCCCAGTGCACCGGGACCAGCAGCTTCGCCCGGAGGTCGACGGCGGTCGCAACGCCTTCTTCGGGGGTCATGTGGATGTCCGGCCAGGCCGGGTCGTACGCGCCGATCTGGATCAGTGCCGCGTCGAACGGGCCGTGCTCGGCGCCGATAGCGGCATAACCGTCGAAATAGCCCGAGTCGCCGCTGTAGAACACGCGCCGGGTGGGGCCTGCGACGACCCACGAGGTCCACAGCGTGTCGTTGCGGGTCAGCGTGCGGCCGGAGAAGTGCTGGGCGGGCGACGCCGTCAGCCGCAGCCCTGCGACGTCGGCGTGCTCGCCCCAGTCGAGCTCGATGATGCGCGCGGCCGGCACGTGCCAGCGTTCGAGGTGCGCGCCGATGCCCAGCGGCACGAGGAACGGCGCGGTCTGGGTGCGGACGAGGTCGAGCACGGTGGCCCGGTCGAGGTGGTCGTAGTGGTCGTGGGAGATCACGATCGCGTCGACCTGCGGCAGCGAGCCGAGTGAGACCGGCGGTTCGTGCAGCCGCCGCGGTCCGGCGAACTGGGCGGGCGACACCCGTTCGCTCCACACCGGATCGCACAGCACCTGGGCGCCGTCGAGTTCGATCAGCGCCGAAGCATGCCCGTACCAGGTGATGTGCAGCCCGGCCGAGTCGTTATCGGTCGGCGTGACCAGCGGGATCGGTCCCGACGGCCGCCGCAGTTTCCGGTTCTCCCCGAAGAGCATCTCCCGGGCGAGCCTGCGGTAGTTGACGCCTTCCGCCAACACCGGTGGCGCGGCGTTGCGGAAGACCCCGTCGGCGTACTGGGGCGAGTTGCGCATGCGTTCCGCACGCGCCCCGGTGGCTCGTTCGCCGAGCTCCGCGGGAACATCGCGGAGCGCCCAGGCCGTACCGGCTGCGGCCAGCCCGAGCGCCACCGCGAGTTTTCTCTTCGACATGGTTTCGAAACTACGCGTTTTCCCGGATCGGCGCCCCGACGTGGTTCAGGTGTTGCAGCGCCTGCCTCCACGACTCGATGAGGCCCGTGGTCAGGTAGGACACGCCGAGTTCGGCACAGTACGCCTCGACGAGTGGTTGCGCGCGGCGCAGGTACGCCGACGGCATGCTCGGGAACAGGTGGTGTTCGATCTGGTAGTTCAGACCGCCCATGGCGTTGTCGATCAGCCAGTTGCCGTTGACGTTGCGCGAGGTCAGGACCTGACGGCGGAGGAAGTCGGGCCGGTCGTCGCCGGCCAGCGTCGGCATGCCCTTGTGGTTCGGCGCGAAAATCGAGCCCATGTAGATGCCCCAGAGGCACTGGTGGACCAGGATGAAGACGATCGCCTTCCCGGGGGACAGCACCAGGAAGACCGCGGTGAGGTAGGCGGCGACGTGGACGACCAGCGTGGCGCCTTCGATCCAGCGGTTCTTCAACGACGGGCTGAACAGCGCGCGGAAGCCGGACACGTGCAGGTTGAAACCTTCGAGGGTGAGCAGCGGGAAGAACAGGTAGCCCTGCCACCGGCCGATGAAACGGGGGATTCCCCTGGACGCCTTGGCCTGGCCGTCGGTCCAGACGAGCACGTCGGGGTTGAGGTCGGGGTCGAGGTCCTCGTGGTTGGGGTTGGCGTGGTGGCGGGTGTGCTTGTCCATCCACCAGCCGTAGGACATCCCGATGCCGAGGTTTCCGGCGATCCAGCCGGCCAACTGGCTCGGGCGACGGGTGCGGAACACCTGGCGGTGCGCCAGGTCATGGGAGACGAGCGCGATCTGGGCGAACATCACGGCAAGGAACGCCGCGATGGGCAGTTGCCACCAGGAATCGCCGATCAGGAAAAACGCGGCCCAGGCAGCGGCGAAGAGAACGGCGATGATGCCGATCCTCGCCACATAATAGCCCGGCCGCCGGGCCATCAGGCCGGCGCTGGTGATCTCACGGCACAGCCGGGCGAAGTCGCTGCCGGTCGCCGCTGGAGGCGCCGGTTGGACGATATTGTCTGTGGTCACACGTGAGAGTGTGGACAGTCTCCCGATCGTGCACAATCAGGGGCACCCCAGTTCTCAGGGTGGGGCCTGCCCCCGGTGACACACCGTCACGCTCTCGAGCCTCACTCGGACGTGGTGTCGAGGGCTACTGGCAGCTCCCTCAAGCGGGCCAGATGCTCGTGTGGCCGTCCGAAAAGCTGTGAGCTTCCGTGTGCCCTTTTGAGGTATCGGTGCGCCGGGTGATCCCAGGTGATCCCGACCCCGCCGTGCAGCTGGATCATCTCGGCCGCGACCTGTTCGAGGGCTTCGGAACAGTGGACTTTCGCCACCGTGGCGGCCCTTTCCGAGTCCGGCGCGGCATACGCGGCCGAGCGCGCGGTCTCCACCAGGATGTGGAGGTTGGCCATGCGGTGTTTCAGTGCTTGGAAGCCGCCGATCGGCCGGCCGAACTGGTGCCGCTGCTTGGTGTGTTCGACGGTGATCTCGAGGGCTCGCGCGGCGGCTCCGGCCTGCTCGGCGGCGAGGACCGCGCAGGCGCCATTGCGTACTCTCCGCAATGCTACGGAAAAGTCACTCTCACCCAACTGCCGGGCCTGAGCACCGTCGAATTCGACGGTCGCCAGCCGCCGAGTCTGGTCCAGACCAACTTTGGAAGTGCGGCGGACCCCGGTCGATGTGACGTCCACCTCATACAGGCCCAGTCGGCCTGGGCTTTTCGCGATGACAAGCAGGATTTCGGCTCGGTCGCCGTCGAGAACGTAGTGCGCGTGCCCGGTCACCCGGTCATCCGACGTGGCTCGAAGGGGGACGTCCTCAGTGGGCCAGCCGCCTTCCTGTCCGCACCAGGCCAGCGCGCCGATTGTGCCTTTCACCAGGAGTGGCAGTAGTCGCGCGCAAGCCTCGTCCTCGCCGGAGGCGAGGATCGCTTGAGTGGTGACGATCGCCGAACCCAGAAACGGCACCGGACTCAGCACCCGGCCGAGTTCCTCGGCGACGATCTGAGCCTCCCTCAAGCCCGTGCCGAGGCCGCCGAACCTTTCCGGTACGCCGAGGCCGGCGACGCCGATTTGCTCGCACAGGGGCGCCCACGGCGCGGATTCGCGGCTGAGCAGCGCGCGTACCGCGGCACGCAGTGCCTCTTGCTCCTCGGTGAACGTCACGGTGCCACCGCGCGCAGCACCCGTGCCCGGTGGAACGACGGCGTCCCCCAAGCCCCGGCCAGTGCGCGAATCCTGGTCAGCCGCAGGCCCAGTGGGTATTCCGCGGTGTAACCGAGGGCGCCGTGGACCTGCAGGCCGGTGCGTGCGGCCAGCGTCGACGCGCGGTTCGCGGCGACCTTTGCGGCGGACACGTCACGACTGTCCAACGTGATCGCTGCCGCATACAGGAGCGGCGTGGCGAAGTCCAGGCTTGTCACGACATCCGCGAGCAGATGTTTGACCGCCTGGTAGTGCCCTATCTCTTTTCCGTACTGGCGTCGCTGTTTTGCATAGGACACCGATGTATTCAGTAGCCAGCGACCGGCTCCGAGTTGCACAGCCGCCGTCGTCAGCGCACCCAGGTTCAACGCCCGCGCCACGTCCGGTTCACCTGGCCGTCGCTCGCCCAGGGTCGTTTCGAAGAGCCGTCGGGCCGCGTCCACGGAGTCCAGTCGGCGGATCGGTGTGAAGGTGTGAAGGCCGTCGGTCTCGAGGGAAATCCGAATGTCGGCGACGTCGGCATCGAGCGCGTAGGGGACGTGGGGAGCCGCGACGATCGATGCCAGCGTCTCGCCCTCGGCGACCGCGACGAGGTCGTCGTCCTGGATCAGCGACGGCAGGACCGCCACGGTGTCGACCCATGGACCAGGGACGGCGTGGTACCCCAACTGCTCGAAGACGACCACCAGATCGGTTGTTTCGGCGTCCAGGCCGGCGAACTTCTCGGGCACGCCGAGTGCCGTGACGCCCAGCCCGGCGAGGCTTCGCCAAATCTCCAACCCGGCTTCCGGTTTGCCCTCGGCCCAAAGCCGATTCGCGGTCGCCGTGTCCGCATCGGACAGCAGTGCGGTGATACTGGCGGCGAAATCTTTCTGCTCAGCGGAAAGCGCGAACTTCATCGGTCACCCCTGGGCAGGCCCAGCAGTCGTTCGGCGACGATGTCGCGCTGGATCTGGTCGGTGCCGCCGTAAATCGGACCGGCGAGCGAGAACAGCCAGCCGTCCGTCCACTTCGGATCGATTTCGGCCGTCGCTCCGAGGAGGTCCAACGCCGTTTCGTGCAAGGCGACGTCGAGATGTGACCAGAAGAGCTTGTTGACACTGGACTCCGGACCGAGCTGACGGCCCTGCGCCAGGTCGGTCACCGTGCCGTAGGTGTAGAGCTGGTAGGCGCGGGCGTCGATCCACGCGTCGGCGACGGCGTCGGAAAACGCCGGGTCGCGAGTTTTGGCCCACAACGTGACAAGCCTGTCGGCGGCGGCGAGAAACCGGCCTGGGCTCCGCAACGACAGGCCGCGTTCGTTGCCGGCCGTGGTCATCGCGACCCGCCAGCCTTGGTGGACTTCGCCGACGACGTCGTCGGCCGGAACGAACACGTCGTCGAGGAAGATCTCCGCGAAACCGGGTTCGCCATCAAGTTGGGCAATCGGCCGGACGCTTACGCCGGGTGCGTGCAGGTCGAACAGGAAGTACGTCAGACCGTGATGCCGTGCGCTGTCCGGGTCGCTCCGGAACAGACCGAAAGCCTTGTCCGCGAACGCGGCCCGCGAGCTCCATGTCTTCTGCCCGGACAGCAACCAGCCATTGCCCGTGGGCGTGGCTCGGCTTCGAACCGAGGCGATATCGCTGCCCGCGTCAGGTTCCGACCAGGCCTGAGCCCAGATTTCCTCGCCTCGCGCCATTTTTGGCAGGATGCGACGTCGTTGGGCCTCGCTGCCATGGGCGAACAGGGTCGGCGCCAGCATGAAGATACCGTTCTGGCCGACCCGTCCCGGCGCACCTGCCGCGTAGTACTCCTCCTCGAACACCAACCAGTCCAGCAGGCTCACGTCCCGGCCGCCGAATTCCTCCGGCCACGAAACCACCGACCATCGGTCGTCGGCAAGTTTCGCTTCCCAGCCGCGGTGCTGGGCGAATCCGGATTCGGTGTCGAACGACGCCAGCGGCTCGTCCGGAACGTTGTCCGCCAACCACGTTCGTGCCTCCGCGCGAAAAAGCGCTGTACGCTCATCGAAGTCGAGGTCCATCAGCGGGTGTCCCGCATCGAGCGCGCGTTCTGGCCGCCGAGGGAATCGCCACCGGACACCTCGGCGTTGTGCGCGTGCGCGAGGTGGTGCAGGCCGAACACCGAGTCCATTCCGGACCGCAGGCCCATCAGATCCTCGGCCTGGTTGACCGCTTTCTTGGCCAGCGCCAGGCCGAACCGTGGCATGGCGGCGATCTTCCCGGCCAGTGCCAGCGTTTCCGATTCCAGGTCCGCGCGGGGGACGACCCGGTTGAGCATTCCCCATTCCTTTGCCTGGTGCGCGGTGAACCTTTCACCGGTGAAGAGGATTTCTTTGGCCACCCGCGGACCGAGGACCCACGGATGAGCGAAGTACTCGACCCCGGGAATGCCCATCCGCACCACGGGGTCGGCGAAAAACGCGTCGTCGGCGGCGACGATCAGATCGCACACCCAGGCCAGCATCAGCCCACCCGCGATGCACGCGCCCTGCACGGCGGCGATGGTCGGTTTCGGGATCTCCCGCCACCGGCGGCACATGCCGAGATAGACCTCGGCCTCGCGGGCGAACCGCGCGTCGCCGCCTTCGGCACCCACATGATCCCACCACAGCAGGGACTTGCGATCGAAGGAGACGTCCACGTCTCGCTCCGGAGACCCGATGTCGTGTCCGGCGGAGAAATGCTCGCCCGCGCCGGCCAGCGCAATCACGTTGACCTCGTCGTCGTCGACCGCTCGGGTGAATGCGGCGTCCAAGGCATAGGTCATCGCCGAATTCTGCGCGTTGCGGTACTGGGGACGGTTCATCGTGACCATGGCGACCGGCCCGCGCCGCTCGTAGCGGACTTCGTTCATCGGAACTCCTCCCGCAGGATTCGTTTGACCACCTTGCCCGAAGGGTTCCTCGGCAACGCGTCACGTAACTCGACTGATCTGGGCAGTTTGTAGTTCGCCAGGTTCTGCTTGCAGTGCGCGAGGATGTCCTCAACGGACAGTCGTGAACCTGCTCGCAGGACGACGTATGCCTTGCCGACCTCACCGAGGCGCTCGTCCGGAACACCGATCACCGCAGACTCGGCGACCCCGTCGAGAGTGGCGAGTGTCTGCTCGACCTCCGCCGGGTAGACGTTGAACCCGCCGCAGATGTACATGTCCTTCAATCGGTCGGTGATCGTGAGGTAGCCGTGCTCGTCGAGTACGCCGACGTCACCGGTGTGCAGCCAGCCGTGCTCGTCGATCGCCTCGGCTGTCGCACTGGGATCGTCGAGGTAGCCGAGCATGACGTTCGGCCCGCGCAGGAGGACTTCCTCGCGCTCGCCAATAGCGACTTCGAACCCGGAAGCTGCTCGTCCACAGGTGCGGGCGACCGTCTCGACGTCGTCGTCCGCGCGGCACATCGTCGCGACCACGGCTTCGGTCAGGCCGTACGCCGTCAGCACGGTGTCGAAGCCGAGTTGCGTATACAGGCTGTCGACCAGGCTTACCGGCACGGTCGCGGCGCCGGTGACCGCGAGCCGCAGGCTGGACAGGTCGCATGCCGCGCGGGCCGGATGGTCGAGCAGCATGCGGTAGACGGCCGGTGCACCCGGCAGCACGGTGATGCGCTCGGATTCGATCAGCCGCAGGGTTTCTTCGGCGTCGAACACGGCTTGCGGGACCAAAGTGGACCCGCGCAGGAGCGCCGCCAAGATGCCCGCTTTGTAGCCGAAACTGTGGAAGAACGGGTTGAGGACCAGATAGCGGTCGGTCTCGGTGAGCTCGGCGCAGTCCGCCCAGGCTTCGGCGACTCCGAGCGACTGGCGGTGACAGCTCATCGCGCCCTTGCTGCGACCGGTCGTGCCCGAGGTGAACAGGATGTCGCAGACGTCGTCCGCGTGTACCTCAGGGATTGTCGCGGTGCGCCCACGGATATCCCACGCGGCCGAACGGCTTGCGAGAGGAATGCGCACAGTGATCGGAGGTGATGGCCTACTCGCTTCAGCGAGTCTGTCGACGCCGAGGAATTCGTCCGCGACGAGGAACGCCTTGGCCTGGCACCGGTCGAGAATGTCCCGGATCTCCGGATCGGTGAACCGCGTACTGACCGGCACGAGCGTCGCCCCGGCGCTCAGGGCGCCGAGTGCGGCGACGACCCAGTGCCACGTGTTGGGCGAGCACAGCGCCACCCGGTCTCCGGGTTGGAGTCCTTCGGAGCTGAGGAATCGCGCGAAGTCCAGTGTCCGGGAATGGAGTTCGGCGTAGGTGAACCGGGTTTTGCCGTCCACCACCGCTTCGCGCTCGCCGAACCGTTCGGCCGCGCGAGCCAGCGCGGCCGGAACCGTCTGCGGTGAACTCGCCAAGATCCCTCCCGTGGGATCGCACGAACCTAGCAAGTGCTTGGTAGGGTAGCCTACGCACGACGTCCCCGTTTGACCAGACGTTTGACCAGAGGAGCCGCCGTGGTCGACACCGAGTTCAGGCAGCGGGTTCGCCGATGGCTCGAGGAGAACCTCATCGGCGAGTTCACTACGCTGCGTGGCCTCGGCGGTCCCGGCCGCGAGCACGAGGCGTTCGCTGAGCGCGTCGCCTGGGAGCGGCACCTCGCTGCCGCCGGGTTCTCCTGCCTCGGCTGGCCACCGGAGTACGGCGGCGAGTCGCTGGAACGGCAGGTGATCTTTCATGAGGAGTACGCGCGTTCGGGCGCTCCGGCGAAGGTGGGCCACATCGGCCAGGAGCTGCTCGGGCCGACGTTGATCGCGTTCGGCACACCGGAGCAGCAACGGCGGTTCCTGCCGCCGATCGCCGCGGTGGAGGAGCTGTGGTGCCAGGGCTATTCCGAGCCCGGTGCCGGATCCGACCTCGCGGCGGTGTCGACCAAGGCCGTGCTCGACGGCGACGAGTGGGTGGTCACCGGCCAGAAGCTGTGGACGTCGCTGGCGCATGTCGCGGACTGGTGTTTCGTCTTGGCTCGCACCGAATCGGGGTCGACACGGCATCGCGGGCTGTCGTTTCTGCTGGTGCCGATGCGGCAGCCCGGGGTCGACGTCCGCCCGATTCGCCAGCTGACCGGCACTTCCGAGTTCAACGAGGTGTTCTTCGACGGCGCGAGGACCGGCCGCGCGATGGTCGTCGGCGAGCCCGGTGACGGCTGGCGCGTCGCGATGGGCACGTTGGCGTTCGAGCGCGGAGTCGCCACACTCGGCCAGCAGGTCGGCTTCCGGCGGGAACTGCAGGCGTTGACCGAACTCGCCGAGTCGGACGGTTCCGCGCGTGACCCCGTGATCGCCGAAGGGCTCGCGCGGGCGTGGGTGGGACTCGACGTCATGCGCGCGCACGCGCTGCGGACGTTGGGGTCGCGGGAACCCGGTGTCGCCGAGGTGTCCAAAGTGGTCTGGTCGAGGTGGCATCGCTCACTGGGAGAGCTGGCCATGCGCATCCGCGGCGCCGCGTCGATGGTCGAGGAGGACGGGCCGGACGAGTGGCAGCGGTTGTTCCTGTTCAGCCGCGCGGACACGATCTACGGCGGCTCGACGGAAATCCAGCTCAACATCATCGCCGAACGTGTGCTCGGGCTGCCAAAGGAGGCGAGGCCGTGATCGTTGTCCCGGACTACCCGCGCGGGCACGACCTGCTACGGGACAAAGTGGTCGTCGTGACGGCTGCCGCGGGTACGGGTATCGGGTCGGCGGCGGCGAAACGGTGTCAGGAAGAGGGTGCGCAGGTCGTCCTCAGCGACTGGCACGAGCGGCGGCTCGCTGAGAAGGCCGATGAGCTGGGTCTGCCCGCCATCGCTTGTGATGTCACCCGGGAGGACCACGTTCAGGCACTGATCGCTGGGACCGTAGCCCGGTTCGGCCGGATCGACGTCCTGATCAACAACGCCGGTCTCGGCGGCACGAAGTCCGTTGTGGACATGACCGACGACGAGTGGACGCGGGTCATCGACGTCACGTTGAATGGCACTTTCCGCGCGACCCGCGCCGCGATCCGGCAGTTCATCGCTCAGGGCGGCGGTGGGGCGATCGTGAACAACGCGTCGGTGCTCGGCTGGCGGGCGCAGGCTGGGCAGGCGCACTATGCGGCGGCGAAGGCGGGCGTGATGGCGTTGACGCGGTGCGCGGCCGTCGACGTCGCCGAGCACGGGATCAGGGTCAACGCCGTCGCCCCCAGCCTCGCGATGCACCCGTTCCTGGCGAAGGTCACCAGCGACGAGCTGCTCGCCGAGCTGACCGCGCGCGAGGTGTCGGGGAGGGCGGCCGAACCGTGGGAAGTGGCGAATGTGATGGTGTTCCTCGCCAGCGAGTACGCGTCGTACCTGACCGGCGAAGTCGTGTCCGTGAGTTCCCAGCATGCGTGAGGTAGCGATGAAGACGTCCACCGGCTCCCGGCGAGCGGAACTGCTGGCGCTGGCGGCGAGTCTGTTCGCCGAGCGCGGCTATGTCTCGACGACCGTGCGGGACATCGCCGACGCCGCGGGCATCCTGTCCGGCAGCCTGTACCACCATTTCGACTCGAAGGAGTCGATGGCCGAAGAGATCCTCACCGGGTTCCTGGACGAGCTTTTCGGTACCTACGCCGAGATCCTCGCGGCCGGCCAGAGTCCACGGGAGACGCTGGAAGCCGTGGTCGCGGCGTCGTTCGAGTCGATCCACCGGCGTCCGGCCGAGGTCGCGATCTACCAGAGCGAGGCCAAGCACCTCATGCAGCTGCCGCGGTTCGCCTACCTCAACGACCGCAACGCCGAGTTCCGCGCACTGTGGAACGGGATTCTGACCGACGGCGTCACAGCCGGCGTCTTCCGCGCGGATCTCGACATCGAGCTGGTGTACCGGTTCATCCGCGACACCGTGTGGGTGGCGGTGCGCTGGTACAACCCCGACGGCGCATTGTCGGCCGAGGCCGTCGCGGAGCAGTACCTCGGCATCTTGCTGGACGGTATCGCGACGAAGAGGCGGCCCGCGAAGAGAAGGTAGGACACATGGCGGAGGCGTACATCATCGACGCGGTCCGGACGCCGGTCGGCCGGCGCGGTGGGGCGCTGAGCGCCGTCCACCCCGCGGACCTCGGCGCGCACGTGATCAAGGCGGTCCTCGAGCGGGCCGGCGTCGACCCGGCGCTGGTGGACGACGTCGTCTTCGGCTGCACGGACACGTTGGGGCCGCAGTCGGGCAACATTGCGCGGACGGCGTGGCTGGCGGCGGGGTTCCCGCACCACGTGCCGGGGGTGACCGTCGACAGGCAGTGCGGGTCGAGCCAGCAGGCTGTCCATTTCGCCGCGCAGGCGGTGCTCTCCGGGACGATGGACCTCGTGCTCGCCGGCGGCGTGCAGAACATGAGTGCCATCCCGATCGGCGCCGCGATGCTCGCCGGGCGGGAGTACGGCTTCGACGGCCCGTTCAGCGGTTCGAAAGGATGGCAGGAGCGGTACGGCAATGGTGAGGTCTCACAGTTCCGCAGTGCGGACATGATTGCCGATCACTGGGACATCTCGCGCGAGACAATGGAAGAGTTCGCGCTACGCAGCCATATCCGCGCTATTGTCGCGATGGACGAAGGTCGCTTCGACGCCGAAACCGTGCCGTTCGGGGATTTCCGTCACGACGAGGGGCCGCGACGGGAGACGAGCCTCGGGCAGATGGCCCGGTTGAAGCCGTTGAGCGAGGGATCGAGACTGACCGCCGCCGTGGCAAGTCAGATTTCCGACGGCGCCAGCGCGGTGTTGCTGGCGTCCGAAGCCTTTGTCGCCGCGCACGGGCTGGTGCCGCGTGCTCGTGTGCACCACCTGTCCGTGCGCGCGGCTGATCCGGTGTGGATGCTGACCGGGCCGATCCCGGCCACAGCCCACGCCCTGCGCGCGACCGGACTGTCCATCGGCGACATCGACCTGTTCGAGGTCAACGAGGCGTTCGCGTGCGTGGTGCTGGCGTGGCTGGAGGAGACCGGCGCCGACCCCGAGCGCGTCAACGTCAATGGCGGCGCGATCGCGCTGGGCCATCCGATCGGCGCGACCGGCACCAAGCTCCTGACGACCTTGCTGCACGAACTGGAGCGCCGCGGCGGCCGGTACGGCCTGCTGACCACCTGCCAGGGCGGCGGCACCGCCAACGTCACCGTCATCGAACGTCTCTCGTGAGTGTTCCGGCGCGTTAGAACCGGCCGCGACACTCACCAGATTTTACCAAAGCGCGACTTTGGTGTGCGGCGCTCCGGGCCGTGGTGAGGGATGCTGTGGCCTCGAAGATCGACTGCCGAGGAGGCTTCGTGCGTGCCTACCACTGGATACCGGTACTTCCCGCTCTCGCGCTGATCGTCATGCCGTTCCTGCCGTTCGTGAACTCCGACGGCCTGTGGCTGGGCCTGCCGAGGATGCTCGTGTGGGGCGCGTTCTGGTGCATCATGGTCACCCCGGCCCTGCTCATCAGCGAGCGCATGATGGCGCGCCGGGGTGAGGACCAATGACCACGATCGGCGTCTTCACCTTCGGCGGGATCCTGCTGATCGGCGTGCTCGGTTTCGTCGGCCGCCGCAAACCGGCCGCGGACCTCGCGGAATGGACCCTCGGCGGCCGCCGGTTCGGCGCGGTGACCATGTGGTTCCTGCAGGCCGGCGAGGTGTTCACCACCTTCACCTTCCTCGGCATGGCAGGGCTCGCGTTCAGCGGCGGCGTGGCGGCGATGTACGCGCTGCCGTATGTCCCGATCGGTTACATCATCTTGTTTTTCCTGGCCAAACGCATTTGGACGATGGGCCGGGACCGCGGCTATCTCACCCAGGGCGACTTCATCGAGGACCGCTATTCGAGCAAGGCGCTCGGCACACTGGCAGCGGTCCTCGGCGTGCTGTTCGTCCTGCCGTACCTGCAGCTCCAGATCACCGGGCTCGGGCTGATCGTCCGGCTGATCACCGGCAACGCCGCGTCCGGCACGCTGAGCATGGTGATCGGCTCCGCGCTGGTGGTGGCGTTCGTGCTCTGGGCCGGCCTGCGCGGGGTCGCGACGACGTCGTACTTCAAGGACGCGATCATGCTCGTCGTCCTGGTGGTGCTGATCGTCGCCATCCCGACGCACGTGGCAGGCGGGGTGTCGTCGGTCTTCGAGAAGATCAACCAGCTGCACCCCGAGAAGCTGATCGTCCACGCCGGCGTCAACGACCACACCTGGTTCATCACCAGCATGGTCGTCAGCGCGCTCGGGATCGGGTTCATGACGCTCCCGCACAGCTGGCCCGCGCTGATGTCCGCGCGCGATCCCAAAGTCCTGCGCCGGAACTACACCTGGATGCCGCTGTACGAACTGTGCCTGCTGATGCCGATGATCGTCGGTTTCGCGGCGATCCTGGTGATAAAAAAGGGCACGGACTCGAACGGCGTCCTGCTCACCCTGAGCAAGGACGCATTGCCGCCGTGGGCCGCCGGGCTGGTCGTGGTCGCCGCTGTCGCCACCGCGATGGTGCCGGCCGCCGGGATCCTGATCGGCATCTCCTCGCTGGTCGCGCGCAACATCGTGCGGGTCGACGCGGGTCGCAAGCAGTTCTGGGTCAACCACGGCACTGTCGTCGTCGCGTGCACGCTGGCGTTGATGCTCGGGATCTACCGGCCCGACCTGCTGGCGAACCTGTTGCTGCTCACCTACAGCGGTTCCGTGCAGCTCGCCCCGGCGAACGCGCTGGGCTTCCTGAACCGGGTGCCGGTGGGCAAGGTGCCGGTGCTGCTGGGGCTGATCGTGGGCGAGATCGTCGTCATCTGGCTGACCTTCGTCGACAAGACCCTGGTCGGGACGGTGAACGTCGGCCTGGTCGGACTCGGGCTGAACCTGGTCGTCCTGGCCGTGGCTACTCTCGTGGAAAGGAGCGTCGGACGGGCACCTGTAGCGTCGGACAAGACGGGAGAATTCGTATGACACGCACGGTTTTCACCGGTGGACTGGTGTTCGACGGCACTGGGAGCGACCTCGCCCCCGCCGACGTCGCCATCGCCGACGGCCGCATTGTGGACGTCGGCCCCGGCCTCGACGGTGACGAGGCTGTCGACTGCACCGGCAAGACCCTGCTGCCCGGGCTGTTCGACTGCCACGTGCACGTCACGGTGTCCCAGCTGAGCCTGGTCAGCCGGGTCCAGACGCCGTTTTCGTACCAGTTCTACGAAGCCGCGCGGAACCTCAAACGCACGCTGGACCTGGGCATCACGACCGTGCGCGACGCCGCCGGCGCGGACCTCGGTATCAAGCAGGCCGTCGACGACGGGTTGATCCCCGGGCCGAGGCTGCAGATCTCGGTCGGCCTGATCAGCCAGACCGGCGGACACGGTGACGGCTGGAACCCGTCCGGGCACTGTGTCCCGCTCTCGGTCGAGCATCCGGGCCGTCCGAGCGGGCTGGCCGACGGTCCCGACGAGATGCGGCGGGTCGCGCGGACCCTACTGCGAGCCGGGGCCGATGTGCTCAAGGTGTGCACCACCGGGGGTGTGCTGTCCCCGCGCGACGACCCGAGGCACTCGCAGTTCACCCCGGCCGAGCTCGACGTCCTCGTCGCCGAGGCGGCCATGCAGGGCAAGTACGTGATGGCGCACGCGCAGGGCGTCGAAGGCATCAAGAACGCCGTGCGCGCCGGCATCCGGTCGATCGAGCACGGCATCTACCTCGATGACGAGGCGATCGAGATGATGCTGGAGCGCGGCACCTGGCTGGTGCCGACGCTGGTCGCGCCGGTGAACGTGATCCGCGCGGTCGACGCGGGCGCGGACCTGCCGGATGCGATCGTCCGCAAGGCCAGGGAGGTCGTCGACATCCACCGCGAGGCCATCCGGCGCGCGATCGAAGCCGGGGTGCGGATCGCGATGGGCACGGACAGCGGGGTCGGCCCGCACGGGACGAACCTCGAGGAACTCGCGTTGATGGAAGGCTGCGGGATGAGCCCGGCCGCCGTCCTCGAAGCCACGACCGCGTCGGCCGCGCAGCTTCTCGGCCTCGACAGCGAACTCGGCCGGATCGCGCCCGGCCTGCGCGCGGACCTCGTCGTCGTCGAAGGCGACGCCTACGACCTGCCGGCTCTCGGCGGCAACATCCGCCAGGTCTGGAAGGACGGCGTGCTGGCGGTGGGGTAGCGGCGGCGTTCCCTCGGGGCCACCCTTGCGGCGTTGAACGCCACGGGGGTGGTGGCCCCGAGGGGTCTCTAGTTCGTGCCCGCGGCCGCCAGGAGGCCCGGGACCTGCATGACGTCGCCCGAGGGATAGCGCAACCTGAAGGCGCCGCAGTACTTCTCGCTCGTTCAGAGTTCGGGGGTCCGACCCCAGGCGGCGATCGCGGTCTTGTTGCAGGAGATCAGGGTGCCGTCCTTTTCCAGGACGTAGATGCCGACCTCGATGTCGTCGACGGCCGCCTGGTCACCCAGCAGTCCTCCGGGCACAAGGTGTCCGTCGGTGACGTCACCCTGAAAGGTGAGGTTCTCCAGGTCTCCCGCGGCGATTTGTTCCTTGATTCCCATGATGATCCCTTCGAGTAAAACGTTGGGGTGGGCTGCTGATCGAAGATCCAGTGCGAAGCTAACGCCAGGGATGCGGGTCGTCAACGTCGTGTTTATCCGCAGTGGCAACGCTTTTTCGGCCGAAGTGACACGTGGTTACGTGACCGTTCGGAATGTCGTCTTTGGTGCTTCCGTTCGGGGTGGTGGAAAAGAGAATGGTTCGCCACTGCGCCGAAATATCTTCGACAACTCACCGCCCGGTAATTTCCCGGACGACTCGTGCTCCATGGGGGAAGTACCTCTGGACGACCCTCGCCGGCGCATTAAGGGAACGCTAGAAATCCTAGCGCTGCTAGACTTCGGGTTCCCCGAAAACGGCGACAGGCTGCGACGGAGTGGCTACTGTTGGCTGGATCCGAGCGGCTGAAGGGGCGTCGTGGGTGATTCGAAACGGACGACCTTCCGGTCCGCGTTCGCGGTGCGGGAGTTTCGGGCGCTGTGGGCGGCGGAGGCGTTTTCCCAGGCTGGCGACCAGTTGGCGCGTGTCGCGTTGGCCGTGCTCGTGTATCAGCGGACGCAGTCGGCGGCGCTGACGGGCTTGACGTACGCGCTGACGCTCGCTCCCGCGTTCCTCGGTGGCGTGTTCCTGTCCGGCCTCGCGGATCGGTTCCCCCGGCGGGAAATCATGGTGCTCGCCGACGTGCTGCGGGCGGTGTTGATCGGGTTGGTCGCCGTGCCGGGAGTGCCGTTCGGAGTGCTGTGCGTCCTGGTGGCCGGGGTGTCGTTTTTCCAGGCACCGTTCAAGGCCGCGCAGCTGGCCCTGCTGCCCGCGGTGCTGCCGGGCGACCTCTACGTCGTGGGCATGGGCATCCGCAGCATCACGATGCAGTCCGCGCAGATGATCGGGTTCGCCGGTGGTGGCGTGCTGGTCAGCGCGATCGATCCGCATGTCGCGCTGGGCTTGGACGCCGCGACGTTCCTGCTGTCGGCGGTGTTCGTCCGTTCAGGGGTGCGCAGCAGGCCGGCGACGGCCTCCCCGGCGGAACGCAAGCCGTCGTTCGGGTCGTCCGCGGTTGCCGGAGCGAAGCTGATCTGGCGGAGTCCGGGTTTGCGGACGCTGGTGCTCGTCGGGTGGCTGTCGGCGTTCCTGATCGTCTACGAGGGCCTCGCCGCGCCGTACACCGCGGAAATCGGCGGCGGCGCGGTCGCGATCGGACTGATTCTGGCCGCCGACCCGCTGGGCAGCGTGGTCGGCGCGATGCTGTTCAGCCGGTTCGTGTCCGAAGCTCGCCGGCCCCGGATCCTCGGCGCTTTGACCGTGGTGAGCTGCCTGCCGCTGCTGGTGTGCTTCCTGAAGCCGGGTTTGGTCGCGTCGATCGCCGTGTTCGCCGTGGCAGGTGCGCTGGGGACGGCGGTGATGATGCAGTCCACAGCGTCGTTCACCCGCGGCGTTCCCGACCACAGCCGCGCGCAGGCATTGGGCCTTTCGCAGTCGGGCGTCGCGACCATCCAGGGCCTGAGCCCGCTGTTCGCCGGAGTGCTCGCCGACCGGATCGGTACGGCCCAGACCGTGGGCATTGTCGGGCTCGTCGGGCTGGTGGTGGCGGTTCCGGCGGCGGTGGCGTGGAAACGCGCGACCGCCGCCCGTCCCGACGTCTGGCTCGCTTGATTCTGTGCTTGATTCAGCCTTCACGGGTACGCATCTCAGGCCTCCTTAGGGGATGGGAACAGACCGGTTGGCCGACTGACACCGTCCGGCACAACATCTAGCCTGGGGTTATCGGACTTTTGGGCAGGACACCACGAGTATGAGTCGTTTCCGGCGTACCGCACAGCTGACCGCCCGCAAAACGCTCGCCTGGGCGTCGCGGCCGGCTCGGTGGGACGTGTGGACGACCGTTCGGCCGCGGTGGCTGGTGTACGCGCTCGCGAGCGAAGTCGGTGCTGTCGTCCTGGCCGTGTTCGGTCTGGTCACAGAGTCAGGCCGGTCGGACGTCGGGTGGTTCTCGGTGCTGCTGGTCCTGGGGGTCGCACAGGCCGAGATGTCCAGCCGGATCGAACGGATGCGGCGCTGGATGGGCGGTCAGACCCATATCAACGTCACCTCGGTCTGGTATCTGGCCGGCGCCGTCCTCCTTGATCCCGGCTGGGTGGCGCTGCTCTCGGCAGCCCTCTACCTGCACCTGTGGTTCCGCGTGTGGCGTCATGTGCGCAGCCGCCCCGTTCACCGGATCGTGGCCAGCACCGCTTGGGCCGTCCTTTCGTGCCTGGCGGCGTCGTACGTCGTTCGCGCCGTCGGCCTGGGCGGGCCGGCCGACACACCGGGCATGGGCGGCCGCGGCACGGCGATCGTCCTCACCGCGGCGGTGGTCTTCGAGGTCGTCAACGCCCTCGTCGTCTCGACCGGTATCTACCTCTACACCCGCGAGCGGTCGGTCTCGGACCTGTTCGGCACCTGGGAAGACAACGTCCTCGAGCTCGTCACACTCTGTCTGGGCGGGTTGACCGCGCTCGCGTTGGTGTACCAGCCGGTCCTGGTGCTTCTCGTTCTTCCGCCGCTGATGCTGCTGCACCGCCACGTGCTGCTCAAGCAGCTCGAGATCGCGGCCGCGACGGACGAAAAGACCGGGCTGCTCAACACCACGGGCTGGCATCGGCTGGCCACGCGCGAGCTCGCCAGGGTGGGCCGCACCAGCGGCGCCACACTCGGCGTGCTCATGATCGACCTCGATCATTTCAAGCGCATCAACGACACCTACGGCCATCTCGCCGGGGACGTAGTGCTGAAGGAGGTCGCGACGGCGATCGGCACGGCAGTCCGCGCCTACGACTCCGTCGGGCGGTTCGGCGGGGAGGAGTTCGTCGTACTGCTCCCGGAGGTCTCCGAAGCGGCCGTCGTTGTCGTCGCCGAACGGATCAGGGCGGCCATCTCGGGGTTGACGGTCCGGGTAGACCTCGGCGAGGCGCCCGTGCGGGTCACCGGGCTGTCGGCGTCGATCGGGGTGGCGATCTACCCGGACGCCGGTACGGCCGTTGAACGGCTTCTCGCGTCAGCCGACGCTGCCCTCTATCGGGCGAAAAGCACCGGTCGCAACAAGGTGGTCAGCGGGAGCTGATCACGGCTCGAGGAACAGTCCGCGCAGCGCTTCCGCGAACTGCGCGGGGTTGCGTTGCGGGGCGAGGTGGTTGCCGGGCACCTCGACGAACGGCAGGCCCAGCTCCAGCGCGAGGATCTTCGCCGGCTGGTAGTGGTACCGCCCGCGGCTGCCCACCCCGGCGATGGGCGTGATGTCCACGCGCGACTTCCGCAGGGCGGCCAGGTCCGGCAGGTAGCCGAGGAACGACGTCACCTCGCGGTCGAACAGGAAGGCCCACTCCTGCTTGTTCGACAGCCGGACCGTGCGCAGACCGGGCAGGCCGGCGCCGGCGATCTGGCTGGCGAACAGGGTGAACGCACCCAGCAGGTCACCCGATCGGGCCAACGACACCTGCTCGGCGGCCTCGGCGAGCCAGCGGTCGGCGTCCGGCATCAACCGGACCGCCGGCGGCTCGTGGGCGACCAGTTCGACCAGCGCCTCGGGGTGCCGGACGGCGAGTTCCAGACCGATCTGCGCACCCGCGCTGGTGCCGAAAACGGTCGCCTCGCCGGCGTCGATGTACTCGATGACGGCGAAGGCGTCTTCAGCGTGCCGCCGGACCGAGATGGGTCCCTCGGTGTGGTCCGTGCTGCGGAAGTGGCCTCGCCGGTCGTAGGTCACCACGGTGTACTCGTCGCTGAACTGCTTGACGAGCGCGCGGTAGTCGTCGGCCGCGCCGATCCCGCCCGAGATCATCAGCAGCGGCGGCCCGTCCCCGGTACTGCTGACGTACAGCTCGCCGCCGTCGACCGGGCAGCGGCCTTCCGTGACGAGACCTTCCGAGATCATGAATCCAGTCAAGCACAACGTTTTGTGCGCTCAGAGGTTGCCCAGCCGGTGGAGGATCCGGGCCGCGTCCGCGGTGACGGCCTCGATGAGCTCGCCGACCGCGGGCAGGTCTTCGAGCAGCCCCACGACCTGCCCGGACGCCAGTACGCCCGCGTCGGTGTCGCCGTCGACCAACCCGGCCCGCAGCAACATGGGGGTGTTGGCGGCCATCAGCACCTGTGACCAGGTTCGATCGCCGGAGCGTTGGAGCGACAGCCCGTCGCGGGCCAGTGATCGCCACGAAAGTCCGGTCAGCCGCCGAAAGCGCACGGCGTTGTGTGCCGCGCGGGCAAAACCGCTCACCGGGCCGGCGCCTTCGAGCGCGTCGACCAGGCTGGTGCGGAGGACCCGGTGCGGCAGCCCGTCCACCTTTCGGGTGACAACGGTGCCGTTCAGTCCATGCTCGAGGTAGAGGCGTTTGACGGCGTCCGGCACCGTGCTTTCCCTGGTCAGGAGGAATCGGGTGCCCATCGCGATGCCCGCGGCACCGTAGGCGAGGGCGGCGGCGAGCCCTCGTCCGTCGAAGAAGCCGCCCGCGGCGACCACCGGGATGTCGACGGCGTCGAGTACGGACGGCAGCAGGAGCGTCGTCGCGACGCCGCCAGTGTGGCCGCCGCCCTCACCGCCCTGCACGATGACGGCGTCGGCGCCCCAAGCGGCCACTTTCTCGGCGTGCCGGGCCGCGCCGACCGACGGGATGACAACGATGCCATGGTCTTTCAACCGGGCGATCAGTTCTCGGCTCGGAGCGAGCGCGAACGACGCGACCCGCACGTTTTCCCTGATCAGCAGGTCGACGCGCTGGGCGGCGTCGGAAGCGTCGGCGCGCAGGTTCACCCCGAACGGACGTGTCGTGCGGCCGCGGGTCTCCTTGATCGCGGCCTCGAGCTCGTCGAGGGTCATCGTCGCCGACGCGAGGATCCCGAGCCCGCCGGCTTCCGCGGTGGCCGAGACCAGGCGCGGCCCGGCGACCCAGCCCATGCCGGTCTGGACGATCGGGTGCTCGATTCCGACGAGTGCGGTGATTGCCGTCTTCACCCCGGGACCTCTTTGTCGCGCAAGGACTTCGGATCCAGGACTTCGCGCAGCAGGCGAAGTTCCTCTTGCGTCGGCTGCCGGGTTTCGATCGTGATCGACGTGTCGAGCGTGAACGACGTCGCGTCGGTGACTTCGTCCACGGACACGCCCGGGTGGGTCGACAGGAGCCGCGGCGCGTGGTCGGTGCCGCCGAAGTCGAGCACGCCGAGGTTGGTCACCACGCGATGGACGTCGTGGAACCGTTGGCCCGCCGCGCGTGCGAAACCGACCCCGCACACGACGTCGACCTCGTTGACGAACACCCGGGTCGCATGGCGCGGAACCCAATAGCTGGTGCGGTGGTTGACCGTGTTCCCGGGCCCGCCGCGGACACCGAGCAGCTGCTTACGGGGACGGTCGTGCCTGCCGATCGCGGAGATGTTCTGGTTGCCGTGCCGGTCGATCTGGTTGGCACCCATCACCACATGGCGTTTCCCTTGCGGCACCACGGTTTCCAGGACCTTACGGAAGGGTTGCCAGCCTTCGACCAGCTCGTCCGGAGTCAGCAGGTACGCCTCGCCGTCGGAGAGCAGGAGGTCCGGTTCGAAAGTCAGTCTGGCCAACTGCGCGCCGAGCGAAGGCAGGAAACCCATCGGGCTCGCCACGATCTCGCCGTCGCCGCGGAACAGGTCCGCACAGGCGGCGGCGACGACTTCGGCGCGAGCCGCGGTCATGCCGCGGCCCCGAACTTGGCGACTTCGGCTTGGTACCGTGCCTCGCCGCCGGACAGGAACCGGTCGACGAACGCGGGCCAGGCGTCGGGGTCTTTGGCGCTTTCGACGTAGTGGCGTTGGAAGCGCTCGTCTCGGCTGTAGTCCGGGGCCGCGGTGGTGAAATGTGCGCCATGCGGGGTTTCGACGACGCCGTCGACGTTCGCGCGGCTCAGCAGCAGGCTTTGCACTGGGCCGGACGTGCAGAGTTCGGCGGTGTCGACGACTTTTTCCACTGACACGTAACAGCGTTGGGCCGCGAGCGCGTACAGCTCGTCGAAGTACGGATCCGGGCCCAGGTACTGCGCGTTTCCGCGGGAGTCGGCCCGATTGAGGTGGATGAGCGCGGCGTCGAGCTTCAATGCGGGCACGGCGAGAAGCTCCTCCCCGTCGTCGTAGGGGGAGCGGACGGTCTTCAGTTCGGAGCTGAAGCGCACGACGTCCGAACCCATCCCGGCACGGGTCGGCAGGAAGGGAAGTCGCTGGGCGGCAGCGGAAAGCCCGAGTCCGAGCATGCCTTCGTCGTACTCCGTGACGTCGATCTCCCCGGCCTCGCGGACGCGGTTGAACCACGGGTCGAACGGGATGGTGTCGAGCGTGACGAACCCGAACACCAGCCGCCGGATCCGGCCCGCGGACGCGAGCAGCCCGACGTCCGGGCCGCCGTACGACACCACCGTCAGGTCCGTGAGGCGCGACCGCAGGATCGCCCTGACCAGTGCCATCGGTTTGCGGCGCGACCCCCAGCCGCCGATGCCGATGGTCATTCCGTCGGCGAGTTCGGCGACGACCTCGTCCGGGGTCATGCGTTTGTCAGCCATGGGTCCCCTTGCTGTTTATGAAGTCCTGGCGTGCCGCGGCGGAGGCGCCGGCCAGGTTGAGTTCGAAGGTGAAGCCCTGTTCGTACCGATAGCTGCGGTGTACCGGTTGGACGTCGATGCCGTTGATCGCCTGTTTCGCCGCGCGGATGACACGGGTGTCCTTGGCCGCAATCTGTCGCGCCAGCTTCAGCGCCGCCGCGTCGAGTTCGGCTCGCGGGACTACGGCGTACACCGAACCGTGGTGGTGCAGTTGCGCCGCGTCGATCGTGCCGGCGGTGTAGTACAGCGCGCGCATCAGATGCTGCGGGACCAGCCGCGAGAGGTGGGTCGCGGCGCCCAGCGCGCCTCTGTCCACTTCGGGCAATCCGAAGGTCGCGTCCTCGGCGGCGATGACGACGTCGGCGTTGCCCACCAGCCCGACTCCGCCGCCGAGGCAGAATCCCTGGACGGCGGCGATCACCGGGACTTCGCAGTCATAGACGGCCGAGAAAGCCGCGGCGCAACCCTGGTTCGCGCCGATGAGCGCGGCGTGCCCGGTATCGCGCTGGATCTCTTTGATGTCGACGCCCGCGTTGAACCCGCGTCCCGCGGCGCGCAGGACGACGACATGGATCGCCGGGTTCCGGCCCGTGCTCGTTACGGCGTCCGCGAGCGTGAACCAGTCGTGCACGGTCAGCGCGTTCACCGGCGGGACGTCGACGGTGACAACGGCGACGTGCGGTTCGGGACAGTCCAGGGTTACCGGCATTCGCGCCTCTTCGGGTTACAAACCTAGCACTTGCTTGGTACGTTAGCAGGGTGCCGGTGGCCCGGTACAGACCCGCGAGGAGGTTCCCGGTGTCGATCGAGCTGGGGCTGGAGGGCGCGGTCGTGCTGGTCACCGGTGGTGTCAGCGGGGTCGGGGCCGGCATCACCCGGGTCTTCCGGCGGGCCGGGGCGCAGGTGGTGACATGTGCCAGGACTCCGTCGGAAACGCTGGGATTCCGGCAATGCGACGTCCGCGAGCCGGACCAGGTCGACGGACTGATCGACGCGGTCGTCGGTGAATACGGCCACCTGGACGTGGTGGTGAACAACGCGGGTGGCGCGCCTTTCGCCCCTGCGGCAACGGCTTCACCTCGGTTCCACGCCAAGGTCGTCGGGCTGAACCTGCTCGCTCCGCTGACGGTGTCCCAGCGGGCGAACGCTGTCATGCAGACGCAGCCGTCGGGTGGGGTGATCGTGAACGTGAGCAGTGTCAGCGGTGGCAGGGCGTCGCCGGGGACGTCGTCGTACGCGGCCGCGAAGGCCGGGCTCGACAACCTGACGAAGACCCTCGCGGTGGAATGGGCGCCGAAGGTGCGGGTCGTCGGGATCGCCGCCGGCCTGGTTCGGACCGAGCGGGCGTTGCCTCACTACGGCGGCGAGGCGGGACTGGCGGCCGTCGCGGCGACTGTCCCGTTAGGACGTCTGGCTGAGCCGGACGAGATCGGCAACTGCGCGCTGTTCCTCGCGTCGCCGCTCGCTTCGTACGTCACCGGCACGACGCTCACTGTCCATGGTGGAGGCGAAGTTCCGGCGTTTCTCGGTGCCCTGGGAGGCTTTTCGTGAGCGGGATCGTTGAGGGCCGGGTGGTTGTCGTCACCGGCGCCGGCCGGGGAATCGGGCGGGCGCACGCGCTGGCGTTCGCGGCTGAGGGGGCGCTGGTCGTCGTCAACGACCTCGGTGTCAGTGCGGACGGCGGCGGCGGTTCCACCGGACCGGCTCAGGACGTCGTCGACGAGATCATGGCGTCGGGCGGCAAGGCGGTGGCGAACACCGACGACGTGGCGGACTGGGCGGGCGCGTTCCGGTTGGTGCAGCAGGCGATCGCGACCTTCGGCCGGTTGGATGTACTGGTCAACAACGCGGGATTCGTGCGTGATCGGATGCTGGTCAACCTCGGCGAGGACGAGTGGGACGCCGTTGTCCGAGTGCATCTCAAGGGGCACTTCGCGCCGTTGCGACACGCTGCGGCTTACTGGCGTGCGGAGGCCAAGGCGGGTCGGGCGCCGGAGGCGCGGGTGGTCAACACCGGTTCTGGGGCGGGGTTGCTCGGCAGCGTCGGCCAGAGCAACTACGCGGCAGCCAAAGCCGGTATCGCGGGGCTGACCGTGACCGCGGCGGCCGAACTCGCGAGGTACGGCGTGACGGTCAACGCCATCGCGCCGGCCGCGCGGACGCGGATGACCGAGACGACGTTCGCCGACGCAATGGCTGCCCGCGCGGGCGTTTTTGACGCGATGGCGCCGGAGAACGTCTCGCCGTTGGTCGTCTGGCTCGGCAGCGCGGAGTCCGCCGGGATCACCGGCCGGGTGTTCGAAGTGGACGGCGGCCGGGTGTCGCTGGCCACCGGCTGGCAGCACGGCCCGGCCGAGGACAAGGCCGCGCGGCGCCTCCCAGCCGAACTCGGCCCCGTCGTCGCCCGCCTCATCGCCGCCGCCCCCACCCCACCCTCCGCCTACGGCACCTAGCCCCTCCCCGACCCACCGCAACTCGCCGTCGAGTTGCGGTCCTTAGCGTCCGCAACCATCGCAACTCGCCGTCGAGTTGCGGTCCTTGCGTGCGCGGGTTACGCGCGTGTGCAACGGGGGAGGGGGTTAGAGGCGTTCTAGGAGGGTGGCGGTGGAGAGTGCGCCGCCGGCGCACATGGTGACCAGCGCGGTGCTGCCGTCGCGGCGTTCCAGCTCGTGGAGAGCCGTCGTGAGCAGCCGGGCGCCGGTGCTGCCGACGGGGTGGCCGAGGGCGAGGGCGCCACCGTTGACGTTCACCTTGTCCTCGTCCGGCTGATGGACTTGCTGCCAGGACAGGACAACCGACGCGAAGGCTTCGTTGACTTCGAACAGATCCGGGTCGCCGATCGTCATCCCGCTGCGTTCGAGGACGCGTTCGGTCGCCTGGACCGGACCGTCGAGGTGGTAGTACGGCTCGGCACCGACGAGCGCCTGCGCGACAATCCGCGCGCGGGGTCGCAGTCCCAGTTCGCGGGCGCGATCGGCGTCCATCAGGAGCAGCGCCGCGGCGCCATCGGAGATCTGTGACGACGTTCCGGCAGTGTGGATGCCTTCTGGAACAACGGGTTTGAGCCTCGACAAGCCTTCAAGGGTCGTCTCACGCAGACCTTGATCCTGGCTCACTGTGCCGCTGTCCGTCTTCACCGGGACGACCTCGCGCGCGAATCGCCCGTCGGCCCACGCGGCGGCGGCCTTCGCCTGCGACGCGACGCCGAACCGGTCGACGTCCGCGCGGGTCAGTCCCCGCCGGACGGCGATCCGCTCGGCGGCGCGGAACTGGTCCGGTAGGTCGATCGACCACGAATCCGGACGCGGGCGGCCGACTCCCTCGCCGCGGTTCGACCCCAGTGGCACCCGGCTCATCGCCTCGACGCCGCAGGCGATGCCCACCCTGATCGCGTCGGCCGCGATCAGCCCCGCGACGAGATGGACGGCTTGTTGCGCGGACCCGCACTGCGCGTCGATCGTGGTGGCGCCGGTCGCCTGCGGGAGCCCGGCGTGCAGCCACGCCGTGCGGGTGACGTTGCCGGCCTGCTCTCCGGCCTGGGTGACCGCGCCGCCGATCACCTGCTCGACGAGTGCCGCGTCCAGCCCCGCCCGGGTCAGCAGTGCCACCTGGGCCGCGCCGAGGACTTCGGCCGCGTGCAAGCCCGACAGCGCGCCGCCGCGCTTGCCGATCGGAGTCCGCACGGCTTCGACGATCACAGGGGTGGCCATCCAGTAAAACTAGAACACGTTACTATTTTTGGCAAGGACTCCCTGGGCTGGGCGGTATTTGATCACTCCCTGTCAAAACTGGTCCGACCAGCGCTTTCGTCTTCTCGATCGGTGAAGTAAACGGGTATCACCCAAGACTCTTCACTTAGTTAACACCGTATGCTCTAATCAGCTGTAGAACGTGTTTCAACGACAGGGAGGTCGTCGTGGTCGCTCCGCTGCTCCCGACCGGTTTCGATTTCACGGACCCGGACCTGTACGCCACGAGACTGCCGGTGGAGGAGTTCGCGCGGCTGCGGAAGACCGCGCCGGTCTGGTGGAATCCACAGCGACGCAACCTCGCCGGCTTCGGAGACGACGGCTACTGGGTCGTCACCCGGCTCGAGGACGTCAAAGAGGTCTCACGCAACACCGAGCTCTTCTCCTCGCACGAGAAGACGGCGATCATCCGCTTCGACGAGCACATGACCGAGGACAACCTCAACGCCAACCGGCTCGTCCTGCTCAACATGGACGCGCCCCAGCACACGAAGCTCCGCCGCGTCGTCTCGAAGGGCTTCACCCCGAAATCCATCGCGAAGCTCGAAGACGCCTTGCGCGAGCGAGCTGAGCGGATCGTTCACGACGCCAAGGCGAAGGGCTCCGGCGACTTCGTCACCGACGTCGCGTGCGAACTGCCCTTGCAGGCCATCGCCGAGCTGCTCGGCATCCCGCAGAAGGACCGGCTCAAGATCTTCGACTGGTCCAACCAGATGGTCGCCTACGACGACCCCGAATACGACGTCGAACCGCTCGCGGCCTCGGCGGAGATCGCCGGTTACGCCTGGAACATGGCCGAAGAGCGGCGCAAGTGCCCGATGGACGACATCGTCACCACGCTCATCCAAGCCGATATCGACGGCGAGTCGATGGCGTCCGACGAGTTCGGGTTCTTCGTGATCCTGCTCGTCGTCGCCGGCAACGAGACGACCCGGAACGCGATCACCCACGGCATGAAGGCGTTCATCGACCACCCCGACCAGTGGAAGATCTTCCAGGAGCAGCGGCCGAAGACCGCGCCCGACGAGATCGTCCGCTGGGCCACCCCGGTCGTGTCCTTCCAGCGCACCGCGACCAGGGACACCGTGCTCGGCGGCCAGCGGATCGCCCGCGGTGACCGCGTCGGGATGTTCTACAGCTCGGCGAACTTCGACCCGGAGGTGTTCGACGGTCCGGAGCGGTTCGACATCCTGCGGAAGGACAACCCGCACGTCGGATTCGGCGGCACGGGCTCGCACTACTGCATCGGCGCCAACCTCGCCCGGCTCGAAATCGACCTCATCTTCAGCGCGCTAGCGAAGACGATGCCCGACATCAGCGAGCTCTCCCCGCCGGAGCGGCTGCGGTCGAGCTGGCTCAACGGCATCAAACATTATCAGTGCAAGTACTCGTGACTCGACGTCGCGGGGGATGATGGGGCGATGACCCCGCGCTGCCTGATCGATGTCGAACTCACCCTGCGCGTGACCAAGCCCGGCAAGATGGTCTTTTCGGTGGCCGTCGCGGACCGGGCCGAGACCGAGGAGCTCCTTTTCCTCAACTCCTTTCAGACGTCCGGTCCCGGCTTTGTGCCCGAGGCCGTCGAGTTCGAGCACCGCACCCGCGCGCACATCGTGGACCTGCCGCTGGGGGAGTACTCCGTGCGGTACCGGGCCGAGCGCGAACTCGGCCCGGCCGTGCCGGAGAAACTCACCGGCGCGGACCTCGTCACCTACACCCGTCCCAGCCGGTACTGCCCGTCCGACCGCATGGGCGGGCTCGCGATGGCGCGGTTCGGCTCGCTACCGAACGTGCGCGCACAGGTCGACGCGATCGTCCGGTACGTCGCCGAGAACCTCGGGTACGTCATCGGCGCGGGCGGCCCGAACGACGACGCGATCGACAGCCTGCTCGAGGGCCAAGGCGTCTGCCGCGACTTCGCGCATTTGTGTATTTCGCTGTGCCGGGTGGTCGACATCCCGACACGGTTCGTGGCCGTCTACGCGCCGGGACTGTCCCCGATGGACTTCCATGCCGTGTTCGAGGCGGCGATCGACGGCCACTGGTACGTGTTCGACGCGACCGGCCTGGCGCCGCGGCAGAGCCTGACCCGCATCGCGACCGGACGTGACGCGGCGGACACGGCGTTCCTCGCCACCCTCGGCAGCGAGATCGAGTTCCTCGGCAGCACCGTCCTCGTCACCGCCGAGCCTGAACTCCCCGAGGACGACGGCACCACCCTCATCGCCCTCGCCTGACGCTCAGGCCGGTTTGTCGCGGCCCACTACCCACATCGAGAAATACTGCGAGCCGCCACCGTAGGCGTGGCCGAGGGCGATGCGAGCGCCGTCGACCTGGTAGTCGCCCGCACGGCTCATGACCTGTTTCGCCGCCTCGGAAAACCGGAGCATGCCGGATGCGCCGATCGGGTTCGACGACAGCACCCCGCCCGACGGGTTGACGGGCAGGCGTCCGCCGAGCGCCGTCTCTCCGGCCTCGGTGACCTTCCAGCCCTCGCCTTCGGCGGTGAAACCCAGGTTCTCCAACCACATCGGCTCGAACCAGGAGAACGGCACGTAGATTTCGGCGACGTCCACTTCGGACAGCGGGTCGGTGATCCCCGCCTGCTTCCACAGCTCGGCCGCCGCGTCCCGGCCGGCCTGCGGGTTGACCTGGTCGCGCCCGGAGAAGGTGGTCGGTTCGGTGCGCATCGCGGTGGCGTGGACCCACGCGGCGCCGCCCGGCACGGCGTCCCCCGCGGCCTCGTCGCCGATCACCATCGCGCAGGCGCCGTCCGACGACGGGCAGGTTTCGTCGTACCGGATGGGGTCCCACAGCATCTTGGACGCCCGCACCGATTCCACGGTGATGTCCGCCTGCCGAAGATGGGCGTACGGGTTCAGTGCGCCGTTGCGGCGGTCCTTCGCGGCCACGATCGCGCCGATGTGCTCGGGCGCGCCGGACCGCCGGATGTAGGAGCGGATGTGCGGGGCGAAGTACCCGCCCGCGCCCGCGCCGACCGGCATCTGGAACGGCGGCAGGATCGACAGGCCCCACATCGCGTTGGACTCCGACTGCTTTTCGAACGCGACGGTCAGCACCCGCCGGTGGATCCCGGCCTGCACGAGCGACGTGGCCACGAGCGCGGTCGACCCGCCGACCGAACCCGCGGTGTGCACCCGCAGCAGCGGCTTTCCGGTCGCGCCGAGCGCGTCGGCGAGGAACAGCTCCGGCATCATGACGCCCTCGAACAGGTCGGGCGCTTTGCCGAGGACGACGGCGTCGATCTCGTCCCACCCCACCTGCGCGTCGAGCATCGCGCGGTCGATGGCTTCCCGGAGCAGGCCGGGCATCGAGACGTCGAGTCGTTTGGCCCGGTGGTGTGTCTGGCCGGTGCCGAGTACCGCGGCGAGTTGCTTGCCCATCAGCCGATCCCTTCCAGCACGGCGACGAGGTTCTGTTGCAGGGCGGGCCCGCTCGTCGCGTGGGCGAGGGTTTTGCGTGCCTGACCGTTGAGGATCCGGTCGGCTGCTTCGCCGATGCGCGCCAGACCGGCGGAGAACATCGGATTCGCGGTGAGGGCGCCGCCGGACGGGTTGATCCGCACGTCGTCACCGAGGCCGAGGGCCGAGCGCAGGATCAGCTCCTGGTGGGTGAACGGAGCGTGCAGTTCGGCGATCTCGACGCCGTCGAGGTCGAGGCCGCGCGCGGCGGATTCGGTCGACGCCGAGCGGGTCAGATCGCGTGCGCCGAGCACCGGTGAATCGACGCGATGCTCGATCCCGGTGATCACGGCAGGGTGTTCCACGAGCTCGCGGGCACGGTCGACCGACGCCAGCACGATGACCGACGCGCCGTCGCTGATCGGCGGAATGTCGTGGGCACGCAAGGGATCGGCGACGTACGGGGTGTCGAGGAGCTCGGCGCTGTCGACCTCGCCACTTACCTGCGCGAACCTGTTGCCGACGGCGTCGGTCCGGCTGCGCGCCGCGACCCCGGCCATGTCCTGTTCGGTCCAGAGCCCGGTTTCCAGTCCGAGCCGTGCCTGGATCCCGGCGATGGCCACCGGATCCGGCCAGAGCGGCGCGACGACGTACGGGTCGAGCTGCAGGGCGAGGACTCGGCGCAGGTCCCCGGCCGACGACTTGCCGAACCCGTACACGAGCGCGGTGTCGACCTCGTCCATCCGGATCTTCAGCCAGGCTTCGTAAAGCGCCCAGGCCGCGTCCATCTCGACATGCGATTCGTGGATCGGCGGGACGGCACCGATCGCGTCCACCGCCGCGATGAACGAGAACGCGCGCCCCGCGAGGTAGTCCGAGGAACCCGAGCACCAGAACCCGATGTCCGATTTGGACAGTCCGGTGCGCGCGAAGACCTCGGCGAAGATCGGCACCAGCAGCTCGACGCCGTTGGTCGTCCCGGTGCTCGCCCGCACGTTCGGCGCCTGGGCGAATCCCACGATCGCGACTTCGGCCATGGACGACTCCTAGAGGTGGTGGGCGAACGACGCGTAGGGCGCGTCCGGTTCACCGGTCGGCTCGAAGTGGTCGATGTTCTCCAATGAAGTCCCCCATTCGTCCCGGGGCTTCCACTGGGCGCGGACACGCAGTCCCATGCGGACGTCGGCCGCGTCGCAGCCGAGCACGAGGTGCAGGAACGCGATGTCCGCGCCGTCGAGCAGGATGTACGCGGCGACGTACGGCGGTTTGATGCGCTGGCCGAGGAACGGGACGTTGACCACGCAGAACGTCGTGACGATGCCGGTGTCGGGGAGTTCGACCTCGTCGGTGGTCGGCACGCCGTCGGTGGGACACGCGCCGCGTGGCGGGAGGTAGACCTTCTCGCAGGCCGGACAGCGTTGGCCGATCAGCCGTCCTTCCCCCAGCGCGCGCAGGTAGCGGCTTTCCTCGGGGGAGACGGAGTGCTGGTAGCGCAGGTGGATCGGGGTGATCACACTGGTGACCGGCTCGCCGTCGCGCACCGGGGGCTGGGGCTTCTCGGGCCTGTCCGCCGGCTCGAAGCAGACGATGTCGCGGATGTGGCCGACCGGTTCGGCCGCCCATCGGGCGCGCACCCGCATACCGCTGCGGACATGCTCAGGATCGCCGGCGTCGACCGCGTGCAGCAACGCGGTGTCCGCGCCGTCCAGCCGGATCAGGGCCCAGGCGAACGCGTGGGAAAGCGGTTGTCCGTCAAGGGGTTCCGGTGCCCACGACCAGGAGAGGACGGTTCCTTCGTCGGCCACCGGGACGAACTCGTCCAGCGGCGCGGCGTCGACGGGGTCGTACTCGACGGGCGGCACGTGTATCCGGCCGTCGCTGCCTCGGATGCCCTCGATCCGGCGGTGCCGCAGGCCGTCGGCGAACCGGCCGAGGACCGGCCCGAGCGAGCGCGTGTAGTCGAAGCCGACGTCGAGCGGCGCGGAGAGGGGCGCTTCGATACCGGTCATCTTCGAAGTGAAACACGTTCTCGAATTGTCCGCAATGGTAGGCCCGAGACGGTTGCGCCTCGCATGGAACACGTTCTAGATTTGTGGGATGGACACCTCGCTGGGACTGTGGACCATCGCCGCCGGCGAACCGGAGCGCACGGCTGTCGTCGAGCCGGACGGTCGAGAGGTCGGCTACGGCGAGCTGGCCGCGAAGGCCAACGCGTACGCGCGTGGCTTGCGGTCGCTCGGTCTCGAAACCGGCGACGCAATCGTCGTCCTGCAGCCGAACGGGGTCGAGCTCCTGGCAGCGCAGTTCGCAGCCCTGCAGACCGGGCTGTACATCGTCGTCGTCAACTGGCACCTGATCGCGCCTGAGGTCGCGTACATTCTCGCGGACAGCGGCGCCAAGGCGTTCCTCGCACACGAACGCTTCGCCGAGGTGGCCGTCGCGGCGGCCGACGAAGCCGGCATCCCTGTCCGCGCGCGATTCGCAGCCGGACACATCGACGGCTTCCGCCGCCTAGAGGAGCTCGGCGCGGGGGAGGGCGATGGTCGCCCGAACGAGCGCACCGCGGGCTCGCCGATGCTGTACACCTCCGGCACGACGGGCCGGCCGAAAGGCGTCCGGCGTCCGCTCACGGGCGCCGACCCCGATCAGGTTCCCGGTGCGTCGACGTGGTTCTTCGGGATCTTCGGGCTCAAGCCGTTCGACGGACACGTGCACCTCTGCGGCTCCCCGCTCTACCACACGGCCGTGCTCAACTTCGTCGCGATCTCGATCCAGCTCGGCCATACCGCGGTGCTGATGGACCGCTGGGATTCCGAGGAAGCGCTGCGGCTGATCGAGCGGCACCGCGTGACACACAGCCACCTCGTGCCGACGCAGTTCAGGCGTCTGCTGGCGTTGCCCGAGCCGGTGCGCGAGCGCTACGACCTGTCGTCGCTGCGTGTCATGATCCACGGCGCCGCGCCTTGCCCGCTTGAGGTCAAACGCCGGATGCTCGACTGGTGGGGCCCGGTTGTCACGGAGTACTACGCCGCGACCGAAGGGGGCGGCACGGTCATCACCGGCGCGGACTGGTTGCGGAAACCGGGATCCGTCGGCACACCGTGGCCGGGTTCGACCGTCAAAGTGCTCGACGACAACGGCTCGGCGGTACCGCCGGGGGAGATCGGCACGGTCTACCTGAAGATGGGCGACTCGCGGTTCGAGTACCACAAGGACCGGGAGAAAACCGAGCAGACGCGGGTCGGCGACCTGTTCACGCTCGGCGACGTCGGCCATCTCGACGAGGACGGTTACCTGTTCCTGCACGACCGGAAAGCGGATCTGATCATTTCCGGCGGGGTGAACATCTACCCGGCGGAGATCGAAGGTGAGCTGATCACCCACCCCAAGGTCGCCGACGTGGCGGTGTTCGGTATTCCGCATGCCGACTGGGGTGAGGAGATCAAAGCCGTTGTGCAACCCGCGCCGGGGGTCGAAGGCGGTGACGAGCTCACCGCGGAACTCCTCGTCTTCGCCCGCGGCCGGCTCGCGAAGTTCAAGCTGCCCAAGACCGTCGACTACGTCGCCGAACTCCCGCGCGACCCCAACGGGAAGCTGTACAAGCGGAAGCTCCGCGAGCAGTACTTGGCGGATGGGGTGCGCTGAACGGAACTTCGAGCGTTCCGTCCAGCGCACGTTTCCCCGGGTTGCTCACGCCGCCGCCGTCAAAACGAGCACCCCGAAGTAGTTGGTGTAGGTAGTTAGGAAACTTTACTTACGAACAGTGCTCAGAGTAGGCCCGCGGAGACACGCGGTCAAGAATCCGGCCATCTTGAACGATCTTGGTGCCGCCGGTGGCCTACTTCCCCTGAAAGCGCGGTTTGCGATGTTCGGCGAAGGCGCGCGGTCCTTCCTTGGCGTCTTCGCTGGTGAACACTTCGATTCCGTAGCGTGATTCGACGTCGAACGCCTTTTCTTCCGGCATGCCTTCGGTGTCGCGCATCGTCCGCAGGATCGCCGAAACGGCCAGCGGGCCGTTGGCCGCGATCTGGTCCGCGAGCCCCAGCGCGTAGTCCAGCGCCGAGTTGTCCGGTACGACATGACCGATCAAGCCGATGTCCTTCGCCTCGGTGGCGGTGATGTGCCGTCCGGTCAGCAGGAGGTCCGCGGCCACCGTGTACGGGATCTGCCGGGGGAGCCGGACCGCGGAGCCGCCCATCGGGAACAGGCCCCAGCGCGCCTCGGACACGCCGAACTTCGCGCTTTCCCCGGCCACGCGGATGTCCGTGGCTTGCAGGATCTCGGTCCCGCCGGCGATCGCCGCGCCCTCGACCGCGGCGATCAGCGGTTTCGTGAGCCGCCGGCCCTTGAGCAGTCCTTCGATCCGCGACGGGTCGAAGGCGCCGCGCTCGTACGCGTCGCCCGGGGAGTTGCCGGCCATCGACTTCAGGTCCGCGCCCGCGCAGAACGAGCCCCCCGCGCCGGTCAGGACGCACACGCGGATTTCGGGATCGGCGTCGACCTGATCCCAGGCCGCGGTCATGATCGACAGCATCTCGCCGGTCAGCGCGTTCCGGGCGGCCGGGCGGTTCATCGTCACCACCAGTGTGTGCTCGCGCTTGTCGACCAGTGCGTGCGGTTCGGCCATTTCGTCATCCTTCGCCCGGGATGTTTGCCCAGAACGATAACATGTTCTACTTTGATCGGGTGGCACTCAACATCGCGGACCTCATCGAGCACGCCGTCGACGCCGTGCCGGACCGCGTCGCGGTCATCTGCGGCGACCGGCGGGTCACCTTCGCCGAACTTGAAGCACGCGCCAACCGCCTGGCGCACCACCTCGCGGCCCATGGTGTGAGCCGCGGTTCGCATGTTGGCGTATACGCCAAAAACTCCATCGAGACGGTCGAAGCGATGATCGCGGCGTACAAGCTGCGAGCCGTCGCCGTCAACGTCAACTACCGTTACGTGCACCCGGAGCTCCGGCACCTGTTCACCGACGCCGACCTCGTGGCGCTCGTCCACGAACGGCAGTACGCCGACAAGGTAGCCGGTGTCCTGCCCGAGACGCCGAAAGTGAAACACGTTGTCGTCATCGACGACGGCAGCGGCGCCGACTACTCGGGTTACGGCGGCGTGGACTACGAGACGGCGTTGGCAGAAGGCTCGCCGGATCGCGACTTCGGCGAACGCAGCGCTGACGACCTGTACATCCTCTACACCGGCGGTACCACCGGCTATCCCAAGGGCGTGCTCTGGCGCCACGAGGACATCTGGCGCGCACTCGGCGGCGGCATCAACTTCGTCACCGGCGAGTACGTGGCGGACGAATGGACGTTGTCTGAGCAGGGCAAGGCGGGCTGCCTGGTGCGGCTCCCGGCGGCACCGCTGATCCACGGCGCGGCGCAGTGGGCCGCGTTCGGCGCGCTGTTCACCGGCAGCCCGGTGGTGTTCGTGCCGCGGTTCGACGCGCACGACGTGTGGCGGGCCGTGCAGGACCATAGCGTCCAGGTGCTGACGATCGTCGGGGACGCGATGGCACGCCCCCTGATCGAGGCCTACGCCGAAGGCTCCTACGACGCCTCGTCGCTGGTCGCGGTGTCCAGCCATGCCGCGCTGTTCTCCCAGAGCGTCAAGCAGGAGTTCCTCCGGACCCTGCCCCATGTCGTGATCACCGACGCCATCGGCGCCTCGGAGAGCGGCTTCACCGGGATCGGCATGGTGAGCAAGGACGCCGACCATTCGGCAGGCCCCCGGGTCAGTTTCGGCAAAGACGCCGTCCTCCTCGACGAACTGGGCCGCCGTGTCGAGCCTTCGGCCGGCGCTGTCGGCCTGATCGCCCGGCGAGGACACGTCCCGCTCGGGTACTACAACGACCCGGAAAAGAGCAAGACGATCTTCGTCGAGCTGGATGGCGTCCGCTACGTCGTTCCCGGTGACTACGCGCGATACGAAGCGGATGGCACGGTCACGCTGCTCGGCCGCGGTTCGCAGTGCGTCAACACCGGAGGCGAGAAGGTCTATCCGGAGGAGGTCGAGGGCGCGCTGAAGTCCCACCCGGACGTATTCGACGCGCTCGTTTTCGGCATCCCCGACGACCGGCTCGGCCAGCGCGTTGCCGCGGTGATCGAGCCACGGCCCGGCCGGCCCCTGGACTTCCCCGCCATCGAGTCCCACGCCCGCGCGGAGATCGCCGGCTACAAGGTCCCCCGGACGTGGTGGGTCGCCGACGAGATCGGCCGTTCGCCCAGCGGCAAACCGGACTATCCGTGGGCGTGCCGGTACGCCGGAGAACACGAACCCGCGTTCGGCGCGAAAGGGTGAGCCATGCGGACTCCGTTGTGTGACAGATTCGGCATAGGCCTCCCGATCTTCGGTTTCACGCCGTCCGAACACGTCGCGGCGGCGATCAGCCGCGCGGGCGGACTCGGCGTGCTCGGCTGCGTCCGGTTCAACGACGCCGACGAGCTCGACGGCGTCCTCTGCTGGATGGACGCCCACACCGGCGGAAAGCCCTACGGCGTCGACATCGTGATGCCCGCGAAGATCCCGACCGAAGGCACTCCGGCCGACCTGTCGGCGCTCATTCCGCCTGGCCATCTGGCGTTTGTCGAACGCACGCTCCTCGACTTGGGTGTCCCGCCGCTGCCGGACGGCTCCGGCGAGCGCGACGGGGTCCTGGGCTGGCTGCACTCGGTCGCGCGTTCGCACGTCGAGGTCGCGCTGAAGCACCCGATCGCCCTGATCGCCAACGCTCTTGGTTCACCACCTCCTGATGTCATCGAACAAGCGCACGCGAAGGGCGTGCCTGTCGCCGCGCTCGCCGGTAAGGCCGAACACGCCGTCCGGCACGTCGAGCAGGGTGTCGACCTCGTGGTGGCGCAGGGATACGAGGCCGGCGGCCACACCGGCGAGATCGCTTCGATGGTGCTCGTGCCGGAGGTCGTCGACGCGGTGGGCGAAGTACCGGTGCTCGCCGCCGGGGGTATCGGCTGCGGGCGCCAGGTCGCCGCCGCGCTGGCGCTGGGCGCCTCCGGGGTGTGGATGGGCTCGTTCTGGCTCGCCACCGAGGAGTACACCGAGACGATGACCCAGTCCGGTGCCCTGCACCGGGCGCTGATCGCCGCCGGCTCTTCCGACACCGTGCGTACCCGGATCTACACCGGGAAACCCGCGCGCCTGCTCAAGACCCGCTGGACGGCCGCCTGGTCGGCACCCGGCGCGCCGGAGCCGCTGCCCATGCCCTTGCAGAACCTCCTTGTCTCCCACGCCCACAACCGGATCCAGGCGGCGGCCGATCCGACGGTGGTCGCCATGCCGGTGGGGCAGATCGTCGGCCGGATGGACCGGGTGCGCCCGGTCGCCGAGGTGATGGCCGAGCTCGTCGATGGTTACGACGAGGCGTTGGTACGTTTGGGGAAGACCCAGTAACCCCCAGCCCGGTAGGCCCGGTGGCGCGGTCAGAGTGCCGCGGCCGCCGCGGCGATCTTGTCCGCGAACGTGCTCACCTGCGTGTACACGCCCGGTGCGTTCTTCCGAGCGCAGCCGTCACCCCAGCTGACGATGCCGACCTGGACCCACTTGCCGTCGCCGTCAGGCCGGAACATCGGGCCGCCTGAGTCGCCCTTGCAGGTGTCGACTCCGCCCTCGGCCAGCTCTCCCGCGCAGATTTCGGCTCCGGGGATGAGCTTGCCGTAGCTCCCGCCCGCCGTGGCGCAAGCGTCGTCGTCGACGAACGGGACCTGTGCCTTGCGCAGATACCGTTGCTGGCCACCGGTTTCGCTGGTGGAGCCCCAACCTGCGATGTCGAACGTGCCGCTGTCCAACGCGGGGGACGTGGTGATGGGTAGGGTGGGGATCGAGGTGACTGGGGTAGCCAGTTTGACCAAGGCCCAATCGCCACCGGTGACGCTGCCGTAGGTCGGCGATCGGTAGGTCGAGCTCGATCTCAGGGTGATCGCTTCGCCGCTCTTCAGGTCGACCACCCCGAGGGTGGCCGTGATGGCGGTGTTCGGACCGGCCTTGACGATGCAGTGGGCCGCGGTCAGGACGATCTGCGGGGTGTACAAAGCGCCGTCGCAGCCCACCGACAATCGGACCATCCAGGGGAATTCTCCTTGTACGGCGCGAGAACCACCGACGATGCCGGGTCGCGCGGTTGCCTGGGTGGCGGCCGACGCCGGGGCGGCCACGGCAATCGCTGCCGCGGCGCAGATACCTACGACGGCGAGGTTTTTGAGCAGGCCGAACCATTTCATGGCATGCATGGGTTGGTCCTTTCACTGTCTACAGTGGAGTTTCGACGGCCGGGGAGCCCCGCGCCGGTAGATCAACTACAGCAGAGCGAGACCGCTTGGGGCAATCGCCGAGGGTGGAAGTTCTTGCCGGAAGGCGGCAATTGCCTCTTGTGGGTGAACAAAACGAAGCAAAACCTCCACTCGCGCGGCACGACTTGCCCTTTCGCTCGCAGGTCGCCATGAGGCTCTAAGCTCGCTCCTTGTGGAGCCATCCCAGTCGTTCTCCCCGGCCGAAGGCCCGGTTCGTGCCGGTATCCCCGAGCACGGGCGCATTCCGCGCTACTACGCGGTCAAGGTCGAGCTGCTCGACGTGATCGCCGAGCTGGGCGTCGGCGCCGCGCTGCCGACCGAGCGTGAACTGTGCGAACGGTTCGACGTTTCGCGGGCGGCTGTCCGTCAGGCCGTTGGCGAACTCGTCCTCGAAGGCCGCCTTCGCACGCGTCAGGGCAGTGGCACGTTCGTCGCCGGGCCGAAGCTGGTGCAGCCCCTTGCCCTGGTCAGCTACACCGAAGGCCTCCGGCTGCAGGGCATCGAGCCCGGCCGTTCGGTGATCACGCTGGAGCGTCGTCCGGCGGATCCCGGCCTCGCTGCCGAACTCAGGATCGAGCCTGGCGACGAGGTCGTGCACATCGAGCGGGTGCTGCTGGCCGATTCCGAACGGGTGGGGCTTGAGTCGACCTACCTGGTCTCGGCGCTGTTTCCGACCTTGCTGGACGTGTTCGACCCGGCCGGCTCGCTCTACGCGTGCCTGCGCGACCAGCTCGGTGTTGTGTTCGCCGGCGGTGAGGAGAGGCTGGAGACCGTGCTGGCCACGCCCAGGGAGGCGCTGCTGATCGGCACGAACCCGGCGCTGCCGATGCTGCTGATGCACCGCGTGTCGTGGGGTTCGGACGGGCGTCCGTTCGAGCGGGTGCGGTCGCTGTTCCGCGGCGACAGGCTGAGCTTCACCAGCCGCCTCGATCCGGCTTAGATAACAGAACGGTAACTCATCTGATCCAATATTCCGAGGCGCTTGGCCCCCGGTTAGCCTGGTCTCCACTTGCTGTTCGTCTTGACGGGAGACCTTTTCCTCGTGCGAATTCTCATTGTCGGTGGCGGCGTGCTGGGCACCATGCACGCGTGGCAGGCGGTCGAACGAGGCCATGACGTGGTGCAGCTCGAGCGCGAACCCGAAGCGCGCGGTGCGTCCGTGCGGAACTTCGGGCTCGTGTGGGTCGGCGGCCGGGCGTCCGGGCTCGAACTTGCGACGGCGTTGCGCGCGAGGGAGCTGTGGGCGGGGATCGGCGAGCGTGTCCCCGGCATCGGCTTCCGGGCGAACGGCTCGCTCACCGTGCTGAAGACGGACGCCGAATACGCCGTCGCGCGGGAGGTCGCCGCCGGTGGCGAGGCCTCGGACCGCGGCTACAAGCTGCTCGATCCCACCGAGGTTCGCGAGCTGAACCCCGCGCTGCGCGGTGACTTCCTGGGCGCCTTGTGGTGCGACAGGGACGCAGCCGTCGAGCCGCGCGTGACACAGCCTGCCCTGCGCGCGGCCATGGCGGCGAGCGGCCGCTACGAATGGTTGCCCGGGCGGGAGGTCCGGGAACTCACCGATCGCGGCGTCGTCGACGACCGGCGTGAGCGGCACGACGCCGACGTCGTCGTGCTGTGCACGGGCGCCTGGCTCGGCGGGCTGGTCAAGGAGATCGCCGGCGAAGTCCCGGTGCGCCGGGTACGGCTGCAGATGGCGCAGACCGAACCGCTGGGTGAGCGGCTGACGACGTCGGTCGCGGACGCGGACAGCTTCCGCTACTACCCGGCGTACCGCGGAGCGTCACTGGACGCGCTCAAGGAGGGGCAGCCGCAGGCTCCCGTCGCCGCCGGAAACGCCATGCAGCTGCTGCTGGTCCAGCGGGCCGACGGCGGCCTGACCATCGGTGACACCCATGAGTACGACGAGCCATTTTCCTTCGATGTCACCGAAGACCCGTACGACCATCTGTCCGAAGTGGCCGGTTCGCTGCTCGGCCGGCCGCTTCCCCGGATCGCCCGCCGCTGGGCCGGCGTCTACGCGCAGGCCACCGACCCGTCGGCGATCGTGCACCGCGCGCAGGTCGCCGGCAACGCCTGGCTCGTCACCGGACCGGGCGGTCGCGGCATGACCTGCTCACCTGCCATCGCCGAAGACACCGCGAAGGAACTAGGACTATGACCTCGATCGAACTCGTCGTACTGGACATGGCCGGGACGACCGTCGAGGACGGCGGGCTCGTCGAACAGGCCTTCACCACTGCGATCGGCGTCGCCGGAGTGTCCGAATCGGACGAGCGGTACGCCGGAATGCTCGACCACGTGCGGAAAACCATGGGCCAGTCGAAGATCACCGTGTTCCGGACGCTGCTCGGTGGCGACGAGGGCGCTGCGCAGGGCGCGAACGCGGAGTTCCAGCGGGCGTACGAAAAGCTCATCGCGGACGGACACTGCACGCCGATCGCCGGCGCGGAAGACACCATTCGCGGCCTGCGCGACGGCGGCATCCGCGTGGCGTTCACGACCGGGTTCGCGCCCTCGACGCAGCACGCCATCCTCGGTGCGCTGGGCTGGGAGAACCTCGCGGACCTCGTCCTCGCACCCGGCGAAGGCGTGCGCGGGCGGCCGTACCCGGACCTCGTGCTCACCGCGGCACTCAAGCTGGAGGTCACCGATGTACGGCGTATCGCCATCGCCGGGGACACCCCGTCCGACGTGCTCACGGGTGTCCGTTCCGGCGCTTCGGTGGTGGCGGGGGTCCTGACCGGCGCCGGGCGGGCGGACGACCTCGCGGCCGCCGGAGCGACCCACGTCCTCGATTCCGTCCGTGACCTGCCCGCCGTCCTGAATTCCTGACGCTGATTCTCGGCCGCGTGCAACCCGATCGGGTGGCCGATCCGTCTTCAGGGGCATGAGGCACACAGCGAAGGTCATCGGCGCGGGGCTCGTGCTGGTCGCGGCTACGGCCTGCGGTTCCCCGGCCGGCAACGCCAGTCCAGGGAGCCCGCCGACCTCGTCGACCAGCAGCCCATCGCCATCGAGCAGTGACTCGCCGACCTCGGCACCGACGTCGTCCAGCGCCCCGGAAAAGCCCACTGTGCCGAAGCAGGCTGTTCCCCCCGGTGACGCTCCTGTCCCGGCCGGGCAGGTCGACGCGTCGGCCCTGCCTCCCGGCTACCCGAGCCAGGTGTTCACCGGCAACGGCGGAACGGTGCTTTCGGTCGTCGCCGAGCAGGGCGGCTGTGAGCACGTCACGGCGGCTCCGCCGGAGCAGAACGCCCAGCACGTGGTCGTCAACCTGGTCAAGACGATCGCGCACACCGGCCAGATGTGCCCGGACTACATCAGGAACGTCACCATCTCGGTGACCCTGTCCGCGCCGCTCGCCGCACGCACCGTCGTGCTCAAGGCCACCAGCGCCTGACCCCCTCAGCCACCCGGCCGCGCCAGTACGACTCGGGGGACCTTTCGTACAGAACCGCTGTACGAAAGGTCCCCCGAGTCGCTTGCGGGAGGTCGGCTAGCTGAGCGTTAGGGCGGTGTCGTCCAGTACGAACGACGTCTGCAGTGACGAGTCCTCCGTGCCGCTGAAACCGACGGTGACGGTCTGTCCGGCGAGCGAGGAGACGTCGAACGTCTTCTGCGCGAAACCGGTGTTCGCGTTGACGTTCGAGTATGTCGCCAACGTGGTCGTGCCGGCCTTGACGGTCAGCTTGTCGTAGGCCGTCGAGCCGCTTTCCGCGGTATCGATGTGCAGCCAGAAGGTCAGCGATGCGTGGCAGCCACTGGGAATCTTCACTGACTGGGACAGCGAGTCGGTGTGCGTGGAGCCGTAGCCGTTCAACCAGGCCAGGTAGCTACCGGAGTGGGCGGCTTCGCCGGCGGACGCGTTGCTGATCACGCCAGAGGTCTGGGTCCATGGCGTGGTTCCCGTTTCGAAACCGGCGTTGCCGAGCACCTGACCGGAGCAGCCGCCACCTCCACCCGTGGGCGAGATCGTCCAGCTGAACGAGGCACTGGCGGTCGCGTTCGCGCTGTCCTTGGCCGTAGCGGTCACCGAGGACGTGCCGGCGGTGGTGGGCGTGCCGGAGATGACGCCGGTCGACGCATTCAGCGTGAGACCGGCAGGAAGCCCGGTCGCAGTCCAGGTGTACGGCGACGTGCCGCCCGACGCTGACAGCGTGAGGCTGGTCGCCGTGCCCACGGTGCCGCTCTGGCTACCCGGGTTGGACACGCTGACCGGGCCAGGACCGCCGCCACCGCCGGCGGTGAAGGCCGCGGTGCCGTTGGGTGTGCCCAGGCCGGTCGGACCGTCCCAGCCGCTGCCCGAGTTGCAGAGGACGCTCACCGAGCAGCTGCCGTTGCTGCCCGACGTCACGTCGTAGAGGTTGCCGGTGTGGGCGTACGGGTAGGTGTTGGGGGTGTCCGACGCGCCGGGGGTGCCGGCGAGCGCATAGACGGACGCGATGATCGGCGAAGACGCGCTCGTGCCGCCGTAGACGGCCCAGCCGCTGCCGCCGTAGGTCTGGTAGACCGCGACACCGGTGTTCGGGTCGGCCACCGCGGACACGTCCGCGTTGGCGCGGTTGGCGCAGTTGGTGGTGACCCCGTTCTGGACCGCGGGCTTGGCGACGTCGCTCGAGCAGCCGCTGCCGGAACCGGACCACGCCGTTTCCGACCAGCCGCGCGTGCCGCCGCCGCTGTGGTTGAGCGAAGTACCGCCGACGGCGGTCACGTACGCCGAGGACGCGGGGTAGCTGATGCCGTAGCCGCTGTCTCCGGTGCTCGCGGTGATGGCGACGCCGGGGTGGTGGAAGTAGCTGCTGTCGCTGGTGTTCTCGGTGCCGTCCTCACTACCGCCGTAGCTGTTGGAGACGTACTTCGCGCCGAGCGACACGGCGGTGTTCACCGCGGTGCCGAGGTCCGCTGTGGACGGTTGGCTCGCTTCGACCAGCAAGATGTGGCAGTTCGGGCAGATCGCCGAGACCATGTCGACGTCGAGCGAGATCTCGCCTGCCCAGCCGCTGTCCGCGGTCGGCAGCGGGCTCGTCTGGCCGTTTTCGTTGACCTTCTTGAAACATCCGTTGGCCGTGGTGCAGGCGGGCAGGCCGTAGGTGGACCGGTAGGAGGCGAGATCGGACTCGGCCGCGGGGTCGTCGTTGGAGTCGACGATCGCCACCGTCGCGCTCGCGCTGCCCGACGACGTCAGGCTGTAGGCCGAGCGGAGGTCGGCCGGGCCGTAGCCGCTGGGGGCGGCGTTCGGCGCGAGGTGGGCTTGCATGGTGTCGGTCTGCCTGATCGCGAAACACGTCGCCATCCCGGGTTTGACGACCTGGGAACAAACGTTGGCGGTCGGATGTGCCGCGGGCTGGTTTACCTGCGGACTCGCGAGCGCCGGTGCTGCCGGCGCGGCGAGCACCACAGCGGCCAGTCCCGCGATGCTGAACAGTCTTCGTTTGACACTGCGCACGATCCCTCCTCGGGGTCGATTCGATAGGGGGTCACCCATCGGTGTCAGTTGTCTACAAGGAGTGGGAAACGCGCGGTGTCACGTTAAGGTCAGTGGCGCAAAAGTGTCGTTCCACTGGACCGGAGGAGCGCTGCATGGTCGCCAAGGCAGTCGGTCATCTCATCACACTGGGGTTGAAAAGGGACGACGCCGAGGTCTACCTGACATTGCTGGCTGGTGGTTTGTCCACTGCTGAGCAGATTGCCGCAAAGACCGGACTTCCACCGAAAGTCGTGAGTGGATGTTTCAGCGCGCTGGCCACCGCGGGGCTGGTGAGCCTGGCGAAGATGAACTTGGATTCGGCGCGCCCGGTGCCACCGAGTCTCGGTCTCGACCTGTTGTCCCGCCACCGTGAGGCCGAACTGGCCCAGGCTCGGATCGACGTCACCAGGGCGTTCGACTCCTACCGGCGGTCCTCCACCGGCGACGCGGCCGACCAGCTGATCGAAGTCGTGGTGGGGCCTGCCGTCAGCGACCGGATCCATCAGCTGGAAAGCGCGGCGAGGGTCGAAGTCCGCGGCCTGGATTCCCCGCCTTACTACGCGGATGCCGACGGAAACGACGTCGAACTGGACAACCTGCGCGGCGGCGTCCGCTACCGGGCCGTGTACGGCAAAGTCGCGCTGGAGCGGCCCGAGTACCTCGCCGACAACGTTCTGCCCTGCGGCAAGGCCGGCGAGGAAGCGCGCATCCTGCCCGACGTCCCGGTCAAGCTGCTGATCATCGACGACGAATGCGCGGTCGTTTCGCCGTCCGTCGCCGAGGCCGACGTCGGCCTGTCGGCGTTCCTGATTCGGCCGTGCAGCCTGCTTTCCGCGTTGATCGGCCTGTTCGAGATGTGTTGGCGGGCCGCGCTGCCGCTGAACTTCGCCGAGCAGCCGAACGGTTTGCACCTGCTGCCCAGCGAACGGCGGATGCTCGCCCTGCTGGCCGCCGGACTCGGTGACGACCAGGTCGCCAGGAGCCTCGGTGTCAGCCGCCGGACGGTCTTCCGCTACCTCGAAAGCCTGATGGCGCGGACCGGCGCGGCGAACCGGTTCCAGCTCGCTCTGCACGCCAAGCGGAACGGCTGGTTGTGATGCAACCCCGCGGGCGGTTCGTTCCGTCTCCACAACCATGAGGTACCTAACGAAATTCGCGGGTGCGGGTCTCCTCCTGATCGCGGCGACGGCCTGTGCCGGTCAACCAGCCCCTGCCAACCCAGCCGCGGCGGGTCAGCCGCCGGCTTCGAACGTCGACAAACCGGCGGCTCCGGGAGGAGGTCCCGCCGAAGCTCCGGCGCAGTCGGTGCCGGACGGCAGCGTCCCGGTGCCCGCCAAGCAGATCGACGCGAGCTCGCTGCCCGCCGACTATCCGCGGATCGCCTTCGTAAGCCGCGGCGGCACCGTTGTTTCGGTCAAGGCGCTGGAAGGCGGTTGCAGCCACGCCAGCGCGACGACGTCGCTGCAGGACGCGCAGAAGGTAGTCGTCAACCTCGCCGAGAGCACGCCGAACCGGCACCAGATGTGCACGATGGACATCCGGTATCCCATGGTTTCGGTGCCGCTGGGCGCCGCGCTCGGTGACCGGACCCTGGTCATCAAGCTCGCACCGAGTGCGCCGAGCATGCCCTGACGGTGAGGCTTAGGCTGCCCGTTATGGGAAAACGGCAGGTTTCGGTCACCAGGACCGTCGGCACCACCCCGGACAAGATCTTCGAGCTGCTCCTCGACCCGGCCAAGCACGCGCTGATCGACGGTTCGGGATCGGTGCGGGCAGCGCGTCCCGGCGGCCCGCAGCGGCTTGAGCTGGGTTCGAAGTTCGGCATGGAGATGAAGATCGGCGCGTCCTACAAGATCGACAACACCGTGGTCGAGTTCGAGGAGAACCGGCTGATCGCGTGGCGCCACTTCAACGGGCACCGCTGGCGCTGGGCGCTCAAGCCCGTCGACGGCGGGAAGACGGAGATCACCGAAACCTTCGACTGGTCCACGGCGAAGGCGCCTTACCTGATCGGCATCAGCCCGTTCCCGCGCAAGAACAAGGACGGCATCGAGAAGACCCTCGCCCGCCTCGCGGAGATGTTCCCCGGCTGAGTGCGGCTGTTCGATCCGTGGAGGCCTCCGCCCGTCGGCGGAGACCTCCACGAAAACTCAGCTCAGTACGGGTGGGACGTACTGGCACTTCGGGGTGACCGCGTGCGCCGGGTCGAGGGCGTTGAGCACGAGGGTGCCGGTGATCGGGTCGTACGGGATGCCGAGGTGGTCGGTGTTGTCGAGCGCGCACAGGTCCTGCAGCAGGACGTTGTGTACATTCGGCGCCGGCTTGAGGAACGCGTTCGTATACGGCGTGACGACCTCGTCGTACCTGGTCTCGATCACCGTGTAGTCCACGCCGGGCACCGTGTCGCCGCCCGCGTTGAGCGCCTTGAGGAAGCTCGAATTCGTCGCCTGCTGGTTGCAGGACGCGCACGCCAGGCCGAGGACGCCCGGCACCCCGGGAATGGCTTCGAGCGTGGTCAGCAGGCCGAACAGGTTAGTGCCGTAGTTCGACGGCGCGAGCCCGATCAACTTCCCGATCTTCTTGTCGCCGCCCAGGTTCTTGATCCAGTAGCGGATGTTCATACCGCCCTGCGAGTGCCCGACGACGTCGAGCTTCTTCGCGCCGGTCGCTTGAAGGATCCTGTCGCCGAACGCGGCGAGCTGGCTCGCGGTCGTCTCGATGGGGCCGACGGTCTGCAGGAAGCTGCCGGGGGAGCCGCCGAAGTTCCCGGCGAACACGCAGTAGCCGGCATCGGCGAGCCGCTGGGACAGGTTCGACCAGTTTTCGTAGGCGTTGGCCGTGGTGCCGTTGGAAAGCAGCACAGGGTCCGGGTGCGCCGCGCTGGGTTGGCAGCCCCAGTCGTTGGTGCCGGGTGGGGACAGGGTCGGGTTGCTCAGGGAGTACAGCGCCGCCGCGATGATGTTCGGCTGCACCGGTCCGGTCGCGTCCTGCGGTGCGGCCTGCGCCGCCCCGGTACTGAAGAGCAACCCCGCCAGCGCCGCGACGGCTACCAGTCCGCGTGATCGTCGTCGTCCGAAGATCCGAGCACCCATGCCCATCCACCTCTCTGTGGAAGACCTTTGGGGTGACTCATGTCACCCGAGTACTTAACGGGTGAGTAGCCAAGGAGTTACGCGCTGTCCTGCGGATTTGGCAACGGATTCGCGTTTTCGTGGTGGAACAGGCAGGAGCGCAGGAACGTCATGCTTCGAGCACCGTCACACCGGCTGCCGTCAGCGCGGCTTTTTCCTCCTCCGGAACGGTTTCGTCGGTCACGACGGCGTCGAGCGAGGCGGCGGACACGACAAAGGCCAGTGCGGTGCGGGAGAACTTCCCTCCGTCGGCCACGGCGATGACCCGGCGGGAGCTGGTGATCGCGGCGCGTTTGGTCGCCGCGTCCGCCAGGTCGTAGGCGGTCAGGCCCTCGGCGGCGCTTAGTCCGCAGCAGGCGATGACGGCGGTGTCGAAGCGCAGGGCGGAGAGCGACGCCTCGGCCAGCGGGCCGGTCACTCCCAGTTCGCCCGGCCGCGGTTCACCGCCCGGCAGCAGGAGTTTCACCTGGGACGCGCCGGTCAGCGCGTTCGCGGCGTGCAGCGACAGCGGCATCACCGTCAGGCGGCGGTGTTCGAGTGCTCGCGCGACCTCCAGGCACGTGGTGCCGCCGTCGAGGACGACCGCCTCGCCGTCGGCGATCAGTTCGGCGACCTTCGCGCCGATGCGCCGCTTGACGTCCAGCCCTTCCTGCGCCCGCATCGCGAATGGTGGCTCTTCGCCTCGCAGCAGCAGGCTTCGGGCTCCTCCCCGGAAGCGTTCCAGCACACCTTGGTCGGCCAGGAGCTCCAGGTCGCGGCGAATGGTCATCTCCGAAGCGCCGGTGAGCTCGGAGAGTTCGCCAACGCTCATCTGTCCTGCGTGTTTGGTCGCTTCGGTGATCTGCCGAAGTCGCTCAATGCTGGCCATACTCCCATTGAACAGCAACCATGTGTGCTAGACAACCTTTCGAACATGAAAATTGTTTGTTATGTTCGAAACATGGACAGATCACTGCGAGCCGCCCGGCTGGCCACGTTCGCCTTCTTCGCCCTCTACGGCTTCGTGCTCGGCATGTGGATCGTCCACATCCCCACGGTGGAACAGCGGGTGGGGATCGACCACGCGGTGCTCGGCCTCCTGCTGCTCCTGCTCGGCGGAGGCGCCTTCGTCGGAATGCAGGTGGTCGGACCGCTGATCGATCGGTTCGGCCCCCGCCGGGTGATGCCCGTCAGCGCGGCGTTGTGCAGCGTCGCGCTGATCCTGCCCGGGCTCGCCACCGGGGTTTGGGGGCTCGGTGCCGCGTTGCTGGTGTTCGGCTTCTTCAACGGCTGCCTGGATGTCACCATGAACGCCCACGCCGTCACGGTCGAACGCGGTTACCGGCGGCCCGTCATGTCCGCCTTCCACGCGGCGTTCTCCCTCGGGGGTGTGCTTGCCGCACTGGTCGGCGCGCGGACGTTGAGCTGGGGCTGGAGCATGCCGGCGACTCTCGTCGGGGTCAGCGTGCTCGGCCTGGCTGTCACGTTGTCTGCCTCGCCTTCGCTGCTGCGGCCGGAACCCGCGAGCCGGCCGGACGCCGCCGTCCAGGCCAGGACGAAGCGCAGGATGTCTCCACGAATCTGGGCCATGGCCGCGCTCGCGTTCATGCTGATGCTCTGTGAGGGCGTCGCCAACGACTGGAGCGTGCTCGACCTGCGGACGGTACTCGACGCACCTGCCGCGACCGCCGCGCTGGCCTACGGTGCCTTTGCGACCGCCATGACGATCGGACGCCTGTTGGCCGATCGGGTGGTCGCGCGGTTCGGCCCGGTCGCTCTGGTCCGTTACGGAGCCGCCCTGGGCGCGGTCGGGCTGGCCATGGTCGCGATTTCTCCGTGGATTCCGCTGGTACTCATCGGCTGGGCGGTGGCCGGCATCGGGCTGTCCGGCTGTGTCGCGCAGCTGTTCAGCGCCGCGGGCCACGCCGACGAGGGCGCGGCCGGGGTCAACATTTCCCGGGTGGCGGGTCTCGGTTACGTGGGCATGCTCGCCGGCCCGGCCGTCATCGGACCGCTCACCCACTTCATCCCGCTGAACCTGACCTTCTTCCTGCCCGCGGCTTTGTGCATCGCTGCCGCAGGTGCCGCGAGGGTGCTGCGGTCGCCGGCTCAGGTCCCGGTGGAGCGGGTCAGCGGCGGAATCGGGTGACGTAGACGTCGTCCTTCTTCGGGCCGGTGACGGACCACGCCAATTGCCACCTGTCCGGCCCCAGGATCCGGTACTCGCCGCGGTACTGGTCGTCGGCGCACGGATGGGTCGACGACCACTGTCCCTCGCGCAGGTCGACGTCGTGGAAGAAGCCGCCGTGGTCGAAGTACACCGACGCTTGACCCGGGCCCGTCAGCCGGTACTCCAGGACGCGCGTGACCGGACCGCGGTACAAGCCGGTGTCGAGTACGCCCTCTTCCCGGTAGCTCAACGACTCGCCGTCCAGGGCGAACTCGGCCGAACCGGTGACCTTGCCGGCCGCGCCATCGGCGTCGTACAGGTCTCGCTCCAGCAGCCAGCGCCCGGTGAAGTAGCCGGCGAGATCGGTTACGGGGTACACGTCCGCCACGTTATTGGATGGACGACTCAGCCGCGGTCGTGGACCCTGACCGCATGGACGACTATTTGGTGATCAACAAGGCGAGATGGGACGAGCGAGCCCCTGCGCACGCCGCGTCCAGTGACTACGGCTTCGATCGCTTCATCGCCGAGCCCGACTTCCTGAGCAGGGTCGTCCGGTTCGACCGCGCCCGCCTCGGTGACGTCACCGGGCTGCGAGGGGTCCATCTGCAGTGCCATATCGGCACCGACACGTTGTCGCTGGCGCGGCTCGGCGCGCGGATGAGCGGGCTCGACTTGTCCTCGGCCTCGCTGACCGAAGCGCGCAAGCTGGCCGCGAGCACAGGCACGGACATCGACTACCACGAAGCGACGGTCTATGACGCCGTCGACGTCCTCGGCGCCGGGTCGTTCGACCTCGTCTACACCGGCGTCGGCGCATTGTGCTGGTTGCCGGACGTGGCCCGATGGGCTCGCGTCGTCGCGGACCTGCTTCGCCCCGGTGGTCGCTTGTTCATCCGTGAAGGGCATCCGATGCTGTGGGCGCTCGACGAGACGGCCGAGCTGCCGACCCTCGGGTATTCGTACTTCGAGACGAAGGAACCGCTCGTCTTTGACGAACCGGGCACATACGTCGACACCGACGCGACCTTCTCGAACGGGCTGTCGCACTCGTGGAACCACGGGCTCGGCGAGATCATCACCGCGTTGATGACCGCGGGACTCAAGCTGACGCAGTTCGTCGAGCACGACAGCGTTCCGTTTGAGGGGCTTCCCGGGCACATGGTCCGCGACGACGCCGGCGAATGGCGGCTGAGCGCCAATCCCGAGCGTCTCGCCGCGAGCTATACGATCCAGGCGGTCAAGGAGCCGTAGTACACGAAACGCGCGGGCGTGCGCGTGGAACGCACACGGCCGCGCGTGAAGTGCACAACACTCAGCTCCGGAACGAGATTTGCAGCAAGGGTTCCGAGGTTTCCTCGAAGAAGTCGTTGCCCTTGTCGTCGATCACGATGAACGCGGGGAAGTCTTCGACTTCGATCTTCCAGACCGCTTCCATGCCGAGTTCGGCGTACTCGACGACCTCGACCTTCTTGATGCAGTCCTGCGCGAGACGCGCGGCCGGGCCGCCGATGGAACCGAGGTAGAAGCCGCCGTGCTCCTGGCACGCGGCCGTCACCTGCTTGGACCGGTTTCCCTTGGCCAGCATCACCAGCGAGCCGCCCGCCGCCTGGAACTGCGCGACGTAGGAATCCATCCGGCCGGCGGTGGTCGGTCCGAAGGAACCGGACGCGTAGCCCTCGGGCGTCTTCGCCGGGCCTGCGTAGTACACGGGGTGGTCGCGGAGGTACTGCGGCATCTCTTCGCCCGCGTCCAGCCGTTCGGCGATCTTCGCGTGCGCGATGTCCCGCGCCACCACGAGTGTCCCGGTCAGCGAGAGCCGCGTCTTTACCGGCAGCTGGGACAGCTGCGCCCGGATCTCGGCCATCGGCCGGCCCAGGTCGACGGCGACGACCTCGTCGGACAGGTGCTCGTCGGTCACCTCCGGCAGGAACCGCGCCGGGTCGCGCTCGAGCTGCTCGAGGAACACGCCGTCCGCGGTGATTTTCGCCTTCGCCTGGCGGTCCGCCGAGCAAGACACCGCGATGCCCACCGGGCACGACGCGCCATGGCGGGGGAGCCGGATCACGCGGACGTCGTGGCAGAAGTACTTGCCGCCGAACTGCGCGCCGATGCCGAAGTGCCGCGTCATCTCGAGCACCTGCTGCTCGAGATCGACGTCGCGGAATCCGTGCCCCAGCTCGGATCCTTCCTGAGGAAGGTTGTCGAGGTAGCGCGCGGACGCGAGCTTGGCGACCTTCAGGTTGTACTCCGCCGACGTGCCGCCGACCACGATCGCGAGGTGGTACGGCGGGCAGGCGGCGGTGCCCAGGCTGCGCAGTTTCTCGTCGAGGAACTTGGCGAGCCGCTTCGGGTTGAGGACGGCCTTCGTCTCCTGGTAGAGGAAAGTCTTGTTCGCGCTGCCCCCGCCCTTGGCCATGAACAAGAACTCGTAGCTCGGGTCGGCCGCGCCGGGGTCGTCGCGGTGGTACAGCTCGATCTGCGCCGGCAGGTTCGTGCCGGTGTTGCGCTCGTCCCAGAAGTTCACCGGCGCCATCTGCGAGTAGCGCAGGTTCAGCCGCTGGTAGGCGTCGAAGATGCCCTCGGACAGCGCTCGTTCGTCGTCGCCGCCGGTCAGGACGCCTTCGCTGCGTTTGCCGATGACGATCGCGGTACCGGTGTCCTGGCACATCGGCAGTACCCCGCCCGCCGAGATCGCGGCGTTGCGGAGGAGGTCCATCGCGACAAATCGGTCGTTGCCGCTCGCTTCGGGGTCGTCCACGATGGCGCGCAGCTGCGCCAAGTGTGACGAACGCAACAGGTGCTGGATGTCGGAGATGGCCGTTCTGGCCAGGTTTCGCAGCGCTTCGGGCTCTATTTCGAGGAACCGGCGCCCGGCGGCCTCGACCACGCGTACGCCGTCCGAGGTGACCAGCCGGTACTCAGTGTGTTCGTCCTTGCCCAACGGCAGGACTTCGGTGTGCTTGAACGTGGTGGTGGGCAGCTTGGGAGGCACTTCTTTAGAGGGCACTGCGTGAGAAGGCACTGCGCGGGCTCCTTTGCGCGCGGGCGGGCGTGCCTCCGACCGTACCGGAGCGCCTTCGCCCGCCCTCGTGCCACATCCTCGCCGCGTCGGCTCACCAAGTAGTCGGAAGGCCGGGTCCACCCCGACGGACCCGACCTTCCGGGGAAAGCGGCTCGGGTGCGAACACCCTGACCGCGTGGCTCATGCCTGGCAGACGCCCGAGGCCGTAAATATCTGTGCCCTCGACCGTCTCGTGACCCAGGTCATAAGTCAACGCTGCCGATTGGGTATTGCGCACCGTGATCGATGCCCACTGGCGATTTAGCCCGCTTAGCTGGCGTACGCGCGGAGCCGTTCGGCCCGCTCGCCCTGCCGCAGCTTCGACATGACCTCGCGCTCGATCTGGCGGACGCGCTCGCGGGAGAGCCCGAAGTGCTTGCCGATCTGGTCGAGCGTGCGCGGCTGGCCGTCGTCCAGGCCGTAGCGCAGGCGGATGACGTGCTGCTCACGGTCGTCCAGCGTCGACAGGACACGGCGGAGGTCGTCCTGCAGGAGCCCGGAGATGACCGCGCTCTCGGCGTCGACGGCTTCGGAGTCCTCGATGAAGTCGCCCAGCGGGGCGTCCTCTTCGGTGCCGACCGGCATGTCCAGGCTTACCGGGTCACGCGCGTGATCAAGCAGGCTGGAGATCTTCTCCGCCGGGATGCCGGACTCGGCCGCCATCTCCTCGTGCGTGGCTTCACGCCCGAGCTGCTGGTGCAGGTCGCGCTTGATCCTGGCGAGCTTGTTGACCTGCTCGACGAGGTGGACCGGGAGCCGGATGGTGCGACCCTGGTCGGCCATCCCCCTGGTGATGGCCTGCCGGATCCACCAAGTGGCGTACGTCGAGAACTTGAACCCCTTGGAGTAGTCGAACTTCTCCACCGCGCGGATCAGACCCAGGTTCCCCTCCTGGATCAGGTCGAGCAGCGGCATACCGCGCCCCGTGTAGCGCTTCGCGAGCGACACGACCAGGCGCAGGTTGGCCTCGAGCAGGTGGTTCTTCGCCACCAGCCCGTCGCGGACCAGCGCGGTCATCTCGGAGCGGCGCTTCGGCGTGAGCTTTTCGGCGGTGTCGAGGACGTGCTGGGCGAAGACGCCGGCCTCGATCCGCTTCGCCAGCTCGACCTCGTCGGCCGCGCTGAGCAGGGCGGTCTTGCCGATTCCGTTGAGGTAAACACGGACGAGGTCGGCCGCGGGACTCTGGGCGTCCAGGTCCGCGTCGCCGAGCAACGTCGGCCCGGTCGAATCTTCGGTAGACTGCGCAGGAATGGTGCGCTGCCTGATCCCCCTGGCCTCGCGTTCGAGAGTCTGGACTGACATTCTGCCTCCCCGGTCACGGGCTGACGTGGTGCTGTGCGTCACGTCTGTAGCTCTGCTTCGCGACACCGAGCCTGTGGAACTCGGAGCCGCGCTTCCAGCTTGCTGGCTGGACACTTGGTGTAACGCTCCGGTTTTCGATTTCGTTCCCGGGCCGCTCACTAGAGAGACGGCCCAGTACGACAGGCGGTTGCTCGACAAATACTGAGCTTTTCCTGAGAAGGCAGGCCTGCGCGGAGATCAGCCCGAACCCGCGCCGAACGCAATGGTTCAGACCAATGTGGGAACGGGTCGGAGCGGGTCAGACCTCGACCAGAACGGTGAAGGGGCCGTCATTCACGCTCTGGACAGCCATCATCGCGCCGAACTGTCCGGTTGACACGGTTGCCCCGCGGCGCTCGAGTTCGGCCACGACGGCGTCCACGAGCGGCTCGGCGACCTCGCCCCGGGCAGCCGCCGTCCAGGACGGTCTGCGTCCTTTGCGGGTGTCGCCGTACAACGTGAATTGGCTCACTACGAGCAGCGGCGCGCCCGTCTCGGCGCAGGATCGCTCTTCACGCAGTATCCGCAGTTCGTGCAGTTTCCGGGCCATCACCGCGGCTTTGGCACTGTCGTCGTCGACGTGGATTCCCAGCAGTACCAACAAACCGGGCTCGTCGATCGAGCCGACAACGGTGTCTTCGACGGTGACGGCCGCCCGGGTCACCCTGGCGACGACAGCCTTCACAAGGCGCTCGAACCCGCCGGGACCAACATCCCGTGCCGGACGAGTTCCCGCACAACGGGAAGTGCCGACGCGGCGAGCTCTTCGGCGTCGAGTCCTTGCGCCGCCGCGAGCAGCTCGATGAGGTCCTCCAGCGGCAGCGCGCCGCGGCAGCCGGCCAGCAGCCTCGACGCGAGCTCGTCGACCTCATGCTGCCAACCGGGTCCGTCCGTCCGGTGCAGCCTGCGCACGGTGGTGAGCCAGCCCTCGTCACTGGGCTCGTCGACACTTTCGAGAAGCACCGTCGGTGGCACCACAAACCGGACATCCAGCAGCGAACCACCGTTGGCGCGTAACCATTCCACCCGATCGAGCCACCGCGCGGCCTCGGCCCCCAGCGGGTCGTCGTAGGCCTGCCGGAGGTCCTCGCACACAACAGTGGGAGTTTGCCCGCCCGCGCGACGCAGGGTCACGAACCCGAAGCCGATCCCGTCGACCTTCTGCTCGGTGAACCAGTCGAGCCAGTCGCCGGACTTCGCTCGGCCCTCGGGCGAACGCGGGTCGATTCCCGCGTCCCGGAGCCAGGTGCCGACGTAGAGGCCCGGGTCGGCGACATCGCGTTGCACGAACCAGGCGTCGGTCTCGGCGGGCAACCAGCGAGCCACCCGTTCGGCCCAGTCTTCGCCGTCGACGTGTAGCCAGGAGGCGAGCAGCTGGCCGACCCCGCCTTCGTTGAGGAACCCGGGGAGCTGCCGGACGACGAGCGCGCTCGCGTCGTCGCCTGCCAGCCCGGAGTCCCGGTAGGTGTAGTCGACCCGAGGCGGACCGACGACGAACGGCGGGTTGCAGACGATCTGGTCGAACCGGCGGCGCGCGACCGGCGCGAACCACTCGCCGTGGCACAGCTCGACGTCGAGCTCGTTGAGCCGGAACGTGGCCGCGGCCAGCGCGAGCGCCCGCCCGGAGACGTCCGTCGCGGTGATCCGGCGGGCGTGCTTGCTCGCGTGTAGCGCCTGGACACCGTTCCCCGTGCCGACGTCGAGCAGCGTGTCGACGTCCTGCCTGCTGGTCGCCCTGACCAGGCTGAGGGAGGCGTGCCCGACACCGAGCACGTGGTCCTCGCCGACCGGGTGGCCGAGCACGTCGGAATCGAGGTCGGAGATCACCCACCAGGAGCTCTCGTCGTCTCCGTGCGGGCGCACGTCGAGCGCGGCGCGGTAGCCGTCACTGTCCGCGCGCAGCAGCTCGGCCTCGACCGCGTCCTCGACCGACAGCGGCGCGAAAGCGGCGGTGACGGCCTTGGCCGGCTCGGTCAAGCCGAGCAGGAACAGCCGGATCAGCGTGCCCAGCTCGCCCGCGTCGCGGCTGGCCCTGGCCGCCAGCTCGGGCTCACCTCGGCCCAGCGCGGCGTGCGCGACGCCGCCGAGCGCGTCGACCACCCCGTCCACGTGGTACCCGGTTCGGAGGAACGCTTCGCGGAGCCGGGCGCAGGTGCCGGCCGAAATCTGGGGATGAACGGTGCTCACGGTCGGTAATGCTGCCACGATGGCCTGGTGACCACCCAACAGCTCCTCGCTCGCCATCGGCAGAGTGTGTTAGCCCCGCTCGCCGACCGGCTCGCCGATCTGGAGGCGCTCTACCTCGACCTGCACAGTCACCCCGAGTTGTCCTTTGCCGAAACGCGGACGGCGGCCGAGCTCGCCCGGCGGCTTTCTGACGCCGGGTTCGAGGTGCACACCGGGGTCGGCGGCACCGGGGTGGTCGGGGTGCTGCGCAACGGTCCTGGTCCGACGGTGCTGCTCAGGGCCGACATCGACGCGCTGCCGGTCGAGGAGAAGACGGGCCTGCCGTACGCGAGCACGGTTCGCGCCACCGCCGCCGACGGCACCGAAGTACCGGTGATGCACGCCTGCGGGCACGACATGCACGCCACCTGGCTCTCCGGCGCGGCCGACCTGCTCGCCGGCGGGCGCGAAAACTGGTCGGGAACGCTGCTGGCGGTGTTCCAGCCGGGGGAGGAGACCGGGAACGGCGCGGGCGGCATGATCCGCGACGGTGTGCTCGAGCTGGCCGGCAAACCCGCCATCGTGCTGGGGCAGCACGTCGTGCCGGGACCGGCGGGCTGGGTGCTGACCAGGCCAGGGGTGATCATGGCGGCCACCGACGCGCTGCGGATCGTGCTGCACGGGCGAGGCGGGCACGGTTCGCGCCCGGAGACCACGGTCGATCCGGTCGTGCTGGCCGCGTCGATCATCCTGAAGCTGCAGACGATCGTGGCGCGGGAGATCGCGGCCACCGAGTCCGCGGTGGTCACGGTGGCTTCGGTGCACATCGGGACAGCCAACAACGTGATCGCCGACCAGGGTGTGCTGGAGGTCAACATCCGCACGTTCGACGACCAGGTCCGGCAAAAGGTCCTGGCCGCGGTGCATCGGATCGTGCTCGGCGAGGCGGAGACGGCAGGAGTGCCGAAGCCGCCCGAAATCACGGACATCGGCAGTTTCGCCGTCACCTCGAACGACGAGACGGCGAACGGCGAGCTGACCGACGTCTTCCGTGAGCACTTCGGCGTCGAGCGCGTCGTGCCGGCGCCGCTGGTGACCGGCAGTGAGGACTTCAGCGAGTTCGGCCGCGCTGCCGGGGTGCCTTCGGTGTTCTGGCTGGTCGGCGGCGCGGACGCGGAGGCGGTGCTGACCGCGATGGGGGCAGGCCGGTTCGAAACCGACATCCCGTCGAACCACTCACCGCTGTACGCGCCGGTGCTGCACCCGACGTTGTCCACCGGGGTCGAGACGCTGGTCACCGGTGCCTTGAAGTACCTGGCCGCGCCGGCTATCGGATGAACGTGCAGAGTGGGAGCATGAACGTGGAGGTGGTGTCGTGAGTACACCCGCTCAGACGCCTGAACCGCGTCCCGAGCCGCGGGAGGCCGCTCCGGTGCTGATCACCGAAGCCGCCCCGTCGTACGACGAGCAGTTCGCCACCCGGAAACGTAAGTACATGACGATGATGGCGTTCCGGATCCCGTGCCTGGTACTGGCCGGCGTGTTCTATCACACCTGGTGGCTCGCGCTGGCGTTCGTGGTGATCTCCATCCCGCTGCCGTGGATCGCGGTACTCGTCGCGAATGACGGGCCGCCGCGGAAGGCGGAGGAAGTCAACCGCTACGAGAAGCCCGCGAAGATCATCGAGAACTCCGCGCACCCGATCATCGAAGGCTGAAACACGAGTCAGGGCTGCGCGCCCACTTTGCCGACCGCGGACGCGCCGAGCCGGACGCCCGACCGTAGAACCTCGACCGTGGACTCCCCGGCGAGCCATGCCGAGAGCACCCCGGCGTCGAACGCGTCGCCCGCGCCCGTGGAGTCGACGCACTGGGCCGGCACCGCGGGCACCGTGGTGATCCCGTCGGCGTCGACCCAGCTGGCCCCGTTCAGCCCGGCGGTCACCGCTACCGCGCCGACCGTGCCGAGCAACTCCTTCGCCGACTCCGGATCGGCGGATCCGGTCAATGCCACCAGTTCCTCGGTGTTCGGCAACAGGAGGTCGATCCCGCGGACGTCGTCGAGGAACGCCGCGGGATCGGTGAGGTGGGTCGCGGCCTGAGGGTCGACCGAGGTGGTCAGCCCCGCCTCCTTCGCCGCGGCGAGCGCCGCCAGCCCGGCCGGCCGCGACGACGGGTCGAGCAGCACGTAGCCGGACAGGTGCAGGTGCCGCGCGCCGTCGAATTCGGACGTGTGGATGTCGCTGGGGACGAAACGCGCGTTGGCCCCGCGGTCGGCCAGCATGGTGCGCTGGCCCTCGGCGTCGACGAGCACGACCACGACGAACGTCGAAGCCTCCTCGTCCACGGCGAAGGCGCACCGCACCCCCGACGACTCGAGTTCGGCGCGGATCAGCCTGCCGCCGGGGTCGTCGCCGATCCTGGCGATCAGCGTCGTGTCGACGCCTGTCGACCGCATCCATAGCGCGGTGTTCGCGCCCGCGCCACCGCTGACGAAGCCGATTTGCGCGCGGGTGTCGCCGCCGTAGACGATCGGTCCGTCGTGCTGCGCCACCATGTCGAGGCCGGCGTCGCCGACGACGATGACCTTCATGACAGCTTCACCGCGACCTCCGCGGCCAGCTGGGCGTTGGACACCACGAGGGCTTCGTTGGCGTCGAGGCTCACGCCGCCGCTCGCGGTGTGGAAGTGCTCCAGCAGCACCGGAGTGACGTCCGAGCCGTGCACGTTCTTGGTGCGCAGGAGTTCGAGGCCTTCCGCGAGCAGCCGGTCGTGCAGTTCTTTGTCCATTTCGGACTCCGCTGGGATCGGGTTTGCCAGCAGTACTCCGGAATCCGACCGCTCCCGGTGTGCCGCGACGACGGCAGCGGCTTGGGCCGGGTCCTCCACCCGCCACGGCACCGGCAGCCCGGACGAGCGGAGGTAGAACGCGGGGAAGTCGTCGGTGCGGTAGCCCAGCACCGGCACCGAGTTCGTTTCGAGCACCTCCAGCGTCGCCGCGATGTCGAGCACCGACTTCACCCCCGAGCACACGATGAGCGTCGGAACCCGGGCGAGCACGCCCAGGTCGGCCGAGACGTCCCAGGTGGCCGAGGCGTTGAGGTGGACGCCACCGAGCCCGCCCGTGGCGAACACCCCGATCCCGGCGGCCGAAGCGAGCGACGCGGTGCTCGCGACCGTCGTCGCGCCCGACCGGCCGAGGCCGATGGCCGGCCCGAGGTCGCGCAGGGACAGCTTGTCGAGATCGGCGTCAGGCGCGCAGACCCGCTCCAGCTCCGCCCGCGACAGCCCGACGAGCGGGCGGCCGTCGAGCACCGCGATGGTGGCCGGCACCGCGCCCGCGTCCCGGACGACCTGCTCCAGCCGCAACGCGACCTCGAGGTTCCGGCCGGGCGGCAGGCCGTGGGAGAGCAGGGTGCTTTCGAGAGCGACGATCGCGCGGCCGTCGTGCAGCGCGCTCGAGACTTCGTCGGTGAGGAATGGGGTAGTCACGACTGGACATCTTCGGCGATGGGTGGCGCCGACCAGGCACTGGGGCAGGACTCGTGAGTGTTCCGGCCGGTTAGAAGCGGCCTGACCACTCACGAGTCCTGGCCCGGCGCCCGTCCTTGCCTCGCAGGTGAGGCATTATGGGTGGGTGAGCACACAGACTCTGCCGGAGGTTGACTCCGACACCAGGCACAGCACGGGCGACGACACCCCGAAGATGTTCCACTACGTGCGCAAGAACAAGATCGCGGAAAGCGCGGTCATGGGTACGCACGTGGTGGCGCTCTGCGGTGAGGTGTTCCCGGTGACGAAGGCCGCGAAGCCTGGTTCCCCGGTTTGCCCCGACTGCAAGAAGATCTACGAAGGTCTCCGCCCCGGCGGCGACGAGTAGTCGACTTCGACGTCCGAAGCGGGTAGGGCGTGACGCCCTGCTCGTTTTGTCGTGCGCGCGCGAGTCCGTCCACTGTGGACGGGCGGACTCAGCTGCTGTAGTACTTCCGGGGCTCGTCGGACTGTTCGGCGTCGCTGTCCAGTTCAGTTGTCGACGCCGTGTCGACGGTCTCGCTCGCCGCGTCGGACGCGTCACGCGCGGCAGGCACTTCAGGCTCGGCAAGCACGTTTTCGTCGTCGTGCTTGCGCGGCCTGCGTAGCGGGATGGTGCTGCGGTCCCACAGTTTCCGGCCGTCCTCGGAGCGGATGCGTTCGTTCGCGCGCTCCATCTCCAGCCGCCGCCATTTGCGGCGCTGGCGCCGGGTCATCTTCGCCGGCCAGAGTTCCTGGATCGCGCTGTTGAAGTAGGCGCCGCCGACCACCGCGAGCCCGATGAAGAACATCAGCAGCAGGAACGCGATGGGGGCCGCCAGCGCGCCGTAGGTGTAGCCGGTCTTGGTGATCTGGCTGAGGTAGATCCGCAGCCCCACGCTGGACAGCAGGAAGATCACCATGGCCAGTAGCGAGCCGGGCAGCCCGCGATGCCACGGCAGCTTCCGAGGCAGCGCGAGCTTGTAGAGCGTGGCGAGCGCGAGGGTGATGACGAGGGCGAGGATCGGGAAGTACAGCGTCCCGACCCACGACGAAACCGTCGGCTGCCAGCTGACCGGGAAGAACTTCGGCAACAGGTCCGGCCCGATCGCCACCAGCGGCAGGCCGACCACCAGGAGCACCAGCCCGCACAGGTAAAGCAGCAGCGCGAAGATCCGTTGCCAGACTTCGTTGCGCACGCCGTACTGCCCGTGCGCCACGGTGATCGCGTCGACGAACGAGGACATCGCCGACGAGCCCGCCCACAACGAGATCACGAACCCCACGGAGACGATCTCGCCCTTGCCGGTGGTGAGGATGCTGTTGACGGTCGGCTCGATGATCTGCTCGACCGCGTTGGTGCTGAAGATCGACCGCGAGAACCCGATGATCTGGGTGTGGGCCGCGGTCACCACGGACTGGCCGAACCATTCGCCGATGTAGCCGAGGCTGCCGAGCAGCCCGAGCAGCAGCGGCGGCAGCGACAGCGTCTGCCAGAACGCGGCTTCGGCGGCCTCCGAGAAGATGTTGCCGCCCCAGGCCTTGGCGAAGGTCCGACGGATCAGGGTCCACGGCGTTTTGCGGGCCACCCCCGGCTCGGGTGCCCGCTCGGCGCCGTCCTCCGGCGCGTCGGCCTGCTTCTCGCTCATCGCACCGCCAAGCATGGTGCATTGCTCCTGGTTTGGCTCGCCGCCCCGCCCCGGCGAGCCGCGGCGCGGGACGAATCACCCCCGCCGGTACCCGCCGCTGTCGGTGCCGGAAGGTACGATTGCCTCAGCGCCCTCACCCGCGCAGCTGTGGATAGACCGTGAGCACACTCTGGGCCACGGTGGGCACCGGCGGCGTCGCAGTGGGGGCTCTTCTCTGTCACAGTCCCGTGTGTCAATGCAGGTGGAGCAGGGGTTTTCTAGCCCGCGAGAGGAGTTGGACCTTCCTTGTCGGAAACGGCCCAACACGCTCCGACGGGCTCGGCGCTGGGCGCGCCACCCGCGGAGAAGGATTCGACTGCCCGGCCGTTGCGTGCCTGGCAGCGGCGAGCGCTGACCAAGTACCTCACGACCGGGCCGAAGGACTTCCTCGCGGTCGCCACGCCCGGAGCCGGCAAGACCGTGTTCGGGCTGCGCATCGCCGCGGAGCTGCTGTCGGACCGCACCATCGCCGCGGTCACGATCGTGACGCCGACGGAGCACCTCAAGCACCAGTGGGCCGAGGCCGCGTCGTTCGCCGGGATAGCCATCGACTCGAACTTCCGCAACACCGCCGGCGCGACCTCGTCGGACTTCCAGGGCGTGGCGGTCACCTACGCGCAGGTCGCGGCTCATCCCACGCTGCACCGAGTGCGGACGGAGAACCGCAAGACGCTGGTCATCCTCGACGAGATCCACCATGGCGGCGACGCGAAGTCGTGGGGTGACGCCGTCCGTGAGGCGTTCACGCCCGCGGTCCGGCGCGTGGCGCTGACCGGGACCCCGTTTCGCAGCGACGATTCGCAGATCCCGTTCATCAGCTACGAACCGGACACCGAAGGCCTGCTGCGCAGCCGGGCCGACCACTCCTACGGTTACGCCGACGCGCTTGCCGACGGCGTGGTCAGGCCGGTCGTCTTCCTCGCCTACTCCGGCGAAGCGTCTTGGCGGACCAGCGCGGGTGAGGAGTTCACCGCCCGCCTGGGCGAGCCGCTGACGGCGGAGCAGAACGCGCGGGCCTGGCGGACGGCGCTCGACCCGGCGGGCGAGTGGATCCCCGCGGTGCTGCACGCGGCCGATACGCGGCTGAGCCAGATGCGCTCCGCCGGCATCCCCGACGCCGGCGGTCTGGTCATCGCGTCGGACCAGGAGTCCGCGCGGGCGTACGCGAAGATCCTGCACAGGCTGTCGCTGACCGGCGAAGAGCCGACGGTCGTGCTCTCCGACGACCCTGGCGCGTCTGCGCGGATCGCCGAGTTCGGCGAGTCCTCGGACCGCTGGATGGTGGCCGTCCGGATGGTGTCCGAGGGCGTCGACGTGCCCCGGCTCGCTGTCGGCGTCTACGCCACGAGCGCGTCGACCCCGCTGTTCTTCGCCCAGGCGATCGGCCGGTTCGTGCGGTCGCGGCGCAAGGGCGAGACGGCCAGCGTGTTCGTCCCGAGTGTCCCCGTGCTGCTCGAGCTGGCGAGCGAGCTGGAAGCGCAGCGGGACCACGTCATCGGGAAGCCGCATCGCGAGAAGGACGGCTGGGACGACGAGCTGCTCGCCGCGGCCAACCGGACCGAGGACGAGCCAGGGGAGGAAGAGAAGGCGTTCACCTCGCTGGGGGCGTCCGCCGAGCTTGACCAGGTGATCTACGACGGCAACTCGTTCGGCACCGCAGTGTTCTCCGGCAGTGACGAGGAGCAGGAGTACCTCGGACTGCCCGGGTTGCTCGAGCCGGAGCAGGTCCGGGCGCTGCTGCGCAAGCGGCAGGAGGAGCAGGTCGCGGACTCGAGCCGGCGCAAGCCGAAGGCCGAGGCGCCGGCTCCGGTGGCCCGGCCGCAGACGGTCAGCCAGCGGCTCGCCGCGCTCCGCAAGGAGCTCAACGCGCTGGTGGGGATGTACCACCATCGCACCAAAAAGGGTCACGGAGCGATCCACAACGAGCTCCGCCGAGTGTGCGGTGGACCCCCTACCGCCATGGCCACGGTAGAGCAATTAGAAGAACGGATCGTCACCCTCCGTTCGTGGTAGGCCCGCCATTCGAGGGACACCGGTGACCGGTCCATGACAATTCTTGACAACGTCTGACAATTCTTCACTCGATCCGGCGCCCGGTGGACTGAGGTCCCCATTCGGCTCGCGGTTCTGAAACGCAGCGTGGCAGGTAATCGTTTGCCGGTGGCATATCCGGGGGGCGAACCCGGTGCGGTGAAGACCTTTCCCGAACCGGGCTGACCCCGGGCAATGCTGACGTGGCAAGGATTAACGACGGCGTTGCGGCCGCGCGTTCCGTCGGAGGCGACTGATCGCGAGGTCAAGCCGCAGCTGCGCGCAATAAGCGATCGCTTTTGTGCGGCACTTCCGTCCGGGTGTCCGATCCGGTCAAGGTTCGAATACGTCCGGAGCGCGCGGAAGAAGGGCGTGCGACACTTCCCTTTGCCGAAACCGGCTGGGTTCGTCGCTCTGTGTGACTTCCCACTGTCGGCAGCGTCACCGTCTTGGCCTCTTGTGCGGGATGAAAACGGCACGTTGCCAAACCGTGTCCATTCTGTGTGGCTTAATTGATCCAGCCACCTTCCGTATCGGGACCTCCACGGCATATGTTGTCGGCCACAACATATGCGCGACGGTGCGCGGTCCTCCCGGATCGCCGCTCCGCCGGCAGGACCCGGAAGGACCGAGGATGCGCACCAAGACCCTTACCCTCCTCGCCATCACGGCGACGGTCAGCCTTGTGCTGACCGGCTGTGGGGCCAACAGTTCATCTAGCGGGGGATCGGGATCCTCGTCGTCGAACACGCCGGCGGCGGCCGGCGGTGGCGCCAACGGCAAGGTCGGCGTCATCCTCCCGGAGACCGCGACCTCCGCCCGCTGGGAGGGCTTCGACAAGCCCATGCTCACCGCGGCACTGCAGGCGCAGGGCTTCTCGGTGGACATCCAGAACGCCCAGGGTGACAACCAGAAGTTCTCGACCCTGGCCGACGGCATGATCAGCGAGGGCGTCAAGGTCCTCGTGCTCGCGTCGTCCGACCCGTCCGTCGGTGCGGCGGTGGAGGCCAAGGCCAAGCAGGCCGGCATCCCCACCATCGACTACGACCGGCCGAGCCTCGGCGGCAGTGCCGACTACTACGTCTCGTTCGACAACCAGAAGGTCGGCGCGCTGCAGGCCCAGGGCCTGGCTGACGACCTCAAGGCCAAGCCCGGTGCCCAGATCATCCAGATCGAGGGTGCGCCGACGGACAACAACGCCACGTTGTTCGCCGCGGGTCACGCCCAGATCCTCAAGCCGCTGTACGCCTCGGGCGCGCTGAAGCTCGTCGCGAACCAGGCCATCGACAACTGGGACAACCAGAAGGGCGGCCAGACCTTCGAGCAGTTGCTGACCGGCAACGGCGGCAAGGTCGACGGCGTGGTCGCGGCCAACGACGGTCTCGCGGGCGCGATCATCACCGTGCTGATCAAGGACCACCTCAACGGCAAGGTCCCGGTCACCGGCCAGGACGCCACCGCGGACGGCCTCATGGCCATCATGCGCGGTGACCAGTACCTGACCATCTTCAAGCCGATCAAGCAGGAGGCGGAGTCGACCGCGAAGCTCGCGGCCGCGCTCGCCAAGGGCGACAAGGCCGCCGCGGACGCCATCGCGACCGGCACCCTGCACGACCCGGTGGGCAACCGCGACATCAAGTCGGTGCTCCTCGAGCCGCAGCTGATCACCAAGGACCAGGTCAAGACCGTCGTGACCCAGGGCTACGTCAAGGCTTCCGACATCTGCGGCGGAACACTGGCGGCGACCTGCTCGCAGCTCGGCATCTCCTGACCGCTAGTCCGCTCCACCCCTGACCACCGGGCTGGGATGTGTTCCCCGACGACGCATCCCAGCCCGGTTACCACGGTCTACGGCGACAGTGCATCCAACGCAGGAGATTTCGATTCATGAGCGAACCCATTCTTGACATCAAAGGCCTGAACAAGAGCTTCGGACCGGTCCACGTCCTCCATGACGTGGACTTCTCCGTTCGAGCCGGTGAGGTGACGGCGCTGGTCGGTGACAACGGTGCCGGCAAGTCGACGATGGTGAAGTGCATCGCCGGCATCCACCCGTCCGATTCGGGCACAGTGCGCTTCGAGGGCAAGGACGTCCACATCCACGGGCCCAAGGAAGCGGCCGACCTCGGCATCGAGGTCGTCTACCAGGACCTGGCATTGTGCGACAACCTCGACATCGTGCAGAACATGTTCCTCGGCCGCGAGCGCGGCAGCGGTTGGCTGCTCGACGAGTCCAGCATGGAGAAAGCCGCGCGGGAAACCCTCGCGTCGCTGTCCGTGCGCACCGTGAAGTCCGTGCGGACCCCGGTTTCGGCGCTGTCCGGTGGACAGCGGCAGACCGTGGCGATCGCCAAGTCGGTGCTGTGGGACAGCAAAGTCGTGCTCCTCGACGAGCCGACCGCCGCGCTCGGCGTGGCGCAGACCCGGCAGGTGCTGGACCTGGTGCGGCGGCTGGCCGAGCAGGGCCTCGGGGTTGTGCTCATCAGCCACAACATGGCCGACGTCTTCGAGGTCGCCGACCGGATCGACGTGCTCTACCTGGGCAGGCTCGTGGCGGAGGTACACACCAAGGACGTCACGCACAACCAGGTCGTCGAACTGATCACCGCGGGCCGGTCGGGTGAGCTCGGTCTGGCTCGCCCCGAAGCCGTCGTACTGTGAGCAACGAGAAAGAACCGGAAATGACTGAGACACCTGCCAAATCCGTTTCACCGGAAACGGCTTCCGCGGCGATCACGGACTTCGGCATCGACACCACCTCGATGTCCACCGGTGAGGCCGTGAAGGACTACTTCTCCAGGTTGAGGGCCGGCCAGCTGGGTTCGCTGCCCGCCCTGTTCGGCCTGCTCGTGCTCGTGATCCTGTTTTCGCTGCTGTCGAACCAGTTCTTCACCCTGAACAACATCGCCAACCTCTTCGAACAGGGCGCGGGCCAGACCATCATCGCGATGGGCATCGTGTTCGTGTTGCTGCTCGGCGAGATCGATCTTTCCGCCGGTACCGCCTCGGGTGTGTGCGCCGCGGTGATGGCGCTGCACTACGTCAAGAACGCCAACCTGCTCGGTTCATTGGGCAGTGGCGTCTTCATCGCCTTCTTGGTGGTCCTGGTAGCCGGCGCGGGGCTCGCGATCCTGCAGCGCATCTGGGCCGGTGCCGTCATCTCGCTGCTCGGCGTCGTGCTGATCCTCACGGGATTCGGCGGCCCGTGGATCGGGATGCTGCTCGCGATCTGCGTCGGCACCGCGATCGGCTGCTGGACCGGGTTCCTGGTCTCGAAGATCGGGATGCCCTCGTTCGTGGTGACGCTGGCCCTGTTCCTGGTCTGGCAGGGCGTGATCCTGCAGTTCATCGGTCAGGGCGGCACGCTCGCGATCTTCAACTCGCCGGTGCTCAACGAGGTCGCCAACGGCAACCTGTCGACGGCCGGCAGCTGGGTCCTGTTCATCCTCGGTGCGGGCGGTTTCGCCGCCGCGCAGCTGGGGCAGCACTTCTCCCGGCTCAAGCGCGGCCTGGTCACCCAGCCGACCCCGTTGGTAGTGACCAAGGTCGGCGTCGTCGCGGTGGTCGCCGCGGTCGCGACGTACCTGCTCACGACGAACCGTTCGCAGAACAACCTCGTCGTCATCGCCGGTGTGCCGTTCGTCGTACCGATCGTGCTCGTGCTGCTGGTCATCGGTACGTACACGCTGAACCGCACCCGCTACGGCCGGCACATCTACGCCGTCGGTGGTAACCAGGAAGCCGCCCGCCGCGCCGGGATCAACGTGCCGAAGATCCGGTCCAGCGTGTTCGTGATCTGCTCCAGTGCCGCCGCGATCGGCGCGATCGTGTACTCCTCGAAGGTCGGTTCGGTCGACCCGCAGGCCGGTGGGCTCAACACCCTCCTGTTCGCGGTCGGCGCGGCGGTCATCGGTGGTACGTCGCTCTTCGGCGGTAAGGGTCGGGTCTTCGACGCGGTAGTCGGTGGCCTCGTCCTCGCCGTGGTGAGCAACGGGCTCGGCCTGCTGCACCAGAATGCGGCGGTCGTGAACATCATCACCGGGCTGGTCCTGCTCTTGGCGGCGAGTGTGGACGCGCTGTCCCGCCGTCGGGCGGCCGCGGCCCCGCGCTAAGTGGGTCCGGATGGAGTGATCCGGACCGTGACCAGCTCACCGGTGGCGCGGCCGGACGAAGTGCGCCGGCACAACCGGACGACACTGCTCCGGCTGCTCCACGTGAGCGGTCCGCGCACGCGGGCCGTGCTCGCCACCGAGTTGGGGCTGAACCGCAGCACCATCAAGACGCTCGTCGACGGGCTCGCCGAAGCCGGCGTCGTCGAGGAGAAGGTGCCCAGGCCGGGGCGGGGGGCAGGACGCCCCTCGCTCCTGGTCCTGCCCCAGCCCCAGGCCGCGGTGGTCCTCGCGGTCGACCTGAGCGTGGAGCACGTCGCCATCGCGCTGGTCGGCCTCGGCGGGCAGATCCTCGGTCGCAACAGCTGGAACCTGCGCGGCCGGATGCGCGAGCCGGAAGAAGTCATCACGCACATCATCGAGTCGGCGGCGATCCTGGCCGGCGACCTCCACCTCACCCCGGCCGCCGCCGGGGTCTCGGTGCCCGCTGTCGTCCGGCGGTCGGACGGCTACGTCCACGAAGCGCCGAACCTGCGGTGGACCGACATCGCGCTGGGTGAACGACTGCGCAACGTGATGCGCATCCCGGTCCTCGTCGGTAACGACGCCGAGATGGGCGCGGTCGCCGAGCACATCAGGGGCATCGCTCGCGGAGCTTCGGACGCCGTCTACATCTCGGCGGATGTCGGCGTCGGCGGCGGTGTCATCGCCGATGGCTCGTCATTGCGGGGCGCGGCCGGTTATGTCGGCGAGATCGGGCACATGGTGATCCGTCCCGGCGGCCGTCCTTGTTACTGCGGCAACGTCGGCTGCTGGGAGACCGAAGTGGGGGAGGCCGCGATGTGCCGCGCACTGGGCTTGGCAGAGGGCACTCCGCGCGGCGCGATCCTGGTCGAACTGCGCAGTCTCGGCAACGACGCCGAAGCCGCCTGGGAGCGGCTCTCGGAGTTCGCCGAGTGGATGACGCTGGGCCTGGTCAACGTGGTGAACCTGCTCGGACCGCAACTCGTGGTCCTCGGTGATCTGCTGACCGTGCTGCCCGAATCGGTGCTGACCCGCATCGCCGACGAGGTGCGCAAGCGCAGCCTGGTCAGCCGCGCGGTGGGCGGTATCCGGATGGTGAGCTCGGCGCTCGGCGCCGACGTCAAGCTGCTCGGCGCCGCCGAGGTCGCCTTCGAACAGGTCCTCGACACCGTGTGAGTGCGCCGCTGATCAGGTAGGACCCGAGAAAATACGACGGGCGGGGACCCGAGGGTCCCCGCCCGTGTTGCGTACTTAGTAGGGCTCAGCCGCGCTGGATATCGGCTGCCATTTCCTTGAGCTTGGTTTCGTGCTCGCGGGCGTGGTGTCCGCAGAAGAGCAACTCGCCACCGGTGCTGAGAATGGCCCGTACCTGGGCTGCCGCGCCGCAGCGATCGCAACGGTCGACAGCGGTCAGTTCGGGGCGGGTGAGCGTCGGTGTGGTCATTGGAGTCCCTCCGTCCCGGCACCGGTTACCCGATGCCATCGATCCAGCCACGACCACTTCGGCAATGACTCCGGTGACGGGGTCGCCGCCGGCTCCTCGGTGTTCGCTGCTTCTACTCTTACAGACGTTTCCCGAGCCGCAAGTGTTCCCGCCCCCTTGGGAGGTGTGTCACGCGGAATTAGCCCGGATGCCGTAAATCCATCCCGGTGAGTAGGACGAGTTAACCCGAATGACATCGTTTCGACTGGTCAGGCACTATGCGGGCATGGGTGTTGTAGCGGCTGGACGCCGGGTCGGAACCGTGCCGGCGCCGATCTTGTTCGTTCTCAGCGGAATTTCGATGTACGGCGGAGCCGCTGTCGCGATCACTTTGTTCCCCGTCGCGTCGCCCGCGGCCGTGGCCTGGCTGCGGTGCCTGGGCGCAGCCATCGTGTTGGTGGCCTGGCGGCGCCCGGGGCGGGCGAGCTGGCGCGGTCGAGAGTTCTGGCTCGCGGCCACTTTCGGCCTGGTCACCGCGGGAATGAACGTGGTTTTCTACGAGGCGATCGCGCGGTTGCCGCTGGGGACAACGGTGGCGCTGGAGTTCGCCGGACCGGTGGCCGTGGCCGCGATCGGTTCGAGGTCGAAGCGGGACGTCTTCGCCGTGGCACTCGTGGCCGCAGGGGTCGTGGCCATCGCCGACGTCCGGCTGTCCGGTAGTGGGCTTGGCGTGCTGTTCGCCCTGCTCGCGGCCGCACTCTGGGCCGGGTACATCGTGCTCGGCAAACAGGTCGCGCTCGGCGGGAACGGGATCGACAGCCTGGCGGTCGGCTTCGCGGTGGCGACCGTGGCGCTGTCCCCGCTCGCGTTCGGCGCTGCGGCGGTGTGGGCTTCACCACGTTTGCTGGGACTCGGTGTCGGCGTGGGCGTTTTGTCCACTGTGGTGCCGTATGCGCTCGATCAGGTCGTCCTACGGCGCCTCGGCCAATCGACGTTCGCGGTGCTGTTGGCGCTCCTGCCGGTTACCGCGGGGGTGACGGGCTTCGTGCTCCTCGCTCAGGTTCCCAGCTTGCCGGAGGCTCTCGGCACGCTCGCGGTCGTCGCGGGCTTGGTACTGCGCTCCCGCGACGAACGGACCAAGCCGACCGGGCTGCCGATCGAGCCTCCGTGAGCCGGGTCACCGCCTGCGCGACATACTGTGCGCGTCATTCCCGACGGCCGGAGGGGACGGGTTTCGCGATGAGCAAGGCGGCATCGGCCGCGGCGAAGGACCTCGCCGCGGAGGGCGTGACCGGGGTCCACCTCGCGTGGGCCGACAACAACGGCATCCCTCGCTCCCGGATCGTGCCCATCACCGGTTTCGCCGGCGCGGCGGTGCGCGGGGTCGGGGTCACGTCGCTGTTCGCCGTCTTCGACACGCACGACGTCATCACCTACGGCCATGCCTCGTTGTCGACGCCCTCAGGGGACGTACGGCTGCTTCCGGTGGTCGAGCGCGTCCGGCGGCTCGCCGGGCAGCCTGCGTTGGCCTGGGCCCCCGGGCGGCAGGTTGCCGCAGACGGCTCACCGTCGCCGTACTGCCAGCGGACCGTTCTCGAGCGCCAGGTCGCGAAGGCCGCGGAGCAGGGCCTCGAAATCCTCGCCGGTTACGAGCTCGAGTTCGCGGTCGCGCCGATCGGGAGTCCGGACATCCTGTCGTCGCCTGGGCACACCGGCCCGGCGTACAGCCCCCACGCGCTCGTCCCGCTCGACGGGTTCATCACCGAGCTGCTGCACGACCTCGCGGCGAACGGGCTGGACATCGGGCAGCTGCACGCCGAATACGGGCCTGCCCAGCTCGAACTGGCGCTCGCCGCGACGGACCCGGTCTCCGCCGCGGACGACCAGTTGCTGGCCCGGCAGACGATCCACGCGGCGGCGCACGCGCACGGCCTGAGGGTCAGTTTCGCGCCGTTGATCAGCGCCGAGGTCGTCGGCAATGGCTGGCACCTGCACACGTCGGTCCGGCGGGAAGGACGCAACCTGCTCGCGGGCGACGGAACACCGACCGCCGAAGGCGCTTCGTACGTCGCCGGCCTGCTTCGTGAGCTTCCCGCGCTGACCGCCGTGACGGCGCCGAGCGTGCCGTCGACGCTGAGATTGCGCCCCGGCTACTTCTCCAGTGCGTATGCCTTCTGGGGCGTGGAAAACCGGGAAGCACCGCTGCGGTATGTCCCGGGTTCGCCGCTGCTGGGCGAAGGTCACGCGAACGTCGAGCTGAAGCCCTCGGACGCTTCTGCCAACCCGTACCTCGCACTGGCGGCGGTTATCGCTGCCGGGCTCTCCGGTATCGCCGACGGGCTCACGCTCGGCGAGCCGATCGGCGAGGACCCGGGGACCTGGACCGAGGACGAGCGCGTGGCGCGAGGCGTGACCAGGTTGCCGGCGTCCTCCGCCGAACAGCGTGCCGCGCTGCTTGCGTCGCCGCTGCTCGTCGGCGTCCTCGGCGAGGAGCTGGCCGGCGCGTTCCAAGCCGTGCGTGCGTCGGACGAGGCGTGGGCGGCCGACAAGAGCGTCGAGGAGATCGTCGCCGCACATCTGTGGCGGTACTGAGTGGCGCTGCTCGACTACGTGCGCCAGTTCCCGGCGCCCGGGCTCGTTCCCGCGGACACCGTCCTGGCCGCCAGGGGAGCCTGGGACATCGACAACTTGACCGCGCTGCTCGAAGGGACGCACGGGCTGGCCGAGGTGAAGGTGTTCGCCGAACTCGACGCCGCCGAACTCGCCGCCGTGGACACCCCCGAGCGCGCCTTGTCCGACTTCCTCGAAACCGGGGTGCCGCCGCTGTGGTCTTCGCAGCACCGGGGCGTCAAGACGGTGAAGCTCGGCGGCACGCTTACCGGAGCCGGCGGGACCCTGGTGTCCATTGTGGGCAGTGAACCGCGGCTGGCGGACGACCAAGCGCATCTGCAACCGCTGAACTGGATCGTCGCCGCTTTGCGCCGCGACGACGGTGACCCCGGCGTGGTCGTTTTCGTGGTGCCGGGCGAACTTTCCGGCGACGTCGCCCAGGTGATCTCCGACGCCGGCCTGCGCGTCGAGTCCTGGGACTGAGCCGCCGTCCATCGCAACTCGCCGTCGACTTGCGAGCGATGTGAGGGCACTTTCGACAAGAGTTGGGCGTGGGTTACTTGCCGGCGAGGCGGGAGTGCTTGCGGCCGTAGAAGAAGTAGATGGCGAGGCCGAGCGCGAGCCAGACGGCGAACCGGATCCAGGTGAGCACGTCGAGGTTCAGCATCAGGTACAAGCACGCAAGCGCGGCCAGGATCGGGACCACCGGCGAAAACGGCACGGTGAACGGACGTTTGAGATCCGGGCGCCGCCGTCGCAGGACCGGCACCGCGACGGCGACGATGATCATCGCGGACAACGCTCCGATGCTGACCATGTCCGAGAGCTGGCTGATCGGGATGAGCGCGGCGAGGATCGCGATCAGGGCCGCGCCGAGAATCGTCATCCGGTGCGGGGTACCCCACTTCGGATGGACCGTGCCAAGGGCTTTCGGCAGCAGGCCGTCGCGGCCCATGGCGAACCCGATCCGGCCGATGGTCACCAGTTCGACCATCATCACCGAGGTCAGTCCGGTCACCGCGCCGAGCGAGATGAGCGCGCTGACCCAGTGCTGGCCGACGAAGTCGAACGCCGACGCGAGCGGCGCGCCGGTGTCGATGTTCTGGAACGGCATCATCCCGGTCAGTACCAGGGAGACCCCGATGTAGAGCACCGCACAGATCGCCAGTGCGCCAAGGATTCCGACGCGGAGGTCCTTACGCGGGTTCTTCGTCTCCTCGCCGAGGTTGGCCAGCGCCTCGAACCCGGTGTAGGCGAAGAACACGATCGCCGCCGCGGTGACCATGCCACCGATGCCGTACACGGACTGCTCGAGTCCCAGCGCCGCCTGCACCAGCGGCTGCCGGAGCGTTTCGGTGCCACCGGGCGGCGCCTGGGCCGCCGGGATGAACGGCGTCAGGTTGGCAGCCTTGATGTAGAACACGCCGACCACCAGTATCAGCACGCATACCGCGACCTTCACCAGTACCAGGATGTTGGTGAACCGCGAGGACTCCTTGATGCCCGCCACGGCGATGACGGTGAGTACGGCGATGATCAGCACCGCCCCGATATTGACCGGCGCGGACTCGCCGAAGAGGTCGTCCGGCAGCCCGAGGAGGTTCGCCAGATAGCCGGACCAGCCCCGCGAAACGACCGCCGCGCCCAGCGCGAACTCGAGCAGCAGGTCCCAGCCGATGATCCAGGCGAAGATCTCGCCGAGTGTGGCGAACGCGTAGGTGTATGCGCTGCCTGCCGTCGGCACACTCGAGGCCAGTTCGGCGTAGCACAGTGCCGCGAGAGCCGCGACGACCGCGCCGATGACGAACGAGAGCGTCACCGCCGGCCCGGCGTGGGTCTTCGCCTCCACTCCGGCGAGGGTGAAGATCCCGGTGCCGATGATGATGCCGACGCCGAAACCGATGAGGTCCCGCCCGCGCAGATGGCGTTTCAGGTCCCCGGATTTCTGCCGTTCCAGTACCTCGTCGAGATCCAGTGTCCGAAACACTCCCATGCGTGACGACCCTAGAAGATCGTGGACCGGTCCGCACAGCGGCCGTATGATGAGCTATGGCCACCGGGAGCGGGGCCCTCGCCGGGAACCTGCTTTTCTTCGCCGCGATCGTGCTGGCACCGACCGCGTTGTGCTGGGCCGTGCTCAAGCTGCCGTCCGCGGTGCGTTGGCTCCGCGGCCGCCGGACGCCGCCGCCGGTGCCGGACCATCCGCCGATCCAGACCCTCGCCGCCGACCTCCGCCGGCTGCATCGCACGCTGGCGGACTTCGAACCGGGTACGCCGATGGCACGCCGTCTGGGCACCAGGCAGGCGTACGACGCGGTGCTGGCCGAGACCTGTGACGCGGTCGAGGTCGAGCAGCGGCTCACCGACCTCCCCGAGGGGATCGAACGCGAGATGGAACGGCTCCGGCTGGAGGAATCACTGCGGTCCGCCGGTCTGTCCATCCCGTAAACCTCTTGCCCCGCAACAGAATTCCGACCGTGAACCAGAAGCGGCCCCGCCACCGAAGTGACAGGGCCGCTTTCCGCTGGTCTTGCTCAGTCGAGATAGTCCCGCAGCACCTGCGAACGCGACGGGTGACGCAGCTTCGACATCGTCTTCGACTCGATCTGCCGGATCCGCTCACGGGTGACCCCGTAGACCTGGCCGATCTCGTCGAGGGTGCGCGGCTGGCCGTCGGTCAGGCCGAAGCGCAACCGGACGACGCCGGCTTCACGCTCGGACAGCGTCTGCAGCACCGACTGGAGCTGGTCCTGCAGCAGCGTGAAGGAGACCGCGTCCACGGCCACGACCGCTTCGGAGTCCTCGATGAAGTCACCGAGCTGCGAATCGCCTTCGTCACCGATGGTCTGGTCCAGTGAGATCGGCTCACGGGCGTACTGCTGGATCTCGAGGACCTTCTCCGGGGAGATGTCCATTTCCTTCGCGAGTTCCTCGGGGGTGGGCTCGCGACCGAGATCCTGGAGCAGCTCGCGCTGTATGCGGCCGAGCTTGTTGATGACCTCGACCATGTGCACCGGGATCCGGATGGTGCGGGCCTGGTCGGCCATCGCGCGGGTGATCGCCTGACGGATCCACCAAGTGGCGTACGTGGAGAACTTGTAGCCCTTGGTGTAGTCGAACTTCTCGACCGCGCGGATCAGCCCGAGGTTGCCCTCCTGGATCAGGTCCAGGAACGCCATGCCACGACCGGTGTAGCGCTTGGCCAGCGAAACCACGAGCCGGAGGTTCGCCTCGAGCAGGTGGTTCTTGGCGCGCTCGCCGTCACGGACGATCCACTTGAGATCGCGCCGCATCTGGGTGACGAGCTTCTCGCCCTCCTCCTCGGCGTTGCGCACGCGCTCGGCGGCGTAGAGACCCGCCTCGATGCGCTTGGCGAGCTCCACCTCCTCCTCGGCGTTGAGCAGCGCGACCTTGCCGATCTGCTTGAGATAGGCGCGGACGGAGTCGGCCGACGCGGTGAGCTCGGCGTCCTTACGGGCCTGGCGCAGCGCCTCGGACTCCTCCTCGTCCCAGACGAAGTCCGGGTTGTCGGAGGTCTTGCCGGCGTTCTTGTCGACGGTCGTCCGACGGGCGCGAGGGGCCGTCTCGACGGCTTCCTCCGGCTCTTCCTCGGTCACCGTCGCGTCGACGACGTCGACCTCCACCTCGACCTCTTCGAGATCGGCGAGGTCCGGTGCTTCGAGGTCGGCACCGTCCGGGCCGTCGGGTTCGCCGTCGGCTGAGGGGCCGGCCTTCTTCGCGGGCGCCTTCTTGGCGCCCGCCTTGGTCGCGGCGGGCTTGCGTGCCGTCGACTTGGCCGTGCCGTTCGGCGCGGCGGCCTCGTCGACCGTCTCACCGGTGGTGTCGGCTGCGCTCGATGTCTTCGTACCGCTTCGGGTTGCGGTTCTTGCGGCTGCCACTTACGCCCTTTCGCAGCGGTCGATCATGACGAGCAGGGGCACTACGGCCTCGGCTGACTCACATTCGGGGAACACGCCCCGGCCTGCGGTTTTGTCCTCCGCAGCCGTGGGCCGTGTTCCATTGTAACGACGTCGCGCGCGTGCGTCGCGAAGCGATCACTTCTCGGTTCGGCGCGAGGCCCTCTTCAAGGCCTCTACAGCGGTCCTCGAGTGATCATCGAGCGGCGCCTGCCCGCACCCGTTTTCCGTCCGCGTCAGTGCTGGATTCCTTCGGCCGCGGCGGCCGCCGCACCGACGATCCCGGCGTTGTTCTGTAGTGAGGCCACCACGATCGGTGTGCGGATGTCGAGCAGCGGCACCCACTTCTCGGCCTTCCTGCTGACCCCGCCACCGACGATGAACAAATCAGGCCAGATCAGGTTCTCGAGCACGGTCAGGTAACGCTTCACGCGCTTGGCCCAATCGTGATAGGACAGGCCCTCGTTGTCCTTCACCGAAGCCGCCGCCTTCTTCTCGGCATCGTGGCCGTCGACCTCCAGATGGCCGAACTCGGTGTTCGGGACGAGCACGCCGTCGTGGAACAACGCGCTGCCGATCCCGGTTCCGAAGGTGAGCAGCGCCGTGACGCCGGTGCGGGCGACGGGATCGCCGAAGCGGATCTCGGCCATGCCGGCGGCATCGGCGTCGTTGAGCATCGCGACCTCGTCCACCGACTTGCCGACGCGCTTCGCGAAGAGGGCGTCCGCGTCGGTGCCGATCCAGCCGTGGTCGATGTTCGCCGCGGTGTGCGCGACACCCTTCTTGACCACGGCGGGGAGGGTGACCCCGACCGGGCCCGCCCACTCGAAGTGGTGCACGATCTCGGCGACCACGTCCGCGACCGCCTCCGGGGTGGAGGGTTGCGGGGTGTCGATCCGGAGCCGTTCGCCGATGAGCTGTCCACGCTCCAGGTCGACGAGAGCACCCTTGATCCCGCTGCCGCCGATGTCGATTCCGAAGCCTCGGGTGGCCGTCACTGGGTGGTCCCTTCTCTCACGATTCAGAAGCCTGGTTCGGAGACTTTAACCGGATGTGGTCGGATGGCCTCCGTGGGAGCTAACGAGCGTGAGCTGAAAGACGTTGCCGAGCGGGTCGCGGCCGAGGCCGCCGAAGTGGTCCTAGAGGCTTGGCAGGGCATGCAGGCCGGGCGGGAAGTCCGCGTCGACACGAAGTCCGGCGAGACCGACGTCGTGACCGCGGTGGACCACGAGTCCGAGCGGCTCATTCGCGCTCGCCTCGCCGAGCTGAGGCCGGGCGACGGGTTCATCGGCGAGGAAGGCGGCGGGGAAGCCGCGGCCGGCGGGGTCACCTGGGTGGTCGACCCGATCGACGGCACGGTCAACTTCCTCTACGGGCTGCCGTGGTTCGCCGTGTCGGTGGCGGCACAAGTGGACGGCGAGTCGGTGGCGGGCGCTGTCGTAGAACCCGTCAGCGGTCGGCGCTGGACGGCGGCGCGCGGGGAGGGCTCGTGGCTCGACGGCCGGAGGCTGGCCGTGAGCGCCCCGGAACGCCTGGAGGTGACGCTGGTGGCCACCGGGTTCGCCTACAACGCCGAGAGGCGGGTTCGGCAGGCGCGGTTCGCCGCCGAGCTGCTCGGCCATGTCCGGGACATCCGGCGTCCGGGCTCGGGGGCACTCGACCTCTGCGCGGTCGGCGCCGGCTGGGTCGACGCCTCCGTCGAGCACGGGCTCAGCCGGTGGGACTGGGCCGCCGGCGCGCTCATCGCGGCCGAGGCGGGCGCGGTGGTCAGTATCAGCGGCGCGGACCGGGCACTCGGCGCGGACGCGACCTTCGCCGCGGCGCCGTCCATCGCAGGTCCCTTGCGCGACGCGCTCATCGCGTCCGGCGCCGCTGACGTCTGAGCGGGCTCACGAGTCCTAGCAGCTGACGTCGCGGGCGGCCTTGAGCAACGCGGGGTCGATCGTCGGGGCGGCGCTCGCGGACTGCTCGCCGCCGCCACCGCCCTGGTGCGCGGCCGACCACGTCTTCAGCTGGTTCAGGATCTGCGTCGCCGCGGCGCTGGGCCGCACGTCGCTGAACAAGGTGCCGATGGACAGGTCGACCGTGGAGTCCTTGCGGTTGTCCTTGACCAGCTCCAGGCAGGGGGTGACGAGGCTCAGCGTCCGGGCCGAGGACGTGCCGTTCTCGCCGAACCGGATCTGACCGCGGCACTTCGCGTCCTGCTTCGGGTACACCGGGTCGTTGGCCGGGTCCGCGATCTGGCTGAAGCCGAGGGCGCGCAGTGACTCGGTGGCGATGGAACCCTGGCCGCGGGTGCTCGAGGCGTTGAGGACCTTCACCGCGATTTTGTCCTGGGGAGTGGGCACCCGGTCGTCGAGCGTGCTGTGGTCCAACGGGGTGAATGTCACACCCGCGGGCGGGGTTGGCGCGGGTGTGCAGCGGATGGCGTCGTTGATGTTGGAGCCGGAGACGATCGCGTGCACCCAGACCACCACCGCGCCGAGTCCGAGCACGGCGATGACGATCAACGCGGGCAGCGGCCGACGCTTACGGTATGGCCGCGTACCGCGCTCCCCGAAGCCGTTACCCGAGGCCACCTTCCCCGTCCCTTCCCGAACGGCGAACCCGCCCGCCGCGGCTCGCCTGCCTACCTGCACTTCGCTCTGAACAACCCTAGGCGTTACAACTTTCCCAGGTCGGTGCGGGTTCCCCTGTGATCGGCCGGGTTCGGCGGCACGTCGGCGACGGTGACCGGGCCCCAGTGATCGGTGCTCCACCGATCGCACCACGAGGCGGCGCCCGCGGGCAAGGAAGACGAGCCGTTCAGCGCCATTTGGTGACGTTCGGTACTCGCAGGCAACCCGGACGGGGGCTCGTGCGTGCCGCTTCCGGCATACCCCCTGATGGGTGACGTCTGCGCATCGAAGGACGGCACGTTGCGGGGCACAGTACGTCGTGAGCTACCCTCCTGCGAGCTCGGCGGCAGAATGAGGCACAAAATCGAGACCTCGCTCACTGCGATGCCGGGCACAAACAGGGGCCCTGGAACGTTGACCAGCGGCACGAAGGACTTACGAGAAGGCACGTGAGTCCGGGCCATGTGATATCAGAAGCTGATCGCAGGGGTGAGGAACAATGGCGACCGACTACGACGCTCCGCGCCGCAGCGAAGCCGACGAGCTGGCCGAAGACTCGTTGGAAGAGCTCAAGGCACGGCGCAATGAAAACCAGTCCGGTGTCGTCGACGTCGACGAGGACGCGACCGCCGAAAACTTCGAACTTCCCGGTGCGGACCTCTCCGGACTTTCCGGCGAGGACCTGACCGTCAAGGTGGTGCCCAAGCAGGCCGACGAGTTCACCTGCTCGGTGTGCTTCCTGGTCCACCACCGCAGCAGGCTGGCCGAGGAAAGCGGCGGCCGCCTGATTTGTCGAGACTGCGCCTGAGCCTTCACGCTCGGGGAACACACAGGCAAGACAGGGGTTCGGGGTAGAAGTCAGGAGAAGTCAAAGGGCCGGGTGGCCGCGTCTCGACGCGGCCACCCGGCCCTTTTCGCTCGGCGGGGCGGGTACAGCTCGTGAGTGTTCGGGCTGGTTACTGTGCCCTGCGGGACACCCGCACCCGGGCGAGCCGGAACACTTACGAGTCCTCAGCCCTCGTCGCGCAGGAGTGCGGCTACGACCTGGGGTTTGCGGGTGCTGAACAGCCAGTACGGCGTCGGGTCCGAAGGATCGGTCAGGCCGATCCGCAGTACCGGGCCGACCCAGCCGCGGTGCATCGAGTACGACGCCGGATCACCTTCGGGACCGAGCGCCTTGCGCTTGCGTTCGCGGTCGATGATCTCGACCTCGCCGACATAGCGCAGCGGCAGGTGGGCGTCGCCGACCCACAGCTCCGGCTCGTCGCCGCCGGTGACCCGGACCCGGCTCCGCCCCATCGTCACCAGGAAGATCGCCATCAATGGCAGCAGGACCACGTACGGCACCCAGAACGGGATGGCGGTGTAGCTGGTGTTGATCTCGGCGCCGATCAGTGCCGCCCCGAGCATCGGAAGCGGCCAGCTCCACCATGGGAGGTAGAGCCGTTCCGAATACTTGACGGTGCCTTGCACGGCCGCGCTTGCGCTGTTACCCACGCGACCAGGGTAGTCTCGCCGCCCGTGTCCAGCGTTCAGGTACTGCTCTCGAGGATCGACCCGGGTGTCCCGGCGCCCGCCTATGCCCGCCCCGGCGACGCCGGCGCCGATCTCGTCACGACTTCGGACGTGATCCTCGGGCCGGGGGAGCGCGTCGTGGTCGGCACCGGCATCGCGATCGCGTTGCCGCCGGGGTTCGCCGGGTTCGTCCATCCGCGGTCCGGGCTGGCCGCCCGCGCGGGGCTTTCGGTCGTCAACACCCCCGGCACGATCGACTCCGGCTACCGCGGCGAGATCCGCGTCTGCCTGATCAACCATGATCTCTCCGAGCCGATCAAACTGGTCCGCGGCGACCGGATCGCGCAGCTCGTCGTGCAGCGGGTCGAGCACGCCGAGTTCGTCGAGGTTCCCGACGTCGCGGCCGTCGAGCCCAGCGACCGCGGGGCCGGCGGTTACGGCTCCACCGGCGGACACGCCACACTGGGCACTGACACTGGGGAAGGAACGGAGAAGTAGTGGCGATTTTCGGACGCAAGCGGCGAGGCGAGCCGGACCGGCCCTCCGGCCGGCACGCCGCGCCTGAGGTCGACGAGCTCGAGGACGACGAGTTCGAGGACCGGCTGGGACCGGCCGGGACCGACGGTCCGTACGACATCGCCGATGTCGAAGAAGACGAGATCCCGCGGATCGACCTCGGTTCGGTCCAGGTGCCGGTGCCCGACGGTTCCCAGGTCCAGGTCGAGATGGACCCGGACAGCGGTGGCGTGCGCGCGGTGCACGTGGTCACCGAGCAGGGCCAGGTCACCGTCAGCGCCTACGCGGCGCCGCGTTCCGGCGGGCTCTGGAAGGACGTCGGCAACGAGCTGGCCACCCAGCTGCGCGCCGACGGCGCCCAGGTGCAGACCGGGGACGGCGAGTGGGGCCTCGAGCTGTCCGCCATCGTCGGGGAGGTCGCGCTGCGGTTCATCGGCGTCGACGGACCCCGGTGGATGTTGCGCGGGGTCATCGCCGGTCCGCAGTCGCAGGCCGCGCGGGCGCCTGACGTGCTGCGCGAGATCGTCCGGCACACCATCGTCAAACGGGGTGGCGACCCGATGCCGGTGCGTACGCCGCTCACCATCACGCTGCCGCCCGCGGTGGCGGAGCACATCGCCGAGCAGCAGCAGGCACAGCAGTAGCAGGCACACCAGTAGTTTCGAACCGACTCAGTGGACCTTTCGGACAACGAAAGGTCCACTGAGTCGGTTTTGCCGCACGGCCCGGAGCCAGGCGAGCACCGTCGCGCGGCCGAGTGAGGCGAAATCGGTGCCGAGCGCGGTGAGGGTCGTCTCACCGATCGACGACATCGGCAGCGCCGAAGCCCACTCGTGGGCGACTTTCGGAGGGTGTATCGGGTCGTCGACACAGGTGGCGACGCCGGCGGGCACCCGCAGTCCACTCAATGCGGCCAAACTCGGCGCGGGACGCCTTGCCGCGGCGCGCAGGCGGCCGGCGAGACCGTCGCCGTGTCGGCGCCACGCCCTGCTCAGCTCTTCGGCGAGCCACGGCGGCACGTCGGCCACCGAACCCGCCAACGCCGCCTCGAGGCCGTCACGAGCCACCAGATCGGCTGAGAGCGTCGCCGCGAGCGATGCGGGTGCTGAGCCGGGCGACGAGTTCCAGGCCGGCAGCGCGGCCAGCAGGCCCGCGCAACGGCCCGGATGAGCGACCGCCCACTCCGCGGCGAGGTGTGCGCCGAAGGAGATCCCGCCGACCACGATCGGCGCGTCCGTTTCGGCCGCGACGGCGTCCAGCGCGGCCAGGTAGCCCTCGGCGAGCTCGGCGTCGCGGGGGATCCCCGGGGTGACGAGACGGACCCCGATCCCGCTCAGCGGGTCGCCGAACACCGCTCGGACGAAGACTTCGTCCGAGCCGGTGCCGGGCAGGAGCACGGCCGTGCGGGCCGGGATAGCGGAGGTCACGTTGCGATCTTGGCGCAAACCCGTTTCCCTGGTGTGAACTCCAGCTACGCTGGACAAGCACGGGCCTTCGAAAATCCGGGAGGCCCCGGAGCACGGGAGCACCGCATATGTCCGCCAAAGAAGGCGGCTACTTCAGCCGGTTGGTTCGCAAGCTGACCAGCGACGTCGAGGTACTCGACGCCGACGATCTATCCGAGAAGTCCGAGGCGAGCGGCGCGAAGCGCGCCTGCGACTGCCGATCGGGTGAAGAAGTCACCGTCTTGGGACGTCTGCGCAGCGTGGAGCTGTGCCCGACGAACGAAGCGGCGACACTGCAGGCGGAGCTCTTCGACGGCACCCAGGGCGTCACGCTAATCTGGCTCGGAAGACGCCGGATCCCCGGCATCGAACCGGGACGCACCATCATGGTGCGCGGCCGGATGGCCGAGCGTGATGGCCAGAAGGTGCTGTACAACCCGTACTACGAGCTCCAGACGACCTCCTGAGTGGTAACCACATCGTGACTGAACCCGCCCCCAGCGGTGACGAGAAAGAACCGGTAGCCGGCGAAGAGACCCCGCCGACGATGCTCGAGCAGATGGGCGGCATCGCCGGTCTGCTGTATTCGTCCGTGCCGGTGTTGGTGTTCGTGCTGGCGAACACCTTCTTCGGGCTGACGGTGGGCATCTGGAGCGCGGTGGGCAGCGCGGTGGCCATCGTCGTGCTGCGCCTGGTCCGCAAGGAGTCGTTGCAGCCGGCGATCTCCGGGTTCTTCGGGATCGCGATCGCGGCGTTCATCGCCCACCGGACAGGCTCGGCCAAGGGCTTCTTCCTGTTCGGGATCTGGGCGAGCCTGGTCTACTGCGGCGTTTTCCTGCTGTCCGTAGCCGTCCGCCGCCCGCTGGCCGGCGTCATCTGGAACCTCATCAACGGCACCGGGCAGGCCTGGCGCAACGACAAGCCCTCACGCTTCGGCTACGACGTCGCCACTCTGGCCATGGCCGCGGTGTTCGGCGCGCGGTTCATCGTCCAGCGCTGGCTCTACGACGCGAACTACACCGGCTGGCTGGCCTTCGCGAAGATCGCCATGGGGTACCCGCTCTACGGGCTGGGTCTGCTGGTCGTGGTCTGGGCCGTGCGCCGGTCCGACAAGCGGCTCAAGGCGATCGAGGAAGCCGCGGCCGAGGCGCCGAAGCCCGAGACCGACGCCGAAGCCGAGGCGCGGCTGCGGGAGAAGTACGCCCAAGCGCCGGCCTCCGACCTCTGATCTTCAACTGAAAGTAAAGGCCCTCACCCGGATTCGAGTGAGGGCCTTTACTTTGCCTGGTTCAGTAACCGAGCGCGGTCCGGATTTCCGGCTCGACGTCGGAGGTCGCGACGAACAGCAGTTCGTCGCCCGCCTCCAGCGGGTCCTCCGGGGTCGGGACGATCACCCGGTCACCGCGGAGGATGGTCACCAGTGCCGCGTCGCGGGGCAGTTCGAGCTCGCTGACCGACTTGCCCGCGAGCGGGGTCTCCTCCGGGAGGGTGATTTCCACCAGGTTCGCCTGGCTCTGCCGGAAGGTCATCAGCCGCACGAGGTCACCCACGCTGACCGCCTCTTCGACCATCGCGGCGAGCATGCGCGGCGTGGACACCGCGACGTCGACCCCCCAGGCGTCGTTGAAGAGCCACTCGTTGGCGGGGTTGTTCACCCGGGCCACCACGCGCCGCACCGCGAACTCGGTCTTGGCCAGTAGCGACACGACGAGGTTGGCCTTGTCGTCGCCGGTGGCCGCGATGACGACGTCGCACTCCTGGAGCCCGGACTCCTCCAGCAGCGAAACCTCGCACGCGTCCCCGAGCACCCAGTCGGCCTGCTCGACGATCGCGGGTTCGAACTGGTCGATCTCCCGCTCGATGAGCATCACCTGGTGCCGTCCGTCGATCAGCTCGGCGGCGATCGAACGCCCTACGGCGCCCGCGCCGGCAATCGCGACCCGCATCAGCCCTCCTCTTCCGGCGCGCGCTGGGCGACCGCCGTCACGTCACTGACCGTGCCCGACCGCGCGGCCACGTAGACCTCGTCGCCGTCCTGCAGGACGGTTTTGGAATCCGGCAGCACGCAGGTGCCGACCCGGACGATGAAGGCCACGCGTGAGCCGGTGGCGCTCTGGAGGTTGCTGACGCTGTGGCCGTACCAGGAGCTGTCGACCGGCAGCTGCAGCAGCGCCACGTTGCCGGACGGGTCACGCCACGCCGACGCGACACCGTCGGGCAGCAGCACCCGCAGGAAGCGGTCGGTCGTCCACGGCACCGTCGCGACGGTGGGGATGCCCAGCCGTTCGTAGACGGCGGCGCGCTTGTGGTCGTAGATCCGCGCGACCACCTTCTCGACGCCGAAGTTCTCTCTGGCCACCCGCGCCGAGATGATGTTCGAGTTGTCACCGCTGGACACCGCGGCGAACGCGCTCGCCCGCTCGATCCCGGCGTCGATCAGCACCTTCCGGTCGAAGCCGACCCCGACCACCTGCTGGCCGTGGAAATCGGTCCCCAGCCGCCGGAAGGCCTGCGGGTTCTTGTCGATGACGGCCACTTCATGACCGAGGCGCTCCAGCGCCGCGGCCAGGGATGCGCCCACCCGGCCGCAGCCCATGATCACCACGTGCACGCCCAGCCTCCTCATTGGAATCAAGTACAGCGATCCACGCGGTGAACCGCGCGCCAAGCCCACGGCATGCCCTCGACATACCAGCGCCGAACCTACCGTGTACCGCATGGGGTTAGGCTCTCGCCGTGTCGAAGTTTCCGACCGCGCTGAAAAGGCTGGTCCTAGGCCAGCCGTTCCGCAGTGACCGGTTATCCCATACGCTGTTGCCCAAGCGCATCGCGCTGCCCATCTTCGCGTCCGATGCGTTGTCATCTGTCGCATATGCCCCGGAAGAGATCTTTCTGACGCTGAGCGTGGCGGGCCTGTCCGCCTACGCGCTCGCGCCGTGGATCGGGGTCGCGGTTGCCATCGTGATGCTGGTGGTGGTCGCCTCCTACCGGCAGAACGTGCATGCCTATCCCAGCGGCGGCGGTGACTACGAGGTCGCGACGACGAACCTGGGCGGCAGGTTCGGCCTGACCGTGGCCAGCGCCCTGCTCGTCGACTACGTGCTGACGGTGGCAGTGTCCACTTCGTCCGGTGTCGCGAACATCGGGTCGGCGGTGCCCTGGGTCGACCAGCACAAGGTGATCGTCTCGGTGGTGATCGTGGCGGTGCTCGCCGCGCTGAACCTCCGCGGCATCCGGGAGTCGGGGAAGGCCTTCGCCATCCCGACCTACGGGTTCATCATCGGCATCATGATCATGGTGGCCTGGGGCCTGGTCGAGGCCGCGACGGGGACCAGCATCCGGGCCGAGAGCGCCGGGTTCACCCTGCACGCCGAGGCCTCGCCGGTCGGGTTCGCCTTCGTCTTCCTGATTCTGCGGTCGTTCTCCTCCGGAGCCGCGGCGCTGACCGGGGTCGAGGCGATCAGCAACGGCGTCCCGGCCTTCCAGAAACCCAAGTCGAAGAACGCGGCGACCACGCTGCTGCTGATGGGCGTGCTCGCGGTCACCATGCTGATCGGGATCATCACGCTGGCGGTCCTGACGAAGGTCAACTTCGCCGAGGACCCGGCCACCCAGCTGGCCGGCGCGCCGGCGGGCTACCAGCAGAAGACCATCGTCGCGCAGATCGCGCACGCGGTGTTCGCGCACTTCCCGCCGGCGTTCTACTACATCTCCTTCAGCACCGGCATCATCCTGCTGCTGGCCGCGAACACCGCGTTCAACGGCTTCCCCGTGCTGGGCTCGATCCTGGCGCAGGACCGGTATCTGCCGCGCCAGCTGCACACCCGCGGTGACCGGCTGGCCTTCTCGAACGGCATCATCGGCCTCGCCGCGTTCGCGCTGGTGCTGATCATCGCCTTCGACGCCGAGGTCACCCGGCTCATCCAGCTCTACATCGTCGGGGTGTTCGTCTCGTTCACGGTCAGCCAGACCGGCATGATCCGGCACTGGAACCGATTGCTGGCCAAGGAAAAGGACCCGAACATCCGGCGCCGGATGCGGCGCTCGCAGACGGTCAACGCGGTCGGCCTGACGATGACCGGGACCGTGCTGGTGATCGTGCTGATCACCAAGTTCCTGCTCGGCGCGTGGATCGCGATCGCCGCGATGGTGGCGATCTACCTGTTGATGACCGCGATCCGCCGGCACTACGACAGGGTGTCCGCCGAGCTGGCGGAGACCGACCAGAAGCCGGCCGTGCTGCCTTCGCGCAACCACGCCATCGTGCTGGTCTCGAAGATCCACAAGCCGACCCTGCGTGCTCTCGCCTACGCGATGGCCGTCCGCCCCGATGTGCTCGAGGCGGTCACCGTCAACGTCGACGACGCCGACACACGGGCGCTGGTCGCCGCCTGGGACAAGCACGGTTTCAAGGTGCCGCTCAAGGTCGTCGAGTCGCCCTACCGCGAGATCACCAAACCGGTCCTCGACTACGTCAAGCGCGTCCGCGGCGACAACCCGCGCAACGTCGTCACCGTGTTCATCCCGGAGTACGTCGTGGGACGCTGGTGGGAGCAGGTGCTCCACAACCAGAGCGCGCTGCGGCTCAAGGGAAGGCTGCTGTTCCAGCCCGGAGTCATCGTGGCGAGCGTGCCTTGGCAGCTCGAGTCCTCGGTGAAGCGGCTGGCGCGGGACAAGCGCCGGTCGCTGGCCGCGGCCGGTGACGTGCGCCGCGGTTATTCCGCCGACGCCGTGCGGTCCGCCGCCCAGGCCGCGGCGACCAAGAACGCCGCTGTCAAAGAAGCTGCTGCCAGCCCGAAAACGCCCCAGCAGGAAACGTCCGATAAAGAAAGTACTCAGTGACTAAAGAAGACTGGACCGGCCGCACGCTCGAGCTCGAGGTAGGGCCGGTGGCCCACGGCGGCCACTGCGTCTCCCGGGCGGAGGGCCGGGTGGTGTTCGTCCGGCACGCGCTCCCTGGCGAGCAGGTCCTCGCCGAGGTCACCGAGGACAACGGCGGTTCGTTCTGCCGGGCCGATGCCGTCCGGGTGGTCAAGCCGATCCCGGAGCGGGTCGAGGCACCCTGTCCACTCGCGGCGCCGGGGCTCTGCGGCGGCTGCGACTGGCAGCACGCCACGCCGAAGTTCCAGCGCGAGCTCAAGGGCCGCGTGGTCGCCGAGCAGCTGCAGCGGCTCGCCGGGATCGAACGTGAAGTCACCGTCGAGGAGATGCCCGGCGGTGCGCTGGGCTGGCGGAGCCGCGTGCGGCTGGTCGCCGATGGTGACGGCCGCGCGGGACTACGCGCGCACCACAGCCACCGTGTCGTGCCGATCGACGACTGCCTGATCACCGTCCCCGGCACGCTGGACGAGGTTCTGGCGCGCAAGTGGCGGCCGGGCGCGGAGATGGAGGTCACCAGCGATGGTGACCAGAAGGTGCACGTCCGGGAGCTCTCGACCGTGCGCGGGAAGGTCCGAGCCCGTCAGCTCAAGGGCGGAAACGCCATGCAGCACGCGGTGGGCCGCGACTGGCGGATGGACGCGCACGGGTTCTGGCAGGTGCACCCGGCCGCGGCCGAGACCCTCGCCGGGCTCGTCGCTGAGTGGGCGGAGGCGCCGAAGGGTGGCCGCGCTTGGGATCTCTACGCGGGCGTCGGGCTCTTCGCGTCCGTGCTCGCCGAGCAGGTCGGCCCTGAGGGCGAGGTTCTCGCCATCGAGTCCGGCCGGCGCGCGGTGACCGACGGCGAGGCCGCGCTGACGGACCTGCCGCAGGTCCGCTGGCGGAACGGCCGTGTCGAGCAGGAACTGCGCACCGCGGTGCGGCCCGTCGACGTCGTCGTCCTCGACCCGCCGCGCAAGGGCGCGGGCAAGGCGGTCGTGGAGGCCATCGTCGAAGGCGCCCCGGACCGGATCGTCTACGTGGCCTGCGATCCGGCCGCGCTGGCCCGTGACATCGCCACCTTCGCCGAGCACGGCTACGCCCTCGCCGACCTCCGCGCGTTCGACACCTTCCCGATGACCCACCACGTGGAGTGCGTCGCCCTGCTCCAGTGACCCGAGTGCACTTCGCGCGCGCCCGAGTGCGTTTGACGACCGGCTGAGCGCGTTTCGCGCTCAGCCGGTTTTCGAGACCAACGTGAGTGACGGTTTCAACGCGGCGATCCCGGCGGAGACGGCGGCACGGCCCTTCGCGTAGCTCGTGTACGCGGATTGGCTGGTCATCAGCACTACGACGTACCGGTTGTCGGCACCGACGACACCCGTCGTGTTCAGTACGACCGCGCTCTTGAGGATCATCCAGCCCTGCTTGATCGACCAGGTCGAGTTCGGCAGTCCGGCAGGGATGCCGAAGTACTGCGGGAAACCGTCGTCGGCGGTCTCCTTGGCGTGGTACAGCGCGTCCATGATGGTCGATTTCGCGCTGGCCGGCATGGTGTTGTCGATGAACTGGTAGACCGCGACGACGTCACTCGCGCTCATCTTCGCCATGCCCCACTGGCCGACGATGCTCGGCAGGAGCGTGTGTTTGAGCCCGATGAGGCCGACCATGCGGGTGATGATCGCATTGCCGCCGTCGCGCTCCCAGAACGCCGAGGCGTCGCCGTCGTTGCTCCCTTCCAGCATCTCGGCGAGCTCGTCGCTGTCGGTCGCCGAAAGCGGCTGCCAGTTGTTGCTGTGCAACGCGTCGATGGCGATCAGGAGCTTGACGACGGACGCCGTGTAGAGAGGGGTGTCAGCGTTCGAGCCGGCCAGCACCTCCCCGCTCGTCCCGAGATCCCGGTCGTACACCTCGAAGCCGACCTGGGCGCCCCGCGACGCTCCCACCACCGCACCGGTGACCTGTTTGACGAGCATTTCCTGTGCCGATTCCGACAGCGGCTGGGCAGTGGGCGTGGGGGTCGGACTCGGCGTCGGCGTCGGCGTGGGGGTGCTGGTCGGAAGCGGGATGCTCGACGTCATCAGCGGTGTCGGCACCGCCGCGGCGGCATCGTCCTGTCGGCGCGGATCGCCGGCGCGACCACGAGCGTCGCGGTCAGGATGACCGCGGCTGTGGTGGCACCGGCGAGGCTGAGCAGGATCGGCCGTTTGCGCATACCCCATCACGCCAGGAGAAGCTGGGAGCAACGCGGGTTTCAGCTGTCCGTCCCCTGTGACTTGCTGTGAAAACCCCATGATCGCCGCTGCTCAGTGTGGGACTCGGCTCCGTGAACGTGGGACTCGCCGAGCACACGCGCGCAACGCCGGCTTGCCTTCGGTGACCAACTGCGGCTGCTCCGCGACTCTGCCGACGTCTCCGGCAAGAAGCTCGCGCAGCAGCTCGGTTGGCAGGCTTCGAAGATATCTCGAATCGAGAACGCGAAGCAGTCCGTCACCGACGCCGACATCGTCGCGCTCGGCGAAGCCCTCGATATCGGACCCGAACAGAAGGAAGAGCTGCGCAACGCGCTCCGTGCGATCCGCATTGAGGAAGCCCGCTGGAATCGTCAGCTACGGGTCGGGCATCGCGCTGTGCAGGAGAGTGTTGGCCAAGCCGAGCAAGCAGCCCACCGAATCCGAGTCTTCTCACTCACGCTGGTCCCGGGCCTCCTGTAAACCGCTGAGTACGCTCGCTGCGTTTTCGAATCCCTGAGCAAGTTCCACTCGTCGCCAACCGATACCGACCAGGCGGTCAAGGCGCGCATGGATCGACAGCAGGTGTTGCACCAGGAGGGAAAGCAGGTCGAGATCCTGGTGACCGAAGCTGCGCTTCGCGCACGGGTTGCGCCAGCACGAGTACAGCTCTACGGCAGGTACTTCGATGCACTCTGGGAGTGCGTCGGAAGGAGACGATGCCAGGGCCTTGTTGGTTCGGATCCTGGAGTCCTTCGTCCACGCTCTGTGAGATCAGGAACTCGCTTGCCACGGCCGTTGCGACCAGGTAGCGGGCTGGCCTGATGAGACAGTTCGCATGATCGCGCAATTCTTCTCACCTGCGTGACTCCCCGGCGCCAGCTCAGCCCGTTGCATCCTCCGTGATCAGGTCGGCGCATTTTTCGCCGATCGCCATCGTGGTGATGCACGGGTTCACCGCGACCAGGAACGGCATGGCCGAGCCGTCGGCCACCCGTAGTCCGTCCACCCCGCGCACGCGCAGGCGCTCGTCGAGCACGGCCAGCGGATCGTTGTCACCGCCCATTTTCGCGGTGCAGGAGGGGTGATAGACGGTGTTGTGCGTCTTGCGGAGGTAGTCGGCGATCTCGTCGTCGGTCTTCACGTCGCGGCCGGGCGCGAGTTCGGTGCCCGCCCATTCGTCCATCGCCGGCTGCTCCACGATTCGGCGCGCCAGCTTGATTCCGTAGGTCATCACGCGGATGTCGTGCGGGTCGCTGAAGTAGCGCGGGTCGACCTTCGGTTTGTCCCGGAAGTCCCTGCTGCGCAGCCGAACTGTGCCCGTGGAGCGGCTTCGGGTGACGTTCGGTGTCAGGCAGAAGCCGTTTTCGGTGGTCGGGTAGCCGTGGCGCAGCGTGTTCATATCGAACGGAACGGAGCCGTAGTGGAACATCAGATCAGGCCGGTCGAGGCCGTCCTCGGTGCTGGTGAAGATGCCGATTTCCCACCACTGGGTGGAGTCGGTGACCATCGGCTGCAACGCGTCCCACTGGATCACACCTTCGGGATGGTCCTGCAGGTTCTCGCCGACACCGGGGGAGTCGACAAGCACGTCCACTCCGACTTCGCGCAGGTGCGCGGCGGGCCCGATTCCCGAGAGCATCAGCAGTTTCGGGGTGTCGATCGCGCCGGAGCTGACGATGACTTCGCGGCGCGCCTTGAGGGTCACGTGGTGGATCAGGTCCTCGGCGAGGTACTCGACACCGGTGCAGCGCTTGCCGCCGAAGGTGAGCTTCTTCGCTCGCGCCCCGGTGCGGATCTCCAGGTTGGTCCGCTCACCGATGATCGGGTGCAGATAGGACACCGACGCCGAAGAGCGTGTCCCGTCCTCACGCGCGTTGATCTGGAACCAGTTCGCCCCATGGGTGACGGTCTTGCCGGAGTTGAACTCGGTGCGCGGGATGCCGGCTTCCTCGCACGCGCGCAGCAGCGCGACCCCGGCCGGGTCGTGCGGTGGGACCGAGCGGATCGTCACCGGTCCGGAGCGGCCGTGGTGGTCTCCGGGGCCGTCGTTGGTCTCCAGCCGTTTGTAGAGCGGATGGATGTCGGCGGCGGACCACCCGGGCAGTCCGAGCGACGCCCACTCGTCGAGGTCCTCGGCCGGCGCCCAGAACGCGATGCAGGAGTTGTGCGATGAGCAGCCGCCCAGCACCCGCGCCCTGGCGTGGCGCAGGAACGAGTTGCCCGATTCCTGCGGCTCGACGGGGTAGTCCCAGTCATAGCCCGATTCCAGCAGCGCCATCCACTTGGTCAGCTCCAGCACCGCCGGATCGTCCACATCGGACGGGCCGGCCTCGAGCAGGCACACCGTCACGGCCGGGTTCTCCGAAAGCCTCGCCGCGACAACGGATCCTGCCGTCCCGCCGCCGACGATCACGTAGTCGAACTCTTCGATCACTGCTGAGTCGCCTCCTCGGCGTCGGTGGTCAGTACTTCTTCGGCCGCGGCCGCGAGCGGGTCGGCGACCGAAGCGTGATCGGCCAGCACCCCGACCTTGTGCCGTTGCACGAACCAGTAGTAGGCGAAGCCGCCGAGCGCGAAGACGCCCACGAACAGGACCGAGCTCCAGCGCAGGTACCAGTGGTAGGGCGGATCCGCGTTGTAGATCTCGTTGCGCGGCCAGGCCAGGTTGATCGTCATCGCGCCGCCCCACAGGATCGCCAGGATGTTCACCGGCAGGCCCCAGCGGCCCAGCGAGAACCGGCCGGCCGGGGCGTTCTTCAACGGCCACTGCCCGCGCAGCCGTTTGACCAGCAGGGGCACTGTGACCAGCAGGTAGGCGAGATAAATCAGGATGATCGCCAGGCTGGTCACAGCCGAGAAGATCTGCGCGGAGTTGATGTTGACCGCGAGCAGCGCGATCGCGATCACGCCGATGATCACCGCGGGCAGCACCGGGGCACCGGTTCGCTTGTTCACCTTCGCGAGCTTCGAGCCGCCGGGCAAAGCGTTGTCCCGCGCCATGGCGAACGCGATCCGGATCGCCGCGGTGTGCACGGCCAGCACGCACACCGTGATCGCGATGAACACCACGAACAGGAACACCCGGCCGATGGTCGAGCCCAGTGCGTCGGTGAGCACGTACTGCAGGCCGACCGTGCTGAGCTGCGGGGCGCGGATGTTGCCCACCGCCATCAGCGCGAACAGGATGATCAGGCCGCCGAGGATGAACGACGCCACCAGCGCCCGCAGGATCGCCTTCGGCGCGTTCTTGTGCGGGTTCACCGACTCCTCGCCGAGCGAAGCCGCCGTGTCGAACCCGTACATGACGTACGAAGACGCAATCGCCGCGATCAGGAACGCGCCGAGATAGCCGCTCGAATGACTGTTGCCGGTGCCGAGTGTCTCGGTGACCACCCCGGGGCCGCGGGTGAAGTGCGCCGCCAGGAAGATCACCAGCAGCACGGCGAAGAGCAGCTCGATGAAAACGCCAGTGCTGTTGATCCTGGCCATCAGCTTCACACCGAAAGCGTTGACCAGCATGGTGAACAGGATCAGCACAGTGGCCAGCAGCACCCCGTTGGCCGCGTCGCTCGTGCCGCTGCCGTCTCCGATGAACTGGAAGAAGCTCGAGATCTGCGGCAGTGTCCGCTGGTAGGCGAGTGCCGTGGCCGAGATCGACACGATCGACGCCAGCAGCATCATCCACCCGGCCAGCCAGGCGACGTGCGAGTTGCTGAGCTTCTTTGCCCAGTTGTAGATCGAGCCCGCGACGGGGTAGTGCGCGGCGAGTTCGGCGAAACTCAGCGCCACCATCAGCTGGCCGGCGAACACCAATGGCCAGGACCACCAGTATGCCGGCCCGCCCTGGGAGATCCCCAGATAGGACAGCTGGAACACGCCGGTCAGCACCGAGATGTAGCTGATGCCCGCGGCGAAGGTCTGGAAACTGCCCAGAGTGCGCTTGAGCTGGTTCGTGTAGCCGAAGTCGCTGAGTTCCTGGTCGCCGGAGTCGGAGGTCAAGGCGATCCTTTCCCTTCTGCTGCGCGGACTACTTGGCTTCCCCGGAGAACCAGCCGGACGGCCCGGGACGCAGGTTCTGGTAGATGTGCTTGGCCTCCTGGTACTCGGCCAGCCCGGACGGCCCGAGCTCGCGCCCGAAGCCCGACTGCTTGAATCCGCCCCACTCGGCTTGGGGCAGGTACGGGTGATAGTCGTTGATCCACACCGTGCCGTGCCGAAGCCGGTTTGCCACCCGCTGCGCGCGAGCGGCGTCGTTGGTGAACACGCCGCCGGCGAGGCCGTAGTTCGTGTCGTTCGCGATGCGGATCGCGTCTTCCTCGTCGGTGAAGGTCTCGACCGTGAGCACCGGGCCGAAGGACTCGTCGATCACCGCGCTACTGCCCTGCTTGACGCGATCGAGGATGGTCGGCAGGTAGTAGTGGCCGTCGGCGAGTTTCGGGTCATCGGGACGTTTGCCGCCGGTCCGCAGCACTGCGCCTTCGGCCAGCGCCGCGGCGACGTAGCGCTCGATTTTCGCGAGATGTGCCGCGGAGATGAGCGGACCGGTCTCGGCACGTTCGTCGAACGGCCCGCCGAGACGGATCAGTTCCGCGCGGCGGACCAGTTCATCGACGAACCGGTCGTGCCACTCTTCGGCGACGATCAGGCGCGCTCCGGCTGAGCAGACCTGTCCGGAGTGCAGGAACACGGCGGTCAGCGCGTAGTCGACGGCTGTTTCGAAGTCGGCGTCGGCGAACACCACGTTGGGGTTCTTGCCGCCGAGTTCCAGTGCGACCTTCTTGACCGTGGCCGCGGCCGACGCGGCGATGATCTTGCCGGTGGCCAGGCCGCCGGTAAAGGACACGAGGTCGACGTCCGGGTGCTCGGACAGCGGCGCGCCCGCGTCGGGGCCGGCGCCGAGGACGAGGTTCGCCACCCCGGCCGGCAGTCCGGCCTCGGTGAGCAGCTTCATGAACAGGATCGACGTGTGCGGAGTGAGTTCACTCGGTTTGAGGACGAAGGTGTTTCCGGCGGCCAACGCCGGAGCGATCTTCCACACGGTCTGTAAGAGCGGGTAATTCCAGGGGGTGATGAGACCGCACACACCGACGGGCTCGTAGACGATCCTGCTGAAGGCGTCCGGCGTGCCCGCGTCGACCACACGACCTGCGTCGTTGGCGGCGAGCTTGCCGAAGTACCGCAGGCAGGCGGCGATGTCGGCCATGTCGAATTCGCTCTCGACCAGGCGTTTCCCGGTGTCGAGCGATTCGGCGCGGGCGAAGGTGTCCTTATCGCGGTCCAGCAGGCCGGCGGCTCGTAGCAGCAGGTCGCCGCGTTGGGCGGAAGGGGTGGACGGCCAAGGTCCGTGGTCGAACGCCTCCCTGGCCGCGGCGATGGCGGCCTCGGTGTCCTCCCTGGTCGCTTCGGCGACCACCGCCACCAGCGAACCGTCCGCCGGGCACCGGATCTCCCTGGTCCCGCCGCCGCGTGAATCGACCCACTGTCCGCCGATAAAGAAGTCCGCCATTCCGTCCTCTCCGTGTCCGTTCGATCTCGCTGCGTAGTGATCAAGGAGGTGCCGTGATCATGTTGTGATTATTGCGCCGAAGGAACCAACGCGCTTGTTACGCGGCGTCGCGACGACCACGAAGGGGGACAGCCGTACTGGACGGGGCTCCGTAGACTGTGCGGACGTCCCGGGCGAAGCGCGGGCGAGTCGAACAGGCAAGTGGAACAGGCGAGGTGGAGTGTGACGTTGCTGCAGTCCGTGCACGGACCGGCCGACTTGAAGAGCATGGACTACGGCCGGCTGGAGCTGGTGGCCGACGAGATCCGGGACTTCCTGGTCGACAAGGTCCGGCTTGCGGGCGGGCATCTCGGGCCCAACCTCGGCGTCGTCGAGCTGACGATGGCGCTGCACCGCGTCTTCGATTCGCCGACCGACGCGATCGTGTTCGACGTGGGGCACCAGTCGTACGTCCACAAGATCATCACCGGGCGGCAAGACGGCTTCGACCGGCTTCGTCAGACTGGCGGCGTCACCGGTTATCCCGCGCGGGACGAGAGCGAACACGACTTCGTCGAGAACAGCCACGCCTCCACCGCGTTGTCGTACGTGGACGGCCTGGCGAAGGCGTTCCGACTCGCCGGCGGTGGTCGCCACGCGATCGCCGTCGTCGGTGACGGCGCGCTGACCGGCGGTATGTGCTGGGAGGCGCTCAACAACATCGCCGCCGACCGCACCCGCCCGGTTGTCATCGTGATCAACGACAACGGACGGTCGTACTCGCCGACGATCGGCGGTTTCGCCGAGCACCTCGCCTCCCTGCGGTTGAGGCCCGGGTACGAGCGCTTTCTCGACCGCGGTCGTGCGCGGCTCCTGCGGACGCCGGTTGTCGGCAAGCCGATCTACGCGGCGCTGCATGCGGCGAAAGCCGGGATCAAGGACGCGCTGAGCCCGCAGATGATGTTCTCCGACCTCGGGCTGAAGTACCTCGGCCCGGTCGACGGGCATGATCTCGTGGCGCTGGAAAAGGCGTTCCAGAGCGCGCGGGACTTCGGCGGTTCGGTGATCGTGCACGTGGTCACCGAAAAGGGCCACGGTTACCCGCCCGCGGTGAACGACGCGAACGACCAGATGCACCAGACCGACCCGATCGACCCGGAAACGGGCCTGCCCCCCATCAAGGGCCTGAGCTGGACCGGGGTGTTCGGCGACGAGCTCGCCCTCATCGGTGCCGAGCGTGCGGACGTCGTGGCCATCACGGCGGCGATGCTGCGGTCCACCGGGCTGCAGAAGTTCGCCGACGCGTTCCCGGACCGCTGGTTCGACGTCGGCATCGCCGAGCAGCACGCGGTGACTTCGGCGGCCGGGCTCGCGATGGGCGGGATGCACCCCGTCGTAGCGGTGTACTCGACCTTCCTCAACCGTGCTTTCGACCAGCTGCTGATGGATGTCGCGCTGCACAAGCAGCCGGTGACCTTGGTGCTCGACCGCGCCGGCATCACCGGACCCGACGGACCGAGCCACCACGGCATGTGGGACCTGTCGCTGCTGGGCATGATCCCGGGCATGAAGGTTGCCGCACCTCGTGATGCCGAGACCCTGCGTGAAGAACTGCGCGAGGCAGTGTCCATTTCGGACGGTCCCAGTGCGTTGCGGTTCTCCCGTGGCGCGGTGATCGACTCCGTGCCAGCCGTCGAGCGTGTCGGCGCTGTCGACGTGCTGCGTCGCCCGGCCTCCGGGACCAACGCGGACGTCCTGCTCATCGCCGTCGGTGCGTTCGCCCCGCTGGGCCTCGCGGCCGCGGACCGGCTCGCGGACCAGGGCATCGGCGTCACCGTCGTCGACCCGCGCTGGGTCGTCCCGGTCCCGCCGGCGCTCGTGGCGCTCGCCGAGCAGCACCGGCTTGTCGTCACGGTCGAGGACAGCGGACGTCACGGCGGCTTCGGTTCGGCACTGTCGGCCGTCTTCCGTGACGCGGAATGTGACGTCCCGTTGCGGGATCTCGCCGTGCCGCAGGAGTTCCACGCCCACGGTTCCCGTGCCGAGGTGCTCGCCCGGATCGGCCTCACCGCCCAGGACGTCGCCCGCAAGGTCACCGAATGGGCGTCGACCACCCTCGGCGCCACCAAGGAACTCGCCAAGGACTCGTAGTCGCAATGGCCGGAAAGTCTCTGAGCTGACATGGCGGAGCGCAGATTTCGCGGTACCGGTGTGGCGGTTTCCCAGGGATTCACTGGGTTCCTCTGCGCGGGTGTGCTGGCTTTCGCCGGGGCTTTCGGCGTGCGAGAGGAGCATCTGCACGGGGGCGGGGCACTGGCTTGGCGCCTGAGCTGGTGGGGCGTTTCGGCTCTGTGCCTTCTTCTGGTCGTCACGGCGGTCCGGCAGCGGTTGGTTGTCGACGACCAAGGGCTCCAGGTGCGCAACGCGTTCCGCACCCGACGGCTGCCCTGGTCGGAAATCAGCGGGTTCTCCGTGCACAGCATGAAAGCCGGTCGGGGCCGGGTGTGGTGGTACGTGGCGGTCGAGCAGCGGTGACCGTCGCAGCGACCCGGGGCGTGATCTCGATCGTCGGTCGGTGCCGGACCGTGCGGCTCCGAGCGACGTCGTTGATTCCGCGCTTCACATCAACGCCTTCGCGACCTCACTGCTGACGACCAGCGGCAGCGCCGGGCTTCCTGGACCGCCGCCGCGAGCCGCTGGGACTAACCCCAGCGCGTCATGACGTGCTTCACGCGGGTGTACTCGGCGAACGCGTAGGCCGAGAGGTCCTTGGCGTGGCCGCTGAGGCCGAAGCCGCCGTGCGGCATTTCCGCGACCAGTGGCCCGTGCGTGTTGACCCAGACGCAGCCGAAGTCCAGCTCGCCGGACACCCGGACGGCCCGCGAGTGGTCGTTGGTCCACACCGAGGACGCCAGGCCGTACGGGACGCCGTTGGCGAGCGCCAGCGCTTCGGTCTCGTCGGCGAAGGACTGCACGGTGATGACCGGCCCGAAGATCTCCTCCTGCACGATTTCGTCGTCCTGGCGCAAGCCGGAAACGACCGTGGGAGCGAAGAAGAACCCCCGCTCGGACGCGGGCTTGCCGCCGGTCTCGAGTCGAGCGTGCGAAGGCAGCCGTGCCAGCAGTCCGCGGACCCGGTCGAACTGGGCGGCACTGTTGAGCGGGCCGAAGTCGACGCCCGCGGTGTTACCGGCGGCGACCTTCGTCAGCTCGGCGACGAACGCGTCGTGGATCGACTCGTGGACGAGCACCCGGCTGCCCGCGGTGCAGTCCTGCCCGGCGTTGTAGAACGCGGCGCCCACGATCCCTTCCGCGGCTTCGGCCAGGTCGACGTCGTCGAAGACCAGCAGCGGTGCGTTGCCGCCGAGTTCGAGGTGCGTGCGCTTGAGGTCGGCGGCGGCCACCGTGGCCACGTCGATACCGGCGCGGGTGGACCCGGTGATCGACACGAGCTCGGTGATCGGGTGCCGCACCAGCGCACGGCCGGTGTCGCGGTCACCGCACAGCACGTTGAACGCGCCCTGCGGCAGGAACTCCGCCGCGACCTTCGCCAGCAGCACGGCCGTGCTCGGGGTCGTTTCGGCCGGCTTGAGCACCACGGTGTTGCCCGCGGCCAGTGCCGGGGCGATCTTCCACACGCCCATCATCAGCGGGTAGTTCCACGGCGCGATCTGCGCGCACACCCCGATCGGCTCGCGGCGGATCACCGAGGTGTGCCCGACCGCGTACTCGCCCGCGGCGGTGCCGTCGAGGTTCCGCGCGGCGCCCGCGAAGAACCGCAGGGCGCTGACGCTTTCCGGGATTTCTTCGTCCAGGACGACCTGCCGGATCTTGCCGGTCTCGGCGACTTCGGCGTCCGCGAACTCTTCCGCGCGCGCCTCGACGGCGTCGGCGATCTTCAGCAATGCCAGCTGCCGTTGTGCCGGCGTGCTTTTGCGCCACACGGCGAACGCCCGCGCGGCCGCTTCGAGCGCGGCGTCGACGTCGGCTTCCTCGGACAGCACGCTGCTGCCGGACACCTCGCCGGTCGCCGGGTCCACCAGGTCGAGCGTCCGCCCGCCGGCGGCCGGAACCTCCCGCGAGTCGACGAAGTTCAGGACCGTCATGATTTCTCCAAGTGGGTCGGCTCGAACATCTTCAGCAGCGCGGGAAGCACGACGACGTGGGGGCCTGGCGTGCGCAGCGCCTCGGCGAGGTCGGCGCCGACGGTGTCCAAAGTGGACAGATTCGCCGGCACCCCGAACGACTTCGCCAGCGCGACGAAGTCGGGCCGGGCCAGTTCGGTCGCGGTCGATTGGCCGAACGCGCCGGTCAGGTACTCGCGCAGGATGCCGTAACCGCCGTCGTCGACGATCAGCCAGGTGACGTCGAGTTGGTGCTGGACGGCCGTCGCGAGCTCCGCGAGGCCGTACATCGCGCCGCCGTCGCCGGACACCGCCAGCGTGGCGCCGCCCGTGGCCGCCGCGCCGCCGAGGGCACCGGGCAGGCCGTAGCCCAGCCCGCCGGCACCCTGCGCGGAGTGGATCGGCGCGTGGTCGGGGTTCCACACCGACCACGCCCAGTACGCGGCGATCGTCATGTCCCAGAACGTCTGCACGCCGTCCGGAACCGCGGCCCGGATGTCCGCGAGCAGCTTGCGCTCGACGTCGAGGGGCTGCGCGTCGAGTCGGTCGCCCACCTTACCGAGCAGCTCGGCGACGGCCTTTTCGGCGCGGCCGTCGGACTTCCGGATCGGCACCCATTCCAGCAGCGCTTCCACCGCGAGCTTGACGTCGGCGTGGATACCCAGCGCCGGGTAGTTGGATTCCAGCTTCCCGAGATCGGCCTCGACCTGGATGACCTTCCCGCGCGGCGCGAATTCCCGGTAGTTGCTCGACAGCTCACCGAGCCCGGAACCCAGTACCAGCAAGACATCCGCGTCGGCGAGGAACTCCGTCGAGTGCCAGTCCTCCAGCCAGGACTGGCCGGACAGCTCGTGGTCCCAGTCGAAAATGCCCTTGCCACCGAACGTCGAGAGCACGGGCGCGCGCAGGGCCTCGGCGAGTGCCTTCAGCTCGATGTAAGTGCGAGACCGCTGCGCGCCGCCTCCGGCGAGGATCACCGGATTCCTTGCCTCGCCAAGGAGTTCGGCTGCCGCGGCGATGAGCTCGGGCAGCGGTTCCAGCGGGGCGGGGGTCGCTGTGGCCGAGGTGATCCGCGGCAGTGTGGTCTCTTCGAGCAGCACGTCCTGCGGGATTTCGACCCACACCGGGCCGAACGGCGCGGTCGACGCCGACGTCCATGCTTCGCGCAGCGCGGTCGGGATCTGGCTCACGGTACGGACGACGTGGACGGACTTGACGATGCCCGAGAAGCTCGCCTGCTGGTCAGGGAGCTCGTGGAGGTACCCGTGCCGTCCGCCGCCGAGCCCGGCGACCGGGATCTGGCTGGAGATGCCCAGCACCGGCACCGACGCGGCGCGTGACTCCTGCAGCGACGCCAGCGTCAGCAGCGCGCCCGGGCCCGTCGACACGATCATCGGGGTGACCGGCACCGGATCGTCCGAATCGCCGGCGAGGCGTGCGCGAGCGAACCCGTCGGCGGCGAACGCGAGGTTGTTCTCCACCCGCGAGCTGATCAGCGCCAGGTCGGGTGCGCGTCGCAGGGCTTCGAACAGCCCGAGCGCGTGCTGGCCGGGGAGACCGAACACGGTGTCCGCGCCGAGCGCGCGCAGGGTTTCGACGACGACGTCGCCGCCGATCCGCCGCGGTGGTTCCAGAACCGTCATGCGCCCTTCCTCAGGCTCAGCAGACTCACCAGGTCATACGCCACGTGCGAAGCCGCGACGGCGGTGATCTCCGCGTGATCGTATGCCGGGGCGAGCTCGACGACATCGGCGCCGATCAGGTTGCAGTCCCGCAGTCCGCGCAGGATTTCCAGCAGCTCTCGGCTGGTCAGCCCCCCTGCTTCGGGGGTGCCGGTGCCCGGCGCGTGGGCGGGGTCGAGGACGTCGATGTCCACTGAGACGTACAGCGGACGATCGCCGACTCGCTGGCGGAGCGCGTCGATCGTCTCGTCGACGCCACGGCGCAGGACGTCACCGGAGGTGATGATGCCGAAGCCGAGCCGCCGGTCCTCTTCGAGGTCGCGCTTGCCGTACAGCGGACCGCGCGTGCCGACGTGCGAGAGCGCGCTGGTGTCGAGGATGCCTTCCTCCGACGCCCGCCGGAACGGCGTGCCATGGGTGTACGGCTCGCCGAAGTAGGTGTCCCAGGTGTCGAGGTGCGCGTCGAAATGCAGCAGCGCCACCGGGCCGTGCTTCTTCGCCGCCGCGCGCAGCAGCGGCAGCGCGATGGTGTGGTCACCGCCGACGGTCACCAGTTTGGTGTCGCCCGCGGTGAGCGTTTCGGCCTCCTGCTGCAGCGTCTCGATCGCTTCGCCGATGTTGTACGGGTTGAGCGCGACATCACCGGCGTCGACGACCTGCGTGCCCTCGAACGGCGAGACGTCGAGGCCGGGGTTGTACGGACGCAGCAGCCGGCTCGCCTCGCGCACCGCGGCCGGGCCGAACCGCGCGCCCGGCCGGTACGACACGCCCGCGTCGAACGGCACGCCGAGCACGGCGATGTCCGCATGCTCGACCTGGTCCATCCTCGGCAGCCGTGCGAACGTCGCGAAGCCCGCGTAGCGGGGCACCTTCGACGCGTCGGTCGGGCCGATCGGGGCGTTACTCACTTTTGCTGCTCTCTCTTCTTGGTTGGGGTTCAGGCTTTCACAGCGGCGAGTGCTGCTGCTGCTGCTTCTTCTTCTTCTTCTTCTTCTTCGACGGCGCTGCCCTTCAGCCGCCGGTTCCACACGCTTATGACGGAGTCCGGCGTGCGCGGACTGAGCAGGCTGCCCACGACGTACGCGACCAGGCTCGAGCCGAGGCCGTAGTAGATCGGCGAGTTGGCTTCCATCCCGTCGATGACCATGAACGCGACGACCACGACGGTGCCGGTGATCATCGACGAGAGCGCGCCGACGCGGTTGCCGCGCTTCCAGAACAGCGCGCCGAGGATCGCCACCAGCAGGCCGCCGACCAGGATGTTGTAGGCGATGGTCAGCGCGTTGACGACATCGGTCACCACCATCGCGATGCCGATCGCGAGCAGGCCCAGCACCAGCGTGGTCCACCGGTTGCCGTTGACGTCCGCCTCGGGATCCTTGCCGGAGCCCTTCAGCCCCAGCTTGCTGAGCAGGTCGGACGTGCTCACCGTGGAGCACGCGATCAGCGCGCCGCTCGCCGTCGACATCATCGCCGACAGCGCCGCGGCCAGCACCAGCCCGCGGACTCCGGTCGGCAACAGGCGTTCGACGATGGTCGCGAAGGCGTCCTGCGCGCTGCCGAGATCCGGGTAGAGCGACTTCGCGGCGGTGCCGATCAGCGCGCCCGCTACGGCGTAGACCAGGCAGTAGACGCCGGAGATGATGCCGCCACCGGTGGCGACCCGCGGGGTCCGGGCGGTGAACACGCGCTGCCAGATGTCCTGGCCGATCAGCAGGCCGAAGCTGTAGATCAGCACGTAGGTGAAGATCGTGCCGCCGCCGATCGCGGTGAACTGGAAGTAGCTCTCGTCCAGGCGTGCCCGCATGCCGCTGAAGCCGCCTGCCGAGTGAATCGCGACCGGCAACAGGATGAACAGGATGCCGATGGTCTTGATGACGAACTGCACGATGTCGGTCAGCGTGATCGACCACATGCCGCCGAGGACCGAGTAGAGCACCACGATCGACCCGCCGATGCCGATCCCGATCCAGTTGTCGACGTTGAACAGCACCTTGAAGATCGTCGCGAACGCGAGCGTCGAGGTCACCGTCAGCATCAACGTGTACGCCCACATCACCACGCCCGAGATGGCGCTGGTGGACCCGCCGTAGCGGAGGTCGAGCATCTCGCCGACGGTGTAGACGCGAAGCTTCACCAGCCTCCGGGCGAACCCGGCGTGCAGCACCAGGATGCCGATCCCGATGGTGATCACCAGCCACGCGCCGGAGACGCCGAACTGGTAGCCGAGCTTGACCCCGCCGACCGTCGACGCGCCGCCGAGGACGACCGCCGACATCGTGCCGGAGTACATGAACCAGCCGAGTCGCCGGCCCGCGACGAGGTAGTCGGACTTGGTCTTGGCGAGCCGCAGGCCGATCCAGCCGACCCCGAGCATTCCCGCGATGTACACCGCGATCACCGCGTAATCACCGGCCACGGTGCCTCCAATCTTCGTTGTGGGGTCACCGTAGGTTCACCGAAGCACGCAGAGACATGGGACAATCTGACCCATTCCGACGTATCCTTGGGTTGAAATGACCACAAACCTCGATTCGTTCGACGCCGAAGTGAATGTCCCGTTACGGGCGGTTCTGGGCAACTCGGAGCTCGCGCTGGACGTCGTCGCCGAGACCCTGCGCCCCGGCGCGCTGGACCTGCCCGTCCGCTGGGCCCATGTCAGCGAGCTCCTCGACCCCGCGCCGTACCTCCTCGGGGCCGAGCTGCTGCTCACCGCCGCCGTGAACCTGCCGGACAATGCCCGCGAAGTCGATCTCTACGTGCGTCGCCTCCGAACCAGTGGGATCACCGCGCTCGGCTTCGGGCTCACGCCGCCGCTGCACGAAACGCTGCCGCCTGCCCTGCGGCAGTCCTGCATCCGGCACGGCGTGCCGTTGCTGGTCGTGCCGCCGTCGACGCCGTTCCTGGCGATCTGCCGCGCGGTCGCCGTCGCGCTCAGTGAGGCGAGCCGGCGCGAGCAGCGCCTGGTCTCCGACGCCAGGGAGGCGCTGACACGAGCCGCTGGTCGCGGACTCGGTGAGCTCGCGACGACGTTGTCGGCCCGAACCGGCGGTTGGGTCGCGCTCGTCGACCCTTCGGGTGAGCTCGCGGCCGGGAACCGGGCTCCGGCGCCACTGCCGGAAGCGGTCCGTGAACTGCTCGAAACACTGCGTTCGGGCACCGGTATCCGCAGCGCGACGACGGAACTGGCCGACGGCACGGTCGTCGTCGCCCAGCCGGTGCATCCGCAGGCCGCGTCGTCGCCGCTGCTCGTCGTCGGCCGTGAGCGGCGGTTCGACGGCACCGATCGCACGATCGTCGCACTGGGTGCCGGACTGCTCGGGCTGGTCGGCCGCGCGGGATCCGACGCCGCCGAGCTGGGCGCCGCCGCGACGGCGTTGCTGCTCGGTCGTTCCGAGGTCGACGCCGTGCTGCCTGAACTGTTCGGAACGGCCGAGTGCCGCGTGGTCGCGGGCGTCGCGCGGCGGCGCGGGCCCAGCGAGGTCGCCGTCCGCTACGACTGGCTGCGCGCGCGGCTCGACACTCCGCTGGTCCAGGTGCTCCCGGGCCTCAGGTTCGTCGCGATCGCCGCGGTAGCGCCGGACGCGGACGCGCTCGACGAGCTTCGCGGCGAAGGCTGGCTGACCGTCGTCGGCAGCGCTGGGCCGGCGTCGCGGTTGCCTGCGGGTTGGGCCGAGGTCGAGACGCTGCTGCGGCGGGCTCGGTCGCTGGACCGCCCGGTGACCGCTTCGGCGTCCGGTCTGAGACTTGCCGACGTCGTCGCGCCCGTAGCGGCGGGCGAGTTCGCTGCGCGCCTGCTGGGGCCGCTGCTCGAACTCGATCGGGTGAGGGACGGCGATCTGGCGCCCACCCTGCGATCCTGGCTCGCCCAGCACGGCGGCTGGGACCGCACGGCCGCCGAGCTCGGCGTGCACCGCAACAGCGTCCGGCACCGGATCGGGCAGGCCGAGCGTGCTCTCGGCGTCGACCTGGCGGACCCGGAGGTGCGGATGGAGCTCTGGTTCGCCCTGCGCTGGGCTGATCAATAATGTCCTTAAAGGCCACTCTCAGGAAACTGTGGCACCTTGGTGACGTGCGCATTCTTGTAGTGGAAGACGAAGAGCCCCTCGCCGACGCGATCGCGCGTGGACTGCGCCGGGAGGGGATGGCGGTCGACATCGCGTTGAACGGTGACGACGGCCACGAAAAGGCAACCGTGACCCGGTATGACGTCGTGCTGCTCGACCGTGACCTCCCCGGGATGTCCGGGGACGAGCTCTGCCAGGAGATCGTCGCGTCCGGCGAACTCACCCGCGTGCTGATGCTGACCGCGAGCAGTTCGGTGTCCGACCGGGTCGACGGCCTGTCCCTGGGCGCCGACGACTACCTGGCCAAGCCGTTCGCGTTCCCCGAGCTGGTCGCGCGGGTGCGCGCGCTCGGGCGCCGCGCCACGCCGGCAGCGCCGCCACTGCTGACCGCGGGCGACGTCGAACTCGACCCGGCCAAGCGCACGGTGCGCCGTACGAGCGGTCCGATCGAGCTCACCCGCAAGGAGTTCGGCGTCCTCGAGGTGCTGCTGTCGGCCGGTGGTTCGGTGGTGAGCAGTGAGGAACTGCTCGAGCGGGTGTGGGACGAGAACGCCGACCCGTTCACCACGACCGTCCGCGTCACGGTGATGACCTTGCGGAAGAAGCTGGGCGAACCGGGCATCATCGAGACCGTGGTGGGCTCGGGGTACCGGGTTCCCGACGGTAAAAAAGCCGGGTGAGCGGCGGGGCCAGGCTGCTTTCGGTGCGCGGTCTGCGCGCCCGCATCACCCTGCTGGCGACCGGGCTGGTCGCCGGGGTGAGCTTGCTCCTGCTCTGGCTCGCGTGGACGCTGGTCGGCGATTCGGTGTCCGCGGTGCCGCAGATGCCGCCGGGCACGCTGGTGCGCGTCGACGGCGTCGACGTCGACGCTTCGGCGCTGGCCGATCATCTGCGCGCCCACGCCCGGGACAAGGTGCTGCTGTTCGGTTCCCTCGCGTTCTTCTTCGTCGTCGCGGCCGCCGCGATCCTGGCGTGGACGTTCACGTCCCGTGTGCTGCGGCCGCTGCGGGAGATCACCGGTGCGGCACGTCGGCTGTCGATCGAGTCGATGGGCGAGCGGATCGGGCCGATCCGCTCGAAGGACGAGCTGTCCGAGCTCGCCGGCACTTTCGACGACATGCTGGACAGGCTCCAGGCCGCGTTCGAAGCGCAGCGCCATTTCGTCGCGAACGCGAGCCATGAGCTGCGCACCCCGCTGTCCGTCATCAGAACCGAGTTGGACGTCACCCTGGCCGACGACGACGCCGACGAAGCCGAATTCCGCCGCATGGCGAGGGTTGTGCGCGAAGCGACCGATCGGGCGGGCCAGCTCGTCGGGTCGCTGCTGCTGCTCGCGCGGACGGATGGCGCCGGACTTGTCACGGGGGAACCGGTCGACCTCGCCGTGCTGGTCGCGAGCGCGTGGTCGGCCGTTGACGCCGAAGCCGCGAAACGCAGTATCCGCGCGGAGTTCGCCACGGCGTCGGCGGCGACTTTCGGAGATTCCGCGTTGCTGGAGCGCGTCGCGGGGAACCTGCTGGAGAACGCCGTACGGCACAACGTCGATGGCGGCTGGATCGACGTCGCGACCGTCGCCGGGCCGCAGTGGTCCACCTTGCGTGTTCGCTCGTCCGGCGGGCTGCTGGACCCGGCCATCGTGCCGGAGCTGTTCGAGCCGTTCCGCCGGGCGGGCGTCGCGAGGACGGCGCGTTCGGGCGCCGGGCTCGGGCTGTCCATCGTGCGTGCCGCCGTCCAGGCACACGGAGGTTCGGTGTCGGCCGAGCCGGTGGTCGGCGGCGGGCTGTCGGTGACCGTGCACCTGCCCGCACTGCGCTGAATCCGGGCGCCGGGTTACCGTGCTGGCATGGTTCCCGCGATCGAACTCTCGCCCGGCGTGTCCCTGCCACAGGTCGGTTTCGGGGTCTACAAGATCCCTGACGACGAGGTCGGGGCGGCGGTTCGGACAGCGTTCGATGCGGGCTACCGCTGCGTCGACACAGCGACGCTCTACGCGAACGAGCGTGGCGTCGGCGAAGCAGTCCGATCGAGCGGCCTTGCGCGTGAGGACGTGTTCGTCACGACCAAGCTGTGGAACACCGACCATGGTTACGACGAAGCCTTGCGCGCCTTCGACCGGAGTCTCGGCGAGTTGGCACTGGACCAGGTCGACTTGTATCTGATCCACTGGCCCGTACCGAGCGCCGACCGGTATGTCCAGACGTGGCGGGCGCTGGGCAAGATCCTCGCCGACGGCCGGGCACGCGCGATCGGTGTGTCGAACTTCGGCGAGGAACACCTGGCCCGCCTGCTGGACGAGACGGGCGTTGTTCCGGCGGTCAACCAGGTCGAGCTGCACCCGTGGCTGCAGCGGTCCGCGCTCGTCGACTTCCACCGCCGCACCGGGATCGCCACGCAGGCCTGGAGCCCCCTCGCCCGCGGGAAGCTGTTCGACAACGAGACGATTCTGGCGATCGCCGCCAAACATGGGAAGACCCCGGCGCAGGTCGTCCTGCGTTGGCACGTCGAGAACGGCCACGCCGTGATCCCGAAGTCCGTGACCCCGCACCGCATCGCGGAGAACATCGCGCTGTTCGACTTCGCCCTCGACACCGACGACCTCGCCGCCATCGCGGCCCTGGACGCCGGCCGCCATGTCGGCTCCCAATCCCGCGGCTGACCGCCCGGGCGACGTCGCGTCCTCGCCGGCCGTCATCACCGGTGTCCTCGGTCAACGTGAAGCAGTGGGCGGTCGAGCTGCGCGCTCAGTTCCCCTCGGCGACCGGTGTCGATTCCATCGCGGACTCCGACTTCGTCGACGATGCGCGACCGGCCGCGAAACCATGCCCGGCGAGTGGCGAGTGGCCACAGCCCTAGCGACCACAGCGATCTGAGGTCGGTAGCGCACACTTAGCACATCGGGAAGGCTGCGCAACGACAACGCGGAGATCATGCGCCGTGTCGAGGCAGGTGAGAGCTTCACGGTGACTCGGAATGGGAAGCCTGTCGCTGATCTTGTGCCGCATCAGGCGACCGACGGGCCGCGCGGACGTTGGCCAGGGCTCAAGCCGACTTTCGCGCCTTGCCGTCGGTTGATCTCGCCAAATGGAACAGTGATCGGGCAGCTGATGACGAAGTCTTCGGCCCGGATGATCTCGGCGAGCCGAGCTGATGGTTGGTCGCGTTGTGCTCGATACCTGCGTGAACACTGCCCCTGTTGACACGCAATGCCGCTGACTTCAACGGACTTGAGCGGCTGGTACAGGTCATACCTGTCTGACGGCTCGCGGTGTGCGAGTCCGCTCAGGGCCACACCAGTGGCGTTGAACGCCGCTGCCTGGAATGTGGAGGGCTGGCTGGTGCGGCAGGTCCTGTTTACGGCAGCGAGGACCGGGGCCGGCGGGTGAACGCCGAGCGGTCCTGAGGGCCTGTCACGCCGTGCTGCTGGTGATGTGACTGCTGGGCCGGTCCGCGAGGCTACGGACGAGCTGCCGAACCCGCCGCCTCGACCACCCCCGACACCCTGGCGTTCAAGGGATTGGCGTTCAAGGGAGCGCTGTGCTGTGTTGGATTGCTTGTCGTGCGGAGTTCCGGTCTAGGGCAGCAAGGCCGGGGCGCCTGCGGCACAGGGACCGGATCGGCGGGCCGCATCCTGCCGCTGGTGGTGTGGGTGGGGTGTTGCCGCCAGGGGTGAAAGGGACGTTCTTTGCATCCAACGTAAGTGAAACGCCGTGCGCAGTTCGCCACTCACGTTAAGCAACCGGGCTCGTTTGCCTGGTGTATGCGTGAGTGACGTGGCAAGCAGTTGCAGGCGGCGAGCGGGCGTATTTCGTTGCGGTGGCAGCCTTTCCGAATATTCGATGACTACGTTCCGCGATAGTGTGTATCACCTGAACGTGTTCCGAATAAACGTTCGATCCGTAGTAGAATAAAGGAGTGCCCAGCGTAACGATCACCCTCCCTGATCCCGCCGATATCCGGCGTGCGGATCCGGCGACGCTGGTCGAGTACGCCCGCGTGATCACCCGGGAGATGAACCGGTACACGGCGTTGCTGGGGCTCGTGGTCACCAAAACCGAGACTGATGGCATCAAGGCGACTCACCAGTACAACTCGGCGGTGCAGTGGCTGATGCATACAACGGGGATGGCCGAGCCCGCAGCACGTCAGATCGTGGTCCGTGCCCGCGGCACCAACTCCTTGTACGCCATCGACGGGACAGAGATTCCCGCAGTCGCACCCCTGACCGGTCTTGCGGCACTGGCCGGTGTCCTCACTCCCGCGCATGTGGACGTGATCGTGAAAACGATGACGGCCATGCCTGCGACGGTGTCGGAGGAGGATCGGGTGGCGGCGGAGAAAATCCTGGTCAACCTCGCCGTTAACGCGTCCCCGGTCGAGGTGAAGAAGGCCGGCGACCGGCTGTTGGACACGGTGGATCCGGATGGGCCGGAGCCGAAGGATCCGCCGGAGAGACCGGAGCGGGAGTTGTCGTTCCAAGAGCACCGTGACGGGTCCGCGACCCTCAAAGGCAAGCTCGACAACCTCGCCTACGCCCAACT
>NZ_JAODNM010000074.1 GCF_025464955.1 Amycolatopsis sp. | reverse complement strand
GGGATCTCGTCCACCGTCATCGCGAGGCGGATCAGATCGACGAGGGCGTCGGCGTGGCGTTCCCATTGGCTGCGGGTGTCGCGGCCTTCCTCTTTCGTCGAGTGCGGCTTCGCCAACGGGTCGAGGGCCGCGCGGAGTTGGGCGTAGGCCAGGTTGTCGAGCTTGCCTTTGAGGGTGGCGGTGCCGTCGCCGTGTTCCTGGAACGACAGCTCCCGCTTCGGTCTCTCCGGCGGGTCCTTCGGCTCGGGTCCGTCCGGGTCGAAGGTGTTCAGGAGCCGGTCGCCGGCTTTGCGGACTTCGAGGGGTTTCGCCTGCCGGGCGAGGTCGACCAGGATCTTCTCCGCACCCGCCCGATCCCGAGCAGACACCGTCGCGGGCACCTTCGTCATCGTCGCCACGATCTCATCCACATGCGCCGGAGTGATCTGGCCTGCGCGTGCTGCGATACCCGCCAGTGGCGCGATCGCCGGGACTTCTGTGCCGTCCAGGGTATGGGAGGAGTTCACGGCCTTGCCTCGGATCACGATCCGCTTCGCCGCCGCCGGGCCGATCTGAGTGACATCATCCAACCACAGTGCCGCGTTCAGATACTGGTAGACGACCTTCACACCCTCGGTCTCCACCTTCGCCGCCAGCACACCGAACAGTGCGTCGCACTCGTTGTAGATCCGCGCCAGTTGGCGGGCGATCTCAGCAGCTTCCACCGGATTCGCACGCCGAATCTCGGCGAGCGAGGGGAACCGGATCAGTGAGCTGGACACCCCTTTATCCTACCGCAGATCGAACGCCTCTTCGATACACGAACGACTGAACCGCTTTATCGCTGCACGTGATCATTGATTGGACGTGAAGGCCACCTTCACGGAAAATTACGTCGTGAAGGTGGCCTTCACGTCCAACTGCATATCGCGGGTGTCACTCACAGATGCACCAAGCCCCCAAGGCTGGTTGCTTAACGTGAGCGGCGAATCGCGAGCGGCATTATCCGTGCGTTCACCACAAGAAAAGTCCCTTTCGACCCACTCACGAAACGGAACGGGCCCCCGGATCCGCCCCGAACCCCAGCTCGCCCCGGTCCTCGCTGCAGTAGACCGGACCCACCACCCAACGCGGGCCACCGCCACCGCCACCGACAGTGCCCACGACACGCGCCTGCACTCAACCAGCAATCGTCCACCGCTGCAGCGCGGAACCGGTGTCCGCCTGCTGAGTCACCGGCGCCCCGTTGGCTGCCGAAGCCGTTGTCAGCTGGAGTCCTGAGTGGACGTTGCTCACCGCGTAGGCACCGCTCGCCGACTTCGTAACGGCCCAGTCCTGGTTCACCCCGCCGGTGCACGTCCACTGGATCACTGTGGTTCCGGGAGTCGTGAAGCCACCGTTGTCGTCCATGCACAGGTTGGAGTGCGCGTTGGCGATCGTGTACGAGCCGTCGGCCTGCTGGGTGAACACCCAGTTCTGGTTCGCTCCACCGTTCTGCGCCCACGTGTCGAGCTGGGTTCCGGTGCTCGTCGAGTAGTCCGGGTCGTCGAGCGCCTGGCCGGACACCGAGATCGTGTGTGTGCCGTTGAGGTTGGGGGACGACCCGGTCGCCGTGAGGCCCAGGGTTTGTTCGCCCGCGCTGCGCGATCCGCCGACCGGGTTGCCTGTGGTATTGGTCCAGGACCGGCTGGGGGTCGTCTCCGCGAGCCGCGCCGGGTCCGACGAAAGGCCCAGCACCAGACCGCTGTAGCGGTTGACGAGACGGTAGGTGCCCGCAGCGGCATTCGCGACGAGGAACCATTGCTGGCCGACAGAGGAACCTGGAGCGGTGGCTGTCGGCTTCGTTCCCCAGCTCCGCTGCGTCGTCGACGTCGAGTCGACGCCCAGTGCCTGGCCGGTGGCGGAGTTGGTGATCGTGTAGGAACCGTCACCGTTGCTTGCGAAGAACCATGCCTGCAGTCCGGAACCGTTCGCCAACGCCGCGGACGTGGTCGCCGAGCTGCCCTGGACCTGCGCGAGGACCCGTCCCGACCCGCTGCTGATCCGGTACGTCTTCGCAGGGTCGACAGGCGAGACCGCGGGCGACGTCGAAGTCACCGTTTCGTTGGCGTACTCGCCGTCGGAGCTCGCGCAGGCGATGGAGCAGTAGGACCGGAAAGTCTTGCCGATGATGGTCGAGTTCGTCCTGTTCGCGCTGTCGACGAACCAGCGGTACCACGAGCCCGAGGTGTATGCGCCGGAGTCGCCGATCAGGTGCCACTGTTGCGTCGCGAGGTTGTCGGTGACGTAGTAGCGCTGCGGCGCGGTTCCGGTGACGACTTCGGGTTCGCCGATGTACAGACCGAGGTAGGCGTCGTAGGCGATGTTCATGACGAACAGGTCCGACTTCGCCGGCAGTACGCCTGCCGCAACCTGCTGGTCCACCGACCCGGTGTTGGCGGGGTCGTAATCCTTCGCCACCGGCGTGTAGCCCGAGGGTGCGGACGACGTCGCTGGGACCATGTTGCTCTCGAGACCGCCAACGCCGGGTTGCGACCAGGAACCGTTGTACCACTTCGACCACGACCCCGTCGCCAGCTTCGACGACATCGGCGCGCGGGCGACGTGCGCGAGGCCATCGGCGCTGCCACCCGTGCCGGCCTTGGGCACGATCCGGGATCCGTAGTAGACGTAGAAGTAGCCGGACGCCTGGTCGACGAACAGCCGCGGATCACCGTCGCCGTAGTCGAACGTGCCGTTCGGGAAGGCCGTCGTGTCGCCGCGGTTCGTGCTGTACGGCGACGTGATGGCGTGGCCGGTGATGGTCCACACCTTTCCCTGATCCTTCGACACCGCGTAGTCGATCGCGTCGTAGTGCGAGAACGACGGGGTGCCGAACGGCTGCGGGGTGAACTCGTTGTGCACCAAGCCATACCAGTCGCCGGTATCCGGATCGACCCACACCCCGACCAGGTCGCAGAAGTTCTTCTGGGAGTAGCTCGATCCTGACGGCGGGTCAGTGGCGGTCACGCCGGTGGGGCTGTTGTTGCACCGCCAGGTGGTGTCGTTGTTCTTGTCCTGCGCATTGGCGGGATTCACCGCGTTGCTGATGGCGGTGGACTTGGTGGCGGAGTCGAAGTCCTTGCCCGTGTAGAACTCCCAGTTCCGCGGCTCCGCGGCGCCGTAGAGGGCGGCGGACTGCTGGAAGTAGAACGTGCCGTCCTTGTCGAGGTACGGGCTCGCCGGGGTGTCCGTCGGGTACGCGTACGGACTCGTCGAGCCGACCGTGATCGTGAACCCGCTGGTCGGCGGCGTCGCCCACGCGGTCGCCGGGGCGAACACGCCGACGGCCGCCAAAACCGCGGCCGCGGCCGCGGCACCCGTCCGGCGTCGTGCGAAAAGCCGAGCGATGACAGCCAAGGTACGCATCGCGACTCCATAACATCAGGGACCGTGGTGAGCGGAGACGTTATGCGCTGAAGTGTTCAGAAGTCAACATGTTCGATCATCTTTGGACAGAAAGTCTGCACGCTGACTGCGCAAGGTCGAACGCGTCGCTACTGCTTTGACGGACCGCCGGCTAGGTGCGGCATGCGCTCGCGGTAGTCATCCGGCGAACGCTCCAGCGGAAGCTTCCGGTGCAGACCACCGTGCCGTGGGCGTCCGAGATCTCGCAGTCGGTCTTGAGGCGGATCTTGTCGGTCACGCCGGTGAACAGCGCCTGTGCCATGGCGAGGTTCGTGTGGTCCAGCGTGCAGCGCGCGACCAGACGTCCGCTCGCGGGGGCGAGAAACCGCAGCTCCGCGGACGCGCCGAGCGGCACGATTCCGTCGAACTGCTGTTCGTCGGCCGCCGCGGCGATGAGCGCGGCCAGTCCGGCCGCGTCGACGAGTGCGGTCAGCCCGCTCGAATGGAGCGTGCCGATGACGTTGTGCAGCTGCGGCAACGGGTCGACGGCTACTTCCGCCGAGCCGTCCTGCGCGCGCAGCACTCGCAGGCCGATCAGCTGGTGTGCCGGGATCGACTCGAGCAACCGCCGTGCCAACGCCGTGAGGTCCATAGCCTCTGTCTACGCCCCGCCCCCGACGCCCTGGCCAACGTGACTCGAACAGTGGCGCAACTTCCACGGGGAGCGCGCCGAAGACGAAGAGGCTCCCCTCGCACCCAGCGCGAGGGGAGCCTCTTGACCTGCTCCTGGGATCAGGAAGCGGGCGTCACCGCTTGGGTGAGCGCGGTGATGTCCGGCGTGCCGAGGCCGGTGACGTAGTCCCAGCCCTGATCGGCGTCGAAGTCGCCGTTGTTGCCGCTGGTGATGTCCCGCAGCGCGCTGGACGCCTGGTAGAGCGCGGGTGCGCCGAAGCCGGCCTTGTCACCGGTCGCCTGCTGGACGCGGGCCCACACGCCCTGCCACGACGGGGCGCTGGCCGAAGTGCCGCCCTCGTCGATGATGCTGCCGTTGTAGTACATCTGGAAGTCCTCGGCGGACAGTGACACGTCCGGCACGCCCCGCGCGCTGCCGGTGAAGGCACCACCGACCGAGGTCTGCCAGGACTGCGCGGTCTCGTTGGGCGACTGGCCGCCGCCACCGGCGTACCAGCCTTCTTCGGTTCCGCCCGACAGGCTGGTGATCTTCGTACCACCGACGGCGACGGTGTACGGGCTGCTCGCCGGGTAGCCGACGCCTTCGGGACCGCTGACCGTGCCGTTCTGCGTGCCGCACTTCGATCCGGTGTCACCACTGGAAACGAACAACGTCTGCCCCTGTGCGGCCGCCTTCTCCAGCACGGTGTCGGTGGCCGTCAGGTCACCGGAGGACTGCGCGTCGGTCTCGCACTCACCGAACGAGGCGCTGGCCTGGGTGATGTTGTCGTCGTCGACCCACTTCGAGAAGGCGTCGGTGAGCGACTGGTCCTGCAGGTCGGGCGCGGAGTACGCGGTCACTCCCGACACACCGGGCGCGAAGCCGGTCGAGTACTGGGTGTCGAGGTCCCATTCGACGTCGTCGCTGGTGTCCGACGAGCCGCCGTCGATCGGGACCACGGTGATGGCGACCTTGGGCAGGCTGAAGTGGCTCTCGAACAGGGCGAGGTCCTTCTTGACCCCGGTGAGGTTCCCGACCGTGATGATCGCGAGGCGCTGCCCGGTGCCGGTGTCGGCCGACGGCGCGTTGTAGAACTTCGTGAAGTCGGCCGGTCCGTATCCGGACGCGGCGGGTTTCGCGACCTGGCCCTCACTCGCCACGTGCGCGGTGGCCGGAGTGGACAGTCCGACGACGGAGGTGGTGTACCTCGCGATGCTCGCGGGGAGCTTCGCGTCCTGCGTGCTGGCGACAAAGGACTTCGACGCCGATTGGTAGTTGTGCAGCGAGGCGCCGAAAGCGGCGTCGACGGCCTTTGTGGACCCGGCCAGGTGGAGCAGCATGCTGCCCGGGTCGTGCTGCACGGCGAGGCCGTTCTTGGCTGCCCAGCCCTGAATCGAGTCGAGACCCTGCTGCGACGGACCGAACCTGGCGGCGAACTCGGCCGAGGACAGCGGCGCGTGGCGGGCGGCGACGTACGCGTCCAGACCGGCTTTATCCTTGGAGGCCAAGGAAAGTGTGACTCGGTGTAGGCCCGACGCCGCGCCCTTGTCCGCTGCCGCGTTCGGCACCGAGTGATGGAGGCCGGGGACCGCCGACGTGAGCGCGTCCGCGGCGGCGGTGTCTGGCGTCGAAGCCAGCGCAGCGCCACCGGTCAGCGTCAGCATCGCGGCGGTCGCGGAGAAGACCGTAGCCATAGGGTGTCTACGCATGAAAAACCCAATCGCAGAAGTGGGGAGAGGGAGAAGATCCGGTCGAGCGAAAGGAATATAAGCCGCTCGATCGTTAGCGGGGAACCAACTTTCGTCGGAACCCGTCCGATCCCAACCTTGTTATCCCCCAGCGTTATCCCACAGACTGAACAGTCGGGGAAAATCCACTCCGGAATTACCCTTTTGCGAATCAATGCCCGTTTTGGGTGGCAGCGGGCCTTAACCTACCAACGGGGGTGACACCCACCGCTCGCTTCTGCGTAGGGTCGAAAAAGGGGAATGCGCGCTATTCGGCGTCGAAATGTTCCCGGCGGGAAATGAAGGACCCCGGTCCGCTAACCACTGAAAATCCTTGAGACGCTCTTTACTCCGCAGTGAGTTCCGCGAGCTGTTCGGCGGCCGTGATGTTGCCCTTCGCAGCCAAGCGACGCAGCTCGTCCAGAGCATCCAGTTCGGTGGCGAGCTCGATCAGCTGATCGGTCGCGGTGTCGTTGCCCGCGTCGGAGAGCCGTCGCAACTCGCCCACATCGCCTCGCTCCCCCGCCAGTTCGATGAGCTGGTCGGCGGCGTCGGAACTACCCTTGTCCGCGAGGCGCCGCAGCTCATCCAGGTCGCCACGCTCGGCGGCGAGTTCGATCAGTTCGTCGACGCTGTCGTCGTCACTGCTCTCGGCACTGTCCTGAGCGGAGTCGGTCATGAGGAACAACCTCCCGAAAATTCAGGACCCTGGGCGTGGCCGCGGCCTTGATCGCTGGTTACGACCAGCCTACCGAGGCGGCACCGCCACCACCGCAACTCGACGGCGAGTTGCGGTGGCAACGACCCACACATTCGACCGAAGAGCCCCTTTTGTCCGCTATTTCCAGGGCCCCGCAGGCTTTCGCTGAGTCAGCGGCGCACGGACGGGACCACCGGCGACGACGCGGTTGCTGATCGTCCCGAGCCCTTCCACCGTCATCCGGACGACGTCGCCCGGCGCGAGCGGGCGATGCGCCTCGCGGCCGTGTCGCCCCCACAGCTCAGCCAGGCAGCCGTTCCCGCAGGTACCCGAGCCCACCACGTCGCCAGGCCTGACCCTGGTCCCCCTCGATGCGTAGGAAACCATCTCGGCGAAGCTCCAGCCCAGATTGTCCAGCCGGTCCTCCCCCATGAGCTCATCAGAGATCCACACCGACATCCCCAGGTCGAATCCCTTCCGGGAGCGGTAGGGCTCGAGCTCGTCCGCGGTCACGAACCACGGCCCCAACGTGATCGCGGAGTCCTTGCCCTTCGCCGGCCCCAGTGGTCCTCGCATCTCGCTGAACTGCAGGTCCCTGGCCGACCAGTCGTTCATCACCAGATAACCGGCGATGGCCTGATCCGCGTCCTCGACGGTCAGATCCGCCCCCGACCGGCCGACGACGGCGGCGACTTCCAGCTCGTAGTCGAGCACCGAGCAGCCCGGTGGCATCGGAACGTCTTCTCGCGGACCGACCACGGCCGCGGGGTTGGAGAAGTAGAACAGTGGCTGCTCGTACCAGACGTCCGGAACGAGCGGCAGCGCACCGACAAGGCGGCCCACCCCGTCCACATGCTGTTCGAACGCCATGAAGTCCCGAATGGACGGTGGCTCCGGCAACGGCGCGAGCAGGTCCGACTCGTCGACGGCGAGAACGGCCTCCGGGTCCGCGAGCGCACGCTCACCAGCTTCGGCGAGATCACCGCGTTCCAGCAGGGCGAGCAGCGTTCGCGCCTCACCGGTCACGTGGATCCGGTCGTCGGCCAGGACGCCGACACGCCGTTCACCCGCTGTCTCCAGACTCACCCACCGCACGTCAAACCCGCCATTCTTTGGATAGCGCGAAAGTCTGCCATACAACCGAAAAGGGCTGGCCCGTCCGGTGGTGGCCCAGGCTCGGGATCTAGCTCCCGGTACACCGCGGCCAAGTTGAGGGCGAGCCGTTCGGACTCCGGCAGCCCGGCGAACAGTCCGAGGTCGACGTCGGCCGCGGCATCGGCCAGCGGCATGCCCGCGCTCCAGCGGCTGGTGCCCTCCGCCCGGACGAAGTCGAGGTAGTCGACCATCGTCCGCACCACCTCCACCGGCGACACTGGGCCATGGCCGGGTACCAGGATGTCGGCGCCAAGCCCCAGGATCCGTTCGCAGGCGTCGATCCAGTTCCCGACCGGACCGGCCCAGACGATCGGCGTGCCGCCCGCGAACACGATGTCACCGACGTAGACGACTCCGTCGCGGGGGCAGTGCACGATCGTGTCGCCCCGGGTATGCGCCGGGCCGACGTCGATCAGTTCGACGTCCACTCCGCCGACCGTGAGCTCCAGCCTGTCGTCGAACGACCTGGTCGGCAACGCGGGCGTCAGATCGTCGAACCGGAACGCGCCGAAGATGTCCCGCGCGTACTCGCCGACCCGGCCGGGGGCGGCGAGCAGCGCCGTCAGCTCGCGCGGACCGACCGCTCGCATGTCCTCGATCGAGCCCGCCGCGGCGACGATCTCGACGTCGGGCACCAGTTCGTTGCCGAACCAGTGATCACCATTGCCGTGGGTGTTCACCACCGTCCCGATCGGCGCGTGTCCGGCGTGCGCGGCCAACCCGTCCAACATGCGGCGGGTGTGTGCGAGGTCGAACAGGGTGTCCACCAGCAGGGATTCGCCATCACCCGCAATCAGGCCGGTGTTGCTCACGCCCCAACCGCCGGACTGTACCCAGGCGTGGCAAGCCCCGCGCAGGAAACTGGGGCCGGCAATCATGGCACAACCTCGGTCTTCGCCGTGCGCAGCACGAACGCGGCGAGCAGGGCGGCCACCAGCGCGGCAAGGCCGGTCACCAGGTAGCCCGTCGAGTAGCCGTGGTCGAGCGCCGCGAAGGCGACGTCCTTCAGCGGGTTGAGCGGAGCGGTCTGCCCGTTCGGCAGGAGGATCGACGACGGCACGGCGTTCGCGCCGAGCGGACCGGACTGGACGGCATCGACGGCGGCCTGCGCCGCCCCGCGTTGCGCCGGTGGCGCGCTTTGGGCGGACGCGGTGAAGTGCTCCAACGCCGTGCTCAGCTTCGGGTCGCCAGAGACCTTGGCCGAGATCTCCGACGCGGCCCGGCTCAGCGCCACCGCGCCGATCACGGCCGGGCCGAGGGTGAACCCGAAGTCCCTGAGCAAGCTGGTCGTCCCGCTGGCCATTCCCGCCAACCGCGGCGGGACACTGTTGACGGCCACCGAGGTGACGCCGTTGAGCGCGAGCGCGAACCCGGTGCCGATGAGCAGCAGCGGCACCACCAGCGGACCGATCGAGATGGTGGCCGCCGACAGCGAGGAGATCCAGAACGAGCCGGCCGCGAGCAGCGTGCACCCGATGGTCAGGATCACCCGCGGGGTGGTGCGGTCGAGTAGCCGCGACGCCAGCGGCACCAGCAGCAGGGCCATCACATTCAGGAGCACGAACGCGATCGAGGTCTTCAGCGGGGTGAATCCTTGGATCGCGGCCAGCCGGATACTGGTTGCATAACCGACGCCGAGCAGCGAGAACATGCTCAGCACGGTGATCGCGGACGAGACAGCGAACGCGCGGTTGGTGAAAAGATCCAGTCGCAGCAACGGCTTTTCCGCTCGTAGCTCGACCGCGACGAACAGCGCAAAGAACACCGCGAAAACGACGAACCCGACGATCACCGGCGTGCTGCCCCAACCGCTGGTCGGTCCCTGGATCACCGCGAACAGCAGCGCGAACAGGGACACCGCGATCGTCACCTGGCCCGGCCAGTCCAGCGAACGCCCCTGCGGCGACGAGGAGGTACGGGCCCAGCGCGCCGTCACGATGGTACTGACCACGGCGAGTACGGCGACGAGCACGAACGCCCAGCGCCAGCCGCCAAGGGCGGCACCGCCCCAGCCGTACCGGGCGAACCAGCCGCCGAGCACCGGGGACAGGAACCCGCCCGACGCCAGCGCCGCGGCCCAGATCGGCAGCGCCCGCGAGCGGGCATGCGCGGTGTGCGCACCGGCGGCGACCATCGCGAGCGTCGTCGGGAAAATCGCGGCGGCGCCGAGCCCGGCGAGGATCTGACCGGCCCAGAGCACGACCACCCGGAGATCCGTCGATGTACCCGCGCCCGGGGTCAGCACCGCGACGGCCTCCCCCAGCGCGAGCAGCAGCGAGCCGATGATGAGCAGCCGCTTGCGGCCGAACAGGTCACCGAGGACGCCGAACGTGAGTTCCAGCAAGGTGATCGGGACCAGGAACGCGGCGGAGATCCAGGTCAGCTGCGCCGACGTCGGCCCGAGGTCCTGCTGGAAGAGGCCGTTCAGCACGGCCGGTATGGCGAGGCCGATCTGCGCGACGCACACCGCCAGTGTGGCGGCCACCAGGGTGCCTCGGCTCAGCCCTGGCGGTTGCCCGGCTGGTGCGGACAGGTCTGCGGGGGAACTCACTGCGGCCATGAAGGAACCTCACCTCGACGTGCGGTTGCTGCTGTGCTGGTGAACCTTGCCATCCTCGAGGTGAAATGTACAGGTTTCCTGATGAACAGGTTCTCGTATCGTCACCTTCACCTCCCGCGTCCCCGACCTCAGAAGAGGCGGCGGGTCCACCGGACGCGGAACCAGACAGGAGGCCTCGAAGCAAGCTTCCGCAGCGGCGCTGTGCGAACGTCGAGCGTGACCGATCAGCCGGTGACGCTGTCCCTTCCGTCTTCGAGATGACCGACATAACGCCTAGACCAGGTGCTGTCGCCACTGATGGTGACCGTCACGTCGTACCATCCGCCGCTCGAAGCCAGCGGGTCCGCCGAGTGCGTCGCGCGACCGTGCGCGGGCACGCGGTAGGTCTTCGGCCGTTCCTTCGTGTAGTTGTTCGGCACGACGGTGAACGTCACCGTGCTCGTACCGGTGTTGGCCATCTCGAGCGAGAGCTTGGGCTTCGCCTCGAAACCGCGCTCGTGGTACACCGCCTCCACCTGTGCGGACTTCCCGATGGCGGTGACGTCGCCGGTGAAATGCCGCAGGAACCGGTTCGGGCCCACCACCGTCAGGTCGTACTTGCCACGGGCGATCTGGACCGACCCGGGCACGGTCTTGTTCCAGACCGTGTGCGAGGGGTCGACGGTGTACTGGCCGGGGTACTTGGCCGGGTAGTCGGCCAGCGACGGAGCCGGCGCCGTGTTGTCGTAAACGGCGAAGTGACTGGCCTTGCGAACGTGCTTCCCGTTGTTGCTGAACGACAGGCTCGCCTCGACCACTCCGGCACTGCCGTCGGTGAACCCGTCCAAGTTCGCGTTCGGCTGGTAGGGCAGCGAACGCGCCCGCTTGGTACCCGGCTCCTGGACCGGCATCGCGTTGGTCACGGTCGGCGGATGGTACGAACCGCCGGCCGGGTCGCCGATCACACTGGTCGAGGGCAGCTTCGGCAAGCCGAAGACCGGCGAGGTGAAGTCGAACGCGCTGGTCAGGTCACCGCACACGCTGCGGCGCCAGGCACTGATGTTCGGGCAGAACGCGGGCGTCCCGTGCGCCCCCGTCCACTTCTCGAGGAACTGGATGACCGAGGTGTGATCGGAAACCTCCGAGGTCACCCAGCCGCCCCGCGTCCACGGCGAGATCAGGATCAGCGGAACGCGGAAGCCGAGGCCGACCGGTAGCGGCTGCGTCAGACCGGCACTCGCGAGGGCGCCGGACGCCTCGTAGAAGAACTCGTCCTTGGCCCCCGGCGCCGGAACCGGCGGTGGCACATGGTCGAACTGCCCGTCGTTCTCGTCGTAGTCGATGATCACGAGGGTCGAGTCGAAAACGTCCGGGTCGGCGTTGAGCGCCTCCAGCACGCGGTTGACGTAGTACGCACCATCGTTGGGAGCGCCGTCGGGGTGCTCGGAGAACGCCTGGTTGGTAACGACCCAGGACACCTGCGGCAGCTTGCCCGCGACCACGTCGGCTTTGATCGCGTTGGTGAGGTTGTCGGCGTTGGCGGTCAGGCCGGTCAGCGGCTCGGGGACGTTGGCGACACCGTGGTCGTAGAAAACGTTGCCAGGGGCTGGTTTGCCACCTTGAGCGGGGTCCAGCCGGGCGAAGGTGGCGAAATACTCCACTGCGTTGTCACCGTAGTCGTCGGCGCACTGATAGACATTCCACGTGACGCCAGCCTGCTGCAGGGTCTCGGCATAGCTCTCCCAGAGCAGGTTCTTGCCCAGCTCGTCACCGCCGTTGTAGGCGACGTAGCTGCTGTACTTCTGCTGGGCGTCGATGGTGCCGCTCCACAGGAACGTGCGGTTCGGGCCGGTGGCGCTGAGCACGGAGCAGTGGTAGGCGTCGCCCACCGTGTAGGCGTCGGCGAGCGCGTAGTGGAACGGGATGTCCGCGCGGTCGAGGTAGCCGAGCGTCGTCAGGCCGCCTTTGGCGAATACCCAGCCGTTCATCAGGCCGCCGTACCACGCGCCGTGCTGGTCGTCCCAGCTGTGCGACGTTCCGCCGTAACCCTGCGCGCCGACCTCCGGGCTGGGCGGCTGGTGACCGGCCGGGTAGGCCGACGCGGGGGCATCGCTGAGGTGCCAAGGATACTGCGTCGCCGCAGCAGGGGCGCTGGGTGTCGTCGTCGGCTGCTGGAACACCGACAAACCGCCGGGCAGCGTGATGGTCGAGCGGTCCCCGAAACCCCGGACACCCTTGAGAGAGCCGAAGTAGTGGTCGAAACTGCGGTTCTCCTGCATCAGGATCACCACGTGCTTGATGTCCCGAATGTCGCCGAACCGGTGGTTTTTCCCACCCGGCTGGGGAGAAGCCTGCGCCTCGGTGGCAGGCAGTGCCGCGCCGGCCACCGCGGCTCCCGTGGCCGCCACCGCGGCACCGAGGAAACCTCTACGAGAAAGATCGGACATGGACGGCACCTCTCGGAACGGCGACACGAGGACTGATCGCTGGTCGCCGAACACTAGATCTGCCGAACACGGTCCGGGCGAACTCGAACTGAACGCTGGTCGACGCGATCGCCAACCTCCACCGCGCCGGCGCACGGGTCGGCGGAATCACGTCGACCAGGTCGCCGCACTCACCCCGCGGGAGTGAAATAGTGGCCCTTCTCGAGATCTTCGAGGAGCCCGGGGTGGGTCGGCTGCCACCCCAGCAGTTCACGGGTCAGCGTGTTCGAGGCCGGGCTGTCCAGTCCGAGGAAGCCACCCAGCGCGCCGAAGTGCTCGACCGCGTCCTCAGGAGAGACGGAGACCACCGGGACGTCGAGAAGCCGGCCGATGACCTCGGCGACGGCGCGGATCGGTACCCCCTCGTCGCCGACAGCGTGCAGCGTCGATCCCGCCGGCGCGTTCTCCAGCGCCAGGCGGAACAGGCGCGCGGCATCGAGCCGGTGCCCGGCCGTCCAGCGGTTGGAACCGTCTCCGATGTACCCCGAGACACCCTTGTCACGGCCAATGCCGACCAAACGCGCCATGAATCCCTTGTCTCCTTCGCCGTGCGTCGTCGGTGAGAGTCGCACGACGGACGAACGGACGCCGCGGGAAGCGAAAGAAAGTGTCAGCTCCGCGGTCCCCAGCCGAGTCAACGGACCACGGCCCATGTGCGCGTACGCGGCCAGATCATGGCCGTCCCGCTCGGTCCCCACCTGCCCGAGGGCGAGCCCCAAGGTCCCGGAGGCGATGACGAACGGCCGATCGGACCCTGCCAGCGCCTCGCCGATCGCCTCGACGGAACTGCGATCCGCGTCGGCAGCAGACTCGAAGCCGCCCGAGAAGGCGATGTCGTGCTTGTACGCGAGGTGGATCACGCCGTCCGACGCGGCAGCCCCGCTCCGCAAGCTGTCGAGATCATCAAGCGAACCGCGATGCACATCTAGCCCGGCCGCGGTGAGCGCGGCGGCCGACGCGTCCGAGCGGGCCAGGCCGGTGACCTGGTGGCCCGCGCCGAGGAGCTCGGGAACTACGCCGGAGCCGATCCAGCCGGACGCGCCGGTGACGAAAACGCGCATGAAAACCTCCAGATAAGTCGACCGGCTCGCCGCGGAGGTGCGCCGCGCCGGTCAATGTCAGTTGCTGTCATCAACATAGCAGCGATGCCAGTCGCTGTCATCAACTAGAGTCAGACTCATGAGCCGATGGGAGCCAGACGCGCTGGGCAGACTTGAGCAGGCCGCCTTCGCGCTCTACGCCGAGCGCGGGTTCGACCAGACCACGGCGGCGGAGATCGCCAAGCGCGCGGGACTCACGGAGCGAACGTTCTTTCGGCACTACGCCGACAAGCGCGAGGTCCTGTTCGGCGGCTCAAGCGTCCTGCAGGATCACCTCGTGCAAGCTGTCGCCGATGAACCCGATTCCGCGGCGCCGATCGACGCGATCTCCGCGGCCCTGCAATCCACCGGCAGGATCTTCGACGAGCGCCGCGAAGGGTCCCGGCAGCGTCAGGCCGTCATCGCCGCGAACCCGGAGCTTCAAGAGCGCGAGCTGATCAAGATGTCGACAATCGCCGCGGCGCTGACCGACGCGCTGCGCCGCCGAGGCGTCCACGACACCACCGCGAGCCTGGCAGCCGAGGCGGGGATCACCGTCTTCAGGATGGCGTTCGAGCGCTGGCTCGTCGACACCGGTCCGCCGGACCTCGCGCGCCACCTCCGAGACTCATTCGCCCAACTGAAAGCCGTCACCGCAGAGGGCACCGGCTAGGGCAGGGTCCAGTGCTGGTTGGTGCCGTTGTTGCAGTCCCAGATCTCGAGCTGGGTGCCGTTGGTGGCGGTGAAGCCGGGGTCGTCGAGGCACTTGCCGGACTGGGCGCTCACCAAAGTGCCATCGGGCTTCGGTGTCCACAGCTGGTTGGCACCGCCGGTGCAGGTCCACAGCCCCACGAGTGTCCCGTTGGCCGTCGCCTCGCCGGTGACGTCCAGGCACTTGCCGCCCACGCTGAGCGTCCCGTTCGACACGGTCCAGTTCTGGGTGGCCGGATCCTTGTCGCAGTCCCACAGCGTGACGCGGCTGTCGGCGCCGCCGTCAGCACATTTTCCGGCCAGGCCCGAAGTGATCGGCCCGGTCCGCGTCGACGGCGGGGAGGCGCTGCCCGGCGTGATCGACAGGTTGTCGAATTCGTCGGTCTGGTAGCCGACCACGCCGAGGCCGGCCTGGCCGTTGGTCCACAGTCCGTCGGAGGCCGTGCCGACCTGGTGACCGTCGACGGACCCGGTGATCGCGGTGCCCTCGAAGGTCACCGAGAGATGGTGCCAGGAGCCGGTACCCAGCGCCGTGGTCGTGCCGGACGACAGCGTGGTCAGCTTCCCGCTCGTGTCGCCCCGCGCGATCGTCCAGGCACCGCTGTCGGAAACCTTGAAGTAGTAGGCATTCTGGTGTGACTGCGGGCGGCTTTGCGTGTTGGCGCGGCCCAGCAATTCCACCGCGCCCGGCTGCGCGAGCCGGACGTCGGAAGCCACCGTGTAGTTGCCCCAGGTCGGATCCCCGATCAGGGAGAACGCGTCCGAGTCGTCCTGCCATTCGATCGGCTTGACCGGTGCCATCTGCCGCACGCATTGCCCGGCCCTGCCCGTGCACGCCTGGACCTCGTACGCGCCTTGCATGTCGGAGAGGTACTTCGCCTCGCTGCCGGGCTGGTAGCTGTCGAACCCGTCGCTGTACGGAAGAGCGAGCGGCGCGGAAGGCGGACTGACCGCGGTTCCCTTGCCCTGTCCCGTCGTGGTCGTCACCGTGTACACGGTGTTCGGCTGCAGCGTCAGGGAGAACTGCCCGTTTGCCGGTGTGATGTCGGCGTTCCGGGCGAGATCGGTTCCACCGCCGAGGCTGGTGGACCAGACGTGGACGGTGCCGGTGGACAGGCCGCCGCCGACGGTGAACGTCGCGGGCTGGGCTGCCGTCGCGGTGCTGGTCTCGAGAATCGTCGAGTAGTCGCCGCCGGTCGTCGGCTTGATCGTCACGTAGCTGCCGTTGTCACGGTTCCCGCCGAGATAGCCCGACGCGGAGTCGACGAACTTCCAGCCCGGCTTGGTGAACTGGGTGAGCTGCGCGGTGACCCAGGCGTTCTTCCCGATGCTGTAGGCGCCCGACCACGGTTGCCCCGCGACGGCGAGCCCGACGGTGGCATACGGCAGGTTCGGGTAGATCGCCGCGATCAGCGGCCAGTTCAGATAGCCCGTCATCTTGGCGTCGAGATAACCGCGGGTGATGGACCGGATCAGCGCGGGCGCGCCGGAGTTATCGTCCTGGGACCCGTTTTCACTGGCCCACAAAGGTTTCCCGGTGGCCAGCGCGTTCGACGTGGTCGAGCAGGTCTTGGCGTCGCCGCCATCCCCACCCGAGCACGGGTAGTGCGCGCCGACGATGTCGATCGACTTCGCGAAGTCGGCGTCGGACACCATGTCGTTCGCGACGCCCCAGTCCGAGTCCGCGCCGACCACCTGGATCGAGCCATAGCCTGCTTTGCCGAGTGTGGTTCGCAGGTTCTCGTACCAGGCCTTGTCGTACCCACGCTCGTTCCAGCCGCCGAGGTAGTCGATGGTGAGCGCATGCGACTTGGCACAGTTCAGCCAGGTCACCAGGTAGTCGGCAGTGTCCTGCGACCAGAACTGGCCGTTGCCGAGCCAGCCCGGTGCGGCCCACGCGAGCCCGTACAGCTTGAGCGCGGGGTTGCGCTGCTTGGCCTGCTCAGCGAGCTTGAACTCGTAGCCGGCGTCGCAGTTCACCGCGCCGCGGGTGTGTTCGATGCTCGGCTCGGCACCATCGGTGGAATTGGCGTCACCGCCGACTTCCAGCTTGAGCAGCTGGAGATCCGCGCCATAGCCGGGTTTGAACAGGTAGTCGAGGATTTGCCCCTGCTGCGCCTGGGGATAGTCGCCGAGCAGCCGCGAGTTCCCGCCACCGCCACTGATCGCGCCGATGCCGTCGAAGGTCCGTCCGAGCGTGCTGCCGTCGAGCGCGACCGCGGTAGTGGCCGCGGGAGTCGAAGCCAACGATGTCGCGGAGGCGTTCGGCGCGACCAAGGCGGCGGCGCCAACAGCAAGAACCACCAGGGGCGGAATCCTTCTCACAGCGTCTCCCTGTCGTCGGCCTCAAACACTGGCACCGCGGGGAGGCACTGGGCAAGCGAGGAGACGCGGACTGTCCGGTGTTCTGTCCGGCATCGCTCAACTGATTGCCAACCGAGCACCCCCGACCGAGCACCATCAGCCGACCGCACCCGCCTACATCAGCCCCATTTCGGTCGCCCACTCCTTGTAGGCGCTGTAGCTGCCGAACTCTTCGCCGTACACGGAGATCTTGTTCAGCTCCAGCTGATCGCCACCGTTGTGGAACTTGATCTCTTCGGGATCGTGGTGTCCGTTGATGAAGTCCGCACCGCCGCGGTAGTCGTCGCCGCGCATGTTGCCGATCCAGCCGCCAGGTGACTGCTTGCCATCCATGTCGTGTTTCACGGTGTACTCGATAACCGCGGGGTGGTCGATGTGAAGGGTGTAGTTCTGCGCGCTTTCGGGGTTCTTGTGCGTGTAGAACCCGTTCCCGAGCTCACCGCCGCCCCACTGGTTCGCGCCGGCTCCGGTCGAAGGTGCCGCGGTCGGGTCGGCTGCCGGGCGGATGCCGCCGTCCTCGCCGTGGAGGCTCGGCAGGTTCGCGGGGTCAGTAGAGTGGTAGACCTTCGTGCCCGCGGGCACGTGGGACGGATCCCACTGGCTCGACGGGATCCTGGGCGGCGGTGGCTCGTTCGACAGCGGCGCCTCCGGCGACGCCGGGCGGCTCGGCGGGTTGGTGTCCTGCACATGCCCGGCGTCGGATCCCCCACCAGCCCGAGCCGGGGGCGTGACGTCGTCGCCCACGGCAGCGTTCGACTTGCTCATGCACCCGCCTAGGCCGAGCGGGTCGCTGTCGCACAGCGGGTTCGGGACGTAGACGACCGGGTTCGGCGCCGGGACCAGCCCCAGCGGGTCCTGGCTGAGATACCGCCCCGTCCCCGGGTCGTAGTAGCGGAACACGTTGTAGTGCAGGCCGGTCTCGTCGTCGGCGTACTGGCCCGGGAAGCGCAGCGGCGTGGACACGCCGGTGCGGCCCGGCTTTGCCCTGCCCCACAACGACGCCGTGGCGTGCCAAGCGACGACACCATGGGCGTCGACCATGTCCACCGGGGTGCCGACCTGGTCGGTGAGGAACGAGAAGAACCGGACGCCCGCTCCGAGCTGCTCGGTCTGGGTCACCGGGCGCACACTGCCGGGCACGTGGTCCCACGTCAGTACGAGCTGCTGCCCGTCCTGGCCCCGCTGCACCTGTTCGACCAGCAGCTGCCCACTCCAGACGAACACTGTCTCCTCGGCCGGTGCGGCGGCGCCTGGCAACCAGCGCTGCTTCGCGATGCGCCGGCCGAGTGGGTCGTAGCGGTAGCGCCATTCCGCGCCGTCCGGCGTGCTCGCCGCGATCAGCCGATCCTGCGCGTCCCAGCGGTAGGTCCAGGTGCGGGCGCCGGCCTGGCCTGCCTCGTGACGGGCGACCAGCCTGCCCTGCCGGTCATGGACGTAGCGAACCGAACCGGCTGCGGATAGCTGGTTCCCGGCGTAGCCGCGCGCGCCGGCGTCGGATTCGGCGCCCGGGACCTGGGCGTGCAGGATGTTGCCCGACGGGTCGTAGCGGTAGCTCTCCTCGCCGTCCCGCGTCGCGACGCCGATGACCCGGCCCGCCGCGTCGAGCCGGTACCGGAGCGGCCCCGAGATCGCGTCGTCGACGCCGGTCAACTGACCGTCCACACGGTACTGGTAGTGGCGCTGCTGGACGACGCGGTTGCCGGCACGAGCCGTGACGGTCTGGCCGATCAGCTGGTGCTCGGCGTCGAACGCCTGCGCCAGTACGGCTCCCCCACCGATCGTCCGCTCGATCTCGCGCCCCGCCTGGTCGTGCCGGAAGGCCACCACGTGCCCACCAACGGACAGGGTCGCCGGGTTCCCGTCTTCGTCAAAGGTCCACATACTGTCCACTCCGGACGGAGTACGCCGCTGGACGCCGTGGCTGTCACGGGCGTAAGTGACCGCGCGCCCATCGACCGACTCCCGGACGACGTCGCCGAGTGCGTCCCGCTCGATCTCCAGCACACAGCCCGCTTCGGTGGCGCGCACCAGGAAACCGACAGGATCGTAGGCGTAGGTGGTGGTTCCGGTCGCTGTCCGTCGTTCGACCACGTTGCCGAGCGCGTCGTAGGTGTACGTCGTGACCGTCCCCAGTCCGTCGACCGTACCCACGAGCTGGCCCGCCGCGTCGTAGTCGAACCGCAGCACCCGTCCGTCGAAGTCGGTCTCCGACACCACGCGGCCGGCGGTGTCGTAGGTATAGCCCCAATTCAGACCGGCCGGGTTGGTGATCCGGGTGAGCCGCAGCTCCGTGTCGTACTCGTAGGCCGTCCGGGCGCCGGTGGCGTCGATCCTGGCCACCGGCAGATCGAAGGGCCCGTACTCGAACCGGATGCCGGCGTGCTCGACGACGTTGCCTTCGGCGTCGTAGCGCCATTCCTCGTGTCGCCCCGAAGGCCCGGTTCGGCTGGCACGCAGCCCCTCGACAGTCCAGCCGAGCCGGGTGCGGCCGCCGGACGCGTCGGTCAGCACCCGCGGACGCCCGAACAGGTCGCGCTCAGTCGGGTCTTCGGCCGGCGGCGCCACAGCTCCGGCGGTCAACTGGCGATCCTGCTCGAACCGCGTCGCGATCCCGGCCTGTCCGTCGAAGAAGTCCGGCGCGGTGCCGGCCGGATAGACCCGCTGCCAGGTCCGGTCGCCGCTCGCGACGGTGACCGTCAGCGCGCCGTCCGCCCCCGACGCCACCCGCGCCCGGCTCCCGTCCGGTCGGACGACGCCCGTGAGCAGACCGTCCTCACTGTGCTGATAAGTGGTGGTGCGGCCGAGCGGGTCGGTCCGGGACAGCAGCCGGTCGTAGCGGTCCCAACGGGAGACAGTGGTGTTTCCCACCGGACCGACTTCGCGGACGACCTGGTTGGCCTCGTTGAGGTGAAACTCGGTGGTGCCGCCGACCGAGTCCGTGAACGTCGTGATGCGACGCTCGAGGTCGTAGCCGAACTCGCCGTCGTAGAAGCCCTGGTCGCCGACTGTGCGCACACACCGGCCGTCGGCGTCGTAGATGTAGCGGTACCAAGTGCCGCTGCGGTCCTGCCAGCCGGTCAGCCGCCCGTGGGCGTCGTAGTCGAACAGCTCAGGCGCGCCGGAGGAGTTGAAGACCTGGGTCAGGCGGCCCTCCTGGTCGTAACCGAAGCGCCGCACGAGGACAGTGAGCTCCCTCGCGGGATCGAGCACTCGGATCGCTGTGACACGACCGGCGTCGGTCTCCAGCTCCACACGGTAACCCGCCGAGTGGCGCAGCAGCCGGGGCACGCCGAGGGTGTCGTAGTCGACGTCGACCCGGTCGCCGCCGTGATCGACCATCGCCAGCAGCGGTAGGGTTTCGCCACCTCGGCCGGGCACCCGGCCGAAGCGCAGTTCCGTCCTCTCCACGATGTCGGTCAAGGTGTAGGTGCCGTCTGCGGCCGACGTCAGCGGACGGCGCGGGCCTTCGAGAGGCAGCACTGAGGTCCCGGGGGCGGCGCGCGGGTAGACCAGGATCATGCCGTCCGGCGAGAAGTAGCAGACGTGCTCGGGGTCGAGCTCCAGTCGCTGGTCCACAGTGGACGTCCAACTCGGACCGAACAGGCGGCCCGCCCGATACGACGAGATGTGCAACCGTTCGAGCACCAGTGGGCTCGGCAGCTCCAGGTCCGTCTGTGCCATCACGACGTTGCCGCGCGCGATGTCCACCGGGTCGGACTTGCACACGAAGCCGTCCTTGCCGACGGCGCCGTCGCGGGGCGGGTCCGGCTTGACGCTCGAATCGGGCGAGCTCTTAGGCGTACCACTGTCTTTCGGCGCACCGGACGGGCCATCACCGGACGGCGTCGTGGAATCGTCAGCCTTCGGCGGAGTGTTGTCCGTTTTGGGCGGGGGCGCAGAATCGGACTTCGGCGGAGGTGTGGCCCCACCACTGTGATCGCCCGATGCCGTCGTGGAGCCGTCCGTTTTGGGCGGTGCCGCAGGGTCGGACTTCAGCGGCGGTGGCGTGCCACCCGCGCCCGACGGTGACGTCGAATCACCCTTCTTACCCGACGGCGGATCCATCGACTTCG
>NZ_JAODNM010000059.1 GCF_025464955.1 Amycolatopsis sp. | reverse complement strand
GTTGCAACCGGGAAAGGCGCATCCGCGGTCTCTCATGACGAGTCTTCGCCGTTGCCCTGTGGTGATGATTCTCTTGGACCGCCCCAGATCCATCTGCTCGCTCTCGGTCCCGAGAACAGCGGGGATCACCTTGCAGTCACACGCCAACATCCGCGCTTCGGCGGCGGTGATCACGCCGCCATAGTCGAGCATCGCCGTTCCGATGCCGGACTTCAGTGTTTCGTAGTCCACGGTGACCGCCACATGCACCCGGTCACCACCGTGGGTCGGGATCTCGTCGACGGTCATGGCGAGACGGACCAGGTCGACGAGAGCGTCGGCGTGGCGTTCCCATTGGCTGCGGGTGTCGCGGCCTTCCTCTTTCGTCGAGTGCGGCTTCGCCAACGGATCCAACGCGGCCCGCAACTGGGCGTAGGCCACGTTGTCCAGCTTGCCTTTGAGTGTCGCGGAGCTGTCGCGGTGTTCCTGGAACGCCAACTCCCGCTCCGGTCTCTCCGGCGGATCCTTCGGCTCCGGCCCATCCGGATCCACCGTGTCCAGGATCCGGTCGCCGGCTTTCTTCACCTCGACCGGGGACGCAGCCCGGGCCACACCGATGAGGATTTTCTCCGCGGCCACCCGATCCTCCTCCGACACCGTCGCAGGCATCGCCGTCATCGTCTTCACGATCACGTCCACATGCGCGGGGGTGAGGACACCGGCCAGTGCGGCGAGCCCGGTCAGGGGTGCGACACCGGGGATCTCTGTCCCGTCGATGGTGTACAAGGAGTTGGTGCCGCGGGCACGGACCACGATCTGACGCGCCGCGGGCTCGGCCATCCCCGTCGTATGCATCAGCCACTGCACCGCCGAGTTGTACTGATGAGTCGCCTTGATACCGTCGGTCTCGGTCTTGGTGACCACGAGACCCAGCAGCGCGGTGTACCGGTTCATTTCCCGGGTGATCACGCGGGCGTACTCGACCAGCGTCGCCGGATCGGCACGCCGGATATCGGCGGGATCGGGGAGGGTGGTCGTTACGCTGGGCACTCCTTTATTCTACTACGGATCGAACGTTTATTCGAAACACGGTCAGGTGATAGATGTTATCGCGGAACGTAGTCGTCGGTTATTCGGAAAGCCTGCCATAGCAACAAAATGCGCCCGCTCGCCTCCTGCAACTGCTTGCCGCTTCACTCACTGATGCACCACGATGACAAGGCCGGTTGCTTAACGTGAGTGGCGAAGTGCGAACGGTGTTATCCGTGCGGTCACTGCAAGAAAAGTCCCTTTCACCGCACCCCACTCGCGAAACGGAACAGGCCTCAAGATCCGCTCCACGAACTCCAACCCGCCCCGGTCCTTGCTGCGGTAAACCGGAGCCTTGTCGCCTAAGGTTCCCAGCACACCATGTGAGGGAGTCCGAATGGTCGAGAGGCTTACCGCGCTGGTCACCGGGGCCTCCTCGGGGATCGGCGCGGACACCGCGCGCCGGCTCGCGGCTGCCGGGGCGCACGTCGTCCTGCACGGCCGTGACCAGGATCGGCTCAAGGCGTTGGCCACCGAGACGGGCGGAACGGTCCTGGTCGGCGAGCTCGCTGAGCCGGGTGCGGCGCGGGCGCTCGCCGAGCGGGCGCTGGAGGTGTCGGGGCAGGTCGACGTCCTGGTCAACAACGCCGGGCTCGGCTGGGCCGGGCCGCTGCCCGAAATGCCCGCGGCCGATCTCACGCGGCTGGTCGCGGTCAACCTCGTGGCCCCGCTCGAGCTGACTCGTGCGCTGGTGCCGGACATGCTGGCCAGGGGCAGCGGCCGGGTGGTCTTCGTGACCTCGATCGCCGGACGCACCGGCGTCGCGGGCGAGGCCGTGTACGCCGCCACCAAGGCCGGGGTCGACGCGTTCGCCGACAGCCTCCGCTTCGAACTGCACGGCACCGGGGTCGGGATAGCCGTGGTGGTGCCGGGCGTGGTCCAGACGGCGTTCTTCGAGCGGCGCGGACGTCCGTACGGCCGGAGCAGCCCTCGTCCCGTGCCCGCGGACCGGGTCGCCGCCGCCGTGGTCCGGGCGGTCACCGCCGACGGCGACTTCTACGTCCCGCGCTGGCTGCGCGTCCCGGTCGCCCTGCGCGGCGTTGCACCCGGCCTCTATCGCGCCTTGGCTACCCGCTTCGGCGCCGCCGGCTAGTCGACCTCGGGTTGCTGGCCGGCGGGACCCCAGTTGAGGGCGAGCATGAGGGTCGCGCGCGTGGACGGGTCGTCGAGCGACGGGCCGAACAGGGTGTGCAGCTGCCCCATCCGGTACCGGACGGTCTGTGGGTGGATGTGCAGCTCCTCGGCGATGGCCTTGCGGTCGCCCAGGTGCCGCAGCCAGGACGTCAACGTCGTCGACAGCCGCTCGCGGGAGGACTCGCTCAGCTCGTCGAGCGGAGCCAGGCTTCGCCGCCGCAACGCGTCGAGCAGCCTGTCGTCGCGGTGGACGATGATCGCGTCGAGGTGTTCGTCGGCGAACACCGGGTCGTCGGACAGCAGGTGGTCGCGGCGGAGTCGCGCGGTGACCTCGGCGATGCGCAGGCTGGCGGGCAGCCTGCCGACGGGGACCGACGCGCCGACCACGGCGCCGGCGCCGCGCAGCGCCCGCGCGAGCCAGGCCCGACGGCCCGGTCCCGACGGATCGGGAACGACGGTGACGAGGACGCCTGGCCGCCGCAGCCGCAGGCATGTGTCGTCCAGCCGGGCGAGCAGCGCGCGCCCGAGCTCGTTGTCCTGGTCGACGAGGACGACCGCGGCGGACCGGGGGATGGTCCACCGCGCGAGGACGGCCGCCGCGCGCACCGTGGCCATGTCCGCGCGGTCGGACAGCAGCAGCTCGGTGAGCTCGTCGCGCAGCCGCTCCTGGGTGCGGACGGCGTCGGCCTGTTCGAGCAGGTAGCCACGCAGGGACGCTTCGGAGAGCTGGTCGACGATGGCGAAGACGGTGGACGCGAGCGAGGCAAACGCCTCCGCCTGGACGTCGAGGCCGAGCGCGGTCTCCGAGACGTGCCGCCAGGCGACCCGAGCGCCCATCCTGTAGGCCGAGAGCAGGCTGGTGACGTCGCGGCCCTGCCGGTACTGGACACGCCCGATCTCCTCGAACACGACCTGTTCGACGCCGGGCTCGAGGTCGGGGAACCGTTCTTCGGGTTGTTCGGCGAGGCTGATCAGGCGGTGCACGAAACCTTGGCTGGCGGTGACGACTTCGTCGAATTCTTCGGCGAGGAAGGCGGCGTAGTCGGGATGCTGCTCGCCGAGCAGGTCCCGGACCTCTCCGAGGATGGCCGGTAGGCGGTTGACCACGATGGGTTCGAGATCGCCCAGTCGAGTGATCTCATGGTCTGGTCTCATGTCCGGGTTCGTCCTTCCGTAGCGTTCCTACGGCATGTCCAGCCCCTATCGTTGCGCGCCTTTGTCTGTTCGTGACAAGTCGAACTGCCGAAAATCTTCCTCCAGGTTGCAGAAACCGCCCATCCGGGCGGACCAGACTGACTCCGGTGAGATCCACTTCGTCTGAAAAGGACGCTCCGGACCACCAGGCTTTGCTCGAAAAACAACGTGCGGAGAACTTTCCCGTCGCCCTGCGGGTGCTGCCGAAGCGCCTGCGCAACGATCTTGTCGCCGTCTACGACGTCGCGAGGGTCATCGACGACCTCGGCGACGAAGTGCCGGGGGACCGCGTCGCCCAGCTCGAGGCGTTTTCCGTCGATCTGAAGATCGCGTGGGAAGGCGGCGCTCCCACACACCCGGCAGTACAACGGCTGGTCCCGACCGTGCGGGGCGGCCGGCTGGACCGCGAACCGTTCCAGCGGCTCGTCGACGCCAACCTGCAGGATCAGCACGTCACCCGCTACGCCACCTACGCCGACTTGCGTGCGTACTGCACGTTGTCGGCGGACCCGGTCGGCCGGATCGTGCTCGCGCTTGTCGACGTCCGCGACCCGGTCGCCGACCAGCTGTCGGACCGCGTCTGCACCGCCCTGCAACTGATCGAGCACTGGCAGGACATCGCCGAGGACCGCCGGGCGGGGCGCATCTACCTGCCGCAGGAGGACCTCGCCGAGTTCGGCGTCGCCGAGAGCGACCTTGACGAACCCACCGCGTCCCCGGCCTTACGCAACCTGATGCGGTTCGAGATCGATCGTGCCGCCGATCTGCTCGACTCCGGCGCGCCGCTGGTCCGGCTGCTGCACGGCTGGGGCCGGCTGGCGGTGTCCGGCTTCGTCGCGGGAGGCCGCGCCACCGTCGACGCCCTGCGCCGCACCGGGGGAGACGTGCTGACCGCCACCGCCCACCCACGGGGCTCCGAGGTCTTGCGCCACCTGGGGAAACTGCAATTCGGCAAGCTGAAGACGGGAGACCGGCAGCAGTGAGTGACACCATTCAAGACGCCTACGCGCAGTGTGAATCGATCACCAGGGAACAGGCCCGCAACTTCTACTACGGCATCCGGCTGCTGCCCACGGGCAAACGGAACGCACTGTGTGCGGTGTACGCGCTCGCCAGGATCGTCGACGACATCGGCGACGGCGAGCTGGACGCCGAAGCGAAGCTCGCCGGGCTGGCGGAGGTCCGCCGGTCGCTGTCCGACCTGGACCGGAGCGCCGACCCGGTCTACGTCGCGGTCGCCGACGCGGCGCGGCGGTTCCCGATCCCGCTCGGCGCGTTCGACGAGCTGCTCGACGGCGTCGAGATGGATGTGACCGGGCGCCAGTACGTCCGCTTCGACGACTTGGTCGAGTACTGCCGGTGCGTGGCCGGTTCGGTCGGCAGGCTGTGTCTCGGCGTCTTCGGCACCCGCCCGCCCGACCCCCGCGCCGCCACCTACGCCGACGAGCTCGGCATCGCCCTGCAGCAGACCAACATCCTGCGCGACATCCGGGAGGACCTGCTCAACGGGCGGACCTACCTGCCCAAGGGGGACCTCGAACGGTTCGGCGTCGAACTCGTCGTGGACGAAACCGGCAGGCTGGCCGACCCGGACGGCAGGCTGACCGCGCTGATCCACGACAGTGCCGCGCGGGCGAGGCAGTGGTACTCGCAGGGGGATCGGCTCGTCCCGTTTCTCGACCGGCGCAGCGCGGCGTCGTGCACGGCGATGTCCGGGATCTACCGGCGGCTGCTCGACCGCATCGACGACGACCCGAGCCAGGTGTTCGACAAGCGGCTCTCGCTGACCGGCTGGCAGAAGGCGGCTGTGGCGGCTCGTTCACTGGCCGGGCTGTCGCGATGACCCGCCGGGTAGCGGTGGTGGGAGGCGGGCTGGCCGGCATCACCGCGGCACTCGCCTGCGCTGATGCGGGCTGCGAGGTCACCCTCTTCGAGGCCCGCCCGCACCTGGGCGGGCTCACTTATTCCTTTGCCCGCGGCGATCTTCGGGTCGACAACGGCCAGCACGTGTTCCTCCGCTGCTGCACGTCGTATCTGGCGCTGCTGGACCGGCTCGGGGTCGCGGACAAGGTGGCCCTGCAGCAGCGGTTGTCGATCCCGATCCGCACACCCGGGTCCGAGGCGCCGGTCTGGCTGCGTCGCGGTGACCTGCCCGCGCCGCTGCATCTCGCCGGTTCGCTGCTGCGGTACGGCCCGCTGCGGCCGGGAGAACGGGCCAAGTTCGCGCTCGCCGCGCTCGCGTTGAAGCGCGTCGACCCGGCGGCCGATGCCACCGACCGGCAGTCGTTCGGCGACTGGCTGCGCCGGCACGGGCAGAGCGCCGGCGCGATCGAGGCGCTGTGGGACCTGGTCGGCGTCGCGACGTTGAACGCCACGGCCGACGAGGCGTCGCTGAGCCTGGCGGCGACGGTGTTCCAGGAGGGCCTGCTCACCGACCCGGCCGCCGCCGACATCGGCTGGTCGATGGTCCCGCTGCGCGAGCTGCACGGCGACCCGGCGCTCGCCTGCCTCGAGCGGGCCGGGGCCGACGTCCGCACCGGCGCGAAGGTCCGGGCGATCGAGCGGCGCGACGACGGTTGGCGGGTCGGGCTCGACGGCCACGACGCCGATTTCGATCAGGTCATCGTGGCCGTGCCACCGGTGGCGGCCGAGCACCTGCTGCCCGAGGGGGCGGTCACCGTGCCGCCGGGGTGGTCCGGCGGGCTCGGCAGTTCGCCGATCGTCAACGTCCATCTCGTCCTCGACCGACGGGTGCTCGATCAGCCGTTTGTGGCCGGCGTGCGGACTCCGGTGCAGTGGGTCTTCGACCGCACCCAGCAGTCCGGTCTCGCCGCGGGGCAGTACCTCGCGATGTCCCTGTCCGCGGCGGACGACCTGATCGACCTGCCGACCGCCGAGCTGCGCGAGCTGATGCTGCCCGAACTGTTCGCGCTCCTGCCCGAGGCCGCCGACGCCGAGGTCCTCGACTTCTTCGTCACCCGCGAGCGCCACGCGACTTTCCGGCCGAGCCCGGGCACGGCCTCGTTGCGCCCGCAGGCGACCACCTATGCCCGCGGGCTGTTCCTCGCCGGCGCGTGGACCGCCACGGGTTGGCCCGCCACCATGGAGGGCGCCGCGCGCAGCGGTACCGCGGCCGCCACCGCCCTCCTCGACGAGCACACCACCGAGGTTCGGGAGGGAGTAGGGGCATGACGGTCACCATTCCTGCGGCAACGAAGTCCGCGGTAGGGGATACCCAGGAAGCGACCCAGGAAACAACCCTGGAGGCACTGCGAAAGAGCCGGGATGCGGTGCTGCCGGTGATGCGGGAAGCGGTCGGGCGGCTCGACGACACCAGCCGCGCGATCACCTCGTATCACCTGGGGTGGACGGACATCGACGGCGCGCCGACAACGGGCCAGGGCGGGAAGGCCATCCGGCCGGCCTTGGCGACGCTCTCGGCGCAGGCCGCCGGCGCGTCCGCGGAGGTCGGTCTCCCCGGCGCGGTCGCCGTCGAACTCGTGCACAACTTCTCACTCGTCCACGACGATCTGATGGACGGCGACACCGAGCGGCGTCACCGGCCGACGGTGTGGGCGGTGTGGGGCGCGCCGAGCGCGATCCTGACCGGTGACGCCATGCTCGCGCTGGCCCAGGAGGTCCTGCTGGAACGCGGCACGGCCGAAGCGATCGGTGCGGCCCGGCTTCTGGCCGAGACCACCCGGCGGCTCATCCACGGCCAGGTGCTCGACGTCGAATTCGAGCAGCGTGACGACGTCACCCTGCCGGAATGCGTGACGATGGCGGCTGGGAAGACCGGCGCGCTGCTGTCCGCGAGTGCGGCGATCGGGGCGGTACTGGCCGGGGCGCCCGCGGCGGTGGTCGACGCGCTTTCGGCGTTCGGCGAAGAGCTGGGGCTGGCCTTCCAGCTCGTCGACGACGTGCTGGGGATCTGGGGCGACCCGGCGGTCACCGGCAAGTCGGTGTTCTCGGACCTGCGTTCGCACAAGAAGTCCCTGCCGGTGACGTTCGCGACCACGCACGGCGGAGCCGCCGGTCGGGAGCTCGCGGCTTGGCTGGCGGGAGAGGAAGCCTCCGACGAACCGGAGCTGGCCAGGATCGCCGGCCTCGTCGAAACCGCAGGCGGCCGCGAGTGGGCCACCGCGGAGGCGGAGCGCCGGATGGCGTCGGCATTGCGGGCACTCGCCGAGGTGTCGATGCCCGAAGGCCCGCGCTCGGACCTGGGCGCCCTCGCCCGATTCATCGTGACCCGGGAGGCTTGATGACCCAGACCGTTCCCGACACCGGACAGCAAGCCGGCTCCGCGCGCTCGGCCGAGGAAACACTGCGGCTCGCCGTCGAATACCTGCGCGGCCAACAGGACGCGCAGGGCTGGTGGAAGGGCGAACTGGCCACCAACGTGACGATGGACGCCGAAGACCTGCTGCTGCGGCAGTTCCTCGGCATTCTGCGGCCAGACCAGAGCGAGGAAGCCGCCCGGTGGATCCGTTCGCAACAACGCGAGGACGGCACCTGGGCGACTTTCCCGGGCGGCCCCGCGGACCTGTCGACGACCGTCGAGGCGTGGGTCGCCCTGCGGCTGGCCGGTGATCCGGTCGACGCGCCGTGGCTGGCCCTTGCCGCGCAATTCGTGCGGGACAACGGCGGGCTCGAAGGCACGCGGGTGTTCACCCGGATCTGGCTGGCGCTGTTCGGCCTCTGGCCGTGGGACGACCTGCCGACCCTGCCGCCGGAGCTGATTCTCCTGCCGTCCTGGTTTCCGCTGAACGTCTACGACTTCGCGTGCTGGGCGAGGCAGACGATCGTGCCGCTGACCATCGTCGGGACCCTGCGCCCGGTCCGGCCGCTGCCCTTCGGGGTCGACGAACTGCGTACGGGCGCCCGTCCCGGCGCGTTCGCCAAGCCGTGGACCTGGCCAGGGTTCTTCCAGCACCTCGACGTCGTCCTGCGCACGTACTCGCGGCTGCCCGTCAAACCACTGCGGAAGATGGCGATGCGCCGAGCCGCCGAGTGGATCCTGGCGCGCCAGGAGGCGGATGGTTCATGGGGCGGGATCCAGCCGCCGTGGGTGTATTCCGTGCTGGCGCTGCACCTGCTCGGGTATCCACTGGACCACCCCGCGCTGAAAGCGGGACTTGACGGGCTCGAAGGGTTCATCATCCGCGAGGAGACTCCCGACGGCTGGGTCCGGCGCCTGGAGGCCTGCCAGTCACCGGTCTGGGACACCGGCCTCGCCTTGACCGCGCTGCTGGACGCCGGGGTGCCGGGCAGCGACGATGCCGTGGTGCGCTCGGCGGAATGGCTGCTGGGCGAGGAAATCCGGGTCACCGGCGACTGGGCCGTCCGGCGCCCTTCGCTGGAGCCGGGTGGGTTCGCCTTCGAATTCGCCAACGAGGGCTATCCCGACACCGACGACACCGCGGAAGTCGTGCTCGCGCTCAGGCGGTTGGGCCATCCGAACCACCGGCGGCTGCGTAACGCGATCGACCGCAGTGTGGCCTGGTTGGAGGGGATGCAGTCGAGTGACGGCGGTTGGGGCGCGTTCGACGCGGACAACACCCGGACGCTGGCCACGAAGCTGCCGTTCTGCGACTTCGGCGCGGTGATCGACCCGCCGTCGGCCGACGTCACCGCGCACGTCGTCGAAATGCTTGCCGCTGAAGGACTTGCCGATTCCGAGTCGTGCCAGCGGGGTGTCGACTGGCTCCTCGACGCGCAGGAGCCCGACGGTTCGTGGTTCGGGCGCTGGGGCGTCAACTACGTATACGGCGTCGGTGCGGTCGTCCCGGCGCTGGTCGCGGCCGGGATCCCGGCCGGCGCGGCGAGCATCCGGCGGGCGACGACATGGTTGTGCGAGCACCAGAACACCGACGGCGGCTGGGGCGAGGACCTGCGGTCCTACGACGATCCCGCCTGGGCAGGCCGGGGCGACTCGACGCCGTCGCAGACCGCGTGGGCGCTCCTCGCGCTGCTCGCCGCGGGCGAACGGCAGTTGGAGGCGACCGAGCGCGGGGTGCGGTGGCTGTGCGACCGGCAGCGTCCGGATGGCGGCTGGGACGAGGCGAAGCACACCGGCACCGGGTTCCCCGGCGACTTCTACCTGTCCTATCACCTCTACCGCATCGTGTTCCCGGTGTCCGCACTCGGCCGGTACGTCCGGAGCGGCTCATGACCCGAGCGGTGGTGTGCACGCCGATGCGTGTCGAGCAGGCGGCGCTTCGCTCGGCACGCATGGACGTGGTGCGCACCGGTATCGGGCCCCGGCGCTCGGCCGCCGCGGCCGCCAGGCTGCCCGACGGGCCGATGGTGATCGCGGGCGTGGGCGGTGGGCTGGCGCCCGAGGTGCGGCCGGGGGACGTCGTCGTCGCCGACGAGGTCCGCGGTCCGGGCACCAGCGTCGCGGTGCCGTCGGCGCCGTTGCTGGCCGGTGCGCTGCGCAGGCTCGGCCTGACCGTCCACATGGGACCTATCGTGTCCGCGGACCACGTCGTCAGCGGTCGTGAACGGCTCGAACTGGCTCGAAGCGGCGCGCTCGCCGTGGACATGGAATCGAGTCAGCTGGCCAAGTCGGGTACTCCGCTCGCGGTCATCCGGGCCATTGTGGACACCGCGGACCATCCGCTGCTCCGGCCGGGCACCCTCGGCCGCGGGGTGGCCTCACTGCGCGCGTTGCGGGCCACGGTCCCGGTGCTGGAACAGTGGACGGCGGCGACCGGGCCGCGCGAGGTCCTGCTCGCGAGCCCGCGCTCGTTCTGCGCCGGGGTCGGGCGGGCGATCGACATCGTCGAGCGGGCGCTGCGGCGGTACGGCGCGCCGGTGTACGTCCGGCGGCAGATCGTCCACAACACCCACGTCGTGCGTGACCTGCAGGAGCGCGGCGCCGTGTTCGTCGAGGAGGTCGACGAGGTTCCGGAAGGCAGCACGCTCGTCTTCGCCGCACACGGGATCGCGCCTTCGGTCCGGCGTGCCGCGGAAGACCGGCAGCTCTCGGTCATCGACGCCACCTGCCCGCTGGTGACCAAGGTGCATAACGAGGTCCGGCGGTATTCGGGCCGCGGCGACACGGTGTTCCTGATCGGGCACGCCGACCACGAAGAGGTCGAAGGCACTGTGGGGGAGTCGCCCGACCACGTCGTCGTGGTCGAGGACGCCGCGGCCGCGCGCAAGGTGCTCCCGCGGGACGCCGAGCGCGTCGCGTACACCATGCAGACGACGTTGGCGGCGGACGAGGCCGAGGAGATCGCGGCCATCCTCCGCGAGCGGTTCCCCGCGCTGACCGCGCCGCGCAAAGACGACATCTGTTACGCGACAACGAACCGGCAACGAGCCATGCGGGCTGTCGCGAGCGCGGTGGACCTGATGCTCGTGGTCGGCTCGCCGAATTCGTCCAACTCGCGGCGGCTCGCCGAGGTCGCCGAACGCGAAGGCGTGCGGGCGCACCTGGTCGACGACCGCGGCGAAGTCGACCTCGACTGGCTTGCCGGCACGGCTCGTGTCGGTATCACCGCCGGTGCTTCGGCGCCCCCGCATCTCGTCGAGGAGGTCGTCCGCTGCCTTGGCGGGCTCGGTCCGCTCACCATCACCGAAAGCCGGCTGATGGAAGAAAACGTCACGTTCACGCTACCTCGGGAGGTGCTCTGACCTTGGCAATGCCACTTCGCCAGTCCATGCGACTCGGCGGTTACCTGATGAAGCAAAAGGTTCTGCGCAAGGAGAAGTTCCCGCTGCTGGTCGAGCTCGAACCGCTGTTCGCCTGCAACCTCAAATGCGGCGGCTGCGGCAAGATCGAGCAGCCGGCGGCTCTGCTGAAGCAGCGGATGCCGGTCGAACAGGCCGTCGGCGCGATCGAGGAGAGCGGCGCGCCGATGGTGTCCATCGCCGGCGGTGAGCCGCTGATGCATCCGAAGATCGACGAGATCGTGCGGCAGCTGCTGGATCGGCGGAAGATCGTTTTCCTGTGCACCAACGCGTTGCTGCTGCCCAAGCACATGCACAAGTTCAAGCCGCACCGGAACTTCGCGTGGATGGTGCACATCGACGGGCTCCGCGAACGCCACGACGCGTCGGTGCGCAAGGTCGGCGGGTTCGACGCCGCGGTCGCCGCGATCAAACAGGCGCAGGCCGCCGGGTTCAAGGTCATGACGAACACGACGTTCTTCACCAGCGACACCCCGCAGGACATCATCGACGTCCTGGACTTCCTCAACGACGATCTCGGCGTCGACAACATGCAGATCTCGCCGGCGTACGCCTACGAGAAGGCACCGGACCAGGAACACTGGCTCGGTGTCCAGCAGACCCGCGAGCTGTTCACCAAGGCGTTCGGCGGCGGACGGCGGAAGCGCTGGCGCCTCAACCATTCGCCGGTGTTCCTGGACTTCCTCGAAGGCAAGCGCGACCTCGACTGCACCGCGTGGGGCATCCCGTCGTACTCGCTGCTGGGCTGGCAGCGTCCGTGCTACCTGCTCGACGACGGCTACGCGAAGACGTACAAGGAGCTGATCGAGGAGACCGACTGGGACGCCTTCGGCCGAGGCAAGGACCCCCGCTGCGCGAACTGCATGGCGCACTGCGGGTACGAACCCACCGCCGTCATCGCGACCTTGGGCTCGCTGAAGGAGACCATCCGGGCCGCCGTGGGTGGCTGAGTCCAGGGACCCCTCGGGGCCACACTGATGGCGTTGAACGCCACAAGGGTGGCCCCGAGGGTTGTCGGGTGGTTGGTCGGTTGAGGTGGCGGGTTCGGTTTTACGCGACTGATGCGACTGATGTGGCAGGTGTGACGCTGTGACGTGTCGTGAAGGCCACCTTCACGGCGTAAGGCGTACTCAACTAGGCCTTGACGTCGTCGCCCTGCCGAAAGTGCCGTCAGGAGCCTCAACAGTCACATCGCCATCACCAGCACCACTTGCACGACGCGACTGGCCCTCAACCCCGCTACCAGCACCCACTCGCCCCGGTCCTTGCTCCTCTGGACAGAACCGACTACCCCGACCCCGAGGGGTCCTGGGGCGGGCCTCAGCGCAGGGTGACCGGCAGGGTCGCCAGCCCGCGGAGGACGACGTTGTCCTTCCACGTGGGCTCGCCGGAGAGGCGGAGGCCGGGAGCGCGCTGGGTCAGGGCGCCCAGCGCGATCCGGCCTTCCAGCCGCGCGAGGGGGGCGCCGAGGCAGAAGTGCACGCCCTGGCCGAACGCGAGGTGGCGGGAGGGTTCGCGGCCGACGTCGAGGGCATCCGGATCGGTGTGCTCTTCGGCGTCACGGTTCGCGGCGCCGATCAGCAGCAGAGCGAAGGAACCGCGCGGGATTGCCTGGCCGCCGACTTCGGCGTCTTCGAGCGCGTAGCGGAACGTGAGTTGGACAGGGGAGTCATAGCGCAACAGTTCTTCGACGGCGCGGTCGATCAACTCGGGCTCGTCGCGCAGACGGGCGAGCTGGTCCGGGTGGTGGAGTAGCGCGAGCGTGCCGTTGCCGATGAGGTTGACCGTGGTCTCGTGGCCGGCGATCAGCAGCAGGATCAGGGTGGCGAGCAGCTCGTTCTCGGTGAGCACGTCGCCCTGGTCGTGAACCGCGACCAACGCGGACAGCAGGTCGTCACCCGGGTTCGCCCGCCGCAGCGCGACCAGCTCGCGGAAGTAGTCGGCGAACTCCTCCCTGGCGCGCATGGCGCTCTCGCGTACTTCGGCCGGCAGCAGGAAGTCGGGGTCCAGCGCACGGGCCAGCTGGTGGGACCAGCCTTCGAACCGTTCACGGTCGGCCAGCGGGACGTCGAGCAGCTCGCTGATCACGACCACCGGCAGCGGGGACGCGAAGTCCCTGATCAGGTCGACCGGACCGGCCACGGCGAGCGCGGCGTCGAGCAGCTCGGCGGTGATCTGCTCGATCCGCGGGGTCAGCTGGGTGATCATCCGAGGGGTGAATGCCTTCGACACGAGTTTGCGCAGCCGCGAGTGGTCGGGCGGGTTCAGCCCGAGGAACGACCGGACCGGGTTGCCGTTTTCGTCGACCAGCGTGTATTCCTTGGCATCGACCGGCTTGGCGCGCAGTGGGCCCGCTTCGTCGCCTTCGGCGTGGCCGAAGCGCAGGTCCCGGAGGACGGCCGTGCAGTCCTTGTGCTTGGTCAGCACGAAAAGCCGGTCGACCGGCTCGGAAATCGGCGCGGTGAGCTGCCAGCCGCGATAGTCGGGGTAGGGGTCCGCGCGGTGCTTCGGGTCGAAAAGTGCTTGCAGGGTCGGCGCGGACGCCATGGTTTCGGTCATCGACATTCCCCTTGCTCTGCGTTTTTGACGCCGGTGAACAGCCACCCCAGTGCCTGCCCGAACAGCTCGTCCGGCACACTCGCCGGGTCGATCCGCCGCTGCTGGACCAGGCCCTGGAACAGGGCGTGGACCACGACGGCCACATTTGTCGCGGGGACCGCGGCGGGATTCCCGTGGCGGTCCATTTCCTTGCCCACCAGGTGTTCCAGCGCTTCGGTCGGCTCACGCATCCGAGCCGCGAAGGTGTCCAGGACCGCAGGGTTGCGCACCGCGTAGAGCCAGAACTCGGCCCGCAGCGGCGCGAAGTCGATGTCCTTGTCCGCGACGTCGACCAGCAGCCGGCCGAGCGCGGCCATCGGGTCCTGCAGGCCGTCTTCCCCACCCTCGATGATCTGGGTCGCTTGGGCGACGCGGCTGGTGGCCCGCGTGGACAGCACCTCCATGAAGAGCTGTTCCTTGTTGGCGAAGTTCGAGTACAGCGCCCCGATGGAGAACCCGGCTGCTTCGGCGATCTCGTCGACCGAAGCGCCGGCGAACCCCTTGTCGGCGAACGTGCTCGCGGCCGCTTCGAGCAGCAGCTCCCGGGTCTGTGCCTTGGCTTCGGCACGGGTGAGCCGCTTCCTGCTGTCATTCACATAGTCGACGCTACTCAGATAGTGATCGCTATGCAAGGACGGCCCATGCGGCAGGCGGTCGATCGGGGAGAATGGTGCGATGGCAGCCGAGTACGAGAAAACCGACGCGTTTCGCGGGGCGAGCTTCACCGAAGTCGACCTCGCCGGTGCGACCTTCCGGGACTGCGGCTTCCGGAAGGTGAAGATCGTCGACTCGTTGCTCACCGACGTCGTGGTGGACGGAGTTGTCGGCAACTTCGTCGTCAACGACGTCGATGTCACCGCGTTCGTGGACGACGAGCTCGATCGTCGGCACCCGGAACGGGTGCAGCTGCGGGCGATGCGCACGGCCGATGACTACCGCGCGATGTGGGACACCGTCGAACGGATCTGGGCGGACACGGTCGCCCGCGCCGAGCGGCTGCCGGAAGCGGCTCGCCATGAACGGGTCGACGGCGAATGGTCCTTCACCGAGACACTGCGCCATCTCGTCTTCGCCACCGATGCGTGGGCGAGTCGCACGGTCCTCGACCAGCCGATGCCGTATCACCGGCTCGGCCTGCCCCAACCCTCCTACCTGCCCGCGGACGCGGCGGCGCTCGGCGTGGACCTCGACGCGCGTCCGTCATTCGCTGAAGTGGCGGAGGCGAGCGCCGACCGCATGGCCCTGATGCGCGGCCTCGTCGACGGGCTGACCGACGTCGAGTTCGAGAGGGTCTGCACGCGTACGCCCGCGCCCGGGTATCCGGAGGAGCCGCGCACGGTCGGCCGTTGCCTGCGCGTGGTGATCAACGAGCAAGTCGCGCACCACCGGTACGCCGTACGTGACCTCGCTGTGCTCGAAGCGCGCTAGCCGTTACTCGTCGTCGGCGAAGAGGTGATGCAGGAAGCGTTGGGGGTTGTCCAGGAACCCGCGGGTCAGCGTGACCGGGTCGGCTTCGTCGTAGCCGACCTGTTCGATCTCGCCGTCGGCGTCCATCTGCAGGATCCGTGCACCGGGTACCGCGAGCAGGATCGGCGAGTGCGTCGCCACCACGAACTGGCAGCGCCTAGACCAAGGTGGACTTGCCGGTTCCGTTGTCTCCGAACAGGAACGTCACCTGCGGGTCGTGGACCGAGGAGTGATCACTCACCCAACCTGGCACGGCGCGGTTTCGGGTGCATCCGGGACATCCCCGATATCTCCCGGCTCATGCCGACCGTGACTTTGTCGACCGGATAGGCGAAAATGTCCGTTAATGGGGGAGGGGAAAGCCGCTGCCGGCTTCGGCGAGGCGACACTCAGCGCGATCCGGCGAACAGTCGTGCCCAGGCGGTTGTGGCTGATCGTGATCACCGTGCTGGCAGGGGTGTTGGGCGCCATCGGGGGAACAGTGGGCGCGCAGCCGGACGTCCGGACCTTGGGCACGGTCGTGGAACCGGCGCAGAGCCTGATGTCGGTCGTGGTGCCGCTCCTGGGTATCTTGCTCATCCGCGACCTGCGGGGGCGGCCGGCCCGGCTCGCGCCGACTTTGGTGGCGGCGATACTGGTGGCCGCCGTCATCGGTGCCCTCGGGGTCGTCGTCTGTGTCGGTGTGCTCGCTGCCGCTCCGCTGGGGATGGCCCAGAACGCTTGGCAGAACGTTGGAATGATCGCCGTGGGCAGTGTGTTGGTGCAGTTGGTTGCCCAGTTGGTCGGTACCGGACTGGGATTGCTGCTGAGGTCGGCCGCCGTCGCGTTTGTCGCGAGTATCGCGCTGCCCCTTGGTTTGTACTTCCTGCTGGGGAATGTGGACGGGCTCCATCCCGCGCAGGCCTGGCTCGCGCCGTTCGCCTCGGTCCGGAACCTGCTCTCCGGGCACATGAGCGCGGTGGCGTGGGCCCAATGGCTCGTCATCCTGCTTATTGGGGCGTGGGCTTGAATACTGCCGGCGCGGCGCGGTTGAAGCGGTCGACACTGAGCCGGTGATCTGCTTTCGGCGAACATCCCACCCGAGCGTCCTGACCGTCCTAGGGTGGCGATCATGACGACAGCGGACCAAGAAGCGTTCCTGTGCGAATTCCATGCCCAGTGCCCGGCGGTGACGTCCAGTGCGATGGGCGATGGCCGGGCGCCGGACGGCCGGTCGACCTACGAAATCCTGCGGGACCGGGTCGAGGGCCACGCCAGGGTGCTTGATCTCGGCTGCGGCGACGGCTTCCTGCTCGACCTGCTGGCCGTCGCCGGGCACGACGTCGCCGGGATCGACCTCTCGGCCGCCGATCTGGCGCTTGCTCGTCAGCGACCGTCTCTCGCCGGGGTGAAACTGCTGGAGGGACGCGCCCAAGACCTGCCGTTCCCCGACGGTGACTTCGACGCGTGCGTGTCGCACATGGCGTTCATGCTGATGTCCGACATCGACAGCGTCGCCGCGGAACTGGCCCGGGTCCTGCGGCCCGGCGGGCGGCTGGCGCTGGTGCTCGGCGGCGGGGCGGGCGGAGGCGAGGGTTACGAACTGTTCCGGCAACTGGTCGGCCCGGTGCTTGACGACACCCCGGCCGAGCGGCAGATCCCGCCGCTGGGGGACCGGCGCACCCGGCACCGCGAGGGTGTCGACGAGATTCTCGCCCCGGCCGGGTTCTCTCCGGTCGAGTGGACCACCGAGCCGATCGATCTGGGCGGCACCGCGGAGCACGTCTGGTCGATCGTCTCGGTGACCTACAACCTCATACCGCTCGACCCGGCGGTCGTGAAGTCTCTCGAGGACGAATTCCTGGCTCTGGTGGCCGGGCTGGCCGATGCCGATGGCCGGGTCCCGTGCGTGATGAACCTCCACGTGGCCACCACGACTCGCGGCTGACCCCGGCCCGGCAGGTGCGATCGAACATGTGTTCTACTACCTGTGTGCCCCCGGCGGGGAAGGCCGGGGGCGCCCAAAACGTAGGAGGCGGGCATGGGTTGGTTGCTGCGTGAGCGCACGACTGGTCGGGAGTGGCGGTACGCGGACCCGGACAAGGCCTGGGACGCGGGCGGCTACGACACCACTCGCTTCGAGGTCCACGTGATGGCCGAGCCCATCACCGGCGCCCCGGACGGCTACCCCGACACCCGTCGCCCCGCCGCCCCGTAACCCCAGCGTGTTTGCTGTCTGTGTACGTGAGTTTGCCGCCTATGCGCGCGAGTTTGCCGTCTGTGTACGTGTGACAGCGCTGAGCCCCCAGGCTTCGTGAACGCCCTGGGGGCTCAGGCTCTCCGCGCTCGGCGAAGTTGGTACCCGGTCGGCACGTCCGGGGGAGTCGACGCGCCGGCCTGGGGTCAGTGGCCGTGCTCGATTTGCTCGTTCGCTCGGTGGATGTCCTCGACGAGCCCGCCTGGCTCGCGCCACGGCTCCCGGCCCACTTCGCGCGTCCGGCGGCTGGCTGCCTGGCAACCGCGGCAACACAGGAGCTGCCCGTAGGTGCGGGGGATCTCGAGCGTCAACTCGATGCGCGGATGACGCACCGGATACATCGCGTCGCTGCACCTGGGGACCAGCCATTCGATGGCGGGATCGGCGAGGTCGGCCTTGAGGTAGTCGTGGATCTGCCCTGTCTCGACCCACCAGCGGCGCGTGTAGTCGTTGTCGAGGCGGGGAAGCTGCCCAACGTAACTCTGCAGGTACTTCCGTTCTCCAAGGGGCAACATGCTGCATTGGGGTCGGGGTTCTCCCTGCTGGGCCTGGTTGTCGGCGGCGTTCGAAAATCTTGGGCCTACACGGAGGACCTGACGCGCGCCGACCTGCTGGACGGGGAGGCTCACGTCAGCGCCTACCGTCTGGCCTTCGTCACGTTGACGGAAACGGCGTTGCCGCAGCGCGAGAGCATGAAGCTCCTGGAAAAGGCAATTGGTGATCTGGAGAGGTAAGACATGGACGCGGAGTTCAACAGCGCGCAGTGGCGGAAGTCTTCGCGGTCGTCCGGTGGCTCGAACAACTGCGTGGAGGTCGCCGTGGCGTCGGCGAATGTCGGTGTCCGGGACACCAAGGATCGGCTCGCCGGCAAGCAGCAGAAGTCCCCGGCGATTCGTGAACACCGGGGACTTCTGCTGTGCCCTCGTGAGTACCTAGTCCGGTTCTAACCTGCGGGAATGTTCACGAGTCTGGGCGCACTCAGAGCAGGTCGTCGGCGAGGGCGTGGAGGGGGAGCCGTTCCGCGGCATCCTCGATGGCGGTGGCGCGCTCGCCGAGGGCGGCTTGTGCGTCGGCGCGGGCTTGTTCTCGGTCGCGCTTCCGGTTCGTACCGAAGGACGGAGTGCCGAGACGTCGTCGCTCGCGCCGGGTAACGGTGAGCATCCGCAGCGCCTGTTCCGGGTTGCCGTCCGCGACTTCGACGCTCGCGAGGCCTTCGATCACTTCGACCAGGCCGAGGTCGAGGTCGAGGTCTCGATACAGCGCCAGCGCTTCGAGTAGCTGCGCTCGCGCGCCGGGCAGGTCACCGGACAGCCTTGCCACGATCGCGAGATTGTTCAGCGTGACGGCCACACCTCCGCGTTCGTTGACCGCCTCGAATCCTTGGCGCGCTTCGACCAACACGGCGATTGCTTCGTCTCGCCTGCCGAGCTCGTCCAACGCCGAGCCGAGCGGGTTGAGCGCGCCCACCGCCAGCAGGGACGAGCCCGCCGCGTCGGCCGCCGTCCGGCATGCCGCAGCCCGCTCGACCACTTCGGCGAAGTTCCGTTCCTTGAGCGCGATGTGGCACAACCCCGTCAGCGCACCTACAACACCTGGCAGGTCTCCGAGCGCTCGATGCGCGTCCAGCGACTGCTCGATGCGCAGGCGGGCAGTCGCACGGTCGTTGACGGCCAGCGCGAGCACCGAATCCGCCTGGAACGCCGACGCGCGCAGCGCGGCCGGTATCTCGACGGCCGCGGTCACTGCGTCCTCCAGCGCCCGGTTCAGCCAGGCGTGTGTGACCCCGGCAAGCCCGTTCGGCCACCAGTACCACCACAGCGTCGCCACGATCCGGATGGCGAGGACCACTTCGCCGGAGTCCAGGCACCACGTGACGGCGGCGCGCAGCTCGGCCAGTTCGGTGGCAAGCCGGTTCTTCGAGTGGAAACCGGAGCTGATCGGCGACGCCGTTTCCGCCAGTTCGACGCACCAGAGCGCGTGCCGCCGCCGCATGCCGGTCTGCTCCCCGGCTTCAGCCAGCCGGTCCCCGGCGTACTCGGAGACCAGCTCCAGCATGCGGTATCTCGTGCCGTCCGGATGGGGTTCCGCGCTCAGCAGGGACTGGTCGGCCAGCCTGTCGAGCACTTCCGACGGGATCTCGAGCATCTGCTCGGCGGTGTCGGCGAGACAGCTGTCGGCGAACACGGCGAGCTTGCGCAGCGCGGTTTGTTCGGTCGTGGACAGCAGGTGGTAGCTCCAGTCGATGGTGGCCCGCAGCGTGCGATGGCGTTCGGACGTCGTGCGGGCGCGGTGGTCAGCGAGGTCGAGCCGCCGGTCCAGCCGGTCGGCGACGACGTCCAGGGACCACGTCCGCAGCTGCGCGGCGGCGAGTTCGATCGCCAGCGGCAGGCCGTCCAGCTTCCGGCACAACCGGCTCGCGACCGCGAAGTCGTCGCCTTCGAGAGCGAAACCGGACCTCGCGGAGCGTCCTCGTTCGTCCAGCAGCCGCAGCGCGTCCGGCTCACCGAGCCCGGTCAGCGCCCAGACCTGCTCGCCGGGCACCCCGAGCGGCTCCCTGCTGGTGGCGAGGATCCGCAGTCCGGTGCACCGGCTCAGCAAGTCGGCGGCGAGTTTCGCGCAGTTTTCGACGACGTGTTCGCAGTTGTCGAGGACGATCAGGGCTCGCGACCGCCGCAGGTGGCCGGCGAGCGTGTCCAGCACCGGTTCGTCGTCCGCGGGGCGCACGGAGAACGCGGCGGCGACGCGGAGGTCGATCTCGCCGCCGGTGGGTTCCGCGGCCAACTCGACGACGTGGACGCCGTCGGGATACTCGGGAACGGCGTCGCGGGCGAGTTCCAGCGTGAGCCGGGTCTTGCCGACCCCGCCCTGCCCGGTCACGGTGAGCAGCCTGGTCGTCGGCAGCAGCGCGGCGAGTTCGTCCAGTTCGCGGCGGCGGCCGATGAACCGGCTCGGTGGGAGCGGGATCGTCGACGGCGGGTCGAGCGTCGGATCGCGGCGGTCGATGGCGCGGGCGAGCGCGACGGTGTCGGCGCCGGGCTCCATCCCGAGCTCGGTCGCGCACTTCCGGCGTAGCTCCTCGTAGCTGCGCTGAGCCTCGGCGATGCGGCCGCACCGGTACAGCGCGAGCATGTGCAGCCTGACGAACCGTTCCCGCAGCGGATGTTCGACGACGTGGCCGGCCAGTTCGGCGACCAGCCGCTGATGCCGCCCGAGCGCGAGTTCGGCGTCGAGGCGGTCTTCCAACGCAGACAGCCGCAGTTCGGTGAGCGCCTGTCTGACCGCTTCGACGTCGGAACCCGCCCGCACACCCGAGTACGGTTCGCCGCGCCACAAAGCCAAAGCAGCGGCCAGCCCGGCCGCGGCTTTGGCCGGCTGCGTGGTCAAGTGCTGTCGTGCTTCGGCGATCAGCCGTGCGAACCGGGCCGCGTCGACGTCGTCGTCCGCGACGTCGAGCCGGTAGCCGGACGCGGCGGTGACCAGCCGGGAGCCGAGCGACTTACGCAGCGCGGAGATCTGCACCTGCAGCGCTGTCGTCACGGTCGGCGGCGGGTCCGTGCCCCAGACCTGGGCGATCAGCCGTTCGGTCGACACCGTGTGCCCGCCGTGGACCAGCAACACGCTCAGCACCGACCGCTGCCGATGCCCGCCGAGCGGCACCGCGGCACCCGACGTCGAGAGCGCCTCGAGCGGGCCCAGCACGCGGAAGGTTTCCACGCCGCTCCTGCCATTAGTGAACTGTTAGTAGATCAGTCCAACCTGCCGTAGTCGTGTCGAGGGGCGCAAGCAGGGGAGGGCGACGTGGCGGTGTCAGTTGTGCTGTCGTACGCACACCGGGACGAAAGACTGGCCGGGGTCGACGGGGTCACCGTGCTCGCGGAGGTGCCCGCCGCGCGGGATGTCGCCGGTGAAGTGCGGCGGTGCCGTCCCGACGTGCTCGTGATCGACCCCCGGTCGGACGGGCTGCCGGCGATCCGCGAGGTCGTGCGCTCGTCACCCGGCACGGCGGTGCTGGTGTTCAGCGAGTACGGCCACGACGAGGTGCTGTTCGGCGCGCTGCGGGCGGGCGTGCGGGGATACCTGCTCAAGCCGGCGTCGCCGGTGGACCTGGTCCGCGCGATCCGCAGTGTCGCGGCCGGTTCAGCGGTGTTCGGCGGCGACATCGCGCGCCGGATCACCGAGGTCCTGGTGGCGCCGGGCGCGCGTCCCGGCCCGTTCCCGCAGCTGACCGTGCGGCAGCAGGAGATCCTGACGATGCTGGCGACCGGACTGCCGGTGGCGGCGATCGCCGTGCGCCTGCACCTGACCCCGAAGACGGTCCGCAACCACTCGTCGTCGATCTTCACGAAACTCGGCGTCAGTGACCGCGAGTCCGCCACGACCCTGGCCAGGGAAGCGGGGCTGGTGGGGCGCTGACGGCACGCGCGCGTCACACCAGGTAGGACTCCAGGCGGTCGGCGACTTCGAGCGGACGGCTGAGGGTGACGCTGTGGCTGCCGTCGATCTCGTCGGGGACGATGCCCAAGCGCTCCCGCACCACGCGTCGCATGAACTCGGCCGGGAAGAACCGGTCGTCGCGGCACAGCAGGAACTTCGTCGGCACAGCCGGCCAGGTCTCGAGCGGCCAGGGCTTGCCGAACGGGGTCCCGGACTGGCCGAGGCTTCTCGACATCGCCTCGGCCGCGAGCGTGGGTTCGACGTCGTGGAGGAACAGGGCGATGTCGTCGTCCGGATCGCGGCCGTCGCGTGCGTCCTGTTCACTCCTGGCCTGCGCGTGCCCGGTGTTGGTTGCCCAGTCACTGGGTGCCTCTCCAGGTGCCGGGATCATCGCGGTCACCAGCACCAGCAGATCGACCGGCACCCGGTCGCACACCAGGGGAGCGGTGAACCCGCCTAACGAATGGGCGACCACGACAAGGTCGCGACGGTCGCCGACGGCGTCGACCACCGCGTCGGCGTACTCGGGGAACCCGGCCGCGTCGTCCTCGCACGGCAGGTCCACCGCGACGACGTCGTGACCGCGGGCGGTCAGCTCGGCGGTCACCAGGTGCCAGTACCACGAGTCGGCGGCGGCACCGGGGATCAAGACGAAAGTGGGCACGGGAACTGTCCTCCAGGATGTCCTATGTGGACGTGGTCGGCCGGTACGGACAAGGCTAGTCCGAAGAGATAGGCTGAGGGCAGGGAATTCCAGTCCGGAACGGAGAAAAAATGCCTCGCATGGCGCTGAACGACCGGCGGGACGAGCTGGTCGAGGCGGCCATCCGGGTCATGGCTCGCGACGGGGTCGTGAAGGCGACGACCAGGGCCATAGTGGCCGAAGCCGGGATGACGCTCGGGGTGTTCCACTACTGCTTCGATTCGCGCGAGGAACTGCTCAAGCGGGTCACGGCGACCATCACCGAGCGCACCATCGCGGACGCCCGCCGGGTGTTCACGCGCGAGGGCGACCTGCCCGACATGATCCGGGCGAGCCTGCGCGCGTTCTGGGGCGGGGTGGAGGCCAATCCCGGGGAGAACCTGGTCGGCTACGAGCTGACGCAGTACGCCTTGCGCAACCCCGGGCTGGAGGACGTCGCGCGGTTGCAGTACGTGCAGTACCTCGAAGCCAACGCCGAGTTCCTGGAGCTGATGGCGAAAGACGCCGGGATCGAGTGGACCATCCCGCTTCCGACCCTGGCCAGGTATGTCAACGCGGTACTGGACGGCGTGACCATCAGCTGGCTCGCGGACCGCGAGAGCGAAGACAGCCTCGCGGTGCTGGACCTGCTGGGCGACTACCTCACCGAGCATTCCCGGCCGGTCGGCTGAAAAACCTCCTCTGGCGCAGCGGTTTCACCGTACGGATCGCACGCGGTAGATCAGCACGGCGCCGAGTCCGGTGGTGACCGCGGTGGCGAGGAACAGTGTCTGGTAGCCGCCGAGCGAGGTGATCACCACGCTGGCGAGCAGCGGGGCAAGTCCTTGCGGCACCACGGATCCCACGTTCATGATGCCGAGGTCCTTCGCCCGCGAGCGCGCGTCGGGCAGCACGTGGGTCACCAGCGCCTGGTCGACAGACATGTAGACGCCATAGCCCGCACCGAGTAGCGCGGCGCCGACCATGGCCATGCCGAAGGTGGGGAAGAAAGCGAGCAGTATCCCCGAAACGGCCTGGAAGACGGACGCCGCCGCGACGAAGATCCGCCGCCGCGCCAACCGGTCGGACAGCCACCCGCCGCAGATCGTGGTGACGACCATCCCGACCAGGTAGATCACCGTGAGGATCAGCAGGTCGCGGTCCGGGTCGGCGACCTTGACCTCGTCGGTGAGGAAGTAGAGCAGATAACAGGTACCGAACCCGTTGCCGAGGTTGACCAGGATCCGGCTGGCCAGCGCCCAGGCGAAGTCCGGGTTCGCCCGCGGGCTGATCCAGATCCCGGCCAGTATCGACCTGAGGGTGACCGGCGGCCCGTGGGTGAACGCGTTGTCGCGGTAACGAAGGACAAACGGGATCGAGCAGACCAGGACTACGACCGCGAGCAGCGCGTAGACGACCGGGTCGGACAGGGTCACCGCGCTTACGACGGCGACGCCGACGACCACTCCGAGGGCCTGCGGGGCATAGATGGCCCCGGAGATCATCCCGCGTTGCCGGTCGGGCACCTGGTCCGCGACGGCCGCGGTCAGCCCGGCGGTCGCGGCGCTGACGCCGACCACCACGAGCAGCCAGGCCAGGCACACCCCGGTCGGTGTCGTCTGCAGCCCGGTGACGGCCAGGCCGGACGCGCTGAGCGCGAGCCCGCCGGCCGTCCACAAGCGACGGCGGCCGAACCGGGTCCGCGTGCGGTCGCACAGCGCGCCGCACACCGGCAGGGTGATCAGCGCGACGAGCGCGGACACTCCATTGAGGACGCCGAAGTCGGTGACCTTGTGGACCGGGTCGAGCCGGTCGAGCGTGGTGGGCAGCAGGAGCTGGATCGGCAGCAGCTGCGCCATCCAGAACCCGAACCACACCAGGGTGAACCGGCTCGTCCACCCTCGGGAAACCGGTTCGGTGGGTTCGACGATGACGTATTCGGCTGACAGGGTTTCCGACGCGTCCACGAGGTCGCCCGCGCCCGGTCAGTCGAAGAGATCGGGTTGGTCGCGGGTGATCTGGTCCCACAGCGGCCGGAACTGGAACCATCCCGGGATGGGGCCGGTGATCTGGGCGCGCACGGCCCGCGCGGTCTCCCCGTCGATCAGTTTTGGCGTGCCCGCCGCCATTGCGAGCAGCTGGGCCTGGCAGGACCGTTCCATGGTGAGGAAGTACCAGGCGGCTTCCGCCACCGAGCGCCCGACCGTGAGCAGGCCGTGGTTCTGCAGGATGACGGCCTGGTGCTCGCCGAGCGCGACCCCGATCCGGCGGCCTTCCTCGAAGTCGTTGACCACGCCGAGGTAGTCGGAGTACAGGCCGTGGTTCTCGAAGAAGGCGCACGAGTCCTGGGTGATCGGATCGAGCTTGATGCCGAGGGTGGAGAACGCCTTGCCGTTGAGGGAATGCGTGTGCGCGGCGGCGATCACGTCGGGGCGGGCCTGGTGGACCTGCGAGTGGATGACGAAGGCGGCGCGGTTGACCGGACGGCGGCCTTCGACGATGGCGCCTTCGTGGTCGACGAGGATCAGGTCGGACACCTTGATCTGGCCGAAGGCCATGCCGAACGGGTTGACCCAGAAGCACTCCGGGTTCCCCGGGTCGCGGGCGGTGATGTGCCCGGCGACGCCTTCGGCGAAGCCGAACTTGGCGAACACGCGGAACGCGGCGGCGAGCTCCTGTTTGCGGACGGTCCGTTCGTCCTCGACGCTGAGGCCGGTCTGGGGCAGCGGCAGGGTGACGCCTTCTGGTGTCGGCCCGACGGTGGCTCGCTGTGCTTCGGTGGGTGTGGCGGTCATGGCAGATCCTCCAATGTGGACGTTCAGGGGCGGCGGCGTGCGCGTCCGTAAAGGAACGAGACGAGCCGCAGGATGGCGTCGTAGGACTTGGGGCTGAACGGCATCATGTGCAGGTCGCGGCGCATCGGGTGCGCGTTGACCGAAATGGACTGCAGCCTGGTGTACTTCCGGATGCCCTCGGCGCCGTGGCGGACGCCTAGCCCGGAGTTCTTCCACCCGCCCATCGGCAGTCCCAGCGCGAAATAGTTCGACTGCGTGTCGTTGACGGTCACCGCGCCGGCTTCGAGCCGTGCCGCGATCTTGGCGCCTCGGCGGCTGTCCCGCGTGACGATCGAGGCCTGCAGACCGTATTCACTGTCGTTGATGAGCCGGATGGCCTCTTCGGCGTCGCGGACCTTCATGATCGGCAGCGTCGGCCCGAAAGTCTCCTCGCGCATGCACTTCATCGTGTGGTCGACGTCGACGAGCACGGTCGGTTCGTAGAACCGGCCCGGGCCGGCGCCGCGGTTGCCGCCGGCGAGTACCCGGGCGCCGCGGTCGATCGCGTCGCGGACGTGGTCGTCGATGGTGTCGAGCTGCGGCGGGAATGTCATCGCGCCGACGTCGACACTGCCAAGCCCCCGCGGAGCGCCGGACCGGATCTCGTCGATCCGAAGGCCTACCGCGGCGACGAAACGGTCGTAGATCGGGGCTTCGACGTACACGCGCTCGACGGACGTGCAGGTCTGGCCGCCGTTGAACAGCGCGCCGTGCACGGCCACGTTCACCGCGCGCTCGAGGGGCGCGTCGGCCAGTACGAGCAGTGCGTCCTTGCCACCGAGCTCGAGGGAGCTGGGGATCAGCCGTTCCGCGGCGCGGGCGGCGACCCGGCGGCCGGTGCGCGTGGAGCCGGTGAACATCACGAAGTCGACTTCGTCGATGAGCGCTTCGCCGGTCTCGCCGGCACCGGGGACGACCTGGAAGACATTGTCGGGATAGCCGCAGTCACGGGCCATTTCCAGCATCAGCAACGCCGTGAGCGGGGTCTGTTCGGACGGCTTCAGCACGACGGTGTTGCCCGCGGCGAGCGCGGGGATGGCGTCGCCGAAGGAGTTGGTCAGCGGGTTGTTCCAGGGGCCGATGACCCCGACCACGCCGATCGGCGCGCGGCGGGTGCGCATCGCGCGGCCGAGGACGAACGGCGAGACCGAGCGGATCCGCTTGCCGGCGAGGTAGCCGGCCGCGCGCCTCGACCAGAACGAGAACGCGTTCACGCAGTACACGAGCTCGATGACGGCTTCTTCGCGGGCTTTGCCGTTCTCGGCGACGATCGAGTCGAGCACCCGCGCCCGGTTGTCCAGCAGCCACTGCTGGCTCGCGCGGAACAGGGCGCGTCGACGTCGGAAGCCCAGCGCCTGCCACCGGGGCTGGGCCTTGCGTGCGGCGGCGACAGTGGCTTTGACCTGCGGTGGGCTGGTCGAGGCGACCTCGGTGATCGGGGCGCCGGTGGCCGGGTTGTCGACCGCGACGGCGCCGGGTCGCGCGCCGGTGACAGGTGCGTTGCTGATCCGGACGGCCATGGGAACTCCCTGCTGCGGGCGGACGGGATGTCGTCCAGCATGAGTTGGTCACGTGTACAAGTCAAGTGTCAAAACTATTGACTTAACGGTCTCCGGGTTGTCATCCTCGGTTCATCCCACCGATCCGAGGAGATCCCGATGACCACGCGAACCGGCACCGTCCTGGACGGCTTCGGCGTGCCTGAATCACTGCGCTGGCACGAGAACGCGCTGTGGTTCTGCGATCTCGCCCACGGCACCGTGCATCGCTGGGCCGGGGAGGGCGAAGCGGAGACCGTGGTCTCCGTACCGGGCCGCGCGGGCGGGCTCGGCTGGCTTCCCGACGGCCGGATGCTCGTGGTGTCGATGGACGACCGGTGCGTCTACCGGCAGGAACCCGACGGCTCGCTTGTCGAACACGCGGATCTGCGGTCGATCGCCGGCGGCCCGGTCAACGACATGCTCGTCGACGACCTCGGTCGCGCCTACGTCGGCAACTTCGGTTTCGACTACCACGCGTTCGTCCGCCGGCACCCGAATTCCCTGCTCTACGCGCCACCAGGACCCACCGGCGCGCCGCTGGCCTGCTTCGATCCGGACGGCGCGCTGCTCGGCCTCACCGAACCGCTGCTGTTCCCGAACGGCGCGGTCCTCATCGGCGACACCTTTGTCGTCGCCGAGACCCTGGGCCTGCGGCTGACCGCGTTCACGGTCGGCGCCGACGGGCTGCTGGCGGATCCGACTCCGTGGGCGCCGCTGATCGGGCCGCGGATGTGGCAGGCGCTCACCAACCCGGGCCTGCTCGGGAAGGTGACGCGCACGGCGTCGACCGTGCTCGACCGGCCCGCGATCGCCGAGCGGTCGAGCACGCCCATCGCGCCCGACGGCATCGCCCTCGGCGCGGACGGCACGATCTGGGTCGCCAATGCCCTCCGCGGGGAATGCGTCCGGGTCGCCCGCGGCGGCGAGGTCCTCGACCGCGTTCCGACGACCCAGCACACCCTGAGCTGCCTCGCCGTCGGCGACAAGCTTTACGCGGCGACAGTGCCCGACGACGACCCCGTGCGGGCCGCGGGGATCAACGGCGGCCGGATCGAGGTGTACCCGCTCCCATGACCACTGTGACGCCTGTGACCGCTGTGACCAGCACTGTCCTCAATGGTATCGGCATCCCGCAAGCCTTGCGGTGGCATGAAGACGCGCTGTGGTTCTCCGATATCGCGGCCGGCACCGTGCACCGCTGGGACGGGTCCGGAGCGGCGGCGAAGGTCGCCGACGTGCCCGGCGCCGGGGGACTGGGCTGGCTGCCGGACGGCCGGTTGCTCGTCGTCTCGGCGCGGGACCAGTGCGTCTACCGCCAGGAACCGGACGGTTCGCTGAGCGTCCATACCGACCTGTCCGCGGTCGCCGGCGGCGCGCTCAACGACATGATCACCGACGAGCAGGGCCGGGCGTACGTCGGGAACTACGGTTTCGACTACGAGGAACGAACTCGCGACCATCCGCACGCGCAGCTCTTCCGCCCGCCCGGCCCGGCACCGACCCCGATCGCCTGTCTGGCGGCGGATGGCAGTCTCGCCGGGCTCAGTGATCCGGTCGTGTTTCCCAACGGCTGCACGTTTCTCGACGGGGGAAGGACGCTGCTCGTCGCGGAGACGCTGGCGTTCCGGCTGACCGCGTTCACCGTGTCCCCCGAAGGGCTGCTCGTCGACCGGCGGACGTGGGCGTCGCTCATCCCGCCGTGGCTGTGGCGGGCGTTGACCGCACCCGGTCTCAAAGGGACAGTCGTGCGCCGGATTGCCGCGCTGCTGGAGCATCCCCGCGTCACCGCCCTGTCCCGGAAGCCGGCACTGATCGCGCCGGACGACCTCGCCGCGTCACCGGACGGCACGGTGTGGGTGGCCAACTCCCTGGGCGGTGAGTGCCTGCGCATGGGGCCCGGCGCGGAAGTGCTGGAACGGGTCGTGACGAGCCAGCACACACTGGGCTGCGTTCTCGGGGGTGCCGACGGGCACACGCTGTTCGTCGCGACCGTGTCCACTTTGGACCCAGAACTGTCAGCCACCGTGCGCGGCGGCCGGATCGAAACCTTCCGCTTGCCGGAAATTCCCACCACGGAAAGAGGAACAGCCATGCGCACATCTTCGGAGCGGTCGTCTTGACCGGGCAAGCCGTGTTCGTCACCGGGGCCGCCAGCGGGATCGGCGCGGCCGTCGCGAGGATCGCCGCGCGGCGCGGCTACCGGGTGATGATCGCGGACGTCAACGGTCCCGCCGCGGCCGAACTCGCGGCCGAACTCGCGGCTGAATTCAAGAATGACGTCGAGTCGGTGGTACTCGACGTCCGCGACGCCGACAGCTGGGACGCCGCCTTGGCGTCCACAGTGGAGCGTTTCGGCTCGCTGGACGTCCTGGTCAACAACGCCGGGATCATCCACACCGGGAACGCCCGTGACCTCTCGCTCGCCCAACACCGCGACATCGTCGAGGTCAACCTGCTCGGCACGATCACCGGGGTGCTCACCGCGTTGCCGCTGATGTCGGCGCAGGGCCGGGGACACATCGTCAACGTCTGCAGCATGACGTCGTTCCTGCCACTGACGGGCTACTCGACGTACGGCGCCACCAAACACGGGATGCGCGCGTTCCACCACAGCGTGGCGATCGAAGAGCGCGACGGGCCGGTGACCTTCAGCATCATCCACCCGCCGTCGACGCGCACGCCGATGCTCGCGCAGGAGATGGCCGACCCCAGTTCGGTGATCGCGTTCGCCGAGAAGTCCCATTCACCCGAGGAGATCGCGGAACAGGTCGTCGACGCGATCGCCAAGAAGCCGGTCGAGGTGGTCTTTCCCCGCTGGGCAGGCCGATTCCAGCGGGTGGCGGGGGTGTTCCCGGTACTCATGCACTGGGCGATTCCGCGTGTCGTGCGTAAGGGGCACAAGCGCCGCGCCGAACTCGCATACGAGGGAGGAGCGCGATGACGGCTTTGGACGTGCAACCCGCGGTGATCACCCAGGCCGGCGCGTTGCGGTACGAAGCGCTGCAAGAGGCGACAGCGCGGCTGGAACCGCCGTTCGCGGTGGTCGACCTCGACGCGTTCGACGTCAACGCGGGTGACCTCATGCGGCGCGCCGGTGCGAAACCGATCCGGTTGGCGAGCAAGTCGGTGCGCTCGCGGGTGCTGATCGACCGGGCGCTCGGACGAGCGAGCTTCCAGGGGATTCTGGCGTTCACCTTGGCGGAGGCGCTCTGGCTCGCCGAGGATCACGACGACGTCGTCATCGGGTATCCGACGGCCGACGCGACGTCGTTGCGCCTGCTCGCCGCCGACGAGCGGCTGGCTTCCCGGGTGACCCTGATGATCGACTCGACCGAGCACCTCGACTTCGTCGAAGCGTCACTGGACACCGGGCATCCGCCGATCCGCGTGTGCATCGATCTCGACGCCGCTCTCGAACTGGCCGGCGGCAAAGTGCATCTCGGCCCACGCCGATCGCCGGTCCGCTCGCCCGCGCAGGCCGTCAGACTGGCGCGGGCGGTGCTGTCGCGCAAGGGGTTCACGCTCGTCGGGCTCATGGCTTACGAGGGTCAGATCGCGGGACTCGGCGACAACTATCCCGGTATGCCCATGAAACGCGCTGCCCTTCGGGCCATGCAACGGGCTTCGACGGACGAACTCGCCGAGCGCCGCGGAGCGGTGGTCGAAGCAGTCCGGGCCTTGGCGCCACTCGAGTTCGTCAACGGCGGCGGAACGGGCAGCCTGGAGTCGACCGCCGCCGAGGAAGCCGTTACCGAACTGACCGCCGGTTCGGGTCTCTACGCGCCCGGGCTTTTCGACTACTACCGCGGGTTTCGGCACTATCCGGCCGCGTTCTTCGTCCTGTCGGTGGTACGGCGCCCGGCGCCGGAGATCGTGACCGTCCTGGGCGGCGGCTGGGTCGCGTCCGGACCGCCCGGGCGGGACAGGCTGCCGAAGATCGCCTGGCCGACCGGCCTGAGCATGTCGGCGACCGAAGCCGCGGGGGAGGTGCAGACCCCGGTCAGCGGCGCGGCCGCCGCGCGGCTGGGCATCGGCGACCGGGTCTGGTTCCGTCACGCCAAGGCGGGCGAGCTGTGCGAACGCGTCGACGAACTGCACCTGGTGCGGGGCACGCAGGTGATCGGCACCGTCCCGACCTACCGCGGGGAGGGCAAGTACTTCCTGTAGCGGCTCCCTACTCGAACTCGCGGATCTCGATGGGGGAGTACGGGGCTTCGGGGAGCCGGGCGGCGATCTCGGTGGCGCGATCGAGGTCGGCGCAGTCGACCAGGTAGTAGCCCGCCATCACTTCCTTGGCTTCGGTGAACGGCCCGTCAGTGGACACGATCTGACCGTCGAGAACCCGCACTGTTCGGGCGTTGTCCCTGCTCAGCGGCTTGGTGTCGAGGAACTCGCCGGAGGCGATGAGGTCCTTGATGAGCTCGCCGTGCGCTTGGTGCAACGCGTCCGGGCCGGCGTCGTCGAGCGCGTCCCGGCCGGTCGCGTTGCGGTAGATCATGAGCAGGTACTTCACGAGGAAACTCCTGGGGTTGTCATGTCGAGATCCGCCGGGCTGCTTCGACCTCAGGGTACGAGGCGCCCGAGCGGGGTGCCGGGACATCGGGAGGACGACATGACGTTGTCGAGGATCGGCACGCGGGAAGAATGGCTGGCCGCGCGCATCGACCTGCTGGCCAGGGAGAAGGCAGCCACCCGGCTGCTCGACGGGATCAGCGCGGCGCGTCGCGAGCTGCCGAGGGTCGAGATCGACAAGAAGTACGTGTTCGAGGGCGTGCACGGGCAGGTCGGCCTGCTGGACCTGTTCGAGGGTCGGGAGCAGTTGATCATCCAGCACGTCATGTGGGTCTTCGACGGCGGCCGTATCTGCCCGATGTGCGCCGGGTCGATCGCCGACCGGGGCGGCGTGGGGACGCTGAACGACAGCGGGATCACGTTGGCCATGGTCGCCAGGGGGCCGTGGCCCGAGCTCGAGGCGTACAGCCGGGAGCATGGCTTGGCCGGCCCGTGGTACTCGTCGCACGGCAGCGAGTTCAACTTCGACTTCCACGTCAGCATGGACGACTCGGTGACCCCGGCCGAGTACAACTACCGGGGTCGTGACGCGAGCGAGAAGGCGGGTAAAGCCGACTTCCTCGAAGGTGAGCAGCCCGGTAACAGCGTCTTCATCCGTGATGGGGACAGGGTTTTCCACACCTACTCGACGTTCGCTCGCGGCGTCGAGCTGCTCGACCCGGTCTTCGGGTTCCTCGATGTGACCCCGCTGGGCAGGCCTGTGCGGTAACGATCGTGGCACCCTGGTGGGCGTGTGGACCTGGGAACCGGAGAGTCTCGACGACGTCGTCGCGAGGTTCTCCGGGCTTCGGGTCCCCTGGTGGATCGCGGGCGGATATGCGATCGAGCTCGCCGTCGGGCGGTCGTTCCGCGAGCACGCGGACATCGACGTCCTGCTGCTGCGCCGCGATCAGGCTGCCGTGCAGCAGGTGCTCGCCGGCTGGGAGTGGTGGGCCGCCGACCCGCCCGGCGTCCTCTGCCCCTGGGCGCACGGCGAGACACTGCCACCGCCGGTACACGACATCTGGTGCAGGCCGTCTTCAGTCGAGCCGTGGCGGATCCAGGTCATGCTCGACGAATCCGACGGCGAAGACTGGGTGTCGCGGCGGAATCCTCGCGTGCGCGAGCCGATTGCGTCGCTGGGGCACGTCAGCGCTGACGGTGTGCCGTACCTCGCGCCGGAAGTGCAGTTGTTCTACAAAGCCAAAGAACCCCGCCCCAAGGACGAGGCCGAGTTCGCCGCGGCACTGCGCGTCCTCCTCCCGGAACAGCGGCATTGGTTGAGCGTCGCACTTGCGGATACCCACGGCGATCATCCCTGGCGCCGCCGGCTCGAAGACGACTGACAGAACCGGACAAGATCCGACGACGCGGGGGTCCTGACCGCGCGTTCTACTGGTACGAGGGCCGGCTGCAGCTGATCGGCTCGGTGAACGCGCCCTGCCGGGCCAGCTCGTCCATCATGTCGTCGTAGTCGATGCCGAGGTGCTGGCAGTGGACGATGTTGAGGGCCAGCGCTGTCCGCCGGTCGGCGATGCGGGGCGTGCGCCCCGAGCTCAGGCAGTACGAGCACAGGGTGCGGCAGTGCACCGCCGAGTTGGTCTCGACCATCGCGGCGCGCAGGCCCGCGTCCGTCCGGCCGCAGCCTTCGCACAGCGGCGCCACCGGGCACCGGGAGGTGTCGTCGAGGTCGATCGCGATCCGGGTTGCTGTTTCACACTGCATCGCTGTTCGTCCCATCGTGTCGGGGTTCTGGTTCAGACACGCATGAACGACCAGTACCGGTTCAGCGCGGCGCGGACTTTCTCGCCGACCTCTCCACAAGAGCCTCTACGGCCCCTGTGGATACCCAACCAGGTGTGGTGTGCATCTCGCCAGCTGAAATGTGTCGACCAGACGGGTGGCGTGTCGCGGCGGGGCTGAGGAGGTTCCGGCCGCGGACCGTGTCAGACTGCCCAGCGATGCACACCCCCAGCGACCTCGCCGACCTGCTCGAATGCGATCACCGCAGCATCCTCAACCAGGCGTTGTCCGCCGGGTTGCCGGGAGCGCCGCGCCCGGGCAGCGGCGCCGACCAGCTCGCGGTCAAGCACGGACGCGCCCACGAGCAGGCCACGTTGGCCAAGTTCCGGCACGAACGCCACGCGGTGGTCGAAATCGACTACCAGGACCGGGCGGCCGCGGTGAAGGCGACCGCCGAGGCGCTGCGAGCGGGTGCGCCGGTGATCTACCAAGCGGTTTTCCTCGACGAGGACTTCACCGGCCGCGCAGACTTCCTGCTCAGGGACGACGAAGGCCGCTACGAGGTCTACGACACCAAGCTGGCCAGGCACGCGAGGCCGTCGGCGGTGCTGCAGCTGACCGCGTACGCCGACGCACTGCGGCGCGCCGGCTGGCCGTCGGGGCCCGAAATGCACCTCCTGCTGGGCGACGGCACCACCCGGACGCTGCGGGTCGACGACTTTCTGCCGTTGCTGGAGCGGTTGCGGTCCAGGCTCCGGGCACGGCCGGTCGAGCTGCCCGAGCGGCTGTGGGCCGACCAGCGCCCGGCCTGCGCGAGCTGCGGTTACGCCCAGCACTGCGCGTCCGGCCGGGAAACCGACCGCGACCTGTCGCTCGTCGCGGGGATGCGCACGGATCAGCGCCGCAAACTGGCCGAGGCCGGGCTTGCCACCATCGACGCGCTGGCCACCGCCGAGCCGGAGGACCGGCCGCGGGACCTGTCCGCCACCACGTTCACGGCGTTGCGCGCACAGGCCGCCATCCAGGTCAAACAGGACACCACCGGCGAGGTCGGGTACGAGATCATCGACCCCGGCGTGCTCGCGGCGCTTCCGCCGTTCAGCCCCGGCGACGTCTTCTTCGACATGGAAGGCGACCCGTATGCGCTGGGCGGGAGCGGGCTCGAGTACCTGTTCGGCGCGGTCACCAAGGACGAAGCCGAGGAGTTCACGCCGTTCTGGGCGCACTCGCGGGCGCAGGAGAAGCGCGCGTTCGAGGAGTTCGTCGATTTCGCCGCGGCTCGGCTCGCTGCTCACCCCGGCGCGCATGTCTACCACTACGCGCCCTACGAGGTCACCGCGCTCAAGCGGCTCGCCGCGCTGCACGGTACGCGCGAAGAGGCCGTGGACGACCTGCTTCGCGGCGGCGCGCTGGTCGACCTCTACGCCGTGGTGCGCAAGGCACTGCTGGTATCGCAGCGGTCGTACTCCATCAAGTACCTCGAGCCGCTGTACATGCCGAGCGCGCGTGACGGAGACGTCAAGAACGCCGTGTCGAGCATCGAGGCGTACGAGGAGTACTTGACGCTGTCCCAACTCAGCGAGGTCGAGCGTGCGGACGAGGTCCTGCGCGGGATCAGCGACTACAACGAGTACGACTGCGTGTCCACGCTCCGGCTTTTCGAATTCCTCCACCAGATCCGCGAGAAGGCCGGGATCGAACCACTCGCGCCGGAAGAACGGTCCGACGCCGATGCGCTGATCGAGGACACCTCCGACCAGCTCGCCGCCGAGCGCCGAGCGGAACGTGCTGCCGCCATGGCCGCGTTGGTGGACCCGCTGCTCGAAGGACTGCCCGACGACCCGGCCGACGCCACCGCCGACCAACGCGCCCGCGCGCTGTTGGCCGCCGCGGTCGGCTACCACCGCCGCGAGACGAACCCGGCCTGGTGGGAGTTCTTCCGGCAGGTAGCCGCGCCACTCGGTGACCTCGAAGTCGACACGACGTGCGCGGTCCCGGTGTCGGTCCGCGCGGGGGAGTGGGTGGCGCCCGCGGGGCGGGTCAAGAAGGCCAAGCGGACGCTGACCATCGCCTGCGACCCGGACCGGCCGCATCCGTTCACCCTCGGGGACCAGGTGCGGCTGCGTTATCGGACGTCCGCCCGCGACGCCAAGGTCCTCGACGCGTCCGCCGAAGTGCTGACCCTGGAGGAAAGCGCCGCGGTGGACGAGACGACCGGTGAGCGCCCGGCCGCGGTCCTGCCCGGCAGCCCGGTCCGGCCTTCGCCCAAGGACGAGGCCGTCGCGGACCTCGCCCGGCTGGTCGTCGAAGGGTTGCCGGCATTGCCCGCGCATCCCGGTGTCGACTTGCTGCGCGGTACTCCGCCGCGGTTGCGCGGAGGCCGAGCGCTGCCCGAGCCCGGTGACGACCTGGTGCGCACGGTGATCGAGACCGTCGACGCGCTGGACGACTCGACGCTGGCCGTGCAGGGGCCGCCGGGGGCGGGCAAGACGTACCTGGCAGGCCAGTTGATCGCGCACCTGGTCCGCGCGGGCAAGACCGTGGCCGTGACGTCGACCAGTCACAAGGCGGTGGAGAACGTCATGGCGGCGGCGAAGGCCACCGCGCCGGAGCTGGCGGCGGCGAAGCGGCCGAAGAAAGCTGCCGACCCGTCGCTGCCGTGGGAGCAGCCCAAGGACAACCCGGGACTGGTACGCTGGCGGGCCGAGCACGACACCGGCCACCTCGTCGGCGGCACCGCGTGGACCTTCGCCAACACCGCGCTGCGGGCGGAGCCGTTCGACGTCCTGGTCATCGACGAGGCCGGGCAGTTCGCGCTCGCCGACGCGCTCGCGGTGTCGATGTGCGCGAAGAACCTGGTACTGCTGGGCGATCCGCAGCAGCTGCCGCAGGTCGTGCAGGGCACGCATCCGGCGGGCGCGGAGGCGTCGGCGCTGGGTCACCTGATCGGCGACGCCGACGTCATCTCGCCCGACCTCGGCTACTTCCTCGACCAGTCAAGGCGGATGCACCCCGCGGTGTGCGAACCGGTCTCGCAGCTGTCGTACGCCGGATTGCTGCACGCGCACCCGTCGGCCGCCGGACGAGGTGTGGCGGGCGTACCCGCCGGGCTGTACCTGGCCGAGGTCGATCACCACGGCAACACCACCCGTTCGGTCGAGGAAGCCGCTTCGGTCGCGGAAATCGTCGCGTCCCTGCACGGTCGCATGTGGGCGGACGGCGATGAGGTCCGCCCGCTCGCCGACGAGGACATCCTCGTGGTGGCGCCGTATAACCTGCAGGCGCGCGTGGTGACCAGGGAACTCCAGCGAGCCGGCTTCCCCGGCGTCCGCGTCGGCACGGTGGACCGCTTCCAGGGTCAGGAAGCACCGGTCGTGATCGCGACCATGACGTCGTCGTCCGCGGTGGACCTGCCACGTGGGCTGGACTTCCTGTTGTCCCGCAACCGGTTGAACGTCGCCTTGTCCCGCGCGCAAGCGGTCGCGGTACTCGTCTGCTCGCCGCGGCTGGTAGAGGCCGACATCCGGACGGTGGACCAGATGCGGCTGGTGTCGGGCATGATCGGCCTGATGAACGCGGCCTCGTCCTGGTCGGGTTCGGTAGGTACAGGTACAGGTACAGGTACAGGTACAGGTACAGGTGCGGGTGCTGGCTTGCGTTAGGTGGTAGGTCCGGTTTACTGCAGCAAGGACCGGGGCCGGGCGGGGTTATTGCCGGATTCGAGGGCCCGTTGCTTTGTGCTGGTGGTGTTTTTCGAGTGGCTCAAAGGGACTTTTCTTGCGGTCAACGCACGGATAACGCCTCCCCACTCACGTTAAGCAACCGGCCTTGTCATTGTGGTGCATCAGTGAGTGACGCGGCAAGCAGTTGCAGGAGACGAGCGGGCGTATTTCGTTGCTATGGCGGTCTTTCCAAATATTCGACGACTACGCCCGGCGATAATGTGTATCACCTGACCGTGTTCCGAATAAACGTTCGAATCGAGGTAGAATAGAGAAGTGCCCAGCGTAACGATCACCCTCCCCGATCCCGCCGATATCCGGCGTGCTGATCCGGCGACACTGGTCGAGTACGCGCGGGCGATCACCCGGGAGATGAACCGGTACACCGCGCTGCTGGGTCTGGTGGTCACCAAGACCGAGACTGATGGCATCAAGGTGACTCATCAGTACACCTCTGCGGTGCAGTGGCTGATGCATACGACGGGGTTGTCCGAGCCTGCGGCGCGTCAGATCGTGGTCCGTGCCCGCGGCACCAACTCCTTGTACGCCATCGACGGGACAGAGATCCCCGGTGTCGCACCCCTGACCGGTTTCGCCGCATTGGCCGGTGCTCTCACTCCCGCGCATGTGGACGTGATCGTGAAGACGATGACGGCGATGCCTTGCACGGTGTCGGAGGAGGATCGGGTGGCGGCGGAGAAAATCCTGGTCAACCTCGCCGTGAACACGTCCCCGGTCGAGGTGAAGAAAGCCGGCGACCGGATCCTCGACACGTTGGATCCGGATGGGCCGGAGCCGAAGGATCCGCCGGAGAGACCGCAGCGGGAGTTGTCGTTCCAGGAACACCGCGACGGCTCCGCGACACTCAAAGGCAAGCTCGACAACCTGGCCTACGCCCAGTTGCGGGCCGCGTTGGATCCGTTGGCGAAGCCGCACTCGGCGAAAGAGGAAGGCCGCGACACCCGCAGCCAATGGGAACGCCAGGCCGACGCGTTGGTCGATCTGGTCCGGCTCGCGATGACCGTGGACGAGATCCCGACCCATGGTGGTGACCGTGTCCATGTGGCGGTCACCGTGGACTACGAAACACTCAAGTCCGGCATCGGAACGGCGATGCTCGACTACGGTGGCGTCATCACGGCAGCGGAAGCGCGGATGTTGGCGTGTGACTGCAAGGTGATTCCCGCTGTTCTCGGGACTGAGAGTGAGCAGATGGATCTGGGGCGGTCCAAGAGAATTATCACCACCGGACAACGGCGACGACTCGTCATGCGGGACCGCGGATGCGCGTTTCCCGGTTGTAAAAGCCACGCCAAACACTGCGACGGGCACCATATCGTGTATTGGATCCTCGGCGGGCCAACCGACCTGGACAACTTGACCCTCCTGTGTGAACGGCACCACCGATTAATTCATTGTGGTGGTTGGGAAGTGCGGATGGGCGGTGACGGGAGACCGGACTTCATCCCGCCTGCCCATCTTGATCCGCTTCGAAGACCCAGGCGCAACACCATGCACCTGTAACAGAACAACCCACCCAGGGCTCGTGAGTGCCGCGACCGGATCATCCGGCCGCGACACTCACGAGCCCTGACTGCATTCCCCGGCTTTCGCAACTCGCCGTCGACTTGCTAACGCCCGCAGCGGTACTGAATCGGGGGACCCCTGGTACGAATGGCAGCGGACGCAGCCAGCCCCAGCAGCCTCAGTGCCCACATCGGCACCGGTGGTACTACCGCGTCACGGATGCGGCACTCGGATCCGTACTGCGTGCCCGTCGTGGCCCGGTCCTTGCTTCAGTAAACGCAAGCGCTCGACACCACAGCCCTAACCGCGCTCCCTCTTACCGCAACTCGACGGCGAGTTGCGGTAGTTGATGTCCGCAACGATCGCAACTCGCCGTCGAGTTGCGAAGGTCTGCTGAGCTACGGACGTTGGCCTCGTACCGTCCCGGGCGCCTATGACGCTCGCCGGTCTGCCGCAACGGGAAGAAGACAGGATCCGAACAGGTTCCTGACAGTCGGTGGCTAGCTTGGGTCGGGTAAGGATCGTCCACAGGGGACTCGACCGCTTTCGGCCATCGGAGGAAAACCCATGCAGCTCAAAAGTTTAGTTGTTTCCGGTACGGTCGCAGCGGCGATTGTCGGTTCGCTGGCGTTGGCGACGTCGGTGGCCGACGCGGCACCGGCGCCGAGTCGTTCCGCCCAGGTCGTCTCCGCAGCTGCTCCGGCGCGCCACGGTGTCCGTGCGAAGGTGACGCGTCCGGCCCCGGCTCAGCTTCGTGCGCTGCCTGCCCCTGCCCCGGCGCAGGCCAACCCGACCCGCGTTCTGCCTGCGCCCGCACAGTTGCGTGCGGTTCCTTCGCAGGCGAGCCCGGCACGTCTTCGTGCGGTCGCCCAGGCCGAGGCTGCGCAGGTCGTTCGGGCGCATCGCTAAGCGCTGATGCTCAGCCAGCGGGTGCGTTCGTCGTGGTCAGCCGCGGCGGGCGCGCCCGCTGTCCGCCGTATCCAGTCGCGCGGGATCCGCGCCGGTCAACAGGTAGACCAGCTCGTCGGCGTCGATCAGGCCGGCGTCGGCAGCCCGGATCCAGGCCACCGCGGCGCGGCGGTCGAACTCCGTCGCGAGCTGCTTGGTTTCCGTCGTTTGCGGCATAACTGTCTCCACGGCTGCTCCCAATGCAGGTGAACGGACCCGCCACCGGGGGTCTGGGGTGGTCATGACGATTAAATGCCCGCCGGACCCGCAAAGTAAACCCTGTAGAGCTGTCTGTGACGGTGGGGTTGGCGTGATACAGGCGTTACACGAGCAGCCTTGACCAGGCTGATGTTGGTTGCGGACGGAGCCCGGGACCCGTCCCGAGCTCCGTCCGCGACACTGCGTCGACGTGGCCGAGTTCTTTCTGTTTCCGTGGCGCCCACGAACGATCTCGAAGTACGCGACGCAGATCCGGTCGGGGGACCAGCCGCGGTCCGGTCCGGCTGGCGGGCAAGGTACCTACCCCGTGGTCCTCAACCTGCCGCCCGAAGCGCCCAAGCCGTGGACGGCGGACGACGCGAAGGTGATTCTGTCGAAGTGCCCAAATGCGGGTCGAGGATGGCCGGATCGATCCGACCGGGCAGAGGGAAGTCCAGCTCTCCGCCGAAAGGATCGCCGAGGAACACGGCTACCAGCCTGGCGGCGGCCAGACGTTATACACCGCGGCGCGGGTCAGTGTGATCACCGGCTTCGCGATCCTCGTGGTGTTCGGCGCTTTGCTCGTACTCGGCTTCCTCTGGCGCCGCGTCCGCCGCGCTTGACTCCGAGCCGCTCGGCGGTCGGTGCTCGCCGGTGAACTCGCGGTCACGGCTCGAGCAGCTCCAGGTCTGCCTTGCCGATCGTGGTGGAGACCAGTAGTTCGATGATCAGGTTGTGGTTGAGGGTGTTGCCCACCGGCTGCGGGACTTCGTCCTCCACCAGCCCGGGAACCTTGGGGCTGAGCCGTTTGCGCACGTTCGTCACGTTGTGGGCGGCCCGGCGCCAGGTCCATCGCGCGGTCGGCTGCAGATCGCTCAGTTCGGTCGCCACCTGGGCCCAGGTCAGGGGTTGCGGCTGCGGATCGTGCCGCAGGTAGCGCTGGCTGAGGCAGACGAGCACCAGCCTTTCGACTTCGCTCAGCGGCCACACGCTGCCGTCGCGCGTCTCGGCCTCGTGCCCGTCCATCCGCGTCGGCGGCATGGTCGGCGCGGCGATCCTCACTTCGAGGAGGTACTCGTGTTTCGGGGCGACGATGAACACCGGCGTGTAGCCCACCGGCAGCTCGGCTCGGTCCCCGCTGAGAACCAGTCGCGAGCCGGGGAACCTGATCGGCAACCGGCCGAGGTTGTTCAGCACCCAGCGTTCGTGTTCCCGCGTGATCGACCCCTGCTGCCTGCTGACGTGCGGATCGTCCGGGCCGACGCAGACGTGCACGTCCGGTTCGTTGCGCCCGAACAGCACCGGGAACTCCACGTCCGGCGAGACGCTCATGCCGCCGTTCGCGCCCAGGACGAACAACGTGTTCGGCTGGGTCGGTGGCAGGCCCCTGGTGAGACTGCCGACCTCCTTCGGCAGGAGGTTGACCTTGCTCGACGATCCGGGCATCGACAGCGTCACGGTCCGTCCCCTTTCCCCGCGCCCACGTCCGAGCATGCTAACCAGTGGGCTCCGGGAGGGGTCCCCGGATCAGTTGGTTCCATTGTCATCGCCCTGCGATGGGTCGCCGGCGCTGCTGGTTTGCCCGGTGGCGGTCTCGAACCCGTCGATCAGTATCCGCCAGTTCACTTCGCCCGGTGGGAAGTGGTACTGGATCCGCCAACTCGCGAGCTGCGGCGAGGGCGCCACGGCGACGGCTTGGCGCCAGGGTAGCGGCACATTGTGCAGCGTCGTGGCTTTGCCGTTCACCGTGTAGGTCACGTCCGTCAGCGTTACCGTGCCGAAGAGGTAGAACTCCAGCGCGCGGGACTTCGGTGCGGCGCTGACAGAGGTCGCCACGGGGACCGGAACGGGCGCGGGGCTCGACGTGGGCGGCGCGGACGGGGGACTCCCGCTGGTCAGTACCAGCACACCGGCGCCCCCACCAGCCACGACGACGGCGCCCATCCCGATCAGCAGTGCCCGCCGGTTCAGCCGGCGAGGCAGTGGGGCCGAGGATCTCGCGACCGGCGGGTTCTCCGCTTCGCCTACCTGCCGGTCGATCTCGGCTGCAATGACCGGCGGCAGCCAGCCCGTGTCGGATACGGCGTCCGGAGCCACCGAAGTCAGGTATCCGATCAGCTCGGGCGCGGTCGGCCGTTCGGTCGGGTCGGGCCGCAGGCATCGCGCGAGCATCGCTTGCAAGGCGGGGTCGGCGACCCAGGATTCACCGCCCTGCTGGGCACCGGTGCACGCGTACACCAGCGTCGAACCGAACGCGTACACGTCGCTCGCCGGGCCGGCCCCGGTGCCGGTCACCTGTTCCGGGGCCATGAACCCCCGCGAACCGGCCGGGGTGACCGGTCCGGTGCGCACCTCGTCGGCGATCCCGAAGTCGATCACCCGCGGCCCGTCGGCGGTGAGGAGCACGTTCGCCGGTTTCAGGTCCAGGTGGGCGATCCCGGCGCGGTGGATCGACGCGAGCGCTTCGGCGAGCCCGACGGCCAGCGGCCACACCGAAGACATCGGCAGCGCACCGAAGTTCCGTATCGCGTCGCGCAGTGAGACCGACGGCAGGAACTCGGTCGCCAGCCAGGGCATCGCCGCTTCGGGATCCGCGTCGAGGACCGCCGGGCTGTACAACCCGCCGACCGTCCTGGCGGCCCACACTTCGCGCCGGAAGCGGTCCCGGAACGCCGGCTCCCGCGCGAATTCGGTGTGCATCACCTTGACCGCCACCGCGCGACCGCCCACCGACTGTCCCAAGTAGACGATCGCCATCCCGCCGGCGCCGACGCGCGCCAGAATCCGGTAACGCCCGACGGAACGGGGGTCGCCGGGTTCAAGACCCCGCACGCATGCCTCCCTTCGGCGGGGCCAATGCTTCCACATAGCCGTCCTTGGTGCCGACGAACACCAGTCCGGCGACGGACACGGGGCCGTTCGCCGTTAACGTCGAGTCCGCGCCGTAGGTCCACCGCGTCCGGCCGTCGGCCGCGGACAAGGCGTACACGTTCCGGTCGGTGCAGCCGACGTACACCGTGTCACCGGACAGGCCGAGCGAGTTCGACTGCCCGTACGACGCGCCTTCGTTGTTTCCCAGTCTGTGTGACCAGACCGTCTCCCCGGTGGCGATCTTCACCGCGAAGACCGTGCCGCCATCGCCGACGATGTACACCCGGTCGGCGTCGACCAGCATGGTGGCAGTCCAGCTGCCCACCGGGCTCGTCCAGGCGCGTGTCCCGCTGTCCGCGTGGACCGCGTGCAGGTCGCCGGAGTTGTCGGTGAGGAAGAACAGCCCGCTGCCGAACCGCGGTTGCACGTACCCGATGTCGATCGCGTACGTCCATTTCGTCCGGCCGTTCGCGTCGTCCAGTGCGACCAGCGAGGTGTCAGCCGCCGCGATGATCCCCGGAGCCGCGGTGAGTGACCGCTTCGCGTCTGCGGTCGCGGTCCAGCGGGTCTTCCCGTCGCCCGAGCCCAGCGCCCTGATCTTGTCTTCGTCGCCGAAGCAGATCACCGATCCGTTGTCCGCCAACCAGACCGGGGCTTCGGGAAAGAGCACGCGGTACATCCAGCGGGTGGCGCCGGAGGCGGGGTCGACGGCGGTCAGCAGCGGGTTCGAGTTCCCGGCGACGTACACGACGCCGTTGCTCACGGTGCCGAGGAGCGTGGTCGGGAGCGTCCACCGGATCGCGCCGGTGCTCGGGTCCAGCCCGCGGACGTCGCTCGTGTCCCTGGCCAGCACCAGCCCGCCCGCGCTGAACAGGTTCGGGTAGTCGTCGCCGACTTTGACCTTCCACTGCTGGACGGCCAGCGGGGGTGCGGGCGGCGCGGCGGGCGGGCTGGACGGCGTAGTCCGCGGTGGCGGCGTGTTCTCGGCCTGCGGTTCCGAGGTCCGGCTCAGTGCCCACGCGGTCACCCCACCAGCCGCCGCCAAGGTGGCGGCGCCGGCGATGATCAGGTTCCGCCGGCTGAGCCCGCGCTGTCCGGCTGGCGTGACTGGTGGCTCGAGTGTCTCCCCGCCCATCACCGCCGACGTCAGCGCCGAGTGCCGGGTGGACTCCGTCCCAGTATCGAGTACGGACCCGGGCAGCCGGCGGGCTGCGGCCGTCCGGAGGTCGATCGCCTCCGCGAGCGGGGGCGGCAGCCATCGGGTGCCCTGTACCGAGGTCCCGTCCCCGCTCAGCCTGTCCAGCAGTTCGGTCGCGGTCGGCCGTTGGCCCGGTTCCCGCCGCAGGCAGTCGGTGAGCAGGTCGCGGAGGTCGCGATCGGCCACCGCGTCGAGATCGGGCCGCGCCTGCTCGACCTGGCGCAGCGTGTCGACCGTGGCTCCGCCGTCGAACGGCTCCTTACCGGTCGCCGCGAACACCAACACCGAACCGAAGGAGAAGACGTCGCCGGCAGGCCCCGCCACATCACCGCGAGCCTGTTCGGGCGACATGAAGCCCGGCGTGCCGATGACGGCACCAACCCGGGTGATGGCGGTGGCGTCCTCCGGCCGGGCGATCCCGAAATCGACTACCCGCGGCCCGGCTCCGGTCAGCATGATGTTCGCCGGTTTCAGGTCGCGATGGGCCAGCCCGGTCCGGTGGATGTCGGCGAGTGCCTCGGCGAGCCCGGCGGCGAGCACCCGGACCGCGGACGCCGGCAGGCCGCCGAACGTGCCGACCGCCTGCAGCAGTGTCAGGCCGGGGAGGTACGCGGTGACCAACCACGGCGACGAGGCCTCGGGATCGGCATCGAGTACCGGTGCGGTGAACGCTCCCGTCACCGTCCGGGCGGCGGACACCTCGCGCCGGAACCGCGCGCGGTACTCGGCGTCCCCGGCGAACCGTTCCCGGACGACCTTGACCGCGACCGTCCGGCCACCGGGGGAGCGGCCGAGGTAGACGACCCCCATCCCGCCCGCGCCGAGGCGGGCCAGTAGTCGGTAGCCGCCCATCCGGCCCGGATCACCTGGTTGCAGCGGCTCCACGGCCCTCCCCCTTGATCACGGAGGAGTGTACCAATTCGGCGATTCCAGTGTCGTAACCTGCGGTTTCCGGTACCGGTTCCGCGAAAATGCGGCTCCGGCCGCTCTGAATCGAGGTGACCTTGCCGAATGGTGTCCATTTTCGGACTGGTCGGACAGGATTTGTTTCCGGCGCGTAACCCTTCCGCGCCCCGGTTCGGCCGTCTATGGTCTAGTCCAGTGGGGGTGCTGAGTGTTCGTTCGTTCACCGATTCCAGGCCCGGAGGTGTCGCCACAGTGATGTGGAGCCCCGAAAAACCCAGTTCTCGTCGACCACGATGGCGCTCTGGTCTGCTCGCGTTCGCCGCGTCGGTCGTCCTGCTCGCCGTCGCCGGCCTCGGTGGTACAGCTACCGCGGCCGCTCCCGACTTCAACCAGAGCGTCACGCAACTGAATGCGACGCAGGCCAAGATCTCGTTCACGCCGACCACGCCGGCGGTCTATGTCGATGTCCATTACCTGGTCAACAGCGCGAACCAGCAGAACGTCCGGATGACCAACAGCTCCGGCACCTGGGTGCAGACCGTCAGCTCGTTGACCACGGGGTCAGCGCTGGAATACTGGTTCACCTACGAGAAGAGCGGGCCCCAGTACGACTCGCCGCACTACACCTACACCCAGGGCGGTGGCACTACCCCGTCCGTCGCCGCGCCGACTTTCGCCCCACCGGGCGGAACGTACTCGAGCACGCAATCGGTGACGCTTTCCGACTCGACGGCGGGTTCGAGCATCCGCTACACCGTCGACGGTTCGACCCCCACGGCGTCGTCGACCCTTTACACGGGCCCGATTTCGGTCTCCTCGACCAGGACGGTCAACGCGATCGCCCTGAAGTCCGGTTCGACGAATTCGACGGTGGCGAGCGCGAGCTACACGATCGGCACCGCGCCGGCGGCCTGCCCGTCGCAGTCCGACACCCCGAACCTCGGCCCCAACGTGCACGTCTTCGACCCGAGCATGTCCTCGGCGACGATCCAGTCGCAGCTCGACGCCGACTTCAACGCGCAGAAGGACACCCAGACCGCGCAGTTCTCGGAGCGTCGGGTCGCCCAGCTGTTCAAGCCCGGTACGTACAACGTCGAGGACAACGTCGGTTTCTACACCTCGGTCGCCGGTCTGGGCCAGAATCCGGACGACGTGACCATCAACGGCCACGTCACCGTCGACGCGTTCAACGCCTCCGACGCCGGCAACGCGACGCAGAACTTCTGGCGCTCGGCGGAGAACATGGCCGTCAACGCCACCGGCGGGGACCGCTGGGCAGTCGCCCAGGCCGCCCCGTTCCGCCGCATGGACATCCGCGGCGACCTGCAGCTCTACCCGGCCAGCTTCGGCTTCGCCAGTGGCGGTTACATCGCCGACACGAAGGTCTCCGGCCAGACCGCGTCGATCTCGCAGCAGCAGTGGTACACCAGGGATTCCAGCCTGGCCAGCTGGGCGGGCGGCGTCTGGAACATGGTGTTCTCGGGTACCAGCGGCGCTCCGGCGACCACGTTCCCGAACCCGCCGGAAACCACGCTGGCCACCACGCCCGTCTCCCGTGACGTGCCGTACCTCTACATCGACAACACGGGCAAGTACCGGGTGTTCGAGCCTTCGTTGCGCACCAACGCTTCGGGCCCGAGCTGGGCGAACGGCAGCACCCCTGGCACCTCGGCGCCGATGAGCCAGTTCTACGTGGTCAAGGCCGGCGACACCGCGTCGACCATCAACTCCGCGCTGGCCTCGGGCTGCAACCTGTTCTTCACCCCGGGCGTCTACCACCTCAACCAGACGCTCAACGTCACCAAAGCGAACACGGTGATCCTCGGCATCGGCTACCCGACTCTGGTGCCGGACAACGGGGTCAACGCGGTGCAGGTCGCCGACGTCGACGGGGTCCGGCTCAAGGGCCTGCTCTTCGACGCCGGCACGACCAACTCGGCCGCGCTGCTCACGGTCGGCGAGTCGGGATCGTCGGCGAGCCACGCCGCCAACCCGACGACCATCCAGGACGTGTTCTTCCGCATCGGCGGGGAAAACGCGGGCAAGGCGACGGCGAGTCTGATCGTCAACAGCAATGACGCGATCATCGACCACATCTGGGCTTGGCGGGCCGACCACGGCAACGCGGGTTCGGTCGGCTGGACGACGAACACCGCAGACAACGGCGTGATCGTCAACGGCAACAACGTCGAGGCGACCGGGTTGTTCGTGGAGCACTACCAGAAGTATGAGGTCACCTGGAACGGGCAAAACGGCAAAACGATCTTCTTCCAGAACGAAATGCCGTACGACGTGCCGAACCAGGCTTCGTGGATGAGTCCGGCCGGCGTGAACGGTTACGCCGCGTACAAGGTCGGGGCGAACGTCACTTCACATGAGGCGTGGGGGTTGGGCAGTTACAACTTCTTCAACGTCAATCCGGCGGTGAACGCCTATCACGCGTTCGAAGTGCCGAATGCCGCCAGCGTGAAGTTCCACAGTCTGCTCACGGTGTCGCTGAACTACCAGGGCACGATCACCCATGTCATCAACGACACGGGTGCGGTCACACCGACGGGCACTACGCCCAGCAACGTGGTCAGCTACCCGTGAGCTGACCTGATCGGCTCGGTCACCTGCCGCTGACCATACATGAACTTATTTCATGTATGGTCAGCGGCATGAACGTGCTGATCACCGGCTGTTCGAGCGGGTTCGGGCTGCTGACGGCCGTCACACTGGCCGGGCAGGGGCACCGGGTGTTCGCGACCATGCGCGACCCCGCCAAGCGCGCCGCCCTCGACGCCGCGGCGGAGCGTGCCGGGGTCGGTGTCGAGGTCCTGCGGCTCGACGTCCGCGATCCGGGTTCGATCGCCGACGCCGTCGGGCAAATGCGGGAAGCCGCCGGGGGAATCGACGTCGTGGTGCACAACGCCGGCGTCGCCCACGCGGGATTCTTCGAAGACCAGCCGGACGAGACGGTCCGGGAGGTCTACGAGACCAACTTCTTCGGCGTGCTGGCGTTGACCCGCGAGGTCCTGCCCGGCATGCGTGAGCGACGCTCGGGCCGGATCGTCGTAGTGTCCAGCAACAGCGCGTTCATGCCGGAGCCGACGTTGTCCGCCTACGCGTCGTCGAAGTGCGCTGTCGAAGGCTGGGCGCAGTCGCTGGCCGTGGAGGTGCACTCCTGGGGGATCGACGTGGTGCTGATCGAACCGGGGACCTACCGCACCGAGATCTGGACCTCGGCGATCGTCGCCCGCCCGCCGGACAGTGTGTACCGCGCGTTCGCCGAGGTCGTGGAAGCGAAGGTGCGGGCCAGAGTCGCGCAGAGCGCACGCGATCCCCAGGAGGTCGCGGACCGGATCGCGAAGGTGGTCGGTGCCCGGCGGCCGCACCTGCGCCACCCCGTCGGCCGCAACTCCTGGACCGCGTGGGCGATGGGCCGCTTCCTGCCGTTCCCGGTCCGGCGCCGGTTGCTCGCCAAAGTCACCGGCCTGGACACCGTCCCGCTGCCCTAGTGTTGCCTGTCCTAGGGCGTGTTTCGGAAGTCAGGGCAGCCAGATGCCTCTCTTTCGTCGTGCTCGCCGCATGCTGGTGTGCCCGGTCTGCTGGGGACCGTAGGCCGGTGGAACATCCCGCCAGGGGTGTCCCGGCCCGGATCTGCCAACGGATCGGCGTCGATGAGCCGGCGCTTGGTCAACTTCGGTGGACGACCAGGCTTACGCCCGACGGGCAACAGGGGCTACCGCGGCCCATGGCGCGTCGGTCAGGTTCGATCGAATGGACACGAGGTCTCCGGCGGACATCCATTGCCATGGTTCAGAATCGATCTACCGAGACCTCACCTATTCGGTCAACGACACGCCGGGACTGGCGTCAAGTTCATCTGGGAAGGTGCCGACGAGGGTGGTCGGGTCAGCGGACACGGCTGGGCGTCACTTGTCGATAACGAGACGATCGAGGGACATCTGTTTTTCCACCTGGGCGGCGACTCGAGTTTCGAGGCAAAGCTCTTTGGTAGCGACGAAGAACTGGACGGGCAGTGAGCACATACCAGTACTGCCAATTCCTCGCGATCGACCGGCCGCTGGCAGATCTTTGCCGTTCCAGAGAGAGGAGTCCGTCCAGGCAGCGCCGGATTCTCAACTGGCCGCCCGCACGGCCCTTTGCGCGGCAACGTTGCAGGCCCGGCGTCCGACCAATCTGACCGGGAGGAATTTCATCCTGGCCAGTAGCTCGGCGGTGCCAGTGAACTCTTCCGCGTAACCTTTGGTGACGTTGAGTAGTGTGATGTGGCGATGACGGATGACTCGCCGAATTCGTTGATATGCAAGAGAAAAACGCAGAACCTCGGTATGAAGATGGTCCTTCCGAGATCAACTTCATAGAGGTTCTGCGCCTGATGAGTATTGCATACGAGGCGGTCCTGGACGTGTCTGAGGACAGTGCCCGCTTCCTGTCCGCGCTGCTGCATGCC
>NZ_JAODNM010000031.1 GCF_025464955.1 Amycolatopsis sp. | reverse complement strand
AGCAAGGGCCTGGTCGTGTCCGGTGTATGGCGAATGCCGGTGTCCGGAGCTGGGTGTGGGACTCGCCGGTCTGAGTGTGGGACTCGCCCTCGCTGAACGTGGGACTCGCACAGCACATCGGCGAGTCCCACACTCCGGCCCGGCGAGTCCCACGCTCAACCCGACGAGTCCCACAATCACCACCAGCCGACCACACCCACTGACCCCAAGAACCCCACCAGCCACACCGACACCACTGAGGCGTCGCGGACCCACACATACGACACAAAAGCCACAAAAGTGCCCTCGTTGGGTGTGGTCAGGAGCGGAAGTAGTCGACGGTCCGGCGGACGCCTTCGGCGATGTCCACTGCGGGCTGCCAGCCCAGTTCGGTCCGCGCGGCGGAGGCGTCCAGTGCGGACGCCCGCAGGTCCCCCAGCCGGGCCGGCGCGTGCTCAGGAGCATCCGCGGCGCCGACGGCCTTGGCGACCAGTGTGTGCAGCCGGCGGTCCGAGGTCTGCACCCCGGTGCCGATGTTGTAGCGGCGTCCGCCGCCCTGCTCCCCCGAAGCCGCGATGAACGCCGACACGACGTCCTCCACGAAGACGTAATCGCGTGTGTTGCCGCCGTCGCCGAACACCTTGGTCGGCTCCCCGGCCAGCAGCCTGCCCGCGAAGATGGCGATCACGCCCGCCTCACCGTGCGGGTCCTGCCGCGGCCCGTAGACGTTGGCCAGCGCGAGGTGGGTGCATTCCAGGCCGTAGAGCTGGCGGTAGGTGTTCAGGTACACCTCGCCGGCGACCTTGCTGGCCGCGTACGGCGACATCGGGTTGATCGGCGTCGACTCGGCGACCGGCAGCTCGTCGGGGGTGCCGTAGATCGAGCCGCCCGAAGAGGCGAACAGCACCTTGCGCACGCCCGCCTTACGCGCGGCTTCGGCCAGGTTGACCGTGCCGACGACGTTCGTGTGCACGTCGAGCAACGGTTCGGCGACGCTGAGCCGGACGTCGATCTGGGCAGCCAGGTGGAAGACCACCTCGGGGGCCGCCTCGGCGACGACGTCGGTCAGCTCCGGGCTGGTGACGTCCAGCTCGACCAGCTTGAACCGGCCTTCCACGCTCGCCAGGTTCTCCCGGCGGCCCCGCCGCAGGTCATCGACGACGACGACCTCGTGCCCGTCCCGCAGCAGCCTGTCGACCAGTGTCGAACCGATGAACCCGGCGCCGCCGGTGACCAATGCCCGCATGCGCCCAGCCTAGGAGGGCGGGGCCAGTGACCCGGTTCCGGGGGTTTGCCGAGCGCTCAGCTGTTCCCGAAAGCATGCTTGGCCAGCGCGCGGGCGATGTCCCGCTGCCCGCCGCGCATGGCCGTGGGCAGCAGGGTCAACGCGTGCAGCCGGGACGCCGAGTGGCCCCGCGCGGCCCGGGACGCCCGCTGCCAGCCCTTGGCCCGCATCCGCTCGGCCATCTCGAGGAACAGCGCGCGCTCCTCGGTGAAGCGGTCGCCGTCCAGCGCCATCTTCGACGAGACGCTTTCCAGATGCCGCCGGTACTGGAAGCACACCGTGCTGTCGAGGACCATCTGCTCGCCGCGCTCGATGAGTTCGAGCTCCAGCGCCAGGTCCTGGGTGGTGCGCAGCTCGGGACGGAACCCGACCGACTTGATCGCGGCGGTGCGCCAGGTCATCGCGGGGAAGTACAGCCAGTTGCCGCGCAGCAGGCTGGTCGCCAGCTCCTCGCCGCCCATCTGCCGCCGACCGGTCACCTTCGGCGCGTAGAGCCGCCGCTTAACCTCGTCGGCCAGGCCCTTCACCGGCCGGCCGTGCTCGTCGATGACCTCGACGCCCGGCTGGATCATGGCGGCGCCGGGGTGCTCGTCCCGCGCGGCGAGCACGATGTCGACGTAGTTCGGCAGCATCAGGTCGTCGGCGCCGAGCATGACGAGAAGGTCATGTTCGGCGAGTTCGAGGCAGCGCGTGAAGTTGCCGGTGACGCCCAGGTTCTGCTCGTTGCGGAAGTAACGGACGCGGTCGTCGCCGAGGGAATCGAACCAGCCCGGCACGCTCGGTTCCGCGGTGTCGTCGACGACCGTCAGCCGCCACCCCGGGTTCGCCTGCGCGAGCACGCTGCGCACGGCGTCCTGCATGAGGGCAACGTCACCGTAGTACGGCAACATGATGTCGATCGTCGTCATGCGCTGGGTCTCTCCTCGATTACACGACAGCTAGTGCGCCATGATGCCCTAGAGGGCTCTCAACCCCGGAGATCGGCCTCGGATCGGCCTAACTATCCTCGGGGACCGTGAAGAGTTCTGAGCTGGCCATCAGCGGGGCGTTCGAGTTCGTCCCCACCACGTTCGCCGACAACCGCGGGATGTTCGTCAGCCCGTACCAGGCACCGGCGCTCATCGAGGCGATCGGGTACGCGATGCCCGTGGTGCAGACCAACCACTCGATTTCGCGCCGCGGCAGCATCCGCGGCGTGCACTTCGCCGACGTGCCGCCCAGCCAGGCGAAGTTCATCTACTGCCCGCGCGGTTCACTGCTGGACGTCGTGGTCGACATCCGCGTCGGCTCGCCGACCTTCGGCAAGTGGGACGCCGTGCGGCTGGACTCCAAGGAGTGCCGCGGGCTGTACGTGTCGGAGGGCCTGGGGCACTCGTTCGTCGCCCTCGAGGACGACACGGTGATGACCTACCTGTGCTCCGAGGGCTACAACCCGGGCGCCGAACACGGCATCAACCCGCTCGATCCCGCGCTGGGCCTGCCCTGGCCGGCCGACCTTGAGCAGCTGCTTTCCGACAAGGACCGCGACGCCCCGACCCTCGCCGAGGCGGAAGCGGCCGGTACCCTACCCCGATACGAGGACTGTCTCGCATACTACGACCAGCTCCGGGCCGCCCACGCGTGACAGCGCGTCAGTACCGCCCCGGGCACGCGCTCACCGAGTGCGGTCGTCTTTCGAAAACCGAGGGGAAGAGCGCGCGACTATGAGAGGGATCATCCTCGCCGGTGGCAGCGGAACCCGGCTGCACCCGATCACGCAGGCCGTGTCCAAGCAGCTGCTGCCGGTCTACGACAAGCCGATGGTGTACTACCCCCTGTCGGTGCTGATGCTCGCGGGCATCAAGGAGATCCTGATCATCTCGACCCCGGTCGACCTGCCGATGTTCCGGCGGCTGCTCGGGGACGGCTCGCAGTTCGGCCTGCGCCTGGAGTATGCGGAGCAGGCCCAGCCCAACGGGCTGGCCGAGGCGTTCATCATCGGCGCGGAGTTCATCGGCGACCAGGACGTCGCACTCGTGCTCGGTGACAACATCTTCCACGGCCAGGGTTTCGCCAAGGTGCTCCAGCACCACGCGAACCCGATCGACGGCTGCGTGCTGTTCGGCTACCCGGTCAAGGACCCCGAGCGTTACGGCGTCGGCGAGGTCGACGGCGAGGGCCGGCTGGTCTCGATCGAGGAAAAGCCGGAGCTGCCCAAGTCCAACAAGGCCATCACCGGGCTCTACTTCTACGACAACCAGGTCGTCGAGATCGCGGCCGGGCTGGCGCCTTCGCCCCGCGGTGAGCTCGAGATCACCGACGTCAACATGGCGTATCTCAAGCAGGGCAACGCAAAACTGGTCGACCTCGGGCGCGGGTTCGCCTGGCTGGATACCGGCACGCACAACTCGCTGCTCGAAGCCGGCCAGTACGTGCAGGTGCTCGAACACCGGCAGGGCGTCCGCATCGCGTGTCTCGAAGAGATCGCACTGCGCATGGGTTTCATCGACGCCGACGCGTGCTACGCCCTCGGAGAGCAGCTCGCCAAGTCCGGCTACGGCCAGTACGTGATGGAAGTCGCCCGCAGCGCGGGCTCCAAGCACTGAATCATTTCTCCCAAGCACTGACCGAGGAAAAAGAGGAGCACGATGCGGGTTCTGGTAACTGGTGGGGCGGGGTTCATCGGATCCCACTACGTACGCCAACTCGTCGGCGGGGCCTACCCGAAGTTCGCCGACGCCGAGGTCGTGGTGCTGGACAAGCTGACCTACGCGGGCAACGAGGCCAACCTCGCACCGGTCGCCGACAGCCCGCGCCTCAAGTTCGTCCGCGGTGACATCTGCGACGTCGAACTGGTCGGCAAGCTGATGGCCGGCACCGACGTGGTCGTGCACTTCGCCGCCGAGTCGCATGTGGACCGGTCCATCTCCGGTGCCGCGGAGTTCGTCGTCACCAACGTGCTGGGCACGCAGACGCTGCTGCAGGCCGCGCTGGAGGCAAACGTCGGCAAGTTCGTGCACATCTCCACCGACGAGGTGTACGGCTCGATCGACTCCGGCTCGTGGACCGAGGAGCAGCCGCTGGAGCCCAACTCGCCGTACTCGGCGGCCAAAGCCAGCTCCGACCTGATCGCGCGCTCGTACTTCCGCACGCACGGCCTGCCGGTGTGCGTCACGCGCTGCTCGAACAACTACGGCGAGTACCAGTTCCCGGAGAAGGTCATCCCGCTGTTCGTGACGAACCTGATCGACGGCAAGAAGGTGCCACTGTACGGCGACGGCCTCAACATCCGCGACTGGCTGCACGTCGACGACCACTGCCGCGGCATCCAGCTCGTCGTCGAAGGCGGCCGCGCCGGCGAGGTGTACAACATCGGCGGTGGCACCGAGCTGACCAACCACGACCTGACGGACAAGCTGCTGACCGCGACCGGCGCCGACTGGTCCAGTGTGGAGCGGGTGACCGACCGCAAGGGCCACGACCGCCGCTACTCGGTCGACATCTCGAAGATCAGCGCCGAGCTCGGCTACCAGCCGCAGGTGCCGTTCGAAGAGGGTCTGGCCCGCACCGTGCAGTGGTACCGCGACAACCGCGAATGGTGGGAGTCCCTCAAGGCCCGCGCCGCCCTCTCCCAAGGCTGACGCACCCCCGTACGGACGTTTCGTGAAGGCCACCTTCACCGCGCAACACGCGGTCAAGGTGGCCTTCACGATTTCCAAGCGAGTTCGCCGCCTGTGCACATCAATGAGTCGCGAAGCTCCGTCCAGAAGCTTCCGGCGGCGAGGGCCGGTGACGTGGTAGACGGCAAGCAGCGCGGCGACGTCGTCGATCGTGACGGCGTTCTTCCCGTTCTCCAGCCGGCTGATCTTGCTCGCGGAGGCGTCGATGCGCTCACCCGCCGGGCGGACGCTGAGGTTGACTTCCTCCCGGAGCGCGCGCAGGGCCTCGCCGAGTTCCTGCGCGCGCACGGTCGGATCCGAATCGGTCGTCGCCATGGGCCCATCATCGCCCGAAGGCAGCAACTGTTGCGGTTACTGCACCAACGCAGGCTCAGTTCTCCGAGCGCAGGATCTTCAGCGCGTGCGCGAGGTCGTCCGGGAACTCGGTCTCGAACTGCACCCAGCGGCCGTCAGCCGGGTGGTGGAAGCCCAGCGTGCGGGCATGCAGCCACTGCCTGGACAACCCGAGCCGCTTCGCGAGAACAGGGTCGGCGCCATAGGTCAGGTCGCCGACACAGGGGTGCTTCAACGCCGAGAAATGCACGCGGATCTGGTGCGTCCGGCCGGTCTCCAGCTTGACCTCGGCCAGCGAAGCCGCGCGGAAAGCCTCGACGACCTCGTAGTGCGTGATGCTGTCCCGGCCGCCGGCGACCACGGCGTACTTGTAGTCGTGGCGAGGGTGGCGGTCGATCGGCGCGTCGATGGTGCCGCGTGTCGGGTCCGGGTGCCCCTGGACCAGCGCGGTGTAGCCCTTGTCGACCGTGCGCTCCTTGAACGCGCGCTTCAACACCGTGTACGCGTGCTCGCTCTTCGCGACCACCATGACCCCGGTGGTGCCGGCGTCGAGGCGGTGCACGACGCCCTGGCGCTCCGCTGAACCCGACGTCGAGATGCGCAGACCCGCCGCGGCGAGCCCGCCGACGACGGTCGGGCCGGTCCAACCCGGGCTCGGATGCACGGCGACGCCGACCGGCTTCGACACGACGACGATGTCGTCGTCCTGGTAAACGATGGCCATGCCGGGAACGGGTTCCGCGATGATCTCGATCTTGTTCGCGGGCTCGGGCATGGTGACCTCGAGCAGCCCGCCGATGTAGAGCCGGTCGGACTTGCCCGCGGGCTTGCCGTCGAGCAGCACGTCCCCGGAGGCGGCGAGCTCGGCGACCACGGTCCTCGACAGCCCGAGCAGCTTCGCAAGGCCCGCGTCGACCCGCATCCCGTCCAACCCGTCGGGTACCGGCAACATCCGAGCGCTCACTGTGCTTCCTTCGTCCTGCCGCGCGGGATCGAGCGGCCGTCGTAATCCTTACCGAGCAGCGAAAGCAGCACGATCAAAACCCCGCCGACACAGATGCAGGAGTCGGCGATGTTGAAAATCGCCCAGCCCTGCCCGTTCGGCGCGAACAGTGAAATGAAGTCGACGACGTGGCCCTGCAGCGGCCCCGGCGCGCGGAAGATCCGGTCCGACAGGTTGCCCAGCGCCCCGGCGAGTACGAGGCCCAGCCCGATGGCCCAGCCGACCGACCGCAGCCGCGCGGCGAGCCAGACGATCGCGACGACCACCGCGGCCGCGACCACGGCGAGGATCCAGGTCATCCCGGTGGCGATGCCGAACGCGGCGCCGCCGTTGCGGATCAGCTGGAGGTAGACGGTGCCGCCGAGGATCCGGTGCGGCACGTCCTCTTCCAGGTTCGACACGACGGCGATCTTGGTGACCTGGTCCACGGCGAGCGCCACGAGCGCAACGGCCAGCACGAGCCCGATACGCCGCTTGGGCAGCGTTTCGGGCGCCTCAAGGGCGACGTCGGCTGCGGCATCAGCCTCGACGGTGTCCGGGTTTTCGGCCTGGACGGTGTCGGCTGCCTGGTCGGACGCGGTGTCCTGGTGCGATTCGGGCTCGGTACTCACGGGTCCATTGTCCACTGGTCCCGGGCGCGCCGCCCCGCCGGTGTGGTCAGCGCAGGAAAGACGGGAGCTCGCGCGGGTCGTCGACCGGCGCCCAGCGGCCGTCCTGCTCGGCGTAGGTCCACCGCGCGCCGCGCGCCACGATCTGCCGGAGCGCCAGCACGAGCCTGTCGACGTGCTCGGTGGTGGTGCCGAGACCGAGGCTCACTCGCACGGCCTGGCCCGCACCGGACCCGGCTTCGCGGAGCAGCCGCTTGGTCGCGACGTGGGCGCAAAACGCGCCGTCCCGCACCCCGATGCCGTACTCCGCGGACAGGACCGCTGCCAGCCAGCCGGGGGTGAACCCGTCGAGCGCGAAGCTCACCGTGGATACGCGGTCCACGGCCGCGTCGAACAGGCGAAGCTCGGACAGCCCCGGGACGGCGGCGAGGCCGCGGTGCAGCCTGTCCAGCAGGTCGGCCTCGTGCGCGGCGACATCGTCCCAGCTCTGGGCGAGCTTTTCGCACGCGACACCGAGCGCGTACACGCCGACGGTGTTCGGCGAACCGGCTTCATGCCGCTCGGGGCCGGAGTTCCAGACCACGGCCGACTCGGTGACGACCTTGGTCGCGCCTCCGCCCGCGAGGTACGGCTCGGCGGCGCGCAGCCAGTCGGCGCGGCCGATCAGCGCGCCCGCACCGAACGGCGCGTAGAGCTTGTGGCCGGACAGCGCGACGTAGTCGACGTCGAGGTCGCGAACCGAGACCCGGCGGTGCGGCGCGAGCTGCGCGGCGTCGAGCGCGATCCGTGCGCCGTGTTTGCGGGCGACCGCGGCGATCTCCTTGACCGGCAACAGTTCCCCGGTCACGTTCGAGGCTCCGGTGAGCACGACCAGCCGTGGCCCGGCCGGGCATTCGGCGAGCGCACTGTCCACAGCGGACACCGCTTCGAGGCGGGTGCGCGGGGTGCGGATCCGGCGGACGTTCGGGCCCTTCCACGGCAGCAGGGCCGCGTGGTGCTCGGTGTCGAACACCACGACCGACGTGTGCTTCGGCAGGCTGCGAGCGAGCAGGTTGAACGAGTCGGTGGTGTTGCGGGTGAAGATCACCGTGTCGCTCTGACGGGCGTCGACGAAACGCCGCAACACTTCGCGGGTCCGCTCATAGACCTTTGTGGACACCTGCGAGGCGAATCCCGCGCCGCGGTGGACGCTGGCGTAGTACGGCAGGAACTCGTCGATGGCGTCGCGCACCGCGGCCAGGCAGGGCGCGCTGGCGGCGTGGTCGAGGTTGGCGTAGCCGATCTGCTCGCCGTTGACGAGCGGCACCTGCAGATCCGCGCCGACGACAGCGGGAACGTCGTGACAGGTCAGGGATTCGGTGCGGTCGAGAGCGAGCGTCATGATGCCTCCGGCAGTCCAGGGGACCTCAAGGAGGTCCGCGCTTGCCTGTCGCCGTGTGCGACGGGCCGGGTCCTCACCCGGGGCACCCCACCGCGGAAGGAGGGTTGCCGGCCAGCAAACCGGGGTTTAGCGCTGGCACTCGTGACCTGACGAACACGATAGCGGACGAATCGGGAGCACGCGAGTACCCGTCCACCCGCTGAGATGACGCTCACCCCTAGCGCCGCTAGGCCCACGAGCAGCGCTAAGCCCCGGACTCGCCTTTCCAGCGGGCGAGTCGGCCGGCGCGATCGACGGCGCGGAGCCGGTGCTCGGCGGCGTCGCGCACGGCCTCGGTGGTGACGACGAGCAGCTGGTCGCGCTCCTGCAGGCGGCTGCTGAGCAGCGGCGTGAACCCGGTGCCGTCGCGCACGACCAGGCTCACCGTTGCCCCTGTGGGCAGCCGGAGCTCGGACAGGTAGACACCGTGCAACTTCGACCCAGGCTGGATGCGCACCTGCAGCAGCTCAGCCCCAAGCTCGTCCAGCGGCGCGGAGTCGACCTCGATCTCCTCCGCCTCCGACGCGACGCTGAGCCCGAGCTTCCTCGCCAGGGGCGCCAGCGTGGTCCCTTGGAGCAGGGTGAGCACGATGACCAGCACGAACACGGCGTCGACCAGCCGTTCAGCGCCCGGAACGCCCTGCGCGAGCGGGATCATCGCGAGCACGATCGGCACCGCCCCGCGCAGCCCAGCCCACGACAGGAAGACCTTTTCGGGCCAGGGGACCTTGAACGGCAGCAGCGAGACCAGCACCGAGATCGGGCGCGCCAGCAGCAGGACCACCGCCCCGGCGACGAGCCCGGGGACGATGGTGTCGAGCAGCCGCTCGGGCGACGCGAACAGCCCGAGCAGCACGAACAGCCCGATCTGCGCGAGCCAGCCCAGCCCTTCGGCGAACGACAGCGTGTCCGACCGGTGGGGCAGCTTCGAATTCCCCAGCACCACGCCCGCGACGTAGGTCGCGAGCAGTCCCGAAGCGTGCGCCAGTTGTCCGCTGGAGTACGCGAGTACGCACACAGCCACCGTGGCGAGCGGATACAAACCCGTCGCGGGCAGCGCGGATCGACGCAGAGCGAACGCGCCGATCCAACCGAACAGCAACCCGATCGCGAGCCCGGCTCCGAGCTCGTAGACGACCAGCAGCGGCAACGTCCAGTCCGCGCTGCCCTCGGACAGCACGACGACGGCGATGTACGCCGGGGCGTCGTTGATCCCGGACTCGAGTTCCAACGCGCCGACAAGCCGTTTGCCGACTCCGGCCGAGCGCAGCACCGAGAACACCGCGGCCGCGTCGGTCGAGGCGAGGACCGCGCCCCACAGGAACGCCATCCGCCAATCGAGGCCCAGCAACCAATGCAGCGCGACACCGGTGACCGCGATGCTCACCACAACGGCCACAGTGGACAGTGCTACCCCGATGCCGAGCGAGGGTTTGACCGCCGCCCACCGGGTGGTCAGGCCGCCTTCGGTGAGGATCATGACGAGTGCGGCCAGGCCCAGCGACTGGGTGATCGACGGGCTGTCGAACCGCACGCCGAACCCGGCTTCGCCGATCAGCACACCGATCGCGAGATACAGCAGCAGCGACGGCAGGCCAAGGCGCGTCGACACCCGGACGGCGAGCACCGCGAGAATCAGGACCGCGCCGCCGACGCCCAACACCACGGGAAGCTGGTCCATTTCGCCTCCCTAAGCCGTGTTCGACGGGCTAAGGATACTGAGGCACGCCGGGGCGCCGGTCGGCGCACCCGCGTTTTCCCGCTGGCGCAACGCGAAATGGTCCGGCGGCGCGCGAGTTCGCCGACCGTCCAAGCGCGACCGTCAGAGCTTCCCGAGGAACTTCGCGGCGAGGGTGACCGCGGGCTTCGAGTCGTTCGAGCCCTCCAGCAAGATCGCGAAGGCCACGTCGCCGCGGTAGCCGACGAACCAGCCGTTGGCCTGGTCGCCGTCGCCGAACTGGGCGGTGCCGGTCTTGCCGTAGACCGTGCCGCTGGTGCCGCCCAGCCCCTTGGTCGCGGTCCCGCCGGTGACGACCTCGCGCATCATCTTCCGCAGCGAAGCGATCACCGACGCCGACGGCGCGTGGTAACCCGTGCCGACCTCCGTCGGCTGGTCCTTCCAGAGCTGCGGTGTGACGGCCTTGCCGTGCGCCACAGTCGCGGCGACCAGCGCCATGCCGAACGGGCTGGCCTGCACGACGCCCTGTCCGATGCCGTCCTCGACCTGCTCGGCGGGGCCGGCGGCGGCCTCGACCTTGCCGGCTTCGGTGGTCAGGCCGGGGATGGTGAAGTCGGCGTTGAGCCCGAGCTGGTCGGCGGCCTTCTGCAGGCCGTCGGCCGGCAACTGCGACGCGAGCTGGGCGAACGTCGTGTTGCACGAGTGCGCGAACGCGGTGCGCATCGGGATCGGCGGGAACTGGAAGTTCTCGTTCTTGATCGTGCGCTGCCCGATCTCCGCGGAGCCGGGGCACGGCAGCGACGTCTCGGTGGTCACGTCGCCCTGTTCCAGCGCGGCGGTACCGGTCACGATCTTGAACGTCGAACCGGGCGCGTACAGGCCGTTCAGGGCCTTCGGCTGGGTGCCGGCGGCGCCGTTCTGCGCGACGGCGAGTATCCCGCCGGTCGACGGCTGAATGGCCACGAGCATCGCCGACCCGCTGAGCCCGTCGACGGCGGCTTGCGCGGCCGCCTGGGTCGCGACGCTGAGCGTCGAGGTCTGCGTCTGCGACTGCGATGTGCCTGCGGGCTGGCCGACGGACACCAGCGTGTCGATCTTCACGCCCGACGCGTCGGCGCGGTTGATCTCGTAGCTCCCCGCGGGCGCGCCGGCAGCGGGCTTCGCCGGGCCGCCCAGCGCGCTCTGCAGCAGCGGGAACGGGTTGGTCGTGCCGCCGGCGATGATCGGTTTGCCGTCCCGGTCGACGACGGCGGGTCCGTTGGTGGGCGCGGCGCCGCTACCCAGCGCGAGGTGCTGACCGGCGGTGAGCTTCGGATGGATGAGCGCCGGGGTCCAGTGCACGAGCCAGTGCCCGCCGGTGTGCACGAGGTCCATCGAGTCGTCGTACGTCCAGGACTTCTGGTTGCCCAGCGTCCAGGCGAGGGTGAAGGTCGCACTGGCCTTGTCCGACCCTGCCGCGGGCGGCACGAGCTGCTTCAGCGAGGCGCTGACGGTCTGGGTCTGCAGCCCCTGCCAGGTCGCGAGGTACGCGGTCGCCATCGACTTCGGGTCGTCCGTCCAGGTGCCGACCTGCGTCCCGTCACCCGCGCCGAAGGTGTCGAGGTACTTCGCGACCACGACGGCCGGATCGTCCGAAGTGGAGCCGTCGGCCGCGGCGGTGGACGGCGAGCCGCCCTTCACCATCACCACGGCGGCCACCACGATCGCGATGACCGCGACCGCTCCCCCAGCGAGAATGGCCCGTTTCCCTGCAGGACTCATCGTGCGGACTCCCCCATTAACCCGTGCGCGTCGCGCATTCGGCTCACTGGGTCATCGTTGGCGGGCCCCTGCCGTTACCGGCATGTGAGCAACCAACCTGAATCCGCTTCACGCCCTCCCGCTCAGCGGGCACTTTTGTAGCTCTTGTGTCGTATGTGTGGGTCCGCGACGCCTCAGTGGGTGCCGGGTGAGGTTCTTGAGGTCAGCGGGTGTGGTCGGCTGGTGGTGAAGGTGGGACTCGTCGACTTGAACGTGGGACTCGCCGGGCCGGAGTGTGGGACTCGCCGACGCGCTGTGCGAGTCCCACGTTCAGCGCTGTGCGAGTCCCACAGTCAAACCGACGAGTCCCACACCCAGCTCCGGACACCGGCATCCGCCGTACACCCACACAGACGACCGAAGAGCCACAAAAGTGCCCGCTGGAAGGCCGAGTGTCAGGCCTTGGTGACCCGCACGGTCACCTTGACGCCGTCGCCGACGGTGCCGGCGAAACCGTCCGCGACCTCGGCGTAGGTCGCCGACAGGGCCAGTGTCTCGGCCTTGATGACGTCCTCGTAGGCCTGTGCCGCGGTCACGACGTCGGCCGGTGCGTCGACGACGAGGTCGATGCGGTCGGCGACGTCGAAGTCCGCCTCGCGGCGAGCCTGCTGGATCACGCGGATCAGGTCGCGCGCGATGCCTTCCTGGGCGAGGGCGTCGGTCACGACCGTGTCGAGCAGCACCAGGCCGGACCCGCCGGGCAGCTCGGCCGCCGCGCCGGTGTCCTTCGCGACCAGGCGACGCTCGTACTCGCCGTCCAGCAGCTCGTGGCCGGCCGCGACGATCGCCCCGGACTCCGAGGTGGTCCACTGCCCCGACTTGACGGCCTTGATCACGTGCTGGACGTCCTTGCCCAGGCGCGGCCCGGCCGCCCGCGCGTTGACGACGACCTCGAACCCACCGTGCGCACCGACGTCCGTGGTCAGCTCGACGGTCTTGACGTTCACTTCGTCCTGCAGGATGTCGGCGAACTCGCGCAGCGGCTCGGCGTCGGCCGCCGCGACCACCAGCTTCGACAGCGGCAGGCGGACGCGCAGCTTGTTCGCCTTGCGCAGCGACAACGCCGACGAGGCGACCTGACGCACCCTGTCCATCGCGGTAACCAGCGCCGCGTCGGCGGGGAGCTCGTTGACGTTCGGCCAGTCGGTCAAGTGCACCGACCGCTCGCCCGTCAGCCCGCGCCAGACGACCTCGGTGGTCAGTGGCAGCAGCGGCGCCGCCACCCGGCAGACCACCTCGAGCACGGTGTGCAGCGTGTCGATGGCGTCCTGGTCACCGGACCAGAACCGGTCGCGCGAGCGGCGCACGTACCAGTTCGTGAGCGCTTCGAGGAAGTCCCGGACCGTCGAACACGCACCGGCGATGTCGCAGACGTCCAGCGCGTACTGGACGTCGGTGACCAGCTCATGCGTCTTCGCCAGCACGTACCTGTCGAGCACGTGCGCGGAGTCGGTGCGGAAGTGCCCTTCCTTGCCGTCGGCGTTGGCGTAGAGCGCGAGGAAGTAGTACGAGTTCCACAGCGGCAGCACGGCCTGGCGCACGGCGTCGCGGATGCCCCGGTCGGTGACGATCAGGTTGCCGCCGCGCAGGATCGGGCTCGACATGAGGTACCAGCGCATCGCATCCGAGCCGTCGCGGTCGAAGACCTCGTTGACGTCGGGGTAGTTGCGCAGGGACTTCGACATCTTCTGCCCGTCCGAGCCCAGCACGATCCCGTGCGAGACGCAGGTGAGGAAGGCGGGCCGGTCGAACAGCGCCGTCGCGAGCACGTGCAGCAGGTAGAACCAGCCGCGGGTCTGGCCGATGTACTCGACGATGAAGTCGCCCGGGTAGTGGTGCTCGAACCAGTCGCCGTTCTCGAACGGGTAGTGGACCTGGGCGAAGGGCATCGAGCCCGAGTCGAACCAGACGTCGAGCACCTCCGGCACACGCCGCATGGTCGCCTGGCCGCTCGGGTCGTCCGGGTTCGGCCGGGTCAACTGGTCGATGAACGGCCGGTGCAGGTCGTCGAGCCGGACGCCGAAATCTCGCTCGAGATCGTCGAGCGAGCCGTAGACGTCGGTGCGGGGGAAGTTCGGGTCGTCGGACATCCACACCGGGATCGGTGTGCCCCAGTACCGGTTGCGCGAGATCGACCAGTCGCGCGCGTTCGCCAGCCACTTGCCGAACTGCCCGTCCTTGACGTGCTCGGGGTACCAGGTGATCTGCTGGTTCAGCTCGACCATCCGGTCCTTGAACTCGGCGACCGCGACGAACCACGAGGACACCGCGCGGTAGATCAGCGGGTTCCGGCAGCGCCAGCAGTGCGGGTACGAGTGCTCGTAGGACTCCTGGCGCAGCAGCACCGCGCCCTGGCGCCCGGCGGACCCGGTGCCGTTCTTCAGGTCCTTGACGATGTTCGGGTTTGCGTCGAAGACCTGCTGGCCCTCGTAGTCGGGCACCTGGGCGTCGAACTTGCCCTGCGCGTTGACCGGCGTGACCGGGGCGATGCCGGCCGCGTCGGTGACGACCTTGTCCTCTTCACCGTAGGCGGGCGCGATGTGCACGACCCCGGTGCCGCTGTCGGTGGTGACGTAGTCCGCGGCCAGGACGCGGTGCGCGCCCTCGTGCCCGACGAAGTACGGGAACGGTGGCACGTAACGGACACCGAGCAGCTGCTCGCCCTTGTAGCGGCCCACAACAGGCGGCTCCTCGCCCAACTCGCGGGCGTACGCGCCGACGCGGGCCTCGGCCATCAGGAACCGCTTGCCATCGTGCTCGACGACGACGTAGTCGACCTCGGGATGCACGGCTGTCGCAAGGTTGGACGGCAGCGTCCACGGGGTCGTGGTCCAGATCAGCAGATAGGTGCCGTCGAGGTCGGCGTGTTCGGCGCCGTTGCCCTCCATGCGGAAACCGACGGTGACGGCCGGGTCCTGGCGGCTGCGGTAGACGTCGGCGTCCATCACCAGCTCGTGGTTGGACAGCGGGGTCTCGTCCCGCCAGCAGTACGGCAGGACGCGGTAGCCCTCGTAGACCAATCCCTTGTCCCACAAGCGTTTGAACGCCCAGAGCACCGATTCCATGTAGGTGACGTCGAGGGTCTTGTAGTCGTGGTCGAAGTCGACCCAGCGCGCCTGGCGGGTGACGTAGTCCCGCCATTCGCCGGTGTAGCGCAGCACCGACTCGCGGCAGGCCGCGTTGAAGACGTCGATGCCCATCTCGTCGATCTCGGACTTCTCGGTGATCTTGAGCTGCCGCATGGCTTCCAGCTCGGCGGGCAGGCCGTGGGTGTCCCAGCCGAACCGGCGCTCGACGTGCTTGCCGCGCATGGTCTGGTAACGCGGGACGATGTCCTTGACGTACCCCGTGAGCAGGTGGCCGTAGTGCGGCAGGCCGTTGGCGAAGGGCGGACCGTCGTAGAACACGAATTCGTTGGCGCCATTGGCCCCGGCCTCGCGCGCCTCGATGCTCGCCTGGAACGTGCGGTCCGATTCCCAGTACGCCAGTACGGCTTCTTCGAGCTTGGGGAAGGACGGCTGGGACGGGACCTGGCCCATCTCCTCACCCAACTGAGCCTGGGGGTACATCGGCGCTCCTCGCGGTCGTCTGCTCCATGCGACGCGCCGGCGTCTGCCGGTACGTCCACACGGGGACGAGACGCCACCGTCGCCGGCGCGTTCCGCGGTACCACCCCGCTTGCCCGTGTCGCAAGACACGGGCCGCTCGTTCGACGGCTGTCACGGGCCGCACCCGTCCGGTTCTACTACGGGCCGATGGTGCGCGGCCCGGTTCTTCCGGAGGCTCCCCGGTGATGGCCGGATCGGTGCCTTTGGTCCTCCTAGGTTAACCCGAGGCGCAAAGCGGATTTCCGGCGACCCGCCTCCCGACAGGACGACCACCATCTGAGGGATCACCTGGGGAGAAACACTGTGGTCCGCACCTTTCAAGTCGACTTCGCGGCGTGGTCGACCTGCTCAGCCATCACCTGTACTCCAGCCCGCGGGTCTACGTCCGCGAGCTGCTGCAGAACGCCGTCGACGCGATCACCGCGCGCCGGGCGGTCGATCCGGACACAACGGGTGAAATAACCCTCGAAACCGGAGCGAACTCACTGAGGATCACCGATACCGGCGTCGGGCTCACCGAAGCGCCGGTGCACGAGCTGCTGGCGACCATCGGCCGCAGCTCCAAACGTTCTGCGGGACACCCGCACCCGGGCAGGCCGGAACGCTCACAAGTCTTACTTCGCGGAGGACTTTCGCTTTCCGCGCTGGGCGGTCGCGAGCTTGGCGTCGGGACCGCAGCGGTCACAGGGTGTGAAGCCGAGTTCACGCGCTTCGGACACGCCGATCGGGATGGTGTCGCGGTCGGCGAGCCAGACGCACTCGCGGACGTGGTAGCGCGGGTACTCGTCGACCACCAGCACCTCGACGTCGAGTTCCGACACGATCAGGAGGTCGGCCGCGTCCGTCTGCTCTTCGCCGGGATCGGAGGACTTGCTCTGCGCCCTCGCGGGCGCGGCAGGCTCTTCTTCGACAGCGGGTTCGGGAGTGGCTTCGATTGCTTCTTCGACAGGTTCGTCGGCCTTGTCCGGCTCGGTGGTCACCGCGGCGAGGTCGTCCACGGCCGGCGCGGCCGTCGACGAGGGATCGAGTTCACCCGAGGCCGGCAGCAGCTCGGTCTGCTCGGCCGCCGACGTGGTCTCGACGACTTCGGTGACTTCGGCGGCGGAGTCTTCAACCGGGCGTTCGCCTTCGACCTGGTCAGCGTCGGCAGCGGTGGCAGCGGCATCGGTATCGGCGGCGGCATCGACGTCAGGCTCTGCTTCGGCGGCCGCCGCCGAACGCTTGCGGCGGCGACGCAGCCAATCGGCGATCAGGAGGACCCCGGCCACCACGGACAGCACGATGGAGATCCAGGCCCAGAACGAGTTGGCCGTGATCAACGCCGTGACCAGCAGCCCCAGAGCCGCCAACACCAGTACGAGAACCATGTAGAGCACGATGAATTACAGCACGGACAGACCACGAAAAGGGCCTCGACCCTCCCACCGGGAGTGTCGAGGCCCTTTCTGTTCGTGATCACCGGGCGCGAAGCCGCCCCGGATCAGTCACCCGACAACTAGCCTGCTTCGGCCCGCGGGCCGAACGAGTAGCCCTGGCCACTGCCGGAACCACCGCTACCGCCCGAGTTGCCCTGAGGAGCGGAGCCGGACGCCGAGGCCGACGCCGGAGCGGCCGACCCCCGGTCGTCGAGTTCACGCAGCTGGGACTCGAGGAACCCGCGCAACCGCGTGCGGTACTCCCGCTCGATCGTGCGCAACTCCTCGATCTTCTTGCCCAGCGCGCCCTTTTCGGCGTTCAGGTTGTTCATCGTCTCGGTGTACTTACGCTGCGACTCGCGATCCATCGTGGTCGCCTTGTCGCGCGCCTGCCGTTCCAGGGTTTCGGCCCTGGTCCTGGCATCGTTCAGCATGGTCTCGGCCCTGGTACGGGCCTCGTTGACCATCGAGTCGGACTTCGACCGGGCATCGGAGAGCAACTGCTCGGACTTGGTCCGGGCCTCCGCGAGCATGCCGTCGGATTCCGTCTTCGCCTCGGCGGTCAGCCGGTCCGCCATCTCCTGTGCGAGACCCAGCACCTTCGCGGCCTGGACGTTCGGCTCACCGTTATCGCCTCGGTCGACCATCGGGTGCGCTTGGGTCTGCTCAAGTGCGGACGGCGGTGGTGGCACCGGCGCCAGCCTGCGGGACGGCTCGTCCCGCACTTGCGGCGGCGGCGGAGCGCTGGCAGCGCTCACCTTGGCCGTTTCGAGCTCGCCGCGGGTGGACTCCAGCTCCGAATCGAGCTGCTCCACCTGCTGCCGCAGCTCGTTGTTGTCCTCGATCAACCTGGCAAGTTCGGTCTCCACCAAGTCGAGGAAAGCATCTACCTCGTCCTCGTTGTAGCCCCTTTTGCCAATAGGAGGCTTGCTGAACGCGACGTTATGCACGTCAGCGGGGGTCAACGACATCAGATCACCTCACGCACTCCATGGCCTACAGGTCACTCCCTGGTCCCCGATCACCTGGGAGTCGCCAGTTGCATCAGGATGAACACAACCAGCAGCAGAACCATAATCGATAAGTCCAGTCCGACGCCGCCAATTCGCACCATCGGGATGATCCGCCGGACCAATCGGACCGGCGGGTCCGTCACTGTGTAGATGGTCTCCAGCGTTACCGCAACCCCCCCGGCGGGATGCCACTCGCGCGCGAACGCACGAACGAGCTCGATAACGATACGTGCTGTCAGCAAAAGCCAGAACGCAAACAGGACGTACCAGACGACAAGCCAGACCGCTTCCACGTCTCCACTCTGCCATGGCTCGGCCGGAAACACGCAGTTGGATCGCCGTGTTCGGCTCCGCGAGTCGGATTAATCACCTCCGACCCCCGGACCGACCTCAGTTCCGCAGGAAGAGGCCGCCTTCGGCGATCCGGCGGCGGTCCTCGGCGGTCACGTCGACGTCGGGCGGTGAGAGAAGGAACACCTTGTTGGTGACCTTGTCCATCGACCCGCGGAGCGCGAACGCGAGCCCCGCGGCGAAGTCGACGAGACGCTTCGCGTCCGCGTTGTCCATCTCGGTGAGGTTGATGATCACCGGGATGCCCTCGCGGTAGTGCTCGCCGATCGCCCGCGCCTCGAGATAGCTGCTCGGGTGCAGGGTGGTGATCCGGCTCAGCGGGTCGCGTGTCGCGGGCCTCGCCTGCTCCGGAACCGGCCGCAGCCGGGCGACGGGCTCCGGCTGGCGGTCGATCGCCAACGCGCCGTGCACCGAGGGCTCAGCCGCCGTCACCGGCCGGCTGCGCGTCCGCACGGCGGGCACGTCGTCGAATTCGTCAGCCGGTCGGTACCGGCGCCTCGCCCGAGATGGTGACTCTTCGTAAGCGTCGTACTCGTCCTCGTCGCCATAGCCACGTCGGTAGTCGTCTTCGACGTCGTACCCGTCCTCGTCGGCGGGGACCATCCCGAAGTAGGCCTTCAGCTTCTGCAGCGCGCTCATGCCTCTCCCTAGCCCTAGCCGCTCCCGCATTTCGCATGCCCGGTTCGGCGTTTCCCTGGGACCAATCTGCCCCAGAAACAGGTCCTGGGCCAGCCGATAAAGATCCACGGGCCACGCCGCCGGGCGCACTCCCTACGGCGAGGCTAAACCGCGTCCGCCGAGCAACGCGGTACCGACACGCACACACGTGGAGCCGTGCCCGATCGCCCGCTCGAGATCGCCGCTCATGCCCGCGGAGAGCTCTACGGCATCCGGGTGATCCTTGCGGAGAGTCTCCCCCGCGCGGGCGAGCAGCTCGAATGCCTTGTCCGGATCAGTACCCAACGGCGCGACGGCCATCAGGCCGAGCAAGCGTAAATCACCCGCGCGGGTGAGGCATTCGGCCAAATGGGCTAAGTCGTCGAGCGGGCATCCGCCGCGCGCGGGATCGCCGTCGAGGCTGACTTGGATCAGCACATCCAGCGCGTTTTCCCGCTCTCCCGCGTCGCGCGCGGCGCGGACGGCCTTGTCCAGCGCGCCGGCGAGCCGCTCCGAGTCCACGGACTGGATTTCGGCCGCCCACCGCGCCACGGACCGAGCCTTGTTGCGCTGGAGGCTGCCGACCATGTGCCAGCGCGAGTGCGCCTCCGGCCGCAGCGAAGCGACCTCGACGGCCTTCTCGCCGGCTTCCTGGTCCCGGTTCTCCGCGAGGTCGACGACACCGAGGTCGGTGAGCAACGCGGCGTCGAGCGCGGGGAAAGTCTTCGTGACCGCCAGCAGGCGCACCTCGTCGCGGGCACGACCGGCCGCGGTGCACGCCTGGGCGATCCGGCCCTCGACCTCGGCCAGCGACGCGGCCAGCTCGGACCGCCGGGCTTCGGCGGTCATCGGCTGGGGCGCGCTCACGCTTCGACCCAGGTGATGCCGGCGATCCTTCCGGTGGTGCCGTCGCGGCGATAGCTGAACAACGTCTTGTCCTCCGCGGTGCAGCGGGGGTCCGTGCCGATCTTGCCGACCCCGAGGTCGGCGAGCTGACGCCACAGCCCGGCCCGCAGGTCGATCGACGGCGTGCCCTTGCGGCTCTTGCCGGCGCTGCCGGGCAGGTGGGCCTCGACGTCCTGAGCCATCGCCGCGGGCACCTCGTAACAGGCGCCGCAGATGGCGGGCCCGAGCAGCGCCTCGACGCGGTCGAGCCGTGCGCCGAGCGAGACCATCGCCTCGATCGCGGCCGGGACCACGCCGACCCTGGCACCGACCCGGCCGGCGTGCACCGCGGCGACGACGCCCGCTTCGGGCTCGGACAGCAGGATGGGAACGCAGTCGGCGACGAGGACCACGAGCGCGAGGCCGGGTTCCGCCGTGACCAGGGCATCGGTCGCCTCGGCCGGTGCGGTCTCGGAGCCGTCGACGATCGTGGCCATGCGGCCGTGGACCTGTTCCATCCAGGCCAGCCTGTCCTCACCGAGCCCCAGCTCCGAGGCCAGCCGCTTGCGGTTCACGGCGACCGACGACGGCTCGTCGCCGACGTGGTCGCCGAGATTGAACGAGTCGTACGGAGCCGTCGAAGCCCCGCCCGCCCTGGTGGTCACCACACGCCGAACCCGCAAGCCCCTGCTCCTTCGCTCAACTGCCACCAAACGCACTCAAGGCCACCTTAGGTGCGTTCTACGCACTAAAGGTGGCCTTGAGGGCGAAGCTTACCGACGCATGAAGGGAGGAACATCCACTTCGTCGTCCGCCGGGTCGTGCTGGACGGTGTTGGCGTGGGACTGCATCGACCCCTGGGTGGGCGTCGTGCCCCGCGTCGGGTACCCGCGGCCGGCCGCGCTGCCCTGCGGGAGGCCGCCGGACATCGACCCGTTGCCCGCGGCCGGGATCGGTGCGCGCGGCGGAGCCACCGGGTAGCCGTTGCGGGTCTGGTCGCCCGCGATACCGGTGTTCTGCCTGGTCTCGACGGGGTTGGCGCCCCCACCGACCTGCCCGGCCGAGGCCGACGCGGTCGAGCCGCGGGAGCCGGAACCGAACGTGGACGGGTCGAGCTTCTTGTGCGTCGGCGCGCCGGCGTCGAACCCGGCGGCGATCACGGTCACCCGGACCTCGTCGCCGAGCGAGTCGTCGATGATCGTGCCGAAGATGATGTTGGCGTCGGGGTGGGCCGACTCCTGGACGAGCGAAGCAGCCTCGTTGATCTCGAAGAGTCCCAGGTCGGAACCGCCTGCGATCGAAAGCAGCGCGCCATGCGCACCATCCATGGAGGCTTCGAGAAGCGGCGAGTTGATCGCCTTCTCGGCAGCCTGGATGGCCCTGCCTTCACCGCGTGCGCTCCCTATTCCCATCAACGCACTGCCTGCCCCGGACATCACACTCTTGACGTCGGCGAAGTCGAGGTTGATCAGGCCGGGCGTGGTGATGAGATCGGTGATGCCCTGGACCCCGGAGAGGAGCACCTCGTCGGCCGAGCGGAAGGCGTCCATCAGCGAGACGCCGATGTCGCCGAGCTGCAGCAGCCGGTCGTTGGGGATGACGATGAGCGTGTCGCACTCGTTGCGCAGCGCCTGGATGCCGTCCTCGGCCTGCTTGCCGCGGCGCTTGCCCTCGAAGGTGAACGGCCGGGTGACCACGCCGATCGTCAGCGCGCCCAGTTTGCGGGCGATCTGCGCGACGACGGGGGCGCCACCGGTCCCGGTGCCACCACCCTCACCGGCGGTCACGAACACCATGTCGGCGCCCTTGATGACCTCTTCGATCTCGTCACGGTGGTCCTCGGCCGCGCGCTGGCCCACTTCGGGGGCCGCGCCGGCGCCGAGACCGCGGGTCAGTTCGCGGCCGATGTCGAGCTTGACGTCGGCATCGGACATCAGCAGGGCCTGCGCATCGGTGTTCACCGCGATGAACTCGACGCCCTTGAGGCCGACCTCGATCATCCGGTTCACAGCGTTGACGCCGCCGCCGCCGATGCCGACGACCTTGATCACCGCAAGGTAGTTGTGCGGGGGAGTCATCGGCTCCGCCTTCCTGATCGTTTTGCCTGTGCCGCCCGCCGGATGCGAGAAACCTTCAACCTAAACTTAAGGGTCAGAGTTATGTCAACCACCGGCGTTGAAACAGGACGGTAGGCATCGCACGCGTTCTAATCCAGCAGCCACGCCGTGTGTTGCAAAGGTGTTTCGCCACAACATTTTCCCGACGGCATCCGAAAACGCCCCTCCCGGAGCCGGAAGGGGCGTTTCGCGGGGCTGGAAACCGGGCCGTCAGGCGGGCATCGCGATGTTGAGCACCTTGTCGTCCGAGGGCAGCCCGGTCTTCGAACCACCGGCCTGCTCGACCGAGAGCGCGACGCGGTTGGCGCCGCCGATCCCGTCGGCGACGACGACGGAATTGTCCTGCGCGCCGCCCGGAAGCAGGCCGAACGGCCGCGGCGGGCCGCTCGCACTGATCAGCCACGCCTCGTAGACCGTGTCCGACGTCCGCGCCGGCAACTGGTTCGGCATGAACATCAGCTTGTTCAGGGACCGGGACACCACCACGGTGCCACCGCCACCGACCGTGGCCGGGCCGTGCACCGCCTGCGCGTCGGGAGCGCCGAGCAGCTCCGCCACCGGCGCGTAGGCGTCCTTGACCTGGGCTGCTTGGGCCCGGGCGTCGCTGAGCTGGCTCTGTGTATCCAGCGCGACGCCGCCGAACACCCCGGCCAGCGCGAGCCCGACGACCGCCGCGGCCGCGACGAGACCCAGCGCCCAGCGCGGCACCCGCGCGCTCCCCTTTGACCGTTCGAGGAGCTCCGGGCCGGCGTTCGGCGGCTGCTGCCGCGTCGTCCGGATCTCGGCCAGCACCCGCGCCTTGAGCTCCGGCGGCGGATCCACCGCCACCGCTGCACCGAGCCGGGCGGCCGTGGCCCGCAGTTCGCGGACTTCCAGGGAGCAGGACTCGCACTCCTCGAGGTGGCGCTGGAACCGCGCCCGTTCCAGGTCGCTGACCGCGTCGACGGCGAACGCACCGGCGAGCGTGTGCATCTCAGGCGAAGTCATGCGGTCACCCCTAGGCAGTCGCGCAGCCGGATGAGGCCGTCCCTCAGCCGCGTCTTGATGGTTCCCTGCGGGGCCGACAGCACTTCGGCGACCTCGCGGTAGGTGTAGCCCTGGTAGTAGGCCAGCATCACCGACTCGCGCTGCAGTTCGGTCAGGTTGCTCAGGCACTTGCGCACCTGTTGGCGTTCCCAGCGCGAAGTGACCGCTTCGGCCACTTCGTCGAAGGGACGCGCGCGGGCGGCTTCGAAGGTCGCCTTCTGCTCGCGGTCGGTGCTCGCGCGGGCCGACCGGACCCGGTCGACGGCGCGTCGGTGGGCCAGCGTCATCGCCCAGTTCATCGCGCTCCCCCGCTCGGGTGAGTATCTGGTGGCCGTGCGCCACAACTCGACGAGGACCTCTTGGGCGACCTCTTCGGACTGTGCGCCGTCCCGGACGACTCGGCGCACCAGGCCAAGAATGGGCCCGGCGAGCTTTTCGTACAACAGCTCGAACGCCGGCTCGTCACCCTTGGCGACCCGCACGAGAAGTTCCTCGGCGGTCGGTCCGGGTTCCGTGGAAGAGACGCCACGCGGGCGCCCTGCCGATCCTGCCGATCCTGCAGCCTCATCCATTGAGGTGTCCTCCGCTGGTTTCGGGCGTGCGTGGGGTGATCGGCGCCTTGCGCAGCCACAGGGTGACACCGTGCTTCCGGATCAGCGCCGACACCCGCTGCGGCAGAAGTGGTCGTGCGAGCACCATACGCACCAGCCACCGCCGATCCGCGGGTTTGCGCTCGCCCCGAAGGGTGGCCGTCAGCACGGTGTCGCCGCCCTGGCGCAGCGCGACGGTGACCGCGAGCAGCGCCCCCGGCCGCGGCAGGTGCATCCGGTACTCGCCGTCCATCGACTGAAACGGCGAGACGTAGAACTCTTTCGCCGCTTCCGCCCGGCCGTCGGCGTCCGGGTACAGCAGATACGCATGCCGCCCCCGGTAGGTGTTGTGGACTTCGGCGATGACGCAGGCGAGTTCACCGTCGGCCCGGTGGCACCAGTAGACGGTGATCGGATTGAACACGTAGCCCAGCACTCGTGCGCTGGCCAACATGAGCACCCGTCCGCCCGCGAGATCGACTCCACGCGCGGCCAACCAGGCGTCCACTTTGGACCGGACGGGCGCCGCGTCGCCGGCGGCGAAGTGGTCCCGGCCGTCGAACCGCGCGAACGGCCTCAGCCACCAGGGAAACTTCGGCAGCGCGTCGAGGTCGACGAGCCAGAAGTACATGCGGTGGGCGAAGGAGAACCGCGGCGGGATCCGGCGGACGTGGGCGACCGTCGAGTCATACAGGGCGGGAACGATCACCAGGTCACCCCGAAGGATTCCGCGGCGCGTACTCCGGATGCGCAGCCGTCCTCGTGGAAGCCCCAGCCGTGGTAGGCGCCGGCGAAAGCGACCGTCCCGTCGTTGAGCCCGGGCAGCAGGCGCTGCGCCGCAACGGATTCAGGGGTGAAAACGGGGTGGCTGTAGTCCATCCTGGCGACGACGGACCGCGCGGGCGGCGGGGCGGGTGGGTTCAGGGTGACCACGTACCCGGTCGGCTCCGTGAGCCGCATCAGCCGGTTCATGTCGTAGCTGACCTGCACCGCGCCTTCGTCCGACCCGCAGGTCGAGGACCGGAAGTTCCAGGCGGACCGGGCCGCGGGCGAAACCGGCAGCGCGGCCGCGTCGGTGTGCAGCCAGGCTTCGTTGTCGGAGTAGCGGAACGGCGAAAGGACGTCGCGCTCGGTCCGGGTCGGCTCGGCGAGCAGGGTGAGGGCCTGGTCGGCGTGCGTGGCGATGACGACCCGGTCGACGTGGTGGGCCGTGTCGGCGTCGTCCCGGATCTCGATCCCGCCGGCGCGCCGATGGACCGAGAGGACCGGCGTCGACAGGTGCACCGCGGTGAGCTGCTTGACCGCCCGGTCGACGTACTCCCGTGAGCCCCCGACCACCGTGCGCCAGCTCGGCGAACCGCCGACCGAGAGCATGCCGTGGTTGCGCAGGAACTCGAACAGGTAGCGCGCCGGATAGCGCAGGGTGTCGGCACGGTCGGCGGACCAGACCGTGGAGACCACCGGGAGCATGAAGTGGTCGACGAAGTATTTGGTGTACCGCCCGGCGTCGAGGAACGCGCCGATCGTCACGTCGCCGTCCGGTGAGTCGAGCACCCGCCGAGCGTGGCCGTGGAAGCGCTTGATCTCGACCAGCATGCGCAGGTACTTGGCGCGGGCGAAGCTGCGGGGCTGGGCGAACAGGCCTCGCAGGCCCTTTGCACCGGCATACTCGAGCCCGCAGCCGTCGCAGTGGATGCTCATCGACATCTCGGTGTCCTGGGTGGCCACGCCCAGTTCGCGGAACAGCCTCAGCAGGTTCGGGTAGGTGCGTTCGTTGTGGACGATGAACCCGGAGTCGACGCCGATGGTGCCGCCGTGCGCGCTGGGTACGTCGTGGGTGTGGGCGTGTCCGCCCAGCCTGCCGTCGGCCTCGAACAGCAGTACGTCGAAACGTCGCTGCAGCAGGTATGCGGCGGTCAAGCCCGCCACCCCGCTGCCGATCACGCCGATGCGTTGTCCGTTGGTCTGCACACCGGGTATTCGGGGCCGCGGGCCTGCCGGATTGGAGCAAAGTGAATCGGTTCCAATCCCGGCCGCGGGCAGGCGCGAATCCCCGGTATGAACAGTGTCGATATGAACGGTGTCGGCGCGAACCTGGCGATCACGGCCGTCGTCACGCTCGCGGGCGTCTTGGCGACCTTCGCGGTGGCCCGGCTCCGCAAGCGGTACGACACGGTCGACACCTTCTGGGGGCTCGGGTTCGCGATCATCGCGCTGGTGACGTTCGCGTCCTCCGATGGCTCGACGACGTTGCGGGTCGTCGTCACCGTGCTGACCGTGGTCTGGGGCTTGCGGCTGGCGGTCCACTTGCAGCTGCGCAACCGCAAGCTGCCGGAGGATCCGCGGTATGTGGACATCGTCCAACGCGCGGGTGACCACCCCGGCCTGCGGATCTTCGTGACCGTGTACCTCTTCCAGGGCGTGGTGCTCTGGTTCGTCTCGCTGCCGGTCCAGTTCGCGGAGTATTCGAGCGGATTCGGCGTCACGGCGTGGCTCGGCGTCGCGCTCTGGCTGGCAGGGTTCGGCTTCGAGACCGTCGGGGATGAGCAGCTGCGGCGGTTCAAGGCCGGGCGCGACAACACGGGCAAGGTGCTCGACACCGGTTTGTGGCGCTACACCCGACACCCGAACTACTTCGGGGACGCCTGCGTCTGGTGGGGGCTCTACCTCCTGGCTTGCTCCACCTGGCCCGGCGCGGCGACGATCCTCTCACCGCTGGCCATGACGTACACGTTGACGAAGGGAACCGGGAAACCGTTGTTGGAGAAGGGAATGCGGAAATCCCGGCCCGGCTACGCCTACTACGTCGAGCGGACGAGCGGGTTCTTCCCGCTGCCGCCGCGCAAGGGCGTCACTCCCCCGTAGCGCCGTCGGTGAGTTCCCGCAGCAGGTCGAGGTGGCCGGCATGGCGGGCGGTCTCCTCGATCATATGCGTGACCACCCAGCGGAGGTTGACGTTTCCCTTGTCGCGGAACGGGACCTCGGCGTCGAAGTCGAGCTTGGCGACGATCTGGCGGCTGAGCTCGCACTGGGTCTCGTAGTCCGCGATCAGCCGGGCAACCGGGGTCGTGGCGGCAAGGCGGAACTCGGCGTCGGGGTCGTCCTTGAGCGCCTCCTCCCACTTGTCGGGTCCGCCGTCGACGACGATGCCGAACCAGTAATCCTCGACCAGGGTGAGATGACTGACCAGCCCGGCGATGGTGGTGAGCTCGCTGGGGACGTAGGTTTGCCGCGCCTGCTCGTCGGTCAGGCCGCCTGCCTTGAGCACCACCGTCGCGCGCTGGTAGTCGAGGAAGCCGTTGAGCTGTGCGCGCTCGTCGCCGGTCATCGGCGGGTCAGGGCGGGTGTCTGTCATGGGGGCAGTGTGCCGCCGCCGGCCCCTGTTCGCGAGCCGTTTACCCAGATACCTTGTGCACGATGTAATCGTGGGCTAGGTTATTTCCATGTCGTCCTCCAGTGGTGAGCATTTCCTGCTCGACGAGCAGGTCTGCTTCGCGCTCTACGCGGCGTCAAGAGCGGTTACAGACGTCTACCGGCCGCTTCTGAACGAGCTGGGCCTCACGTATCCGCAGTACCTCGTGCTGCTGGTCCTCTGGGAGCGCGACTCCCGGTCGATCAAGGACATCGGCGAGGCCCTGCACCTGGACTACGGCACGATTTCGCCGCTGCTGAAACGGCTCGAAACGGCCGGGCTGGTGACCCGTCACCGGCTCGCGTCCGACGAGCGCACCGTGTCGGTCACTCTGACCGAGGCGGGCGAGGGCCTGCGTGAACGCGTCACCGGCATCCCGCCGGTGATCGGGTGCGCGATCGGGCTCGACGACGGTCCGCGGCGAGACCTCATCCGCACGTTGAAGGCGCTGACGGCGTCAGCGCTCGCCATATCCACTACCCAGGAGGCACCGAATGCCCAGCCGTGACGCGACCACCCACTGGACCGGCGGACTGCAGAAGGGCTCGGGGGAAGTCACCCTCGACTCCTCGAACGCCGGCACGTTCTCCGTGTCGTTCCCGACCCGCGCCGGCAACCCGGACGGACAGACCAGCCCCGAAGAGCTCATCGCCGCGGCACATTCGTCCTGTCTCGCGATGAACCTGTCGGGCGTGCTGGAGTCGCAGAAGCTCGTCGCGGACTCCATCGACGTCAGCGCCGAAGTCACCCTCGGCCCGGCCGCCGGCGGCGGTTTCGAGATCAGCGGCATCGCGATCACGCTCCGCGCGAAGCTCGACGGCGTCACCGACGACCAGTTCGCCGAATTCGCCAAGACCGCCGAGCAGACCTGCCCGGTGTCGAAGGCCCTCTCCGGCACCACCATCACGCTGGACGCCGCCCTCGTCTGAGCGCACCCACGCCCACGCGTGTGCACTTCGTGTACACGCGTGGGCAGGTGCCGCGCACTTGAGTGCAGGTCCAGTACGCTGACCTCCCGTGGCGGACTCCCAGTACGAGAATTTCCTGGCCCACGTCCTCCAGACCGGGACGCCCAAAACGGACCGCACCGGAACCGGCACCCGCAGTGTGTTCGGGCACCAGCTGCGGTTCGACCTGGCCCGGGGCTTCCCGCTGATCACCACGAAACGGGTGCACTTCCGCTCGGTCGTGGGCGAGCTGCTGTGGTTCCTGCGCGGTGACAGCAACGTCCGGTGGTTGCAGGAGCAGGGCGTGTCCATCTGGAACGAATGGGCCGATGAGAACGGCGACCTCGGCCCGGTCTACGGCGTCCAATGGCGTTCGTGGCCTACTCCGGACGGCCGCCATATCGACCAGATCTCCCAGGTGCTCGACACCCTGCGGACCAATCCCGACTCGCGGCGCATGCTCGTGTCGGCCTGGAACGTCGCCGAGATCGAGAAGATGGCCCTGCCGCCGTGCCACGCGATGTTCCAGTTCTACGTGGCCGACGGCACGCTGTCGTGCCAGCTCTACCAGCGCAGCGCGGATCTGTTTCTCGGTGTTCCGTTCAACATCGCGAGCTACGCGCTGCTGACACACATGGTGGCGCAGCAGGTCGGGCTCGAAGTCGGGGACTTCGTCTGGACCGGCGGGGACTGCCACATCTACGACAACCACGTCGACCAGGTCACCGAGCAACTCTCGCGCGAGGTGCTGGCCTTCCCGCGGCTGGAGCTGGACAAGGCGCCGTCGCTGTTCGACTACGAACTCGAGCACGTCAAGCTGATCGACTATCGCCACCACCCGGCGATCAAGGCACCGGTGGCCGTCTGATGATCGGGCTGATCTGGGCACAGGCCTCGAACGGCGTCATCGGCGTCGACGGCACCATCCCCTGGCGTCTGCCCGAGGATCAGGCCAACTTCAAGACGTTGACCCTCGGGGCGACCGTCGTGATGGGCCGGCTGACGTGGGAGTCGCTGCCGCCGAAAGTGCGGCCTCTGCCGGACAGGCGGAACGTCGTTCTCACCCGGAGTCCGGACTTCTCGGCCCACGGTGCGGAGTCCGTCGAGAGCGTCGAAAAAGCACTGAGCCTGACCGAAACCGACGTCTGGGTCATCGGTGGCGAGCAGGTGTACGCCGCCGCGCTGCCCTTCGCCGACCAACTCGTCGTCACCGAAGTCGATGTCACCGTCGACGGCGACGCCGTGGCCCCGGCCATCGGCCCCGAGTGGACCGCCGACGCCGACTCCCCGTGGCAACACTCCCGCTCCGGTCTCGACTACCGCATCACCACCTACCGCCGCACCCCCTGACCCGCGAGTCCCACGTTCAAACGCGCGAGTCCCACGTTCAGAGCCGCGAGTCCCACGTTCACCAGCCGAACCTTCCCCGATGGTCGACGGCCCATGCCTCACCAAAGCAGGCGAGCGCCGGTCCTGACCACTTTCCCGTGATCTTGATGTCGTCCCACAGCGGCATCTTCGGACCGCGGAGGGTTCCGTGGCTCACCTGAACCAGCACCGAACCATCGACCCAGCAGAACACGAAGTGCGCATACCCGAACACCCACGCCTCGCAACCGTTACGGTCAGCGATTCGGGTAGGACCTTCAACCGGGTAGGGCGCGGTAAAGATGCTCTCGGTCCTGCCGCTGCGATACTTGTAAACCTCCGCACGCACCCCCGGCCCGAGAAAAACCGGCCGAGCCCGCTCAGTCATCAAACGCCCGCAGCACCTCGCGCAGGAATTCCGCCGACAACTCGACTGCCCGCTCTCCGGGCTCGAGTACCAACCCGTCAGCCTTGCGGACTTCCGGCCCCTGGCACACCAGCGTCCCCCGATTCGAGACGTGCACAGTCGGCAGACCACTTCTGTGCCGGCCTTCGAAAATCTCTTTGATCCGCATAGGGTTGAAAGTAAATGTCGTCGCCTATCCCTGACAAGCGTGCAGCGCGTTTAGTCGAGTTCTCGCATGAATTCCTCGGCCGCGGCGTGAAGAAATCCGACGACATCCTCACCGCGGAGTGCGTGCGACAGAATGAACTCAGAAGCCAACGTTCCACTCGTCGACGCTCATGCCATTTTCCCAAGCAAGATCACGCCACGCGCGGCACTGGTCGAGTTCAGCTTCATCTTCGACTAGAATTCGATTTTATCAATGTTCCGTCAGCCCTGAAAATTCAACAACAGCAGAACCTTGTCGTCAAAGAGCCAGAAGTCTCGGGACGGCAACTCGAGATGGCGATCAGTGAGATCGACTATTCTGTATTCCTCACCCGCCCTGATGTTCTCCGGTACGCTCCATGCAAAGAGGAAGCGAGTGTAGTCACTCAACGGACGTCGCACTACCTTCGAGCGCGGCATGGTCTTACCCTCGGCAATCTTGGCTGCAACATTGCCGTGCCACCGCAGGTCTCTCTGCGGTTGGGACCCGCCTGCCAAGAAGGCCTTCAAGCGATCCTGCTCGCTCGGAATGGTGTACGTCTGCTGCATTTCCAAGCGGAACGCGGACCTCTCGAAGTTCTGGAACAGGCCGGAGATCTTCTCAGCATCCGAGCTCACGTTGCGCCTGCTAGCGACGACGCTCCGTGTTCACAAGGACACAGAGCGTCTAGTCGCGTGTGCGCATAAACCCGTCAACGTGGGACACGGCCGCGCGAGTGTAGGACTCGCCGATGCTCAACGTGGGACTCGATCACGTGAACGTGGGACTCGCGTACACAGATCGCCAACTCGTGTGCACTTAGGAGATGGTGGGGAGTTCTGGGGCGGAGACGTCGTAGACCTTGCCGTCTTGGGTGAGCAGGGCGGCGAGGACTTTGGCTTTGCGGTCGGTTTGCTCGGCGTTGCCCCAGCGCACGGTTTTGCCGTTGGTCAACGTGAATTCGACGCTGCCGGGGGTTTTCGCGGTCGCGGTGGTGACCTGTTTGAGCAGCTGCGGCGGGACGATGCCGAGCACCGCGGTGACGGCCCTGGTCACCGGGTCGTCCACGGATACCTTGGGCAGCTTCAGTTCCGGCAGGCCGGACGGCTTGTCCTTGATCGTTTTGAACACGACCCCACCACCGTCGACGAGGTGGTAGCCGTCGCCGCCGGGGCCGCTGTCGAAGAACGCGATCGCGATCCGCTCGGTGACCGAAATCTGCACCGTCGACGGCAGCGAGCGCGAGACGTCGACGGTCGCGATCCCGGGCATGGCCGCGACGCGGTCGCGGATCTGATCGGTGTCCACCCGCAGCATCGGCTCCTGCGCCGGCACGCCCGCGACCGCACGAATCTGGTCCGCCGTAACGTTTTTCGCGCCGACGACGTCGACCGTATGCACGCCGAGCGTCGAGGTAAAGTACAGGACGTACACCCCGCCGACGACGGTCAGCACACACAGCAGCGCCACCCAGCGCCGCCGCAGCTCCTTGCGCCGCTCCGGTCGCTTGCCCGTCTGCTTCCGCTCTGTCTCCGTACGTCGACCCCGGCGTGCACGCGACGCCTCCAGAGCCGACAGACCGTCACTGCGGGCAGGCCGATCCCGGGGAACCGGACGGTCCCCCGGTCGCCGACGCTGTCCCGTGGTCGTCATCCGCCTAGCCCTGCTCGCTGCGCCGGTCCAGCTCGGCGAGGATCTCGGGACCGAGCGACGTCACGTCGCCCGCGCCCATCGTGACCAGCAGGTCACCCGGTTTCACCAGCCCCACGGCCAGCGTCACCGCCAGGTCGAACGCGGGCTCGTAGTGCACCGAAGTGCCCTTGACCTGGTCCGCGATCAGCGCGCCGGTGACCCCGGGCTCCGGCTCCTCGCGGGCCCCGAAGACGTCCAGCACGACGACCTCGTCGGCGAGCGAAAGCGCCTCGGCGAACTCGGTCGAGAACGTCTTCGTCCGCGAGTACAGGTGCGGCTGGAAGACGACGACGACCCGCCCGGACCCCGCGGCGTGCCGGACGGCCTTGAGCTGCGCGGCCACCTCGGTCGGGTGATGCGCGTAGTCGTCGTAAACGCGGACGTCGTCGGCGCGGCCCTTGAACTCGAACCGCCGCCGCACTCCGCCGAACGCGGCCAGCCCTTCGGCCAGCCCTTCGAGCGGTGCGCCGAGCTCGAGCCCGGCCAGCAGCGCGGCCGTAGCGTTCAACGCCATGTGCTCACCGGGCACCGCGACCTTGACGTCGATTTCGTTGCCCTGCAAGACAATCCGGACGACGCCGCCCTCGGGACCCGGCGTGTAGCCGAGCACCTTGGCGTCCTCGGCGCCGGTCACCGTGCGGCCGTAACGCCGCACGCGCAGCCCGTCGGCCTCCGCCCGATCGGCCATTGCGGCGGCGGGCGCGTCATCGCCGCAGACGATCAGCACACCGCCCGGCTCGATCCGCTTGGCGAACTCGGTGAACACCGCGACGTACGCCTCGGGGGTGCCGTGGTGGTCCAGGTGGTCCGGTTCGACGTTCGTCACGACGGCGACCGACGGCGTGTACGTCAGGAACGACCCGTCGCTCTCGTCCGCTTCCGCGACGAAGATCCCGCCCGAACCGTGGTGCGCGTTCGCGCCGGACTCGTTGAGGTCCCCGCCGATGGCGAACGACGGATCGAGCCGGCAGTGCTGCAGCGCCACGGTGAGCATCGACGTCGTCGATGTCTTGCCGTGCGTCCCGGCGATGCACGCGACGCGGTGACCCTCCATCAGCCCCGCCAGCGCCTGCGCGCGGTGCAGCACGGTGATGCCGCGCTCGCGGGCCGCCACCAGCTCCGGGTTGGTCTCCTTGATCGCGGTCGACACCACGACCGCGGACGGGCCGCCGTCGAACGCGTCGAGGTTGTCCGCGCTCTGCCCGATCACGATCACGGCGCCCTGTCCGCGCAGCGTCGAAAACGCGCGCGAATCCTTGGCGTCGGACCCGGACACCTGCGCGCCCCTGGCCAGCAGGATGCGCGCGATGCCGCTCATGCCCGCGCCCCCGATGCCGATCAGGTGCGCCCGCCGTAACACCGGCGGTAGCTCAGCGGTCTCAGACACCTGCGACCTCCAGAACGATCCTTGCGAGCACTTCGTCCGCCTCGCGGTGGCCGAGCCCGACCGCGGCCGCGCTCATCTTCGCGACCCGATCGGCGTCGACGACCAGCGGGACGACCAGCTCGGCGATCTTCGCCGGAGTCAGTTCGCCGTCGGGGATGATGTAGGCCGAACCGGCATCGACTGCAGGTTGGGCGTTGACGGCCTGTTCCCCGTTGCCGTGCGGCAGCGGGACGAAGAACGCGGGCAGCCCGACCGCGGACACCTCCGCGGCCGTCATCGCGCCGGACCGGCAGACGACGACGTCGGCAGCCGCGTACGCCAGATCCATGCGTTCGAGGTAGGGCACCGGAATGTACGCGGGCCGGTCCGGGAACTCCTGGACCACCAACGTGTTCTTGGGCCCGTGGGCGTGCAGCACGCCGATGCCGGCCTCCGCGAGTTCCTTGGCCGCACCGGACACCGCGCTGTTGATCGACTGCGCCCCTTGGGAACCGCCGAACACCAGCAGCGTCGGCGCGTCCGGGTCCAGCCCGAAGAACTCGCGTGCCTCTGCCCGCAACGCCGCCCTGTCCAGTGTGGTGATCGACCGCCGCAGCGGAATGCCGACGACCTCGGCCCCGGGCAGCGGAGTGCCCGGGGTGGCGACCGCAACGCGCTTCGCGAACCGCGCGCCGACCTTGTTGGCCAGCCCCGGCGACTTGTTGGCTTCGTGGACGACGATCGGCACGCGGCCGCGCGCCGCGAGGTACGCGGGCAGGGCGACGTAGCCGCCGAACCCGACGACGACGTCGGCGCCGACCCGCTCAAGCACCTCGCGGGTGCGCTTCACGGAGTCACGGACCTTGAGCGGCAGGCGCAGCAGTTCGGGCGTCGCCTTGCGCGGCATCGGTACCGGCGGGATCAGTTCGAGCGGGTACCCGCGCGCCGGGACCAGCTTGGTCTCCAGGCCGCGCGCGGTGCCGAGCGCCACCACCGTGGCATCGGGACGCAGGCGCATCACCGCGTCCGCAAGCGCCAATGCCGGTTCGATATGACCGGCGGTACCACCTCCGGCGACGACGATGGTCGGCGACTTACCGGCCGGCGCGGCGTCGGACCCCTTGACGGGCTTACTCACCAATTCCCTCTCCGTGGTGCGGGAGCGCGCTTGGGCGTGCTCCCGCGAGTACCTGTGCCCCGGACGGCTGCGCCCCGGGCCGCGGTGGATCTCCTGCTCGGCTCGCGGACCGACCGGCGACGCTCCTGGGCGGGAGCGGGCCGCGCGGACCGCGGCGCGGGCCGGGCCGCGGCCTTCGACGCGCCGCCGCGGCCGGTCGGGCTCTTGCGTTTGGCCGGTGGGCGGTACGGGTCCGGCGCGGGCAGCCAGAGCAGGCGTCCGAACTTACCCGGCCCCTGTGAACGCAACGCGGCCACCGCCTCCGGTTCGTGGCGGGCGGCGTTGGCCAGTATCCCCATGATGAGCATGGTGATCACCAGCGAGGTGCCGCCGTAGGAGATCAGCGGCAGCGTCACCCCGGTGACCGGCAGCAGCCCCACGACGTACCCGATGTTGATGGCGGCCTGCGAGACCAGGAAGACCGTCAGCGTGCCCGCCACGATCCGGATCCACGGGTCGAGGTTGCGGGTCGCGATACGCAGGCCGACGATGGCGACCCCGGCGAACAGCCCGAGCACCACCAGGCAGCCGACGAACCCGAGCTCCTCGCCGATCAGCGCGAAGATGAAGTCGTTCTGCACGTTGGGCAGGTATCCCCAGTTCGACTGGCCCTGGCCGAGCCCCATGCCGAACAGGCCGCCGTCGGCGAGCGCGTACTTCGCCTGCGTCGCCTGGTACGCCGCGCCCTTGATGTCGGTGTCCGGGGACAGGAACGACAGCACCCGCGCGAGCCGGTACGGCGAGATCAGCGCCAGCACCAGCACCCCGGCCAGCCCACCCGCCAGTACCACGCCGAACAGCCGTTTGGGCGCGCCGGAGAACCACAGCAGCGCCAGCAGCACGACCGCGAGGGTGACCGTCGCGCCGAGGTCCGGCTCGGCCATGACCAGCGCGAACATCAGCAGCGCGGCCGGGACGACCGGGACCAGCAGATGCCGCCACTGGTGGATCACGGCGTTCTTCGTGACCAGGATGTGCGCGCCCCACAGGGCCAGCGCGACCTTGCCGACCTCGACCGGCTGGAACGAGAACAGCCCGAGCTTGAACCAGCCCTGCGAGCCGTTGATGTTGGAGCCAAGCGGGGTCAGCACCAGCAGCAGCAGGCCGAGGCTGCCGACCATCGCCGTCGGGGAGAGCCGCCGGAAGTGCTTGAGCGGGACCCGCAAGCCGATCCAGAACACCACACAGCCGATCCCGACGAACAGGACGTGCTTCTTGAACAGCGAGTAGACGCCGGAGCCGGTTTTCGGATCCAACGAGGACACCGACGAGGCCGAAAGCACCATGACGATGCCGAGTACGGTCAGCAGCCCGGTCAGCGCCAGCACCAGGTGGAACGACGCGAGCGGGCGGGACAGCCACGCCGTCAGCCCGGTGCGGATCGCGGAGAACCCGCGCTCGGTGCGCTCGCGACGTCTCCGCTGCGGGCGTTCCCGCTCGGCACCGGTACGGCTCGTCCGGTCCTCGTCAACCGCCGTCACTGGGCTGCTCCCCCGCGACGAGGACACCGACAGCCTCCGCGAACGCGTCACCGCGCCGCATGTAGTTGTCGAACATGTCCAGCGACGCCGCGGCGGGGGCGAGCAGCACGACATCGCCAGGACGCGCCATCGCGCTGGCCGCACTCACCGCCGCAGTCATGGGGTCATCGTCACCCGGATGGAGCTCTCGGACGGGTACATCCGGGGCGTGTCGCGCAACAGCGGCGGCGATCACGGGTGAATCCACCCCGAGTAGCACAACCCCGCGCAGCCTGCCAGCGATCGACGCGACCAATTCCTCGACCGACGCGCCCTTGAGCTGGCCGCCGGCGATCCACACCACGTCGGCGTGCGCGCGCAGCGAGCCGGCGGCAGCGTGCGGGTTGGTGGCCTTCGAATCGTTGATGTACCGGACGCCGCCCGCCTCGCCCACCAGGACCGCGCGGTGCGGGCCGGGTTGGTAGTCGCGCAGTCCCTTGGCCACGGCCGCCGGGTCGACGCCGTACGCGCGGGCCAGCGCGGCCGCGGCGAGGGCGTTGGACACGTTGTGCGGACCGGGCGGGCGAACGTCGCCCAGCTCGGCCAGCTCATCGGCGTTGCGTGCCGGGTCGTCGACAAAAGCCCTGTCGACCAGCAGTTCTTCGACCAGGCCCAGCTCGCCGGGGCGGGGAGTGCCGAGCCCGAACGCGACGTGCCGTGCCTCGGCGGGCGCGTTCTCGTCGGCCAGCCGGGTGGACCACTCGTCGGCAAGGTTGTGCACCACGGTCTCCGACCGGGCGTGGATCTTGCCCTTGGCCGCCGCGTACTCCGCCATCGAGCCGTGCCAGTCGATGTGGTCCTCGGCCAGGTTGAGCACCACCGACGCCTTCGGGGCGAGCGTGCGCGACCAGTGCAGCTGGAAGCTGGACAGCTCCACGGCCAGCGCCTCGTGCCCGGCGAGCACCGCGTCCAGCACCGAGTACCCGATGTTTCCGCAGGCCACGGCGTCGACCCCGGCCGCGCGGAGTATCGACTCCAGCATGCCGACAGTGGTGGTCTTGCCGTTGGTCCCGGTGATCGCCAGCCAGGCAGGCGGGTTCTCCCGCTCCTGGCCGACCCGCCAGGCGAACTCGACATCGCCGATCACCTCGATGCCCGCCTCCGCCGCGGCGACAAGCAGCGGCGACGACGGTCGCCAACCGGGGCTGGTGACGACCAAGGTGGTACCCGCGGGCGGTTCGGCGAGTCCCGGCACCAGCGCGACCCCGAGGACCAGCAGGTCGGAGAGCTCGGCGAGGCGTTCGGCGTTCCCGTCGGTCAGGGTGACCCTGGCGCCCATCCCGGCCAGCGCGACGGCCACCGGCCTGCCGGTGACCCCGGCTCCCGCGACGAGTACCTGACCTCCGGCGAGCTCCACGACCTAACCCCCGACGCCGAGTTGCTCGCTGTAGAACAGGCCGAGCCCGAACATGCAGCAGATTCCGGACAGTAGCCAGAATCTGATGATCACAGTGGTTTCCGCCCACCCGGCGAGTTCGAAGTGATGATGGAACGGCGCCATCCGGAACAGCCTTCGCCTGGTCGTCCGGAAGACCGCGATCTGGGCGAGCACCGAGATCATCTCGACCATGAACAGGCCGCCGATGACGATGGCGAGCAGTTCGGTGCGGGTGGTCATCGACAGCCCGGCGACCAGGCCGCCGAGTGCCAGCGAGCCGGTGTCACCCATGAAGATCTTGGCCGGCGCGGCGTTCCACCACAGGAAACCGACACAGGCCCCGGTGGCGGCGGCCGCGACCACGGCCAGGTCCAGCGGATCGCGCACGTTGTAGCAGGCCTGCTGCGGCGAGTCCGAGCAGCTGAGCCTGGCCTGCCAGAACGAGATCACCACGTAGGTGGCCAGGACCATCGCCGAAGCGCCGCCGGCGAGCCCGTCGAGGCCGTCGGTGAAGTTGACCGCGTTCGACCAGCCGGAAATCACCACGTAGCAGAAGATCACGAAGACGATCGACGGGAACGCGATCAGCGTCAGGTCGCGGACGTAGGACAGGTTCTGCGACGCCGGGGTGAGCCCGCGCGAGTCGGCGAAGTTGAGTGCCAGCACCGCGAACACGATGGTGACGACGAGCTGGCCGACCAGCTTCGCGGTCTTGTTCAGGCCGAGGTTGCGCTGCTTGCGGATCTTGATGAAGTCGTCGAGGAAGCCGACGAGCCCCAGCGCGACCGCGAGGAAGAGCACCAGCAGCCCGGACACCGACGGCCCGCTGTTGTGCGAGTTGCCCATCCAGTTGATCAGGTGGGCCACGAAGTAGCCGATGACCATCGCGGTGATGATCGCGACGCCGCCCATGGTGGGTGTGCCGCGCTTGGACTTGTGGCCCGCCGGGCCCTCTTCACGGATCTCCTGGCCGAAGCCCTGCCGGGAGAACACCCGGATCAGGTAAGGCGTGAGGAGGATGGAGACCAGCAGGGCCGCCCCGGCCCCGATCAGGATGCTGATCACGCGTCACCACCGTTCGAAGGTTCGTGGGCGGAAGTGGCGAGGAGCGCGTCGGCCACCCGCCACAGTCGGGCGACCTTGGAAGCTTTGACCAAGACGACATCCTCGGGTTGCAGCTGATCATTCAGCAGGGCGATGGCGGCCTCGGTATCGGGTACCAGGATCGACTCCTCGCCCCAGGAGCCCTCGTGAGCGGCTCCCAGGTGCATGGGTTCGACATCGGATCCTTCGCCGCCGACGACCACGAGACGGCTGATGTTGAGACGGACGGCGAGCCTGCCGATGCCGTCGTGGGCGGCCACGCTGTCGTCCCCGAGCTCGCCCATGACCCCCAGCACGGCCCACGAACGGCGGCCGGTGGACTGCGTGGTCATCGACGCCAGCGTCTTGAGCGCGGCGCGGACCGACTCCGGGTTGGCGTTGTAGGAATCGTTGAGGACGGTGACCCCGTCGGCGCGGGTGGTGACCTCCATGCGGCGCTCGGAGCGGCGCTGGACGGCCGAAAGCCGCGCCGCGACCTCCTCGACCGTCGAACCCAGCTCCAGGGCGACAGCGGCCGCGGACAGCGCGTTGCCGACCTGGTGCTCACCGTGCAGCGGCAGCGTGACGGGGGCTTCCCCGGCGGGGGTGATCAGCCGGAACGACGGCCTGGCCTGCTCGTCGAGCGTGACGTCGGCCGCGCGCACCTGCGCGGCGGGGTTCTCCCCCACCCCGACGACCCTCGCCCGCGTCCGGCTCGCCATGGCGGCGACCAGTGCGTCGTCGAGGTTCAGCACGGCAACCCCATCTTCGGGGAGCGCCTCGACCAGCTCGCCCTTCGTCTTGGCGATGCCCTCGCGCGAGCCGAACTCACCCACGTGCGCGCTGCCGACGTTGAGCACCACGCCGATGCGCGGCGGGGCGATGGCGGCGAGCTCGGCGATGTGGCCGGGTCCGCGCGCGGACAGCTCGAGCACGAGGTGGCGGGTGTCGGCGTCGGCACGCAACGCCGTCCACGGGTGGCCCAGCTCGTTGTTGAACGACCCGGGCGGCGCGACCGTGGGGCCGAGCGGCTCCAGCAGCTGGGCGATGAGGTCCTTGGTGGAGGTCTTGCCGGAGGACCCGGTCACCCCGATGACCGTCAGGCCGTCGGCCGACAACGTGGTCACGACGTGGCGGGCGAGTTTCCCGAGCGCGGCGAGGACAGCGGCCCCGGCGCCGTCGGCGTCCCCGGTCAACGCGACCGAACGTTCGTGCGCCTGCCCGTCGGCGAGCGGCGGCACGATGATCGACGGAGCGTCGACCTCGCGCGCGGCGAGGACGCCCACCGCGCCCGCCTCGATCGCGCGGGCGGCGAAGTCGTGGCCGTCGACGCGCTCACCAGGCAGCGCCAGGAACAGGCCTCCCGGCGTCACCTCGCGGGTGTCGAACTCGACGGTGGCCGTGACGAGCGGGCTCCCATCGGTCCGGTGCAGCCTGCCGCCGACGACGGCGGCGATCTCGGCCAGGCTCAACACGATCACACGGTCACCTCGAGTCTGTTCCGGATGGCCGCGGCCAGTTCGTCGCGGTCGGAGAAGGGGTGCACGATCCCGGCGATCTCCTGGCCGCTCTCGTGTCCCTTGCCGGCGATGAGCACGACATCGCCGGGCTCGGCGAGCTCGACGGCACGGATGATCGCGGCGCGGCGGTCGCCGATCTCGATGATCTCGCCGCCCGCGGCGGGACCGACCGAGCGGGCGCCGGCGAGCATCGCGGCGCGGATGGCCGCGGGGTCCTCCGAGCGCGGGTTGTCGTCGGTGACGATCAGTACCTCGCTGCGGCGGACCGCGGCTTCGCCCATCATCGGCCGCTTGCCGGTGTCGCGGTCGCCGCCACAGCCGAGCACGGTGATGACCTTGCCGTCGGCGCGGGCCCGCAGCGCGTCCAGCCCCTGCGCCACCGCGGCGGGCTTGTGGGCGTAGTCGACGACCGCGGTGAACGACTGGCCGAGGTAGACGCGCTCCATCCGGCCGGGCACCTGCACGTCGGCGAGCCCGGCGACGGTGTCCTCGATCGACACGCCCGCTGTGTCGAGGATCGCCGCGGCGAGCGTCGCGTTGGCGACGTTGAACGTGCCGGGCAGCGGGATCTTCGCCGCCGCCGACCGGCCGCCGGGGCCGTGCAGGACGAACGTCTGCTCCCCGGTCGGGGTGCTGAGCAGGTCCGTCGCCTGCCACGTCGCGTCGGTGCCGGGCTCGATGGACACCGTGACCGTGTGCGGGGTGACCAGCGCCTGGCCCCACGCGTTGTCGACGACCACGACCTCGGTGGTCGAGCGGCCGTCGAACAGCAGCGCCTTGGCGGCGAAGTACTGCTCCATGTCGTGATGGAAGTCCAGGTGGTCCTGCGAGAGGTTGGTGAACCCGCCGGCGGCGAAGCGCGTGCCGTTGACCCGGCCCAGCGCCAGCGCGTGGCTGGACACCTCCATCGTCACGTGCGTGACGCCCTGCTCGGCCATCACCGCGAACAGCGCCTGCAGGTCCGGCGCCTCGGGCGTGGTGAAGCCGCTGGGGAGCCGCTCGCCGGCGATACGGGTCTCGACGGTGCCGATCAAGCCCGTGGTGCGGCCGGCGGCCCGCAGCGCGGCGTCGATCAGGTACGCCGTCGTGGTCTTGCCGGAGGTGCCTGTCACGCCCAGCACGGACAGCTTCAGCGACGGCTCGCCGTAAATCCAGGCGGCCATCGAACCGAGCACGGCGCGGGGGTCCGGGTGCACCAGGATCGGGACCCCGGACGACGCCAGCGCGGGCCGGGCGGCCCCCGCCTCGTCGGTGAGCACCGCGGCGGCCCCGGCGGCGATCGCCTGGTCCGCGAAATCGGCTCCGTGCGCCCTGGCCCCGGGGAGCGCGGCGAACAGATCACCGGGGAGCACGTGCTGGGCGCGCAGCGTCGCCCCGGTGACCACGAGGTCGGCATGGTTTCCGGGGTCGGCGATGAGCCGCGCGTCGGCACGGGCGACCAGGGTCGCGAGCGGCATCGGCTCGATCCGGACCGGTCGTGGTGGTGCGGCGACGGCCTTCACCGGGCTGTCCGGGACCTGCGCACCCGAGGTGCCAGGCCCGTCGTTGTTGACAGGCACAGGACGGGAGGTTACCGGCGACGGGATCCGGTACCCGAAGGCGGTACTGCGTGTTCGCCGGGTGATCTCCGCCGTGGTATTGGGGGAATCCTGAAAGGACTGTCCACCAACGAAAAACCGGACGCGGCAGCGAAAGCGCTCGAGGTGTGTCCGCCGTGAAGGGCAGGGAATTCGCCGGTTGCCCTGCGGCGTCGGCGTTCCTGGGGCTGGCGTGACGTCGCGGCGTGCCCTCGGGGCCACCCCTGTGGCGTTGAACGCCACAGGGGTGGCCCCGAGGGGTCCGCGAAGCCCGCGCACCGCCGGAATCCGCCAGGACTAAGGCGTGCTGACGACCAGGGGGACGACGGGCGTCGGGCCGTCGGACAGCGGGATCTGGTAGCGCTGGGTGAGGTACGACGCGATGTCGTGGAACAGCGGCGCGGCCGAATCGCCCACCTGCAGCGTCGTGTCCGGCGCGTCGAGCCGGATGCCGACGACGAACCGCGGGTGGTCCGCGGGCAGGATCCCGGCGAAGGTGATGTTGTACAGGTGGTCGCTGTAGGCCTTGGTCCGCGGGTCGACCTGCTGCGCGGTGCCGGTCTTGCCGGAGATCTGGTAGCCCTCGAGCGCCGCGGTGGTGGCGGTGCCGTTGTTGAGGCCCTTGCCGTGTTGGGTGACCGCGCGCATCATGTCGCGGACCGTCTTGGCCGTCTGCGGGCTCACCACGCGCACCGGCGCGGGCGCCGGCTCGGGGACCCAGGTGCCGTCGGGGCGGGTCTCCCCGGAGATGATCCGGGGCGGAACGCGCAGGCCGTCGTTGGCGATGGCCTGGTACATGCCGGCCATCTGCAGCACGGTCATCGACAGGCCCTGGCCGATCGGCAGGTTCCCGAAGGTGGTGCCCGACCACTGCTGCCGCGCGGGTACGGAACCCGCGCTCTCACCGGGCAGGCCGACGCCGGTGCGCTGGCCGAGGCCGAACTTGCCCACCAGGTCCATGAACCGGTCCGGGCCGAGCTTCTGCGCGAGTTCCAGGGTGCCGATGTTCGACGACTTCGCGAAGACGCCGGTGGTGGTGAAGGTCTGGGTCGGGTGGGTCCAGGCGTCGTGCACGGTCTTGTCGCCGACCTGCAGCTGCCCCGGGACGGAGATGGTGGACTGGGGGGTCGCGATACCGCTGTCGATGGACCCGGTGGCGGTGATGACCTTGTTGACCGAGCCCGGTTCGTAGGGGCTGGTCACCGCCGGGTTACTCATCATCTCGGGCGTGGCGTGGGCGAGGTCGTCCGGGTCGAAGGTCTGGTCGTTGGCCAGCGCGTAGACCTCGCCGGTCTTCGAGTCCATGATCACCGCGCTGCCGCCCTTGGCGTGCGAGAGCGCGACGTAGGCCGTCAGCTTGCTCTGCAGGTCGTACTGCAGGTCCGAGTCGATGGTGAGCTTGAGGTCGGACCCGGCGGTCGCGGGCTGGACGTCGCGCTGGGTGTTCGGGATGACCAGGTTGTTGTTGTCCTGCGCGGTGTTGACCCACTGCTGGCCTGGGGTCCCGGCCAGGTCGTTGTCCCTGGACAGCTCGAGCCCGACCCGGCCGTGCAGGTTGTGCTTGGACACCGCGGGGTCGTCCATCCGCCAGGTCGCCACGCCGACGATGTTCGACGCGAGCGAGCCGCCCGGATAGTCCCTCGCCGAGCGCTTTTCGACGGCGATCTCGGGGAACTTCGCGACGATGTCGGCGGCCACCGACGGGTCGACGAAGTCCACGAGGTAGGTGAAGCTCTGCGTCTTGTGGAAGTCGTCGAGCAGCTCCTGCTCGGTGACGCGGCCTTGCAGTTTGTCGGCGTTCGCGATCTTGGGCGCGATGTACTTCGCCATCGCTGCCACCCGCGTCTCGAAGTCGACGCCGTCGGCGCGGTTCTTGTTGACCAGCTTCGGGTTCTGGACCGCGTAGTTGTCCCAGGTCTTGTGCTCGAGGCGGAGGTTGATCGACAGCGTGCGGGTATCCACGCTGAACGCCAGCTTGTTGCCGTTGCGGTCGAGGATGGACCCGCGCTGCGCGGGGATCTCGATCAGCGTCGCCCGCTGCTGCTCGGCCGCCGCGGACAGCGTGGCGGCGTCGAAACCTTGTACCTGCACCAGTTTCAGCCCGGCCACGACCATGATCGCGACGAGGCCGACGCGTACCACCGAGAACCGGCTGCGCGTTCCGCCGTTGCCGCGTTTCGCGGTGGCCTTGCGGGTTCCGGCGGCATAGGTTCGCCTGGCCGTCGACCGGTCACGACGAGCGGGCGGCACGGCGCGTCCGGTCGGCCTCGCGGGCATCAGTTGCCTCCGTTCGCGGGTACGGCCGGCTGGTCGCCTTCGACCGGCCCCTGCTGGGTTCCGGGTGCCGCCGGGGCCTGCGGAACGGGCTGGGTGGACGGCGGATCGCCCTTGGCCTTCTGCGGATCGCCGACGACGGTGATCGAGCCGTCCTTGCCGACCACGAGGCGGGCGGGGTCGCCGCCGGGCACCATGCCGAGGGCCTGTGCCCGCTGCGCCAGCTGGGACGCCGAATCCTGCTTCGTGACGTCGCGCTGCAGGGAGTCGACCTGCTCGGCCATCTTCGAGTTGTCCCCACGGAGCTGCTCGAGGCGGTACGAATCGGCGATGGCCTGAGTGGACAGCCACAGCGTGGCCACCACACCGGCGACCAGCAGGCCCATCATCATCAGCACGAACGAAGCCCGCGAGCTGGGCCACTTCGACTTCTTCGCCTTCGCCGCGGGCTTGGCCGCGGCTTCGGGATCCTGCTCGCGCTTCATGAGCTCGACACGCTGGGCGCGGCGGGCGTAGGCGCGCTCGGCCGCGGTGGACCGACCGGCGCGGGTGCCCCGGCGTGGCGCGTACGAAGGCGCCGCGGGCTGCGGTGACTCCTCGGGAACGTCTTCGGGGGCCACCTCCGCGGTCTTCGTCCGGGCGCGGGCGGTGGCGGCGCCGGATCGCTGGGTCCGTGACCTGGTGGGGGCGGACATCAGACTGCCTTTCCGATTCGCTCGGCCGCGCGGAGCCGAACCGACGCGGCCCGCGGGTTGTGCTCGGTTTCGGTCTCGCCGGCCTTCTCGGCTCCTCTGGTCAGCATCTTCAGCTGGGGTCCGTGCCCGGGCAGCTCCACCGGGAGCCCCTCGGGGGTACGGGATTTGATCAGCCCGGCCAGTGCCTGCTTGACCAGCCTGTCCTCCAGGGACTGATACGACTCGATGACGATGCGCCCGCCCATCCCGAGCACGCCCAGCGCGCCGGGCATCGCGTCGCGAAGGCTGTCGAGCTCGCCGTTGACCTCGATCCGGAGCGCCTGGAAGGTGCGCTTGGCCGGGTGTCCGCCGGTGCGGCGGCTGGCCGCGGGCACGGCGTTGTAGAGCAGCTCGACGAGCCGCCCGCTGTCGGTGAACGGCTCGCGAGCGCGTTCGGCGACGACCTTCTTCACGATCCGCGTCGCGAAGCGCTCTTCGCCGTACTCACGCAGGATGCGGACGATCTCGCCGGGCGGGTACGTGTTGAGGACCTCGGCCGCGGTGATGCCGGTGGTCGGGTCCATCCGCATGTCGAGCGGCGCGTCCTTCGAGTACGCGAAGCCGCGCTCGGCGCGGTCCAGCTGCATCGACGACACCCCGAGGTCGAACAGGATCCCGTGCACCCGGGACAGGCCGAGCTCGGCCAGCACCCCGGGCATCTCGTCGTAGCGCGCGTGGACGAACCGGACGCGGTCGCCGTGGCGGGCCAGCCGCTCCGCGGACTTCTCCAACGCGGAGGGGTCACGGTCCAGCGCGATGAGCCGCATCCCCGGGTACGCGCTCAGCAGCGCGTCGGAATGGCCGCCGAGACCCACGGTCGCGTCGACGAGGACCCGGTCATCTTCGCCCGCGCTCCCGAAAACGGGTTCGAACAGCTCGAGGATGCGGTCCAGCAGAACCGGTACGTGCTCTGGTGCCATGGCCGAACCCCCTCTCAACACTCTCCAAACAAGATCGCGGATGCCGTCAGGTCCCTGCCCGCCCGCTAGGAACCTGGTGCCGGGGAAGGTGCACCAGGGCCACTGAGCGGACAGAGGCCTGACGACATCCGCGTGGGCGCGTCCGGTCGGCGAGGCCGCGGCGAACTCCCGCCCCCCGACGGCAGGGGTGCGCCGCGACCGCGCGTCTAGAAGACGCCCGGCAGTACTTCTTCTCGTGCTTGCGCGTAGCTGTCCTCGTGTTCATCCAGGTAGCCCTGCCACGCCTGGGCGTCCCAGATCTCCAACCGGGTGATCGCACCGATCACCACGCACTCCTTGTTGAGCCCGGCGTAGCGCCGGAGTTCGGGTGCGATGGCCACCCGTCCCTGCCCGTCAGGGCGTTGCTCGTCGGTTCCGGCGAACAGATAACGCTGGTAGGCGCGAACGGCCTCGTTGGTGAACGGGGCATCGGCCACCTTGCGGGCCATCTGCTCGAACTCGGCACGCGGGAACACGTAGAGGCAGTGGTCCTGCCCCTTCGTGACCATCAACCCGCCTGCGAGTGCGTCACGGAACTTCGCGGGCAGCGTCAACCGCCCCTTGTCGTCCATTTTCGGGGTGTGGGTGCCGAGGAACATCGGCTACCACCTCCCCGCCGAAGCCGGCGGTTACACCGGAATCGACCCCGGGGCTCCCTGCCGCCCCACTGGGCACCACCGTACCCCACTTTTCACCACAGTCAACGTACGAAAGGGCTTCACCACTCCGTCGTGTAACCCGTTTCCGCAGGTCAGCTGGATGGGGCAAGGTGGGGGGCAGGTGGGGGGCGGTGGCGAACATCCCCCGCAGCGGGGGGTGAAGCAACCGAAACCAGGGCTCAAACGTCGGTTTTCGGCCGGGTGGCGGCTGGGTGGCGGCCGTGTGGGGACCACGGGGTGGGGGGCGGTGGGGAAAGTGGGGCAACAGCCCTATGCCCATGCACGTGCCCGCCCACTCCGGACGCCTGGGTGGGGGGTCAGTCCTGAAGGAGGCTCGCGAGACGCTCGGTCAGCCGGGGGGCGTCGGTGGGCGCGACGCTCATCCAGTCCTGCCCACCGCGGCCGGGGGTGACCATGCCGGAGTACGACCCGACATCGGTGGTGAACCAGCTCACCCCGCCGGCGCGCCGCAGCTTCCCGCCGGCGCCGCGGACCCGGACGGTGAACTGGCCCGCGCCCGACACCGGCCGGGCCTGGATGGCGAGCACCTCCCTGAGCTGACGCTCGTGAACGACGGAGTGCTTCGCCGCGGAACCGGAGAACACCGGGTCCTCCACGCCGCCCGCGAGCGCCGACGCCGGAAGGCTCACGCCGTACCCCGGTCCAGGCCGTAACTCGGGCAGCAGGCCGACGATCGAGGAGAACAGCTCGCCGTCTCGGACGCCGGACAGCCCGATCGTCCGGCCGGGCTGCGCCGCGAGCACGGTCTGCTTGCCGAGCGACGCCGAAACCGCGCGAAGGGGCGTCTCGTCGTCCATCTCCACCAGTGCCTCGCACTCGACGTACACCCGCGCCGATGCCAGCAGCTCGAGACGGGACCGCAGCGTCGCGTCCAGTCGGCCGCCCTCGAACAGCCCACGTTCGGCGAGATTGTCGTAGACAGCGTCGCGGATCGCGCCGCGTTCGTCGTCGGTCGCGCCGACGCTGCGCAGCGACAGGACCCCGGGCGGCCGGGCGAACCCGAGGTCCGTCCACACGATGTCGAACGCGGACGCCGAAACCCTGATCAAGACGAGGCCAGTACCGGCGGCGCGGTGAACGGCTGTTTGAGGGCAAGCATCGCGAGCGAGACATCGCGTACGACCATCACATCGACCGCCTTGATCCGCGCCGCCTCGGACGCGTCGCGCCGGGCCGACATCGCCCCGGGCAGCCCGACGAGCTGCCCCAGGTCACCGCTGGTGACCGCGGCCCGGATCATCGCGCCGGGGTCATACGGCACCGGCGGCGGCATGTCGGCCCTCGCCCGCGCGGCGACCGCGGCCTGCTCGGTCACCGAAGAACCGACCGAGGAGGACACCCCGGCGGCGTGGTCGAGCCAGGTCGACGCCCTCGTCAGAGCGTCGCGCACGGCATCGCCGGCGTCACCCGTCCAGTGTTCCTGGCTGGAGGCGGAAAGCCCGGTCAGGCCGTCCTTCGCCTGCTGCAGCTGATCCGCCAAGCTTCCCCACTGACCGCCGATTCCGCCCGCGGCCGCCGGATCGTTCCCGGCGGCGACCTCGGCGGCCATCGCCTCGTGGGTATAGCTCTCGTACCTGGCGGTCGGAGTCGGCACCTGCCGGTCGTCCATCGAAGGCCTCCATCCTGCTGCGCGGATCGTCAGGGCAGTTTCGGTTCGATCAGGCCGGCGACGGTATTCGCCCGGCGGCAGGCGAGATCGGTACCGGTGAAGCTCGTGTTGCTCACGTCCACCTGCGCGCTCGCCGAAGCCCCGATGCCCAGCAGGACAGCGCACGTCCCGTCGGCGGCCTTCTTGTCCGCGACCTGCAGCGCGGAGTGGGCACCGACCTTGATCTTGCGCGAGGTCCCCCGGGAAACGGCGAGGTCGGACAGGCCCGACGAACCGTCGAGGGTGACCGTGACCCCGAACGAACCCGGCTCGGTCCAGTCGCACGCGCGGGCGGCGCCGATCGTCTTGTCCTTGCCCAGCGCGCTCAGACCGGCACTGGAGCGGTCGCTGCTGCTCAGCAGGTCGCAGGGTTCGAGCGTCGCGAGTGTCGGTTTGGCGCTCTGGGCGGCGGAGTAACTCGGTGTGGCGGCCGAGGGGGCAGCGGGCGGCGCGGCCGACTGGGACGCGGCGGCTCCGCAACCGGCCAGCGCCACAAGGCCGAGCAGGACGCAGGCACCAGGCAGCGCCCGGGAGAGGAAGGAAGACATCGAAGGCACTGTGTCAGCCACCGGAGCAATCCACGCCGTCGGCGGCGTTACCATCCTGCTCGCCGTAGCGAGTGAGGGCCTTGTCGATCTGGGTCTTGAGGTGCTCGAGCTGCTTGCCGAACGCGATGAGCGATTCGGCCGCCGAACCGGACCCGCCGACGCCGTACTGGGCCATGAAGTTCCCGACCTCGGCGGCGTAGCCCCCGCCCAGCGGCACCGACCGGCCGAGCACCTTCGCCTGGCGGACCATTTCACCGACCGTGTCCTGCAGCTGCCCCAGGTGGGTGAAGGTGGCCGCGGCCAGATCCGGGGTGACCGCGAAGCCACCTTGCAAACCCTGCGGACTCTGAAACCCGCCGATCGATTTCGCGGTGGACTCCGTGCCGACATCACTCATCGTGCGGTCACGCCTCTCCGTAGCCGAGCGAACCCGTACGGAAGTTTACGACAGACACTGGGCGTGTCGTGAGCACCCATAACAGGTGATAGGTGACCCCCGAATGGCCTAAGGATCACGATTACGCTGCGTCATCACGGGGTTCTCTCACCCAGTTCGCCCGAGTTTGACACACTTCGTGGGAAGCTCGGTGCTGCATGAGCGGCATCGGCCTGGTTAGCCAGCCATACTTTCAAGCCATATTTTCAATCCGGCCACGGGTGTTCGCCACGCCCGAGTCACTCCGGCGCCAAGGCGACCGGTACAGGAGGACGAGTGACGTCGAGTACCCCGTCTGCGACGCCCACCCACAAACAGGGCATGCAGGCAACCGAGCACGCGCCTTACCCGGCCGTGCCGCAATCGGACTCCGACGGCTGGCCGACCGGCCAGGCCGGTTCCCGCAGCACCGGCGACGCGCTCGCCGAGCTGCACGACACCGCGCGGCGGATCTCCGCCAACGTCGAACGGGTCCTGGTCGGCAAGCCCGACGTCATCCGGCTCGCGATCGTGACGCTGCTGGCCGAGGGCCACCTGCTGGTCGAGGACGTGCCGGGAGTCGGCAAGACCTCGCTGGCCAAGGCACTCGCCCGGTCGATCGACTGCACGGTGAGCCGGATCCAGTTCACCCCGGACCTGCTGCCCAGCGACGTCACCGGGGTGTCCATCTTCAACCGGCAGACGAACGACTTCGAATTCCGGCCAGGGCCGGTGTTCGCCAACATCGTCGTCGGCGACGAGATCAACCGCGCCTCGCCGAAGACGCAGTCGGCGCTGCTGGAGTGCATGGAAGAGCACCAGGTCACCGTCGACACGAGCACGTACCACCTCGAAGAGCCGTTCATGGTGATCGCCACCCAGAACCCGATCGAGATGGAAGGCACCTACGCGCTCCCCGAGGCGCAGCGCGACCGCTTCACCGCGCGGGTGTCCATCGGCTACCCCGACCTGCAGGCCGAGCTGGCCATGGTCGACGAGCACGCCGGGCACAACCCGCTGAAGTCCCTCGAATCGGTGTCCGACGCCGCGACCGTGCGCCGGCTGATCGAGACGGTTCGCTCGGTGCACATCGCCCCGGAGGTCCGCCGCTACGCCGTCGAGCTGGCCGCGGCAACCCGCCAGGTCCCGGAGATCCGGCTCGGTGCCTCACCACGCGCCACCCTGCAGCTGGTTCGCGCGGCTCGCGCGCAGGCCGCGCTGTCCGGCCGGGACTTCATGGTGCCCGACGACCTGCATTCGGTCGCCGTGCCCGTGCTCGCCCACCGGCTGGTGCTGACCACCGAGGCCCACGCGGCCCGCCGGTCCGCGACCGACGTAGTCAACGCCGTGCTGCACCGTGTGCCCGTGCCCCAGGGCACTTCCTCCGGAGCCAACGGACAGAACCACCGCTGAGAACGGTTAGCCCATGCTGCGTGCCTTGTCCGGCTTGACCACTCGGGGACGCTGCCTGCTCGCCGCGGGCGTCGCGGCCGCGGCCTGTTCGGTCATCCTCAACGAACGCGACCTGCTGCGGGTCGCGGTGTTCGTCGTCGCCCTGCCGCTGCTCATGGTCGGGTTCATCTCCGCGACCCGGCTGAGCATCGGCGCCGCGCGCAAGATGCTGCCCGACCGCGTCTCCGTCGGCTCGTCCGGCGAGGTCCAGCTCGACCTGTGGCGCCGAGGGCGGCTGCCCGGCGGCGAAGTGCTGCTGGAAGACGGCGTCCCGTACGCGCTCGGCGCGCGTCCTCGGTTCGTGGTCGAGCGGCTCCCCCACGACCGGGTCGTCGGCCTGCGCTACCCGATCAACCCGGTGCTGCGCGGGATCCAGCAGGTCGGCCCGCTGCGCGCGACCATCACCGACCCGTTCGGGCTGTGCGAGTTCGAACGCGAGCTGATCGGGCACTCACGGCTGGTCGTCGTGCCGAAGGTGGTCGGCCTGTGGGGGCTGCCCAGCGGGGCCGGGATCGGGGCCGGCGACGACGGCAGCATCCGGCTGCACGCCGGGCAGGGCGAGCCCGACGTCATCGTCCGCCAATACCGGCAAGGCGACGACCTCCGCAAGGTGCACTGGCGCTCGACAGCCCGGCGCGACGAGGTCATGGTCCGCGTCGAAGAACGTCCCTGGCGCGGCGGCACCACCGTCCTGCTCGACCACCGCGCGGCCGCCCACCACGGGGCCGGACCGGCGGCGAGCCTGGAGTGGGCCGTGTCGTTCGCCGCGTCCGTCTGCCTGCATCTGCGCCGCTGCGGCCACCGCGTCCGCCTGGTCACCGAGCACGGCCACACCGTCGCCGACATGCCAGGTGAAGGCGGTGAGCACTACGACAACATCGTGCTCGACGCGCTCGCCGCACTGCAGCCGGCCCACCAGCGCGACATCACCCTCGGCAACGACCCGGCCGACGGGCAGGAGCTCATCGCCGTCCTCGGCACGGTCAGCAACGAAGCCGTCCTCGAACTGGCCCGCTACCGGCCGCGGGGCATCCGCAACCTCGCCGTCCTGCTCGACACCCCCACCTGGGCCGGCTCGGTCAACGCCCCCGGTCACCGCGCCGCCGCGACCGAAGAGTCCGTCACGCTGCTGCGCGCGGCCGGCTGGGGCGTCGTCGTCGCCGGTCCGAACACCCCGATGCCGCAGGTCTGGGCCGAGCTGTGCCAGACCGCGGCCCGCCGCGGGACCTTGATCGGAGGGTCCCTGTGACTTCCACGATGACCGGCCCGCCCGCCACCGGAACGCCCGGCGGCCCTGGCGGTCCCGGCGGTAACCGGCCGCACCTGCACACCCCGACCCCGCGGCCGCCAGCCTCGGCGGCGCCCTGGAGCAGCTCGCTGCTGGCACCGGTCACCGCCGGGGCGGCGACCCTCTGCGCGTCGACGTCACTCACCGGCGTCGTCTCGGGCTGGTCTTGGCTCGGCTACCTCTTCGTGGCGATCGTGCTGGTCGCGTGCACCGGTCTCGCGCTGCGGTCGGTGCGCGCCCCGACCATCGTCGTCGGGCTCGCCCAGCTGGTGGTGCTGGCGTTCCTGATCACCGGCTCCTTCACCACCTCCGGCATCCTCAAGATCATCCCCGGCCCCGCCGCGTTCTCCGAGCTGCGCGACGTGCTCGCCGCGTCCGCCGACCAGATCGGCACCGGCCTGGCGCCGGTGGACGGCACACCGCCGATCCTGTGCCTGGTGACCATCGCCATCGGGCTGGTCGCGGTGCTCGTCGACACCCTCGCCGTCGCCGCGTCCGCGCCGGCGGCCACCGGCCTGGTGCTGCTCTGCGTGTACGCCGTGCCGGCTTCGCTGTCCGACACCATGCTCCCGTGGTGGACGTTCGTCCTGGGCGCCGCCTCCTTCGCCGCCCTGCTCGCGGTGGACGGCAACCACCGCCACCGCCGCTGGCGCAACCGTGACGCACCCGGCCTCGGCGGCTCGCCGAGCAGCGCGTCCACCCCGGCCGCCGTGGTTTCGATCGCCCTCGTGCTCGGGCTGATCACCGGCGTCGCGGCCACTGGCGTCGGCACGGTCGGGAGCCTGCCCGGCGGTGGCGGTCCCGGCACCGGCTCCGGCGGCGGCGGGTTCGGCGTCGAACCCTTCACCCAGCTTCGCGGGCTCCTGGACCAGGGAGCGGCGGTCGAGCTGTTCAAGGTTCGCGGCCTCGGCGACGAAAAGCACCTGCTCCGCGCGTTCACCCTCGACACCTACCTGCCGAACAAGGGCTGGGTGATCGGCAACAACGGCCGGATGCCGCCCGGGGTCGCCGCCAACCGCCCGCTGCCCCCGGCACCCGGCGACACCGGCGCCGCCCCGTCGCGGCCGATCCAGATCCAGCCGACCAACTGGGTCGACAACTGGCTGCCGGTCTACGGCGATCCCCGCGAGCTGCAGAACGTCGCGGACAACTGGCTCTACGACAAGGGCACCGGCGCGGTGTTCACCACGAGCAGGCAGAGCGCTCCGCCGTACACCGAGCTGGCGTCGCTGAACGAGCCCACCAAGGACGAACTCCGGGCCGCGGTACCCAAGGACGACGCGACGACGCAGCAGTACACCGCGCCCGAGCAGGTCGACAAGCGCGTCGTGGCGAAAGCCCAGCAGATCACCGAAAACAAGACCAACAACTTCGACAAGGCCACCGCGCTGTGGCAGTTCTTCACCGCGCAGAACGGGTTCACCTACGACACCCAGACGGCGCCGGCGACGGACTCCGACGCGCTGGCGGACTTCATCCTCAACGGTAAGCGCGGGTTCTGCGAGCAGTTCGCGTCGGCGATGGCCGTGATGCTGCGTGCCGTCGGGATCCCGTCGCGGGTGGCGATCGGGTTCACCCCCGGCACCCCGCAGGGCGACTACCAGACGATCTCGTCGAAGGACGCGCACGCCTGGGTCGAGGTGTACTTCGGTGACAGCGGCTGGGTCAGCTTCGACCCGACCCCGCTCTCGGACGGCCGCGGCTTCATCCCGTCTTATCTTCGCCAGGACGGCTCCCCGTCGGCGAACGGCTCGACGTCGGGCGACAACAAGCCGAGCAACCCCACATCGTCGGCAGCGCCGACCGGAGCACCGCTCAAGCCGCAGCCGAACCTCGCGGGCGGCACGGCGGTCACCTCGGCGGACTCGACCTGGCAGATCTGGGCGGGCGGCCTGCTCGCGCTGCTGGCTCTGCTCGTCACCGTGATCGCATACTTCGCCTACAAGCGGCTCAGGGCGTTCCAGGCCGCCGTCATGCACAAGGGCTCGTCATCCGCCCCGGACAACGGCTCACCGCGTGGCGTCCCGCCGGCACCGGTCGGCGGCCCGCTGATCAATCCCCAGGTCACGAACTGGTTGCCACTGGTGGCGGCGGGGCTGTGGACGGCGGCGATCGTCTTCCTGGCGGCCTGGCTGTCCTGGTGGTTCGCCTTCGTCCTGCTGATCCTCGTCGGCGGGATCGGTGCCCCGGCGATGATCCGGGACTTCAACCGCCGGCGCCGCCTGCAGGTGATCACGTCGCACACGCCGGGAGCGGCCGACGCGGCGTGGCACGAGCTGATGGACGAGTGCGCGGACCGGGGGCTCCCGATCCCGCCCAGCGACACCGTCCGGGTCGCCGGGCAGAAGCTCGTCCAACGTCACCATCTCGACGAGGAAGGCCGCAACGGCCTGCGCGCCGTCATCGGTGTCGTCGAGAAGTCCTGGTACGGCAACGCGGGCGACGAGGACCCGACACTGGCGCCCGCCTTCGACGAACTGCGGCAGAGCCTGCGCCGCAACGCCCCGATGTCCTGGCGGGGACGCCTCTTCCCGCGCTCCCTCCTCCAGCGCCTACGGAAGTAACCCGGCGCGGCCCGCCCACGGAGGGCACTTTTGTACTTTTGTGCCCTCGTTGGTCGTAGGTGTGGGGTCGCGAGCGTGGAACTCAGCGCGCTGAGTGTGGGACTCGCGGTGTGCGCCCGGGGCTGTCGGCGAGTCCCACCCTCACTGGCGGCGAGTCCCACGTTGACGGCGCTGAGTCCCACGCCCGGTCCCGCCACCGCAACTCGACGGCGACTTGCGGTCTCTTAGAAACTAAGAGACCGCACAAAAGCGCAAAATTGCGCAGTGGCCCTGCTGCCGTAGAGCCGCCCTGCACTGTTGGGCGCCTAAGCCCCACGCGCGGCGTCCCTGGAGACGCAGATGTCCGCGTCCCGGTGATCGGAACGCGGACATCGGAGTAGTTGCGGGCGAGCCCGCTACTGGTCGTCGAAACGTTGGCGGAAACGCTCTTCCATCCGCTGGGTGAACGAACTCTTCCGCGCCGACTGCTTGCCACCGCCGGCGCGCGACTCCCCTCCACCGCTTTTGCCGTCACCCTCGACGGCATGCTGCCGTATCGAGGTGAAGGCGAGGATGACCCCAAAGAACATCACCAGGAACCCGAGCACGCTCACCAAGGGGATCTGGGCTACGCGCAAGGGCAGCACTACGCCGAGCACCAGAAGTGCCACGCCGACGACGAACAGGGCAATACCCTGCAGCCGGCGTCGACGCGCTGGGCGGCGCAGCCTGGTGCCTCGCACCGTGGATGCGAACTTGGGGTCCTCGGCATAGAGCTCGCGCTCGATCTGATCGAGCAGCCGCTGCTCATGCTCGGAGAGTGGCATCTTTCCTCCTCCGGCACGGCTGTCGCGGGCGCCGGGCCGCGCAACGTCGTGGACCCAACATGACGCCCCCGGGCGGGGCGTCACTGTCCAGGATACGAGCCCTGCGCGCGGAGGACTACCCGATCCCGCATCAAGCACGCATTGATTTGGCCAAAACAGCCCGGAACAGCCGATCCGGGGCCTTCTGAGCCCGGTCCAGGGACGAAAATCACCCTCCGCACCCGGAAAGATCACTCTTCTGGCCGGGAAATCAACGACGCCGGACGCACCGCGGCGGCGCCGAACTTGGACCTGGCGACGTCCGCGGCCACTTCGGCATCCCGCCAGCGGGGCTCGGAGGTCTCGAAACTGAGCTGCTCGCCGTCCGCGCCGTCGCCGAGCCCGTCGACCCGGACCCCGATCAGCCGTACCGCGCCGGTCGGCACGTGCTCGGTCAGCAGCTCGACGGCCGTCGTGTGGATCTCCCGGGCGACGTCGGTCCCCGAGGCCATCGTGCGGGCGCGGGTGATCGTCTTGAAATCGGTGAACCGGACCTTGATCGACACGGTCCGGCCCCGCAGCCCCTTGCCGCGCAGGCTCGCGGCGACCCGCTCGGACAGCCTCAGCAGCTCCAGCTCGAGGATCCCGCGATCGTGGTGGTCGACGTCGAAGGTGCGCTCCGCGCCGATCGACTTCTCGGCGGTCTCCGGCACCACCTCACGGTCGTCATGACCGTTCGCCAGCGCCCACAGGTGCTCTCCCGCCGCCACACCGACCGAGCGACGCAGGCTCGGCAGCCGGGAGCGGGCGACGTCGGCGATCGTGTCCAGGCCGAGCTTGTGCAGATGCTCCGCGGTGCGCTTGCCGACCCCCCACAGCGCGGACACCGGCAGCGGGTGCAGGAACTCCAGCGTCTGCTCGGCGGGGACGACGACCATGCCGTCCGGTTTCGCCATCCCGGAAGCGAGTTTCGCGATGAACTTGACCTTCGCCACACCGACCGAGCAGACGATGCCGTGCTCGGCGGCGACCCTGCCGCGGATCTCGGCGCCGATGCCCGCGGGCGTCAGGTTCAGCCGGCGCAGCGCGCCCCGCACGTCGAGGAAGGCCTCGTCCAGGCTCAGCGGCTCGACCAGCGGGGTGAGCTCCCGGAAGATTGCCATCACCCCCTGCGAGACCTCACCGTAGAGGCCGAACGTCGGCGTGATGTTGATCAGCTGCGGGCACAGCCGCTTCGCTGTGCTGAACGGCATCGCGGAGTGCACACCGAACTTGCGCGCGGGGTAGTTCGCCGCGGCCACCACCGACCGGGGCCCGCCGCCCGCGACGACCACGGGCCGGTCCACCAGCTCGGGCCGCGTACGCAGCTCGCACGCGACGAAGAACGCGTCCATGTCGACGTGCAGCATCCCGCAGCCGGTGTCGTCCGGCGTGTGCCAGGGGGCGACCCGGAACCGCGTGTGTCCCGCGGGCAGATCAGTGTTGCGTCCCATCGACGCCGACGTTAGCCGCCGGCACCGACAGTTTCCCGACTCACTCGTTCAGGAGGCGCGGCGCGCCAGTGCGTGCAGGCGGCTCGCGACGTCGCGCAGCGGCGACACCGTAGCGGCGGCCAGTTCGAACTCGGCCAGTTCGTCTTCACGGGCACCGGCGCCCGGCATGACGTCCGACACCACGCCGTCGCCCTGGACGAGCGCCACGACGAGCCCCGCGGCCTCGAGCATCGCCTGCACCCCGTCGACGTCGAAGCGCCTGAGGACGGTGTCCCGCTCGCCGGGCAGCACACCGTCGGCATGGCTCAGCAGTTGGCGCGCCTCCGCGAGGCGACCGGCCAGCGCCCGTTGGAGGATCGCCGCGCTCCGGTTCGCCACCAGCACCGAGACCGCTCCACCGGGAGCGACCGCCTTCGCGAGCGCCGCCACGACGGCGGCCGGGTCGTCGACCACTTCGAGGAGTCCGTGCGCCAGCACCAGGTCCGCGGAGCCGGGCGCGACGTGGGCGCCCAGCGCGTCGGAGTCGTCCGCGACGACGGTGATCCGGTCGGAAACGCCCTCTTCGGCCGCCCGGCGGCGCAAGGTGGCCAGTGCGTTCGGGTTCGGCTCGACGACCGTGACGAGGCACCCAGCGGCCGCCAACGGAACCGCCCAGCCACCGCTGCCGCCACCGACGTCGACGACATTCGGGTGCTCGGCACCCCGCGCGCGGGCGGCGGAAAGTTCGGCCTCGAGCACTCGGCGCACCGCTCGGGATCCACGTGCGGCCAGGGTGTCCGTTTTCATGGGGCTGAGCCTAACGGGTGACCCCAGAGAGGCGGGGAGCGCCGATCATCACAGCGTGCCGCAGCCCTCACCACCCTCAACGGAAGCGCTTCGCACCCGTCCCTGTCATAGGCTCCGCCTGTGCAGACCGTCGCGATACTCAGTCTCAAAGGTGGGGTCGGCAAGACCACGGTCACGCTGGGGCTCGCCTCGGCCGCACTGAAGCGGGGCCTGCGGACGCTCGTCGTCGACCTCGACCCCCAGTGCAACGCCACCGCCGCCCTCGACCCGGCAGCCACCCGCACCACGGTGGCCGACGTCCTGGCGGATCCGCGCCGGTCCGTGGTGGCCGGTGCGATCACCGCCAGCGCTTGGGGCGCCGGTGTCGACGTCCTCACCGGGTCGGAGGCGACCGAGGCGTTCAACGACCCCGACCCCGGTTCACGACGGCTGAACCGCTTGGCCGGGGCCTTGGCGGAGCTGGGAAAGCTCGTCGACCACGGCGAGACGCCCTACCGGCTGGTCCTGCTGGACTGCCCGCCGTCACTCGGCAGGCTGACCCGCTCCGCACTGGTCGCCGCCGACGGCGCGCTCCTGGTGACCGAGCCCTCGCTGTTCGCCGTTTCCGGCGTGCAACGCGCCGCGGAAGCCGTCGAAGCCGAACGGGCCGAGCACAACCCCAAGCTGAAAGCGCTCGGCGTGGTCGTCAACCGGGTCAAGCCCCGCCTGACCGAACACGAGTTCCGGGTGGCCGAACTCCGGGAGACCTTCGGGGGGCTGGTCCTCGATCCGGTACTACCCGAACGGGTGGCAGTCCAGCAGGCGCAAGGCGCGTGCGCCCCGCTCCATCAGGTGCGGACGGCCGGTGGACGCGAGCTGGGAGCGGCGTTCGACACCTTGCTGGGCCACGTACTGCCCGTCAGCCCGTAGGCTCACTCAAGTGCACACGGTCGCCGTACTCAGTCTGAAGGGTGGCGTCGGTAAAACGACGGTCGCCCTGGGTATCGCATCGGCTGCTCTGCGTAGGGGAACCCGGACGCTGGTGGTCGACCTCGACCCCCAGGGCAACGCCACGTCGTCACTGGATCCGCCCTACACCGACGCCACCCTGGTCCACGTCCTCGAAGACCCGCGCCGCTCGGTACTGGAGCGGGCCATCGCGCCGAGCATCTGGAGCGACAACGTCGACGTCCTCGTCGGGTCGGAGGACCTCGAGCAGCTCAACGAGCCTGGCGCCGACGCGCGCCGCCTGGAGAACCTGTCCAGGGCACTGGACGAACTCCACCAGAAGCCGCTCCGGGACACCCCGTACGAGCTGGTCATCCTGGACTGCCCGCCGTCGCTCGGCAGGCTGACGAAGTCCGCGCTGGTGGCCGCCGACAGCGCCCTGATCGTCACCGAGCCGACGATGTACGCCGTCGCGGGCGCGCAGCGGGCGCTGGAGGCGATCGAGAAGATCCGCGAGGACAACAATCCCGGCCTGCGCGCGATCGGCGTGCTGGTCAACAAGCTGCGAGTCCGGTCGTACGAGCACCAGTTCCGGATCGCCGAGCTGCGCGACTCCTTCGGCTCGCTGGTCATGCCCACCGCGATCACCGACCGGCTGGCCGTCCAGCAGGCACAGGGCGCGTGCAGCCCGATCCACGAGTGGCACTCCCCCGGAGCCCAGGAGATCGCGCTCACCTTCAACATGGTGCTGGCGAAGATCCTGCGGTCGAGCCGCGCGGGCAGGCACCGCATCAAGTCCGACGAGGACCCGTTGGACACCGACAACTCGGACAACACCGAAGACACAGCAAACCCGGAAGCCCCGGTCAACGGAGTGGACCGGGAGGACCCGGCCGGCGAGGTCTACGAGCTGCGACCGACGAACGCCCCGCAGAGCGGCTGAGCCGATGCCGGAGGGCGACACGGTCTTCCTGGCCGGGAAGACCCTGGACCGGGCGCTCGCCGGCAAGACGCTGACCCGCGGCGAGTTCCGCCATCCCGCACTCGCCACCAGGGACGTGTCCGGCCGGGTAGTGCTCGGCGTGGCGACCGTCGGCAAGCACATCTTCACCCGGTTCTCCGGTGATCTGAGCCTGCACAGCCACCTGAAGATGGACGGCGCCTGGGCGGTCTACCCGATCGACGCGCGCTGGCGTCATCCCGCCCATCACGCCAGGGTCATCCTGGCCGGCGAGGACGTCCAGGCGGTCGGTTTCCGGCTGCACGACCTGAAACTCCTGCCGACCGCCGAGGAGTACCGGCTCGTCGAGCACCTCGGACCGGACCTGCTTGATCCACTGTGGACAGACGAGCTCGCGGCGCCGGCCGCCGTCGCCCTCGCCGCGGTGCCCGCTCGCGAACTCGGCCTCGCGCTGTTGGACCAGCGCGTGATGGCCGGGGTCGGCAGCCTCTACAAATGCGAGATCTGCTTCCTGCTCAAGGTTTCCCCGTGGACACCGGTGTCCGAAGTGGACCCGATGAAGGCCGTCGCGCTGGCCCGCAAGCTGCTGCTGGTCAACGCCTGGCGGCACGAGCAGTGCACCACCGGCGACCTCCGCCGCGGCCGGATGAACTGGGTCTACGAGCGCACCCGGCAGGGCTGCTTCCGCTGTGGCGGGCGGGTTCTGGTGGCAACCCAGGGCCACGACGTCCAGCGCCGGCCGACCTGGTTCTGCCCGAACTGCCAGCCCGGACCGCACCCGAACTCGTGAGCGTTGCGGCCGGTTCCAGCGCGCCGGAACGCTCACGAGTCCTGGTGGCGAGGAGCGCGGGAAAATTGATGTTGCAGCCGTCGGAGTTCTTCGCCTAGCGTTGGGGTACACGAGAGAGGAGGTGGTCCAAAGTTGTATAGCAACAGGACACGTGAGGTGACTGTCCGCTAGCGGACAACACGCGATTGGACTTTGAGCAGCGCTAGACGAGCCACCTTCGGCTCATTGCCTGCGTCGCGTGCGTGCCTGCCGGTGAATACCAGGCAGTCGCCAGACCCCCGATGCTTCAGGGAACCGGTCCGTCCCTGGCCTGTGCGGTTACGCCGTACAGGAGCCGCGTCGGGGGTCTCTTTACAACCACCGGGCGTGCCCGGGCCTCCTTTCACCGATATTCACCCCACGGTGTGGCTTAGGCCACTAGCCTGGGAGGCATGCTCCGTCCGGACTATCCGATTACCACCGAACGCCTGATCCTCAGGCCGTTCACCTCGGCTGATCTCGACTCGCTGAACTCCTTCCAGTCCCGCGCCGACGTCGCCCGCTACCTCTACTGGGGGCCGCGAAGCCGGGCCGAGTCGGCCGCCGCACTGGCCAAGCGGGTGCACAGCTCGACGCTGCGTGACGAGGGGCAGCTCCTCGCCGTCGCCGTCGAACTCGCCACGACCAGCCAGTTGATCGGCGACCTCAATCTTGAGTACCTCAGCAGCGAGCACCGCTGCGGTGAGATCGGGTTCGTCTTCCACCCGGACTTCCACGGCCAGGGGTACGCGGCCGAAGCCGCCACCGAGCTCCTGCGCCTGGGCTTCGAGGACCTCGGCCTGCACCGGATCATCGGCCGCTGCGACGGCCGCAACACCGCGTCCGCGAGCCTGATGGAACGTCTCGGCATGCGCAAGGAAGCCCACCTCCGCGAGAACGAGATCGTCAAGGGCGAGTGGACCGACGAGCTGGTCTTCGCGATGCTCGAAGGCGAGTGGAAGGCCCGCAAGTAGCCGCGCCCGCCGGTGAGGCAGCATGGTGGCCGTGTTCTTCGACAAGATCGTCCGGCCGGCGCTGTACCGGGTCAACGGTAATGACCCCGAGCTGGTGCACGAGCGCACGCTGCGGATACTGAGCCGCCTCGGCACGGTCTCGCCCGCGCTTCGGGCCCTGCGCGCGCACTACGGCACCGCCAACCCGGTCGACGTGCTGGGCCTGCGGTTCCCCAACCCGGTCGGCCTCGCCGCGGGCATGGACAAGAACGGCCGCGCGCTGCACGCCTGGCCGGCGCTGGGCTTCGGGTTCGTCGAGGTCGGCACGGTGACCGCGCTGGCGCAGCCGGGCAACCCGAAACCGCGGCTGTTCACCCTCGCTTCCAGCGACGCGGTGATCAACCGGATGGGCTTCAACAACGCGGGCGCGGAAGCGCTCGCGGCGAGCCTCGCCGCCCGGGGAAAACCGGACGTCCCGCTCGGCGTCAGCATCGGCAAGTCGAAGGTCACCGCGCTTGAAGACGCTGTCGCGGACTACCAGACGTCCCTGCGCTCGCTGTACCCGTACGCGGACTACTTCGCCATCAATGTCAGCTCCCCCAACACCCCTGGCCTGCGCGAGCTGCAGGACAAGTCGGCGCTGGCAGAGCTGCTGGCCGAGCTGGGGGCCACTTCGGCGGCATTGGCCGCGGAAGCGGGCAGGACGCCGACGCCGTTGCTGGTCAAGGTCGCGCCGGACCTCTCCGACGAGGCGCTGACCGAGCTACTCGACGTCTGCACCGCCCACGGCGTCGCGGGGCTCATCGCCACCAACACCACCCTGTCCAGGGACGGCATCGCTTCCACCGACGCACCCGTCGGCGCGCAGGCGGGCGGCTTATCCGGGCGGCCGCTCACCGCGCGTGCGCTCGACGTCGTCCGGTACGTCCACCGCCATACCGACGGCAAACTGCCGATCATCGGCGTCGGCGGTCTCCTCGGCGCCGACGACGCGCGGCGCATGCTGGACGCCGGCGCGAGCCTGGTCCAGCTCTACACCGGCTTCGCCCTGCACGGCCCCGGCCTGGTCCGGCGGATCAACCGGGGCCTCGCTCGTTAAGCCGCTTCGCTCCTCGACCTGAAGATGCTGAGGTGGCGCAGGTAGGCTCGCCAGCCGCCGAACTTCGTGATGTCGGGCGCGTCCGAGGCCGCGACCGGGTCGCACAGGACGCCGAGCGCCGAGCCACCGCCTGCCAGCGTGATCGGGCCGAGCGTCAGCGGGGCGGCCAGCTCGGTCAGGAAAAGTCCCAGCCCTCCTGGGGAAATCGTCCAGCGTTCGCCTTCGAGTGCGGCACCGAAACCGTCGACGTGCACGATCCCCGGTGTCGGCGCCTCGTCCGACTCGGGGAGTAGCGCGACCATGCGATACTCCCCGGCGGTGACGACCTCACCCGAGAAGCGCGCGCCGAGCGCGATCAACCGGTTGTTGAGCGGCTGGCCGCGCAGGTGCGCGCCGAACACAACGACGTCGATTCCCGTTGTCGGGTAAGGGGAAAAACTCTGCTCCCCGGTCAGCACCCCGGCGAGGTCGATCGCCACCTGGTCGTCGAAAGCCCGGGTGACGACGGAGACCCCGAACGGGCTGCCGTCGGCCTTGCCCGCCGGGACCGCGACAGCCGCCATGTCAAGCAGGTTGACGAAGTTGGCGTAGACGCCCAGCCGCCGCGGCACGCCCACCGGATCGGCCAACACCTCCGCGACGGTCGGATGCTCCGGCACGGTCGGCAGCAGAAGCGCGTCGAGACCGGTCAGGAGGGACGCGACGGTGGTCTTCAGCGCGTCGAGTCGCTTCTGGTCGGCGACGAGTTCATGGGCCTTGAGCTCCCCGGCCGCGAGAATGAGCCCCGCCACCGCGGGGTCGGTGTCCGCCTGGTGACCGGCGACGAATTCGCCCACCGACGCGTACCTTTCAGCGACCAGCGCGCCGTCGTAGAGCAGCGAACCCGCTTGCTGGAACGGCGTCAGGTCGATGGTCCGGATCGCGACCCCGGCCGCTCGCAACGTCTTCACGACGGTGGTGAACGCACGCTTCGCGCCCTCGGACAGCAGTGCGAGGGCAGCGTCGTCCGGGATGGCGACACGGGGATGCTCGCCCGCGCCCAACCGGACCGAAGCAGGCCAAGCGCGACTGCTGGGGTCGGTGTCGTCCACGCCGGTCATCTCGCCGAGCGCCAGCTGCGCGGTGGCGAGTGTGCGGGCGAAAACCGTTACGCAGTCATACGTCCGCGACGCCGGCACCACCCCGGTCTTCGGGACGAGCCCGAGCGTCGGCTTCAGGCCGACGATTCCGGTGAAGGCGGCGGGTACACGGCCCGAACCCGCGGTGTCCGTGCCGATCGCTATGTCGACAAGCTCGAGCGCGACGGCGACCGCGGAACCCGCACTCGACCCACCGGCGATCTTCTCCGGGTCCGGCACGCCCCGCACGGGACCATACGGGCTGCGGGTACCGGCCAGCCCGGTCGCGAACTGGTCGAGGTTGGTCTTGCCGAGCACCACCGCCCCCGCGCTGATCAGGCGGCCGACCGCGACAGCGCTTTCCTCCGGGAAGTACGCATAAGCCGTGCAACCCGCTGTGGTCGGCAGGCCCGCGACGTCCACGTTGTCCTTCACCGCGAGCAGCAAACCCGCCAGTGGCAGCGACTCCCCCGCGCGCACACGCTCGTCGAGCGCCTTCGCCTCGACGAGGACGTCTTCCTTGGACCTCAGGGTTATCCAGATCTCCGGCCGGTCGACCTCGGCTATCCTTTCGTAGGCCGAGAGCACACGCTGGACGGAACTGACGGGAACGGGCGGTAGATACTCGGGTTCCGGCGGGAGAGTAGTCACGATGGGATCCTTTCCGGTCGACCGGGTCCGGTGTTCAGAGCCCGGTCATGAAAGTCCACTGTGGAGCGCCAACTGGGTGAGACCGCGTTCGGCCCGACGCAGCACCATCGCCTGCGAACCGCCGACGTGGTCGTGCAAAGCGTGATAGGCATGGTCCAGTTCGCCGTCCCGGAGGAGTTCGAGGATCTCCAGGTGGTCGGCGATGGTCGAAGCGACCCGGTCCGCGGTGAGGAAGTCGTACCTCCGCACGCGGCGGATCTTCTGGTTCACCACGACCAACGCGTCGGCCAGGGCCGGATTGCCCGACGCGAGGGACAAGGCGACGTGAAACTGTTCCTCGAGCAGCACGAACCCCGGGTCCGGGGCGGGCGGGCTCGCCTGCAGTGCCCGCCAACGGTCGAGTTCGGCGGCCAGGATCGCCGCGTCATGGCGGCCGGCCGGCGGGTCCTCCCTCGCCCTGGCGATTCCTCGCAGTTCGAGGGTGACACGGAGTTCGTAGAGGTCGCTGAGTTCGGACAGAGTAGGGGTGGTGACGTAGAAACCGTTCTCCCGGCGTTCGATCAGACCGTCGGTGGCGAGCCGGGCGAGCGCCTCGCGCACCGGTGTCCGCGACACGCCGTACCGCTGCGCCAGCCGTTCCTCGGCCAGCCGGATCCGCGGGGTGACCAACCCGCCCGTGACCTCCTCCCGGAGTTGCAGGTAGACCCGGGCCGCGCGAGAGCCCGGCGTATCCGACGCTGTATACAGCCCTGCATCCACCCCCATCACGGTAAGCCGCGCAGATTTCACCGAAACGTGGTTTTGGGTTACATCACTGTTTCACCGAGAAGATTTCGCGGAGTGGTGGTCCGGCCTTCGGTGGCCGGTTCCGGTCTACCGCAGCGCCTTACGCCGTGAAGGTGGCCTTCACGACAGGTCACAGCGTCACACCTGCGACAGGCCCTCAGAACCCCTGCGCGTGCAGCACTCGCCCCCGGTCCTTGCAATGCAAAAGGCGGACACGCGTTGGTGGACGTGGGACTCGGCCTGGCGAACGAGGGACTCGCGCGGGCGGGTGGGTCAGGAGAGTTCGCGGAGAGCCATGGCGAGGCCGGCGAGGTGGTCGGTGGCGTCGGTGAGGGCCTGTTTGGACGCCTGTATGCCACCACCGCTCGCGGCGACGGCGTGGCCGGCGGCGGCGATCAGGCTGCCGTAGCCCGCGAGGCCATCGTCGAGTTGTTCTCGCAGCGTGCCGACGGCGGAGTCCAGCGTGCCCCGGTTGGCGGCCGGAGTGGCGTCACGGGCGCGCTCGACGGCTTGGAGGCGTTCGGCGAGGGCGCGAAGGGCTTGCGCGGCCTCGGAGGCTGTGGCGCGGGCATCGGCGACGGACACCTCTGGCACAGCGGTGACGCCGACAGAACTCGGGACGGTGAGCTGGCGGAGGAGCTCGGCCAGCGTGGCCTCGTTCTCGGCGAGCCTGTCCATCGGCCCACGCGCGGCAGAGCCGACGGGCGGCAACGGCGGCGGAGCCGTGCTCACCGGGAGCACGGTGCGGTTGAGCTGACGGAGCCGGACGCCCGACCGGATGCTCAGCGCGGAGAAGACGACTGTCCCCGCGACACCCGCGGTCATCTGGCTCAACCCGCCGGCACCGAGCAAATCCAGGATCCCGGCGGTGAAGTACAGCGCCGACAGGAGCCCCAGCACGATCCACAGGGTCAGCGCACGCGACGTCCGCCGCTTGCGGCGAGCCAGCTTCGCGGCTGGTTCGTTCCATCTCGCCCATTTGGAGCGGACTTCGGAGACAACGGGAATGTCCGTGGTGGACATGCCCATCGCCATTTTCGACATGGCCTGCATCCGCTGCTGCGCGGAAGCGGGCCGGGGCGACACCGGCCGACGCGGGGGCGCGGTTCGCGCACCCCCGCCCTCGGTCGGCGGCAGGTACTTCTGCAGCTTTTCCTGCGCGCGCTGGGCGTAGTCGGGCAGGCGTTCGATGTGCTTTTCCAACTTGGCGTTGAAATCACTGAAATCCCGCTTGCCCGACCCCATCGCGCTCCCCCTCGTGCTCTGAGCCAGCCTCGTGAGCTAGTTCTTCTGCTGCTCCGACTGGACGCGAGCCTGGATCTCCTTCTGGATGTCCGCGCTCGTCTTGGCCGCCGCGGCCGACTTCGCCACCGCCGCCGCCGCCGAGGAACCGTCGGTGACCTGAGCCACCGAATCGCCCTTCATCGACGAACGGATCTGCTCGAGCCGCGAATGCCCGGCCATCTGCGTGGTCGAGGCCTGGACCTCGAGCATGCGGCCCTGGACCGAGTTACCCGCGAGCTCAGCAGAGCCCAGCGCGGTCGTGTAGCGCTTCTCGATCTTTTCCCGGACCTCTTCGAGCGACGGGGTGTTACCCGGCGCCGCCAGCTCCGACATCTGGTTGAGCGAAGCCGAGACCTTCTCCTGCATCTTGGCCTGCTCGAGCTGAGAGAGCAGCTTCGTGCGCTCGGCCAGCTTCTGCTGCAGCATCGTCGCGTTGCGCTCCACAGCCACCTTGGCCTGCGAAGCGGCCTGCAGCGACTGGTCGTGCAGCGTCTTCAGATCCTCGATGCTCTGCTCGGCGGTGACGAGCTGGGCGGCGAAGCTTTCGGCGGCAGTCTCGAACTGCGTCGCCTTCTCTTCGTCCCCCTTGCCCCTTGCCTCGTCGGCAAGCACCAGCGCCTGGCGCGTCGAGGACTGGAGCTTCTCGACCTCACCGAGCTGCCGGTTGAGCTTCATCTCCAGCTGCCGCTGGTTACCGATCACGGAAGCGGCCTGCTGGGAGAGCGCTTGGTGATTGCGCTGTGCCTCCTCGATGGCCTGCTGGATCTGTACCTTCGGGTCAGCGTGCTCGTCGATCTTCGACGAGAACGCCGCCATCATGTACTTCCAGAACTTCACGAAAGGGTTGGCCATCTCCTCCGCCTGCCTTCTTGCGTCCCACTGGCTGAATCCCCGTTGGTGGGGCGTCGCTCCCCCCGCACCTCGGCACGTCCCCTGTGCGGGGCGTGCCATCGGTACAGATGGGCAACGTCTCGACCCCGGTGTTGAGTTCCATCGTGTCAGGTTGACGTCCATCGTTCCAGGCGACCCCGGGGGAATTCAGGGACGACCCTGACCGGTGAGCGTCACCTGCGTCACAGCGTACGAGAACGACCCCGGACCGAAGCCCGGGGTCGTTCCGCTCACTGAAGAGAGTCAAGCGGCGATAATGGACGCCATCTTCGGCGCGCTGATCGTCGTCCGCAGGGTCGTCCCCATCCGAGCGGAAGGGGAAATCCGCAGGTCGGCAAGGCTGTTCAAGCTCTCCAGCTCGTCCAGCTCGGTGCTGAGAACACCGTCCACCCGGGTGCCGGCGGAATACCCGCCGCCGGTGGAGGCCTTCGCCACCCTGGCGCCCGAAGCACCTTCGGAGCCACCTCGCGGCACCCGCTCGGCCGGTCGGCCGACGGGGACCACCTCGACATTGTCCAAGGCGGACACATCGGCGGCCACGTTGTGGAGCAACTCAGCCAGTGGGAGTTCCAGTGCGTCGCAGATCGACGCCAGCAGCTCGCTGGACGCCTCCTTCTGACCACGCTCCACCTCGGAGAGGTATCCGAGACTCACCCTGGCGGCGCGAGAGATGTCACGCAGCGTACGACGCTGATTGGTACGAGCATGCCGGAGCCGATCGCCGATCGCCTCACGCAAGAGCACGGTCATCGCGCCTCCCTTCCCGGACTGATACCCACCACGTTACCCAGTCGGGACGGGTAACCGCAGGAATTGACACGGCCGTACGCCAAGGGCGAACGCGCCGATCACCCCAAATGTTCCCCGAGGAGGTCCAGCGCGGCCGCCACCGAAGCCGCCCGGACGGCCTCCCGGCCGCCGTCCAGCGCCAGCTCACGGACGGTGGCAACGCCTGGACCAGCGAGTCCGATGAAAACGGTCCCGGGAGGGACGCCGTCCTGCGGATCAGGTCCGGCGACGCCGGTCAGCCCGAGGCCCCAGTCCGCCTCGCAGCGCGCCCGCGCGCCCTCGGCGAGCTGCGTTGCGACATCCGGGTGCACCGCCCCGGTCCGGGCGAGCAGCGCCGGGTCCACGCCGGCCAGTTTCGCCTTCAGATCCGTCGCGTAGACGACGAGCCCGCCGCGGACGGCGGCACTGGAACCGGGGATGTCGGTGAGCGCGGCGCAGACGAGCCCAGCGGTGAGCGACTCCGCGGTTGCCACAGTCTGCCTTCGCGCTATCAGGGCCTGCACGACGTCACGGACGTCCACTCACGCCCCCGAAGCGGCCCGCAGGCCGGCGGCACGCAACCGGACCGCCCGGAAAACGTAGTCGAGGCCGGTCACGACAGTGAGCACGAGCGCGAGCCCCATCAGGACCCAGCGGACGATGTCGGCGGACGCGGGCAGCGGCAGCAGGTACGCCACGATCGCCGCGACCTGCGTCAACGTCTTCGCCTTACCGCCCCGGCTCGCCGGGATGACGCCGTGCCGGATCACCCAGAAGCGCAGCAGCGTGACGCCGATCTCCCGGATCGCGATGACGATGGTCACCCACCAGCCGAGCTCGCCCAGCGCGCTCAGCCCGATGAGCGCGGCGCCGATCAGGGCCTTGTCCGCGATCGGGTCGGCGATCTTGCCGAAGTCGGTGACCAGGCCGTACCGGCGAGCCACCCAGCCGTCGACCTGGTCGGTGAACGACGCGACAGCGAAAATCGCGGTCGCGACCGCCCGCCACCAGGTGTCGGTGCCGTCCGCGACGAGCAGCGCCGCGACGAACAACGGCACCATGGCCAGCCTGGACATGGTCAGCAGATTGGCCAGGTTCAGCGTCGGTACCGGCGTCGGCTCCGGTACCGCGGCCGGTGGCGGCGGCTTCGGGCCGGTGCCTTCACCCGCCCCGGCATCGCTGGTGGCGGCACTCACCGGTCCGCGTCCGCGGCTACCGGCCGGACGACCAGGTCCACACCGGCCGATTCGAGGACCTCGCACCGCAGGATGTCGCCCACCGCGCAGTCGCCCGCCTCGACGACCACGCACTCGCCGTCGACCTCGGGCGCCTGGTGGGCCGCCCGGCCGATCACTTCGCCGCCGGAGCCATCGATGTCCTCGGTGCTCTCGACCAGGACCTCGACGAACGTGCCGATCCGGTCCTCGGCGCGCTGGGAGGTCAGTTCCTCGACCAGGTTCGAGATCCGGGTGACGCGCTGGGTGATCACGTCCTGGTCGAGCTTGCCTTCGAAGCTCTCGGCCTCGGTGCCGTCCTCGTCGGAGTAACCGAACACCCCGACGGCGTCCAGGCGGGCGCCGACCAGGAAGCGCTCCAGCTCGGCCAAGTCGTCCTCGGTCTCACCGGGGAAGCCGACGATGACGTTGGTGCGGATACCGGCGGCCGGCGAGTGCTCGCGGATCTGCTCGGTCAGCGCGAGGAACGAGTCCGTGGACCCGAACCGGCGCATGCGGCGCAGCACGGTCTCGCTGGAATGCTGGAAGGAGAGGTCGAAGTAGTCCGCGACGCCCGGGGTGGTCGCGATGGCCTTGACCAGGCCGGGCCGGGTCTCGGCGGGCTGCAGGTACGACACGCGCACCCGCTCGATGCCCTCGACCTCGGCGAGCCGGGGGATCAGCAGCTCGAGCGCCCGGGCGCCGTCGCGGCCGAAGTCCTTGCCATACGACGTCGAGTTCTCACTGACCAGGAAGATCTCCTTGACGCCGTGCTCGGCGAGCCACATCGCCTCGGCGACGATCTCGTCCGGCTGCCGCGACACGAACGAACCGCGGAACGACGGGATCGCACAGAAGGAACAGCGCCGGTCGCAGCCGGAGGCGATCTTCAGCGCGGCGACGGGCGAGTCGTCCAGGCGGGTGCGCAGCACCCGCGGGCCCCAGCCGTGCTGCGCGTGCCCGGGGACCTCGACGTCCTCGGCGGCCGAAGGGCGCTGGACCGGGCTGATCGGCAGCAGCTTGCGGCGGTCGCCGGGCGTGTGGGAGGCGATGGCCTTGCCGGCGACGACGTCGTCGAGGCGGTCGGACAGCTCCGCGTAGTGGTCGAAGCCGAGTACGGCGTCAGCCTCGGGCAGACTGCTCGCCAGCTCCTTGCCGTACCGCTCGGCCATGCAGCCGACCGCGACGACCTTGGCGCCGGTGTCCGAGGCCGCGAGCAGCGTGTCGACCGAGTCCTTCTTCGCGGATTCGACGAACCCGCAGGTGTTGACCACCACCACGTCGGCGTCTTCGGGCTCGGCGGCCAGTTCCCAGCCACCGGCGGCCAGCCTGCCCGCGAGCTCCTCGGAGTCGACCTCGTTGCGGGCGCAGCCCAGGGTCAACAGGGACACACGACGGCTACCGGAAGTTTCGGTGGTGGGAGAAGGCACGTGCCTCAGGGTAGCTGGCCTGGTCGCGGTCCCCCACGTGCGGCGCCACGATCGTGACGGCCGGCTCCCTTACTGGCCGAGGTCCGCCTGGGTCAGCAGAGTCAGCTCGTCGTCGCTCAGCGCGTCGAGGTCGACGTCAGGAGCGGCGGGCCGGACGGCCTGAGCGCCGATGGCGGCCTCGATGAGGCCTCGAACGGACCGGCCGTTGGCGAAACCGCTACCTCGGTCGATCGCGGCAATGCGCGCGGGCAACGCCTCCAGCAGATCCGGCGAGAGCTTGTATCCCTGTGCCTCCGCCATCGACACGAGAATCTGCTCGAGCTCGGTGTCGGTGTAGTCGGGGAAGTCGACCATCAGGGCGAACCTCGAGCGCAGGCCCGCGTCGGCATCGAGGAACCGGTCCATCTCACCCGGGTACCCGGCGGCGATGACGACCAGGTCACCGCGGTGGTTCTCCATCTGCACGAGCAGCTCGGCGACGGCCTCGGCGCCGAAGTTGACGCCGGCGTCCGAGGTGCCCTGGACGAGGTTGTAGGCCTCGTCCAGCGAGCGGGAATTGACTCCCTAACATGTGGGACAGTGCGATACTTCTTAACCTCTTTGACGCACCCACGGAATGCGGGCCCAACCCGCTCTGGGGGCTGGTTATCGGCGTAGCCATCGCCTCTTGGGGACGCGGTGAACAGCGTCTCGAACGGCGTCACGCAGCTCTGTGTTCCGCCGGTCGGCCAGATCGTTCGCAGCCTTCCGATTTCCCCGCAGCCGGGTGATCTCCGCCAGGGGTACCGGATCTTGAAGAATCTGCTGCTCGCGAGCTTCCTGTCGACAATGCCCACACGTTCTACGTGTTGGCCGGGAAGACGCCGGTCCTCGTTCACAATTCCGGATGCTGGGTCGGCACAGGTAGCCCCGGCAATTGGGATACCGTGACCGAGTCGATGCCCGCCAGGGCGCTCGCATATCAGATCCGGGTCACTGGAGGGGTTCCTAGTGGAATGGGCTATAAGACTATCGACAGTGTCGGAGAAGTTCATTTTGACAGCTTCCAAGACGGAATTCTTATTGAAGCCAAAGGTCCTGGATATGCCGACCTCACGAAGAATGGTCGCTTCTATCCTGGATTCGGTATAAATGACAGTGCGGTCGCGCAGGCAGAACGTCAGCTCAGAGTATCCGGCGGGCTTCCTGTCGAGTGGCGTGTTGCCGAGCCGATAGCAGTGCAAGCCTTCAAAAACCTATTTGCTGACAATGGAATTGTTGGAATCAATGTGGTGTACGTTCCCTAGCAAAGGAGGTTCCGGGAATGCCTGAAGCGTTCTACCTCGGCGCTTATTGGGGGCCGAGAATCGAATCTCTGGACGAGTGTGCCGATAGACTGACAGAGTACCTTGCTAGAATAGGGCGGCTCCATCACGCTTATGCAAGTTGGTTTCAACGAGGGCAAAGTATGGCTGAGGCTTCCCGGAATCGGGTCAGCGTGAACAGGGAAGCGATTGTTCGCGCACTTGAATCGGGGGCCACGCGGTCTCAGTTTACCGGCAAGATAGTCGAGGATCTCGGTTACCGGGTTGGGCTTTGGAACAATGAAGACTCGACGCCAGTTGGCTTCAGTGCATTGTGTGGATCCGATCCGAGAACTGTTCATGTCAAAAATTGCGTTGTTCTAAATTTGCCCGAGCCGGAGTCGGCTGGCGCAGAGCTTTACTCGCCAGATTTGGTTCAAGACATCTTTCGTGCAACAGTAGAGTGCTGGGATCCGGAATGGGCAACGTTTTCCAACAGTTCGATGAGAAGCCTTCAGGAGCAAGGGCCGACTCGACCGGTAGCTGGTTGGATGACGTACCTTTCGGGAAATAAAGTAGAAAACTCAAGCAAGCAACGATCGGTAGAGTGCACGTCTTTCTTGAACGGCACAATAGTGACAGCCGGGGTGGATCCTCTCCAGATGAGCGAAGTTCAACTTGCGGAAGTCATCAATATGCTGACAACCAATTAGTGCGACATGGATTCTTCGACTCCCTGACTCAGACGACGAACTGGCCGTGCCTAACCAGGCGACCGGTGCGGGCCGTGCTCTCGCTGAGCTTTGTCAGCATCATCGACCGGTTCCCCAGCGTTGCGATTGCCGGGAGATCCGAGACCTGCTCGCCCCAAGCCATCGGAGACCGCAAGCATCGGGCTGATCCACGCCGGAACGTTGGTCAAGACCCACCTCCGATCCGCCGTCGGCCAGTATGACGCCAACCGAAGGGGCCGGGTTACTGTCGACGGTAACCCGTTTGGCG
>NZ_JAODNM010000007.1 GCF_025464955.1 Amycolatopsis sp. | reverse complement strand
ACACGTGCATGATGTTACGCCTCGGTTTTCGAAGCGGATCTAGATAAGACGGTGGGATGAAGTCCGGTCTCCCGTCGCCACCCATCCGTACTTCCCAACCACCACAATGCACAAGACGGTGATGCCGTTCACAGAGGAGGGTCAAGTTGTTCAGATTTGTTGGCCCGCCGAGGATCCAATACACGATATGGTGCCCGTCGCAGTGTTTGGCGTGGCTTTTACAACCGGGAAACGCGCAACCGCGGTCTCTCATGACAAGTCGTCGCCGTTGCCCGGTGGTGATAATTCTCTTGGACCGCCCCAAATCCATCTGCTCGCTGTCGGTGCCGAGGACAGCGGGGATCACCTTGCAGTCACACGCCAACATCCGTGCTTCCGCCGCCGTGATCACACCGCCATAGTCCAGCATCGCCGTCCCGATCCCGGACTTCAACGTCTCGTAGTCCACGGTGACCGCCACATGCACCCGATCACCACCATGGGTCGGAATCTCGTCCACGGTCATTGCGAGCCGGACCAGATCGACCAGCGCGTCGGCGTGGCGTTCCCATTGGCTGCGGGGGTCGCGGCCTTCCTCTTTCGTCGAGTGCGGCTTCGCCAGGGGGTCGAGGGCGGCGCGGAGTTGGGCGTAGGCCAGGTTGTCGAGCTTGCCTTTGAGGGTCGCGGAGCCGTCGCGGTGCTCCTGGAACGCCAACTCCCGCTGCGGTCGCTCCGGCGGATCCTTCGGCTCCGGCCCATCCGGGTCGAAGGTGTTCAACAGCCGGTCACCGGCCTTGCGGACCTCGAGGGGTGTCGCCTGCCGGGCGAGGTCGACCAGGATCTTCTCCGCACCCGCCCGATCCCGATCCGACACAGTCGCGGGCATCTTGATCATGGCGTTCACGATCTCATCCACATGCGCCGGGGTAATGTCGCCTGCACGTGCCGCGAGACCGGCCAACGGTGCGATCGCGGGGATCTCCGTGCCATCCAGGTTACTGGAGGAGTTCACGGCCTTGCCTCGGATCACGATCCGCTTCGCCGCCGCCGGGCCGAGCTGGGTGACATCATCCAACCACAGTGCCGTGTTCAGATACTGGTAGACGACCTTCACGCCTTCGGTCTCTACTTTCGCCGCCAGCACACCGAACAGTGCGTCGCACTCGTTGTAAATCCGCGCCAGTCGGCGGGCGATCTCCGCAGCTTCCACCGGATTCGCACGCCGAATCTCGGCGAGCGAGGGGAACTGGATCACTGAGCTGGACACCCCTTTATTCTACCGCGAGTCGAACTACCATTCGATACCCTTTAAGGTGATCCGCATTATCGCTGCACGTGATCATCGATAGGCTGCGAGAAGTCACTTCACAGCGAATTACGTTGCGAGAAGCCGATTTCGCGGCCAACTGACCGCAAAGCGCGTCACTCACTGATGCACCAGGATCGAAGCTGATTGCTTAACGTAATCGTGGCGTGTGACCTACGGCGGATGCCGGTGTTTTTCCTTAAGTACGAATGGAATCTCGAAAATCCACCACCAGCTTGGGACGGGTCCCAGACAAGCACTTCTATAACCGTCGGGCACCGCTGGACGTGCCAGCCGGTGCGCCCCAGACGGAGGATTCATACTGGTGACGGTCGGCAAGATCGGGTGGAGCACGGCTGTCGCCACAGTGGCCGTGGTGCTCGCGGCGGGCATCGCCTACGCCAGGGAGCGCGCCTGTCCCGCGGACGTGCCGCCGACACGGCTCGGCCCGGCGACAACGTCGACATCGCGGCCGGGACCTACACCGGCGGACTCACCATCAAGAACAATGGGTCCACGGGAAAGTACATCACCTTCTACGGCGACGGCGGCAGCGCGGTCATCACAGGGACCGGCGGCAGCAAAGGCCTTATCGCACTGGGCAACCACTCCTACCAACGGTTCATCGGCATCACTTCGACCGGGTCCCACGGCTTCGGCGCCTACGCCAGCGGCGCACACGATCTGGTCTTCGAGAATTTCACGGTCAACGGCTCCCAGAACGGCGGCCTCGTCCTGCTCGGCACGTCGAACATCCGGTGGACGGCTGCGACATCCACGGCACGAAGGCGAAAGGTACCTCCGCCGACCACGAAGCGATGAGCCTCGGGGCGGGTTCGACCACCGTTCCTCGCCCGGGACAGCAACCCGGCGCAGCGCGCGGCGTTGCCGGCTAGGGCGACACGGCCTTCTGCCAAGTGCCAGCGCTTCTCCTCCAACCGGCGGCCACCGCCGTTGCGGCGGCTCGCAAGTCGACGGCGAGTTGCCGTCCCTCGGGCAACGAAAGCGCCGCCCTCCAAGGTTCGGCTTGGCAAGACCTCGCCATGTTCGGCCTCGCCGAGTACTGCCCTGGCGCCGTCGCAAGCCGCTAAGACCCTTGCGCCAGGATTCACGATAGCTTACTGTCTTCATGACAGTTAACTATCACGAGGAGTTCCCATGGTTCAGATCTCGATTGTCGGCCCCGGCGACGGGGAAGTGGTTCTCGACAACGAGTTGGTGCGGATGCGCATCCTCGAGGACGGCAGTACGACCGAGCACCGGCTGGGGATGGTGGAGATCACCGTGGCGCCGCACGCGCCCGGGCCACCCCAGCACCGGCACGCCCAGCACGACGAGGGGTTCTACGTCGTTTCGGGGACCGTGCGCTTCACCATCGGCGACGAGGACCACGACGCGTCCGCCGGAACGCTCGTCATGGTGCCCACCGGTGCCCCGCACACCTTCGCCAACCCCGGGGACATTCCCGCGGTCATGGTCAATACCTTCACCCCGGACCTGTACGTCGAATACTTCCGCGACCTGCGCGAAATGCTTTCCGCCGGCAAGCCTTTCAACCCGTCCGACGTCATCCCGATCATGGCCCGCTACGCCACCGAGCCCGCGACCGACTACGCGGACTGATTACCGTCCTCGGGATGGAACGAACTGACGTCGACGCGAGCTTTGTCCGTAACCTAGTTCGTGAGCAGCACCCGGACTTGGCCGGTCTCGAGGTTCGGCCGGTGCCTTCGGGCTGGGACAACCAGCCGACGTTGACGGAGGGTTTCGAGTCCAGCCTCGACGCCGTGGCCGAGGTCGTCGACGTTCACCGGGCACGGGAGGTGTGGCACCAGGCCATCGCCGCGCCGAGCTGGACCGGGCCCGCCGTCTGGCTCCACGGAGATCTCCACCCCGCCAACGCCGTCATTGCGGACGGCACGATCTCCGGCATCGTCGACTTCGGTGAGCTCTGTGCCGGCGATCCGGCCATCGACCTCGCCGCCGCGTGGAAACTGTTACCACAAGGCGCATCCGCAGAATTCCTCAGCGCTTACGGCGTGACCGACGAGGCGACGGTTCACCGCGCTCAAGGCTGGGCCGTCCTGACCGCGCTCGGGCTCGTCTCCGTCGGCCAAGCGTGGGAACGGGGTCTTCCCGGCGGGCAGCCCACCTGGGGTCGTGCCGGGCGCCGAATCCTCGAGCGGGTCTTCGACTTCGCTGCCTGACCACAGCGAGCTGCCCGGCGACTGGTGATCCGCCGGGCAGCTCGAGAAGCACTACCGGGAATCAGGACTTGACGCAGGTGATGCCATTCGCGTTGGCCACCAGCGGCTTGAAGCCGTACTGGGTCAACGTCGCGGCGAGCTTGCCGCCGCACAGCGGGCTGGCGGTCGCGGCGTGGTCGGTCGGGTCGAAACCGACGGCCCGCTTGGCCTGGCCGTAGGACACCGTGCGGTTGTCGAGCACGTAGAACACCGTGCGAGCGCCGAGGAAGGTGTCGGCGAACGCCGGTACGTAGGCGCCCGCGGAACCGGTCACCGGCGCACCGTCGGAACCGGCACCGGTCAGCTTGTTGACGGTGAAGCCGGCCCGCTTGTTCGGGCTGACGCTGTTGCCCTGCGCCACCCACTGGGCGACGGAGAACGGCACGATCGCGGTGGCCTGGTTGGCCGCCGGGATCGAGGTGGCGTCGTTTTCCTGGAACCGGTTGATGGTGAGCCCGGAGATGGTCGCCGGGTCGAAGCCGAGCACCGTGCCGGTGAAGAAGCTCAGCGTGCCGGAGCCGACCTGCGGCAGGTAGAGCTTGATCGCCGCGTTGCCACCGCCGACCTGGTTCCAGTTGGTGATGGTGCCGTTGTAGATGCTGCGCAGCTGCGTGATGGTCAGGCTCAGGCCCGCACCGGAACCGGTGGCCGAGGAGGCCCAGGTGACGCCGTCCTTCGCGAAGCCGTAGTACTCGAACGTCGACGGGTCCGAGGTCGCCCGCGGCGAGGACGAGCGCGCGAGGTCGATCAGGCCGTTGCCGGCGTCGGCGGAAGCCTTCAGCGCGGCCTTGCCGGCGCTGGAGCCGTCCGGCGGGACGTTGGTGGTGGCGTTGTAGGTCACCGCGGCGTTGAACGGGTCGGCCGGGACGGTGAACGTGGTAGTGCCGGTGAGCACCGGGGGAACATTCACGTAGTTGTCCGGGTCGGTGTTCCAGGTCCCGCTGTTGGCGTTGGCGAAGATCGGGGCCGTGACGTTGAAGATGGTGTCCGAGCCGGCGGCCGCGAGCACCTCGGGGACGCCGTTGGCGGCGGGAACGGCCGAAGCGGTACCGGTCAGCAGCAGGCAGGCGCCCGCCGCGATCGCGGTCGCGGCGAGAAACCGAGTAGTACGAGCACGCATGTTGTTGCACTCTCCCTCTAGTTCGGTGTGACCTGTCCAGTTCGCCCGATCAGCCTGGCCGCCGCCGGTGTTTTGCCTTCCCGCCCGACGGCTGATTGGTTAATGTCCGGCGAACGCACTTTCCGTAGCGTGTGCGTGACACAACGGGAGGCTAAGAAGTCTTCCGCTGGTCCTTGGACTGTTTGCTGCGCCAATCCGCCACCCGGCCGTGATCGCCGGTTTCCACCACCCCCGGTACGGCGGCGCGAAATCTGTCCAAGGCATGCTGCGCTTCGATCCGGCGACCGTAGAAATGACTCGCGACAGCGACCAACTCCGCGCCCGAGTACAGCATCCACCGCCAGCGGGATCCGCTGTCGTGGCTGAATTCGATCTCCAGGGAATCGAGGTTGGCACGCAGGAATTCGATGCCGGCCAGGCAGTCCCCGGAAGTCTGGTAAGCGATGGAACCAGACCCGAGTGACAGGTTGTTTCCACCGAGTAAGCGCCATCTCACGGTTTCACCGGCAGCGTCGATCAGCTGAAACCGAGGTTTGTTCGTCACCGACGATCACCGACGGTCGCGCTGATGTGAACAACACTCATTAAAACCCCCTGACCACAGTTACTACATCGCGGTAGTACGTGAGCGAGTTACCAAAATGGGTGAAGGCGCGACGACCGCGAAGTGAACAATTCGAGCACACCGCCGGGGTCAGGTGAAGCCCCAACGGCCGAGTGCCCAACGCACGGCGAAGACACCCGATCCGCCGAAACATCGGTCCCCGCGCCGCCGACCTAGCCATCGCCAGAGTCACTCGGGAACCCTCAGCTTGGGGAGAACATGATTCGCGTCCTGAAGAAGATCACGCTCGTCTCGATCGCCGTGGCGGCCGTGACCACCGCGGTCGCCCTGCCCGCGTCGGCCGGCACCGCACCGGCGCGGCTGACCGCCAGTGTCAGCAGCACCGCGGTCGACGCGGGCCGGTCCGTCATCATCACCGGCACGCTGACCGCGCCGGCGGGCAGCGGATGGCGACCGGTCAGCGGAGCCGAGGTACCCGTTTCCTTCTGCATCGACGACTTTTGCGGCGAGCCCGTCGCGACACCCGTCACCGATGCCTCGGGCCGCTACCGGACTTCGGTGACGCCGTTCCGGACCGGTACCTACCATCTCGCCCACCTGACGGCCGATCCCTCGGTCGCGGACGCGACCGCCGACACCCCGAAGATCACCGTCCTGCAGCCGTCCGACTTCACCGGCTTCACCGCCGCGCGCGACTCCGCTGGCAAGGTAGCGGTCGCCGGTACCGTCGAGTTCCCCGGCAACTTCACGCCGTCCCCGATCCCCGTGCAGATCCAGTACCTGGGCCAGGGAAGCCCCTGCTTCACCACGGTCGCCACCGCCGACGCGGAGTGGAACGGCACCACGTTCACGTTCTCCGCCTCGGCCGACCAGTCGCACCCCGGCATCTGGCGCGCGTTCTACGCCGGCACACCGGACTTCTTCCACTCGGCCACCAGCAAGGCCACGCTCGTCCTCTGACCGCGCCGTACGGAGACCCCCAGGCCGGACGATTTGGGAGCGGTTCGAGGCCCACCCACTTAGGTAAGTGTTACGCCTCAGGACAGCCAGGGCCACACACCACCAAGGTGGACTGAGGGGCCAGCTGTCCTCAGGTCCAGGCGGGGAGCAGGCGCCAGAGGGAGATCGCGGACAAGGCGGCCAGCGCCAGCAGCGCCGGAGCGGTGATGACGTAGGTCGACACCGGCCGCCACCGGCGGTACAACCACGTCGCGCCGAAGGCCACCGCGGAGAACGCACCGAACGAGAGCACCAGGAGCGCCCAAGCGGCCGACTCGCCGGTTCGGCCGTCCTGTGCGTCCGCGCGGCCGTTCTGGGGTGCCGGGCGGAACGGCCTGCCCTCGAGGTTCGCCGTCACCACGGTCGCGCTCGTCGATGCCAGTGGCCACCAGGACGCCGACGTCACGAGGGTCAGCCGGTCGTTGTCGGTCCTGCCGTAGTCGGTGTCCTCGTTCAGGTCTCTGGTGGCCGTACCGGTCACGCGGTACAGCGAGCTTCCCTGCGTGGTGGCCACGACGATTTCGTCGCCTGCCCGCAGTTCACCGAGCCGGCCGAACGGCGCCCCGTAACCGGAGTACCGCCCGGCGACCGCGGCGTTGCCCGGCTGCCCCAGCCCCGAGGTACCCGGCACATGCCCCGGGCCGGACGCCGTTTCGCTCGGCGAGACCCCCTCGACGACGACCTGCTGCACGTGCAGCTTGGGGATCTCCAGCACGGCCACCGGGGCACCGAACTCGGCGGGCTTGGTCGGCGCCGCGGCGCCGGACAGGCTTTGCGTCGCGCCGAGAGCCTGGTTCACCTCACCGCGGAAGGCGCCAAGCGCCGCTTCCTGGTCGCTGTTCTCCAGCATCGGACCGATCGCGTAGATCACCAGTGTCAAACAGACCCCGGAGACGACCAGCCAGATGCCGGCCACCGCGGCGATCCACCGAGGACCCACCGACACGCTCTCGGACACAACGGGCTCGGTAACAGCGCTCTCGGTGACAGCGGGATCGGCGCTCACACCTCACCTCGACCGACACGAACCCGCCCGAGCAGCGAGATCAACCACGGCGGCAGCGGTTTGCCCGCCGCCAGATACCCCGTCGCGGACGGAAGAACGGCCAGCACCACCAGTGCCAGCAACGGAATCAGCGCGCCGAGGACACCGCCACCGAAGAACGCCGGGATCCGCACGGAATCCGCCAGGTTCTTCGCCGCGCTCACCGTGGACGGCGTGGCCGCCTTGAGCGGGGCGACGAGTGGAGCCGGCCCGGTACCTACAGGCGTGCTCGACGCGCCGGTGTTCGACGTGGGCGTCGCGCCGGCGCCACCGCCGGGACTGGTCGGCGGCGGGTTGTTCGCGGCGGCCTGCTCGTGGCAGGCGGCACCAGTCGTTCCGGTACCCACCTTGGCCACCCGCTGGTTTGCTTCGGTCGCCAGCGCCGGCGTCAGCGGCGCCATCCCGGGGCTCAGCGCGTTCTGCCCACCCGCCCGCGCCATCGCGAGATACGCCGTGAGCTGGTCCTGCTTCCCTTGCAGGGGCTTGCAGTTCGCGTCGATCAGGGGATTGACCGGGGCCGCGAGATACTCGCCGAAGGTCAGTGGGTACCCGTCCGGATCGGACACCGTGCCCGGCTGCAGCGTGCCGTCCTTGCCCTCCTTCATGCTGCTCGCGGCCGCCTGCAGGGACTGCGTGGTGGGCGTGACGTAACCGCCGTGCCCGTTGGGCAGCGCCGCGATGGCCCAGCCGTAGTGGGTCGCGGTCGCCAGGTCGGTGACGATCCAGTTGAGACACCCGGACGCGCATTCCCCGCCGGTGCCGATGGTCGCGTTGTTGACGGTCTTGCGGACGGCGAGCTGCCCGACCTTCGGCTCCATGTTGCGCAGGGCCTGCAGTCCCGCCGGGCTCAACGCGTCCAGCGAAGTGATGACCCCTGGCGACTTGCCGGAGTACGCGGTGGCGGGCTGGTCGGGGAACTTCCACGCGTTCGGGGCCGCCGACGCCAGCGTCTCCGACAACGCGAGCGGGACGGTACCCGCACCGGATTCCCCCGTCACTCCGTAGAAGTCGGGGTAGAGCGCGCCTGCCCGGGCCCTGGCATTCAATCCCGCACCCGGGTTCCCGCCGAAGTCGATCGCGGCGAGGTCCGGATTGCGCTTCACCAGCGGAGCGTCGTTGACGAAGATCCCGCCGCGGCCGGGAGTCTCCGGCGCTTCGGGTGTCTGACCGCTCTTCGAAAGCAGGTTGGCGACGTCGTCGAAACCGAAGTCCAAATGGGTCGCGAACTGCGAGATCAACTGGCCGCCGCCATCGTCGACATCGGTCGGCGACCAGCCGACGGCGGCGATGACCGCGGCGTTCAACCCGACCGGCACGTACTGCCGGTCACGGGTGGTCTGCGTCGCCAGCGTGCCGCCGGAACCGGTGAAAACGACGTCGGAAGCTCCGGTGTCGAATGCCTTCAACCCCGTGTCCTCGTTCTCCGCGACGATGTTGGTCGGCTGGTTGGAGTTGGTAGGTGCGCACAGCAACTGGTTCCACGTCACCGCCGTACGGCCGAACCGCTCGGGCATGCTCGCGTCCAACGTGTTCGGCCCGATGCCGGCGCAGCCTTCGACGGACAGGCCGGGAGCTGTCGGGGCGAAGGTGATCGAGTTGTCCTGCGCGGCGGCCGGGGTGCCCGCGACGACGCCGTCCAAGTGCAGCGCGAAGGTGCACGGATGGGTTTCGTCGCAGCTGAACGACCACTTGCGCTGCCGGATCTTCGTACCGTCGGGAGAGGTCGACACGACCGGGTTGTCGGCCCACGGGAAGAACGGTTCGGACTTGTCGAAGCTGGTGTAGCTCGGATCGAAGGCGACGTAGGCCGGGACGCTGGGACCGCGAGGAATCGTGGTGTCGTAGACGATGTCGTGGGTGGTGGCGCTCCGGTTGCGGCTGACCTGGCCGTATTCGGCGCCGGCCAGCTCGTCGTTCAGCACCCCGCAGTAGGCATTGACCCGCGCGGTCACGTCATGCTGCGGCACGGCGGCGCCGATGCCCTTGAGCAGGGTGTCCGGCAGGGTCGCCGGGCAGACCCGCAGCACCGCGGTCGCGCCGGCGGGCAGACCGGAGATCGTGATCTTGACGGCGTCACCATTCTGCACGTGCGCAAGATTCGCAGGCACGGTCTTGACGGTGTAGCTCAGTGCCGGTGGTGGCGCTTCCTGCGCACTCGCGGACGGCGCGCCGAGCACGCCCAGTACCGCCAGGACGCCGCTGACGAACACGAGGCAGACACGTCTCAGTACCACGAACACGGAACACTCCCCGACCTCACAGCGCCACGACAGGCGCCCGCACGGTCCAAGCTCCCCGACCGCGACTCCCCCGGTCAACGCCGGAGCCGTGAACATGAAGGTGATTCACCGACGCCCCGTCGGGCGTTCCCCGCGCGTACACCTTTAGCCGTGGAAAGGACCACATACTGAGCTGGAAGAGGGGTTCGAGGGGCACTCAGGCCTGCCCGGACATCGATCGCCCGTGCTCGCTCAGGAAGGCAGCCTGTGACCGTCGCGCTTCCCCGGCCCGATCCGCCCGCCCCGGGCAGGCGGGCGGTCACCGACGTACCGTCCCCGGCGGACCGGGCCTTCCGCCGGGTGACCACCGGCGCCGGCCTGTGCATGCTGGGAATCCTTGTGGTGATCGGGTTCTTCCTGATCTACCGGTCCGGCCCGGCGTTCAAGGTCAGCGGCTTCGGCTTCTTCTCGACGATCGACTTCGACGCCGCCAACAGCAAGCTCGGGGTGCTCGGCCTGCTCTACGGCACCATCGTCGTCGCGCTCATCGCGGTGTGCGTCGCGGTGCCTGTGAGCATCCTCGCGGCGCTGTACATCACGGAGTACGCCAGCAGCAGGCTTCGCGGCTTCCTGACCGGGCTCGTCGACCTGCTCGCCGCTATCCCCAGCCTGCTGTACGGCCTGTGGGGGTTCAGTTTCCTCGGTCCGCAGATCGTGCCGGTGTCGACCTGGCTGACGAACAACCTCGGCTGGTTCCCACTGTTCGCGACGCAGGACAACACGTTGTTCATCAACTCGATGTTCATCGCCGGCCTGGTCGTCTCCCTGATGGTGCTGCCGATCACGACCTCGGTGATCCGCGAGGTGTTCACCCAGACCCCGCCCGGGGAAAAGGAAGCCGCCCTCGCGCTGGGCAGTACCCGCTGGGGCATGGTGAAAACGGTCGTGCTGCCGTTCGGCCGCGGCGGGATCATCGGCGGCTCGATGCTGGGGCTGGGCCGCGCGCTGGGCGAGACCATCGCGGTTTCCCTGCTCCTGCCACAGGTTCCGCAGATCAGCAGCCACCTCCTGCAGTTCGGCGGCGCGACGATCTCGGGCTACATCGCGAACAACAAGGGCGCGTCCGGCCTGGCGCTGAGCGGGCTGATGGGCGCCGGGCTGGTGCTGTTCGTGTTCACCCTGGCCACCAACTTCACCGCGTCGGTGATCATCTCGAAGAGCCGCTCCGGCGCCGGAGTGGACGCCTGATGACCACCACGACACCCACGTCACCGAGCCCCACCGCGGAACGCACCACCCCGAAACCGCTGGTCAAACGCAGGCCGTCGACGACCACTCCGGCCGACCGCCTGGTGTCCCTCGGCTGCGCGGCGTCGGCTGTGCTGCTCACGTGGTTCGTGATGCACCTGCTGCTGACGTCGCCGGGCTGGCTCGCGGACCTGATCGTCGCCTACGCGCTGTACCTGGTGATGCTCTACCTGGTCACGCGCGACAGGCTGGGCAAGCTCGCCGCGACCGACAGGCTGGCCTCCGCGGTCGTCGTCACCGGGGCCCTCGGCTTGCTCGTCCCGCTGCTGTTCCTCCTCGGGTTCATCATCGTCAAGGGCGGCCCCTACCTGCGGCTGGGGTTCTTCACCCACGACATGTCCTCGGTCGGGCCGACCGATCCGGCGTCGGCGACCGGCGGGCTGCACGCCGTGGTCGGCACGCTCGAACAGACCGGGCTCACGCTGGTGTTCGTGGTGCCGCTCGGGTTGCTCACCGCGATCTTCCTCAACGAGACCCGGTCGAGGTTCCGCCGCCCGGTGCGGATCATGGTCGACGCGATGAGCGGGCTGCCCTCGATCGTCGCCGGGCTGTTCGTCTACGCGGCGTTGATCATCCCCGGTATCCAGGCAAGGGTGGGTCTGTTCAGCTACAACGGTTTCATGGCGACGCTCGCGTTGACCATGGTGATGCTGCCGACCGTCACCCGCACCATCGACGTCGTGCTCCGGCTCGTGCCGAACGGCCTGCGCGAAGCGTCCCTCGCCCTCGGCGCCAGCCGCGCGCGGACGGTGTGGTCGGTGGTCCTGCCGACCGCCCGCACCGGCGTGACCACCGCGGTCATCCTCGGCGTGGCCCGGGTGGCGGGCGAGACTGCGCCGCTGCTGTTCACCTCGTTCGGCGCTCTCGGGATGAACGCCGACCCGTTCAGCGACCCGCAGGAAAGCCTGCCGCTGCTGGTGTACCGGTATGTCAAGGAGCCACTGGCAAACGTCCAGCAGCGCGGGTACGTCGGCGCGCTCGTGCTGATCATCCTGATCTTCACCCTGTTCGCCCTCGCCCGGTTGCTCGGCCGCGACCGGTCGAAACGCAAAGTCAAGCAAGCCACGAAAACCACCCAGGAGATCCGGTGACCGACACCACCAACCTGTCCGACGCGGGCAGTGAAGCCGCCGGTGCGGACATCGACTACCTCGAAGCGGAGTACGAGGAAGGCCGGGAGGCCAGCACGCGCGAGGTGCGGCTGACCGGCGGGCCGCCGCCCGGTGCCGCGGAGCTCGAGTCACGCGAGGTCGCGGCCTGGTTCGGCGACCGGCTGGTGCTCGAAGGCGTGTCGCTGGCCATGCCCGCCCGCGAGGTGACGGCATTGATCGGCCCGTCCGGCTGCGGCAAGTCGACGTTCCTGCGCATCCTCAACCGGATGCACGAGCTGGTGCCGTCCGCGAGCCTGTCCGGGGAGGTCCTCCTCGACGGGAAGGACGTCTACGCCGACGGCACGCGGGCCCAGCAGGTGCGCCTGCGGATCGGCATGGTGTTCCAGAAGCCGAACCCGTTCCCCGCGATGTCCATCCGGGACAACGTGGTCGCCGGGCTGAAGCTCGCCGGAGTCAAGTGCAACGACAAGGAAGCACTGGTCGAGCAGAGCCTGCAGCGCGCCGGGCTCTGGCGCGAGGTGCGGGACAGGCTCAACGCGCCCGGCGGCGCGTTGTCCGGCGGGCAGCAGCAGCGGCTGTGCATCGCGCGGTCCCTCGCCGTGCAGCCGAACGTGCTGCTGATGGACGAGCCGTGCTCCGCGCTCGACCCGACGTCGACGCGGCGCATCGAGCAGACCATCGCGGAGATCGGCCACGAGGTCACCGTCGTCATCGTGACCCACAACATGCAGCAGGCGCAGCGGGTTTCCGACCACTGCGCGTTCTTCCTGGCCGCCGAGAACGAACCCGGCCGGGTGATCGAGCACGGGTCCACCGAGAAGATCTTCGACGACCCCGACGACGAACGTACCTATGACTACGTCAACGGCCGATTCGGCTGAGGTGAGCGGAAACCCATGAGTCGCCAGCATTCCCTCCTCCGCAGACTCGGCGTCCTGGCCGCGTGCGCCGCCGTCGGCCTGGGGTCACAACTCGCGTTCGCCTCGTCGGCGAGCGCCTACACCGCCGTCACCGGTTCGGGCTCGTCCTACGTCGCGCTCGCCATGGGCGACTGGCAGCAGGGCGCCACGTCGCGCGGTATCCCGATCAACTACTCGAGTCTGGGGTCGCCCACCGGGGTCAACCAGTACGGCGACCGGACTGTCGACTTCGGCGCGACCGAGGCGGAAGTCAGCTCGCTGATCGCCGCCGGCGGCGGTGGCCAGTCCGCGCAGCAACGCGGTTACCAATACGTGCCGGACGTCGCCGGGGCGGTGGCGGTGATGTACGACGTCAAGGACGCGTCCGGCAAGCGCGTCGACTACCTGCACCTGACCCGCTCGGTCATCGCCCGGATCTTCACCCGCGACATCACGCGCTGGAGCGACCCGGCGATCAGCGCGACCAACGGCGGCAAGGCACTGCCCGACCAGCCGATCACCCTGCTGGGCCGCAACGGGCAGTCGGGCACGACGGCGTTGTTCTACGACTTCATCGCTAAGTCCGCGCCCGCGGCGTACCAGAGTTTCGTGTCGAGGAACGCGGGCACCGGGATCGGCCCGCTGCCCCCGGACGTCCGGCCGATCCAGCTGCCCACCCGAGGCCCGGACGCCGACTGGTACCGCCTGTTCGCCGACTCCGAGCAGATCGCGACCAGCGTCGCGCAGGACAACGTCCCGTTTTCCATCGGGTACGACGAATTCAGCTACGCCGTGCGCTACGGCGCGCCGACGGTGTGGGTGGAAAACCAAGCGGGACAGTACAAGCAGCCGTTCGCGGAGAACATCGCCGCCGCGCTGACCGCCGCCGAACTGCGACCCGACCTCAGCCAGAAACTCGACAACGTCTACACCAACCCCGATCCGCAGACTTACCCGATCTCGGCGTACTCGTACCTCATGATGCCCTGCTCGAATGGGCGAGACACCTGCCGCGGAGGGTACGGTGATCCGGCGAAAACCGATACGGTCACGTCGTTCCTGGACTTCGTCGCGTGCGACGGGCAGGTCAACATGGCGAGGATCGGCTACTCGCCACTGCCGCAGAACCTGTCCCAGGAGATGATGAACTCCAACGCCCGGCTGACCGGCAAACCCGCGAAACAGCTGAACCCCGGCAACTGCGCGAACCCGACGTTCCACGGCGGTCTGGGCGCGGGTGCCGCCAGCCCGCCCGACCCGTTCGCCAGCCTCGGCGGGGTGGACAAGCTGACCCACGGCGGCACCGGCTCGAGCAGCACGAAACCGAGCGGGCCGGCCGGTGCGGGACCGACCTCGACCACCGGAACCGCCACCACCAGCGCCGACCCCAACGCGGACCTGGCCAACGGGGGCTCGAAGAACTGGCGTGACGCCGCGCCTCAGGCGTACGCCGGCAGCGGGATCTCCGGCTTCGGTGGCTGGGCCGCACTCGTCGTCTTCGCCGCCATCGTGACCCCGCTCCTCGTCCGCGGCATCATCCGGAAACTCCGCGGGCGCCAAACCTGAGTACGTACGGCAATGCCTGGAACTTAAAGCGAGTCGGGATGGTCAGTTCTGTCCAGAGCAGCAAGGACCGGGGTGCTGGGGGGCCCCTGACGGCACTTTCGGTATGACAGAGACGGCGTGAAGGCCCAGTTGAGTGCGCCTTACCTGGATCCACCGATGGATATCGTTGTGGATCTTGAGGTGGGTTTCAGTCGGGTGTGCGAGTGGTTTTCCGGATCTGGGCGGGAGGATTCTGCTCGCACCCTCGCCGGCTGACGGCGCTAGTACTCCAGCCGTAGTTCGTGATGGTCATGGTTCGTGGGTCGATTGTCGCTGGTAGTGGCTCTGTTGGGCGCGGTATTGGTGACGTCTGCGCCACGTCGAGCAGCGGATCCGATGTGCGAC
>NZ_JAODNM010000182.1 GCF_025464955.1 Amycolatopsis sp. | reverse complement strand
AAGAGCAGGAAGCTGCGCTCCATGCCCGGTACTTCGCCGGGGTCGACGAGGAGGTCGACCCGGCGCTGCTTCGCCCCCGACCGCCGATCATCACGGTCATGGGCCACGTCGACCACGGCAAGACCTTGTTGCTCGACAAGATCCGCTCAGCGAATGTCGTTGCGGGTGAAGCGGGCGGCATCACCCAGCACATTGGGGCGTATCAGGTCGAGAAGGAAGGTCAGCTGCTGACCTTCATTGACACTCCCGGTCACGAGGCCTTCACTGCAATGCGTGCACGCGGTGCCGAGGTGACCAACATCGTCGTCCTCGTTGTCGCGGCTGACGACGGCGTCATGCCGCAGACGGTCGAGGCGATCAACCACGCGCAGGCCGCCAAGGCCCCGATCGTGGTCGCGATCAACAAGATCGACAAGGAGGGCGCGAACCCGGACAAGATCCGGCAGCAGCTCACCGAGTACAACCTCGTGGCCGAGGAGTACGGCGGCGACACGATGTTCGTCGAGATCTCGGCGCGGGAGAACATCAACATCGATGGTCTCCTCGAGGCGATCCTGCTGACCGCGGACGCCGCACTGGACCTCCGGGCCAACCCGGACATGGAGGCCCAGGGTGTCGCGATCGAGGCGCACCTGGACCGCGGTCGCGGTCCGGTCGCCACGGTGCTGGTGCAGCGCGGAACGCTGCGGGTCGGCGACTCGGTCGTCGCCGGCGACGCCTACGGCCGCGTGCGGAAGATGGTCGACGAGCACAACGTCAACGTCACCGAAGCGACCCCGTCGCGTCCGGTGCAGGTCATCGGGTTCACCTCGGTGCCCGGCGCCGGTGACACCTTCCTCGTCGTCGACGAGGACAGGGTCGCGCGGCAGATCGCCGAGCGACGGTCCGCTCGTACCCGCAACGCGCTCAACGCGTCGCGGCGCAAGCGGGTCAGCCTCGAAGACCTCGACGAGGCCTTGCGGGAGACCAGCACCCTTAACCTGATCATCAAGGGTGACAACTCCGGTACGGTCGAAGCGCTCGAGGCTTCGCTGATGCAGCTTGATGTCGGCGAGGAAGAGGTCGAACTCAACGTGGTCCACCGCGGTGTCGGTGGCGTCACGGAGTCCGACATCGACCTGGCGACCGCGTCCAACGCGATCGTGCTCGGCTTCAACGTCCGTGCGCAGGGCAAGGCGACAGAGCGGGCCAACCGCGACGGCGTCGACGTCCGCTACTACACGGTGATCTACCAGGCCATCGACGAGATCGAGGCCGCGCTCAAGGGCATGCTCAAGCCGATCTTCGAAGAGGTCGAGCTGGGCAAGGCCGAGATCCGCGGGATCTTCAAGTCGTCGAAGGTCGGCACGATCGCCGGTTGCATGGTCATCTCGGGCGAGATCAAGCGCAACGCCAGGGCACGGCTGCTTCGCGACGGCAACGTCGTGGCGGAGAACCTGCCGATCAACTCGCTGAAGCGTGAAAAGGACGACGTCACCGAGGTCCGCGAGGGCTTCGAGTGTGGTCTCACCTTGGGCAGCTACAGCGACTTGAAGCTGGGCGATGTGATCGAGACCTACGAGCAGCGCGAGAAGCCTCGCTCCTGATCGTTTCGGGTCCCGGTTGGGGGGAGGGTGACCTCCCCCCAACCGGGACCGTCTCGTTTTTTGACGTTCCTTATCCCCGACACCACCTTTGATGCCCATGTTCGTCGGAGCCCTCGAGCTCGACATCCTGCTCGGTGACGTCCATTCACTGAAGCAGAAGCGATCAGTGGTCAAGCCGGTGCTCGCCGAGGTGCGCAAGCGCTTCGACGTTTCGGTGGCCGAAGCCGGTCACCAGGATCTGCACCGCCGTGCCCTGATCGGAGTCGCCGTAGTCGCCGCGGGTGGCGAGCACATCCGTGACGTGCTCGACTCGTGCGAACGGTTCATCGCCAGCCGCCCGGAGTTCGAACTGCTCTCCGCGCACCGCCGGTTACTGGGCCCGGACGACTGACCAGCATTCTCAAGATTCATCGCTTCAACCAGAGAGAGAGGTGCGTGGTGGCTGACCCAGCACGCGCGCGCAAGCTCGCCAAGCGGATTTCGCAGATCGTGGCTTCGGCCATCGAGCACGACATCAAGGACCCGCGGCTGAACTTCGTCACGATCACCGATACGAGGATCACCGCGGATCTCCACGACGCGACGATCTTCTACACGGTCCGTGGTGAGAAGCTCGACGCCGAGCCGGACTTCACGGCCGCGGCGTCGGCGCTCGAGTCCGCCCGGGGTGTCTTGCGCAGCAAGGTCGGCGCGGGCACCGGTGTGCGTTACACGCCGTCCATCGTGTTCCAGGCGGACAGGATCCCCGAAGACGCGCAGAAGATCGAGGACCTGCTCGCCAAGGCCCGCGAAGCCGACGCCGAGGTCGCCCGCCGCGCCAGCGGTGCCCAGCACGCCGGCGAAGCGGATCCGTACAAGCCGCCGCGCGAAGAAGAGACAGACGAAGACGCAGACTGAGCGCATTTCGCGCGCAGTCGAACGCGTTCCGCGGACAGGTGTGGGTAGTCCCCGCACCTGTCCGCTTTTTTGCGAGGCTCGAGCTATCCCTCGGGCAGCGAGTGGGCCGCTTCGGCGCGGAACCCGTCGACCAGTCTGGTGCTGCCGGTCGGCTGGTGGTGAATGTGGGACTCATCGGCCTGAACGTGGGACTCGCCGGGCCGGAGTGTGGGACTCGCCGATGTGCTGTGCGAGTCCCACGTTCAGCGAGGGCGAGTTCCACAGTCAGAGCGGCGAGTCCCACACCTAGCTCCGGACACCGGCTTTCGCCCGTACACCGACACGACTCGGCCGGCCTTCGCGCCTGCCAGGGACTCCCCGCCCCAGTCCGTGCTGCGGTAGAACCCAGCCAGTCCACATCAACCAGCACCCACACAGACGACCGAAGACCCACAAAAGTACAAAAATGCCCTCGTTGGCAGTGGTGGTCACCGCAACTCGACGGCGAGTTGCGATCGTTGCGGACGCTAAGTACCGCTCAACCGGGTTTGCGGGCGACGACGAGGTCTCGCACGATCGCCTGGTCCACGCGGTGGGCGAAACCGGCGAGCGGTTCGTCGTTGCGCACTTCGAGTCCGGCGCGGTCGAGGATGTCCACCAGTTCCTCGCGCCGGGTGACGTTGGTGTTCCAGGAGATGCCCATCGCCCCGCCGGGCCGCAGCACCCTGGTCCACACCGGCACGGCCGCGGCGAGCAGGTCGCGCGGGCTGCGCGCGAGGCTCGCGTCGCCGACGCGGTGGCTGCCGTGCTGCACGCCGTAGGGCGCATCCGTGACGATCACGTCCACGGAGTTCGCCTTGAGCATGTCGTCGGTGGTCAGCGTGTCGCAGTTGAAGTAGGTGAGGCGGCGTTTTTCCCCGGCCTTGTACAGCTCCTTGGTCAGCCCGAATTCGATGTCGAGCTTCCGGCCCAGCCGCACCTTGTTGCGGCGGACCTGGCCGGACTCCGCGAGGTGCTTGACGCGTTTGGTGCGTAGCCAGGTCTTGATGAACGTCTCGAACGCGTCGAAGTCCTTGCCGTCGACGTCGAGCCCGGTCGCGTCGAAGCCGTACATCATCGCCTGCGTCAGTGTGGTGCCGCGCCCGCACAGCGGGTCCAGGACGTGCAGCTGCCCGCCGAGCATGGCCGCCGGGTCGATGGTCGAGAGCAGGGTGACGTTGAACAGCAGTTTCGTGAACAGCTCGTTCGTCTTGCCCGGGTACTTCTGGATGGTCAGCAGATCGGAGTCGAACCCGGCGAGCGGGCTGATCGTGATCGGCCGCAGCGTTTCCGGTTCGCGCTCGAACAGCGCGTACAACGACGAGAGGTTCGACAGCAGCGCGATGTCCCGCTCGGCGAGTGGCTCCGGCGTCGAGAACGTCACGTAGCCGACGCCGCCGATCGAGGTCTCGCCGATGTCGGTGATCCCGGCGGAAAGCGCGACGCCGAACACCGCCAGCTCGGCGCGCAGCAGCACGGGCGAGGAGTCGGTGTAGACCCGGTTGGCTGACGGGTAGACGAGAATCGCGTAGTCAGGCATCGCGATGAGGGTAGCGTGACGCGGTGTGACCATGACTTTGGAGCAGGACATCACGCGTGCCGCCGCGATACTGGCCCAAGCGACCGACGTGACGCTGCTCGGGCATGTCCGCCCCGACGCCGACGCGCTGGGTAGTGCGCTGGCGCTCGCGCGGGTGCTGCGGCAGCGCGGGGCCACCGTACGGGTTTCGTTCGCTTACCCGGACACCGTGCCGGAAACGCTGCGCGGCCTCGACGTCGACGGCCTGTTGGTACGCCCGGCGGACCTGCCCGCCACAGAACCGCTGCTCGTCGCGCTCGACACGCCCACTCTCGGCAGACTCGGGGCGCTCGGCGGCAGGGTGGCGGCGAACACCGCACTCGGCGGCGAAGTACTCGTCGTCGATCACCACACGTCCAACGAGTTCTACGGCACGCACCACGTCGTCGACGTCACCGCCGAAGCCACCGCGGTACTCGTGCTGAAGTTGATCGACGCGCTCGGCGCACAGCTCGACGAGCCGACGGCCCGCTGCCTGTACGCGGGTCTCGTCACCGACACCAGCGGTTTCCGCCGGGCGACGCCGTCGACGCACCGGATGGCTTCGCGGCTGCTCGACGCCGGCGTGAACCCGGACGAGGTCGTTCGCCAGGTCGTCGACGATCACCCGTTCGCGTGGCTGCCGATGCTGGCCACCGTGCTCGCCGGCGCGCGTCTGGAGCCCGACGCCGCCCAGGGGCTCGGCCTCGCGCACGCGGTGGTGACCGCCGCCGTCGCCGCGACCGTGCGCGCGGAGGAGGTCGAGGCCGTCGTCGACGTCGTCAGGTCGACGCGGGATGCCGAGGTCGCCGTCGTGCTCAAGGAGTCCGAGCCGGACGGCGACGAGCAGGTCTGGCAGGTGTCGCTGCGCTCGGCCGGGAAGGTCGACGTCGCGACGGCGGCGCGTTCCCTCGGCGGTGGCGGACATCGCCTGGCCGCCGGCTGCACCCTCCACGGCACCGCTGAGCAGGCGCTCACCCGCCTTCGTGAGGCCCTCGACACAGCCCCGCTGCTCCCCGGCTGATTTGTCGGTACCCCCGGTTACGCTGCGAGCGTGTTGGACGAAACGGACGCTCCCGATGCTCCCGATGCCGAACGGGTCCCGGCACGGCGGATCTTCGGGCTGGCCGTGCCCGCTCTCGGCGTGCTCGCCGCGGAGCCGCTGTACGTCCTGATCGACACCGCGGTGGTGGGCCACCTCGGCGCTCTGCCACTGGCCGGGCTCGCCCTCGGCGGGGTGGTGCTCGCGCAGGTGTCGAGCCAGCTCACGTTCCTGTCGTACGGCACGACGTCGCGCACCGCTCGGCTGCACGGCGCCGGACGCCGTCCCGAAGCGGTCGCCGAAGGGGTGCAAGCGACCTGGCTGGCCCTCGGGGTCGGGCTTGCCCTCCTCGTCGCCGGTCAGCTGCTCGCGGTCCCGGTCACGCGACTGCTCGCGGGTGATGGGCCGGTGGCGGACGGCGCGGTGTCGTGGCTCCGGATCGCGTTGTTCGGCGCGCCGCTGATCCTGGTCACGATGGCCGGGAACGGCTGGATGCGCGGGGTACAGGACGGTGCGCGGCCACTGCGTTATGTGTTGGGAGGCAACGGAATCTCGGCGGTTCTGTGCCCGGCGCTGGTGTACGGCGCCGGGTGGGGGCTGGAGGGGTCCGCGATCGCGAACGTGACCGCGCAGATCATCTCGGCGACGCTGTTCCTCCGCGCGCTCGTCCGCGAGAGGGTGTCCCTGCGGCCGCATCCCCGCGTGATCCGCGCGCAACTCAGCCTCGGGCGTGACCTCGTCTTGCGCAGCTTCGCCTTCCAGGCCTGTTTCGTCTCGGCCGCCGCTGTCGCCGCGCGCACGTCCACCGCCGCCGTTGGCGCGCACCAGGTCGTCCTGCAGCTGTGGACGTTCCTGTCGCTCGTGCTCGACTCGGTCGCGATCGCCGCCCAGTCGCTCGTCGGTGCCGCCCTCGGTGCCGGCTCCAGCCGACAGGCCAGGGGCCTGGCCACGCAGATCATCCGGTACGGGCTGATCATGGGGTGTGTGCTCGGGGTCGTGTTCGCCGCGTTGTCGCAGGTCCTGCCCCACGTGTTCACGTCGGATCCTTCGGTACTGCGTGAGATTCCGCACGCGTGGTGGTTCTTCGTGGGCCTGCAGCCCATCGCCGGGATCGTGTTCGCGCTCGACGGCGTCCTGCTCGGCGCCGGCGACGCGGCCTTCCTCCGCAACGCGACGCTGATCAGCGCCGGGCTCGGGTTCCTGCCGCTGATCTGGGCTTCGCTCGGGTACGGCTGGGGCCTGGCCGGGATCTGGACCGGGCTGTCGCTGTTCATGGTGTTCCGGCTGGTCGCCGTCGCCGCCCGCTGGCGTTCGGGCAAGTGGGCAGTCATCGGGGCCGTCCGCGCCTGAGCGGTGGGGCCGGTGGGCAGTCGGTGCTGTTGTGACGTTGGGGCCCGTTCGCGAGTCACACCGACACCACCAGCCCCACGGGATGCGGGTCTCTGATCCAGTCCACGCGCCCCTGAGGGGTGTCCGGTGGTTGGTGGGTTGAAGTGGCCGGTTCGGCAGGTGTGACGCTGTGATCTGTCGTGAAGGCCCCCTTCACGGCGTAAGGCGCACTCAACTAGGCCTTCACATCGGAGCTTGTGGCGAATCCCACTGCGGTAACGGCTATGTTTCGAGGTTGCATCGGCGATACAACAGTTGCGGGCGGCAATGCGGGCGCCTTCCGTTGCCCCCTCTCGTTTTTCGCCTGCCTTGGGAAGGAAACCCCGTGCTGCCAGTCACCGGCCGCGCTACCCGCCGGTCTTGGTTCGTCTGGCTCACCGCCGCGGGGGTCTATCTCCTCGCGGTGTTCCACCGCACGTCGTTCGGGGTCGCCGGGCTGCAGGCCGCCGACCGGTTCGGCGTCGGGGCCGCGGCGCTGAGCACGTTCACCGTGCTGCAGGTCGGGGTCTACGCGGCCATGCAGATCCCCACCGGGGTGATGGTCGACCGGTACGGCCCGCGCCGCGTGCTGACCGCCGCGCTGCTGTTCCTCGGCCTCGGCCAGATCCTGCTGGCGGAGGCGCATTCCTATCCGCTCGGCCTGCTCGCCCGCGGGGTACTCGGCTTCGGCGACGCGATGACGTTCGTCAGCGTGCTGCGCCTGATTGCCGCGCACTTCCCCGGCCGCCAGTACGCCGTGGTCACCTCGTTCACCACCGCCATCGGCTACCTCGGGAACCTGGCCGCGACCGTGCCACTCGCACTGCTGCTCGCCGGTCCCGGCTGGACACCGACCTTCCTGGTCGTCGGCATCGCCACCGCGCTGTACGCCGTCATCGTCGCGGTGAAGGTCAGGGACACACCGACGCCGGTGCCGGTCGTCCCGCGCGAGGCGGTTCGTGCCCGGCATCTCGGCCGCCAGATCGCGTCGGTGTGGCGCGTTCCGGGTACCAGGCTGGGTTTCTGGGTCCATTTCACCACGATGTTCGCCCCCAACGTGCTCGCGATGCTTTGGGGCGTGCCGTTTCTCGTTCAGAGTCAAGGACTTTCCCCTCGGACGGCGAGTGCGCTGCTGACCGTGTTCGTGTTCGGCTCGATGATCGGCGGCCCGCTCACCGGCGCGTTGATCTCCCGGCGTCCGGGCGCGCGGATGCCGCTCGTCGGCGGGTACATCGCCGGCGCGATCGCGGTCTGGGCCGTGCTGCTCGCCTGGGCCGGCCCGGTCCCGGTCGCCGTCCTGGTCCCGAGTTTCGCCTTCCTCACCCTCGGCGGGCCCGCGTCGATGATCGGGTTCGCCCTCGCCCGCGACTACAACCCGCTCGAACGTGTCGGCACCGCGACCGGGGTGGTCAACGTCGGCGGGTTCGTCGCCACCACGATCGCCGCGCTGGTTATCGGCGTACTGCTGCAGTGGACCGGCGGCAACTTCCGGATCGCGTTGCTGACCGTCGTCGCGCTGCTCGCGCTGGGCACGTGCCGCATGCTCGTCTGGTGGCGCCGGACTCGCGCCCACCTGTTCGCCGCCGAAGCCAGGGGCGAGGACATCCCGGTGCGGATACGCCGTCGCCGCTGGGATGAGAATGCCGGAGTGCCCGTACTGGCCGGCTGACGCCCCGGATAGGGTTCCCGCCGTGTCTCGCCCGAAACAGCCCCGCAAACCCGCTCCTCCGCCCGGTCTCGTCGTCGTCGACAAACCGGCCGGCATGACCTCCCACGACGTCGTCGCGAGGGCCCGCCGCATCATGGGCACCCGCAAGGTCGGCCACGCCGGCACGCTCGATCCGATGGCCACCGGGGTACTGGTGCTCGGCATCGAGCGGGCGACCAAGCTCCTCGGGCACCTCGCGCTGGACCGCAAGACGTACCTGGCCACCATCACCCTCGGCGCCTCGACGACCACCGACGACGCCGAGGGCGAGTTCGGTGACCGGGCCGACGCGGCGCAGCTCGCCGCGGTCACCGACGAGGCGATCGCCGCCGGGATCGCCGTACTCAGCGGCGACATCCAGCAGGTCCCCAGTGCGGTCAGCGCGGTCAAGATCGACGGCAAGCGCGCCTACGCCCGGGTGCGGGCCGGGGAAGACGTCGTCATCCCGTCGCGCCCGGTCACGGTGTACCGCTTCGACCTGCTCGGTACCCGCCGCGAAGAACACGGCATCGAGCTGGACGTCGTTGTCGAGTGCTCGTCCGGAACCTACGTCCGCGCGCTCGCCAGGGACCTCGGCGCCGGCCTCGGCATCGGAGGCCACCTGAGCGCCCTGCGACGCACGACGGTCGGCCCGTTCACCCTCGCCAAGGCACGCACCCTCGAGAAGCTCGAAGAGAGCCCGGAGCTGTCGTTCGACCTCGACTCGGCCGTCGCCGCGGCCTTCCCCCGCCGCGACGTCGACCAGGCCACCGCGCGCGCCGTCCAATTCGGACAGAAGGTGGCCGCGGCCGGCATAGACGGCACCTACGGCGTGTTCGGTCCGGACGGCCGGGTGCTCGCGCTCGCGGCCGACGAAGCCGGTACGACCCGGTCGGTGGTCGTGCTCTTGCCCGCATAGGGTTGGGCCGGTCGGGACGTTCGAAAGAGTTGGGAGCCGGGCACCGTGCAACGTTGGCGTGGGTTGGGGGACCTCCCCGGTGGCTGGGGCCGCTGCGCGGTCACGATCGGCGTGTTCGACGGTGTCCACCGAGGACACCAGGCGCTGATCCGCCGCACGGTCGCGGCCGCCGCCGAGCGCGGGGTGCCGAGCGTGGTGCTGACCTTCGATCCGCATCCGTCGGAGGTCATCCGGCCCGGCAGCCACCCCGCCCAGCTCACCACGTTGCGCCGCAAGGCCGAGCTGGTCGAGGGACTCGGTGTCGACGTCTTCGCGGTGCTGCCGTTCACCCTTGAGCTGTCCCGGCTCCCGGCAGGCGACTTCGTGCACGAGGTGCTCGTGGACAAGCTGCACGCGGCCGTGGTGATCGTCGGCCAGAACTTCACCTTCGGCCACATGGGCGCCGGCGACATCGAGCTGCTGCGCACGCTGGGCCGACGGTTCGGGTTCGCCGCCCAGGGCGCCGAGCTGCAGGGCCGGTCCCTGTCCGGCGAGCTGCCCGACCAGACCGACGCCGACCAGACCGACACCGGACAGACCGACAGCGACATCACGTTCTCCTCGACGTACGTCCGCTCCTGCATCGACGCCGGGGACATGGCCGCAGCGGCGGACGCGCTCGGCCGGCCGCATCGGCTGGAGGGCATCGTCGTCCGCGGGGCCGGCCGGGGGCACGACCTCGGCTACCCGACGGCGAACCTGTCCACCCCGCGGTACGCCGCCGTGCCCGCGGACGGGGTGTACAGCTGCTGGTTCACCCGTTCGTCCGATCCGGGCAAGCGCCTGCGCGCCGCGGTGTCGGTCGGCACCAACCCGACGTTCTCCGGGCGTGAACGCACGGTGGAGGCGTTCGTCCTCGACGTCGACGAGGACTTCTACGGCCAGCACGTGGCGGTCGACTTCGTCGTCAAGCTGCGCGACCAGGTGCGGTTCTCCACTTCGGCCGCGCTCGTCGAGCAGATCGACGATGATGTGGTGGCCACCAGGCGGGTGCTCGGCGAAGACTGACTCAGGTGCGGGGGCGAACCGGACCGAAGTTCCATCCCACCTGGCAAGATGCTTATGGACCGGATACGACGAGGGTTGGTTAGGGGAGCAGACCACGGTGGAGGACCACAAGATCGTCCAACGCAACATCTCGCTGCAGAAGGAGTGGTACGGGGAGCCGCTCGGCGACCGGGTGCGGCGGCTGGTCGTCGCGTTCAACATCTCGCAGGCGTTCCTGGCCGAGGTGCTGGGCATCAGCGCACCCATGTTGAGTCAGGTCATGAGCGGTCGCCGCGCGAAGATCGGGAACCCGGTCGTGCTGGCCAGGATGATCATGCTGGAACGCAAGATCATGATCCCCGCGGTCGCCGCCGGGCGTGCCGACGCGATGCTGGCCGCGCTGGAGGACGTGCGCGACTCCCGGCCGACGGTCGGCCGGGACAACTTTCCGGTCGGCGCGATCGCTGACGACGAGGCCGTGCTGTCCGCGCTGCGGGAGATCGCCGAGGACGAGGATCTCGGCGAGGCCGCGAAGCGTCTGGACGAGGACTTCCCGGCGTTGGCCGACCTGCTCCGCCGGGCCGGCAACGGTAACTGAGCCGGCAGTCCGTGTCGCTCTTCACCGCCTTCGTGCCGCCGGTCGACGTCGTTGAAGCGCTGGAAGCGGAGCTGGCCGGCCACGGCGCCGCTGACCCGTGTCTGCGCTGGTCAGCGGCGGGTCAATGGCATGTCACCCTGGGTTTCTACGGTTCGGGGGAGCCGGTCGCCCGTGCCGCTTGGCTCGCCGAGCGGCTGGCGGGACGTCCAGCGCCGCGGGTCCGGCTGAACGGACCGGGAACATTTCCCGGCGTCCTGTGGTTGGCCGTCGAAGGACTAGGCCTCGCCGAGCTGGCGGAGGCGGCGGGCTCGGGTCTCGAAGACCGTGAGTACCGGCCGCATCTGACGCTCGCCCGGTTTCCTCGCGAACAACCTGCGTGGGCTCAGCGCTGGGAACAGGCGCTATCCGGGTTCGGCACCGGGTTCTGGACAGTCGGCGAAGTGGTGTTGATGTCGAGCGACCCGGGCGATGGCAAGTCGGCGGAGTCGCCCTATCGAGTGATCGAGAGCTGGTCTCTCCGCTGACCGGGCAGGCTAGGTACTCCTCGCCCGAAGGGGCTGATCAGCCTGCTGCTAGCCTTGACAATCGGGTCCGGCTGCAGTCCGTGGCGGCCGTGACCGACTTCCCGTCGCGAAGCACGTGTTCGGGCCGCACGGCACTTGATATCTAGGAGCACTACCAGTGGCACTGTCCACCGAAGAGAAGAAGACGATCCTCACCGAGTACGGCGTGCACGACTCGGACACGGGATCCCCCGAGGCTCAGATCGCGCTGCTCAGCAAGCGCATCGCCGACCTCACCGAACACCTGCGTACGCACAAGCACGACCACCACTCGCGTCGCGGGCTGCTGCTGCTGGTCGGCCGTCGCCGCCGGCTGCTCAACTACGTGATGAAGGTGGACATCGAGCGGTACCGGTCGCTGATTGCGCGACTCGGCCTCCGCCGCTAGCCCGAAACGAGGGGGAGTGACCCGCTGGGTCGCTCCCCCTCGGCACAGGCGCTGAAAATTCGGCGTCTGGAGGAAAACACCACAGGGTGAGCGCTCACCGCGCACGAGGACACGTCCGCCGGTCCTCGGTAGTGGCTTCCGGGGATGCCCCGGGGGCTTCGATCGAAGACCGGCCTTGAGTTCTCAGGCGTGCCCCACATGGGTGGGGAGCCAACGGGCACTACGCAGTGCCCGGCGCGAGCCCGGGAACCAAAGAGGAGATACACCATATGACCGACTCCACCGGAGTCACCGTGCACGAGACCGAAGCCGTTATCGACAACGGCCGGTTCGGCACTCGCACTGTCCGCTTCGAGACCGGCAGGCTGGCCAAGCAGGCCGCCGGCGCGGTCGTCGCGTACCTGGACGAAGAGACGATGTTGCTCTCGGCCACCACCGCGTCGAAGCACCCGAAAGAGCATTTCGACTTCTTCCCGCTGACCGTGGACGTCGAAGAGCGTATGTACGCCGCCGGCCGCATCCCGGGCGCGTTCTTCCGCCGCGAAGGTCGTCCCTCGACCGACGCGATCCTGACCTGCCGCCTGATCGACCGGCCGCTGCGCCCGTCGTTCACCGACGGTCTCCGCAACGAGATCCAGGTCGTCATCACGGTTCAGAGCCTGAACCCGGACGACCCGTACGACGTGCTGGCCATCAACGCCGCCTCGGCGTCGACCCAGATCGCCGGTCTGCCCTTCTCCGGCCCGATCGGCGGCGTCCGCGTCGCGCTGATCGAGGGCCAGTGGGTGGCGTTCCCGACCTGGTCGCAGCTCGAGACCGCGACGTTCAACATGGTCGTCGCCGGCCGCATCGTGGGCGATGACGTCGCCATCATGATGGTCGAGGCCGAAGGCACCGAGAACACCCTCGACCTGATCGCTTCGGGCGGCACCGCGCCGACCGAGACCATCGTCGGCGAGGGCCTCATCGCCGCCAAGCCGTTCATCCGCGCGCTGTGCGTCGCGCAGCAGGAGCTCGCCGCGGTGGCCGCCAAGCCCACCGGCGACTTCCAGGTCTTCCCGGCCTACCAGGCCGACGCCTTCGAGGCCGTTTCGGCCGCCGCGACCGACGAGCTGTCGGCCGCGCTGTCCATCGCGGGCAAGAAGGAGCGCGACACCGCGACCGACGAGGTCAAGGCGAACCTGCTGGCCAAGATCGGCCTCGGCGAGGGCGAAGCCTTCGCCGGACGTGAGAAGGAGATCGGTGCCGCGTTCAAGGCACTGACCAAGAAGCTCATCCGCGGCCGCATCCTGCGCGACAACTTCCGGATCGACGGCCGCGGCCTCACCGACATCCGGCAGCTCTCCGCCGAGGTCGCGGTGATCCCCCGCGCCCACGGTTCGGCACTGTTCGAGCGCGGCGAGACCCAGATCCTGGGTGTCACCACGCTGAACATGCTCCGCATGGAGCAGCAGATCGACGCGCTTTCGCCGGAAACCAAGAAGCGCTACATGCATCACTACAACTTCCCGCCGTTCTCCACCGGGGAGACCGGCCGCGTCGGTTCGCCGAAGCGCCGGGAAATCGGCCACGGTGCCCTGGCCGAGCGTGCGCTCGTGCCGGTGCTGCCGAAGCGGGACGAGTTCCCGTACGCCATCCGCCAGGTCTCCGAGGCGCTGAGCTCCAACGGGTCCACCTCGATGGGTTCGGTCTGCGCCTCGACCATGTCGCTGCTGAACGCCGGTGTGCCGCTGAAGGCGCCGGTCGCCGGTATCGCCATGGGCCTGGTTTCCGACGAGGTCGACGGCGAAACGCGCTACGTCGCGCTGACCGACATCCTCGGTGCCGAGGACGCGTTCGGTGACATGGACTTCAAGGTCGCCGGTACCAAGGACTTCGTCACCGCGCTTCAGCTCGACACGAAGCTCGACGGCATCCCGTCCGACGTACTGGCCGCCGCGCTGCAGCAGGCCAAGAACGCCCGCCTCACGATCCTCGACGTCATGTCCGAGGCCATCGACGAGCCGGACGAGATGAGCCCGTTCTCGCCGCGCGTCACCAGCGTCAAGGTCCCCGTGGACAAGATCGGCGAGGTCATCGGCCCGAAGGGCAAGATGATCAACTCGATCACCGAGCAGACCGGCGCCGACATCTCCATCGAGGACGACGGCACGATCTACGTGGGCGCGGCCGACGGCCCGTCGGCGGAGGCGGCGATCGACATGATCAACGCCATCGCCAACCCGCAGCTGCCCAAGGTCGGCGAGCGGTTCCTCGGCACCGTGGTGAAGACGGCCGCCTTCGGCGCGTTCGTCTCGCTGCTGCCGGGCCGCGACGGCCTGGTGCACATCTCCAAGCTGGGTAACGGCAAGCGCATCGCCAAGGTCGAGGACGTGGTCAACGTCGGCGACAAGCTCCGCGTCGAGATCGCCGACATCGACAACCGCGGCAAGATCAGCCTGATCGTGGTCAACGAGGAAGACGCCGCGGCGGCCGACAAGCCTGCCGAGGCCGAGAAGGTCGACGCCACCAGCTGATCCTGGTTCAAGTGTCACGGATGGGGCTTTCCTTGCGTACCGCGCACGGAAAGCCCCATTCATTATCTAGCGAGTGAGTAAGGGTTCCATGGCGGTACAGATTCCCGGGCACTCCCAGCCCGTCGGCAGCACCCGGACACTGGAGTCCACTTCGGACGGCGCGCTGGTCAAGCGGACCGTGCTGCCGGGCGGCCTCCGGGTGATCACCGAGCACGTCCCGGCGTCGAGGTCGGCCACGGTCGGGCTCTGGGTCGGCATCGGTTCGCGGGACGAGCCTGAGAACGTCGCCGGGGCCGCGCACTACCTGGAACACGTGCTGTTCAAGGGAACCACGCATCGCGACGCCACCCAGATCGCCGAGGAGATCGACGCGGTCGGCGGTGAGTTCAACGCCTTCACCTCGAAAGAGCACACCTGTTACTACGCGCAGGTGCTCGACGAGGACCTCCCGCTCGCGATGGACCTGGTGACCGACGTCGTCTTCGAGGCGCTGTGCACCGACTCCGATGTGGACGTCGAGCGGTCTGTGGTGCTCGAAGAGATCGCCATGCGCGACGACGATCCCGAGGACCTGCTGCACGAAACCTTCGTCAGCACGGTTCTTGGCGAACACGCGCTCGGACTTCCGGTGCTGGGCACCGAAAAATCGATCATCAACATGTCCGCGTCGGCGCTGCGCGGGTTTTACCGGCGTCGCTACACGATGCCCCGGATGGTCCTCGCGGTCGCTGGCAACGTCGACCACGCCCAGGTGCTTCGCTTGGTGCGCAAGGCTTTGCGTGCCCGTCTGACCGGCACTGGCACGCCGGTGCCGGCGCGTACCGGGCGGGCGCGGATCACCGCGAAGCCCAAGCTCGCGCTGCACACCGACGACACCGAGCAGGTGCACATGATGCTCGGCATGCGCGCGTTGTCCCGCCACGACGAGCGGCGGTTCGCGCTATCGGTGCTCAACGCCGGGCTCGGCGGCGGGATGAGTTCGCGGCTGTTCCAGGAGATCCGGGAGCGCCGCGGGCTGGCGTACCAGGTGTATTCGTCCACGGCGAGCTACGCCGACACCGGTCACTTCGCGGTGTACGTGGGTTGCCAGCCGGACAAGCTGGGTGAGGTCGCCGGCGTGGTCCGCGAGGTCCTCGACCAGGTCGCGGCCGACGGGCTCACCGACGCCGAGGTCGCCCGCGCGAAGGGCCAGCTGCGCGGCGGCCTGGTGCTCGGCCTCGAGGACACGTCGTCCCGGATGTCGAGGATCGGCAAGAACGAGCTCAACTACGGCCGCTACCTCGGCGTCGACGACACGGTCGCGCGGATCGACACCGTCACGACCGAAGAGGTACGTGCGCTTGCTCGCACTTTGCTGGGCCGCCCTGGTGGGGTCACCGCGGCGGCCGTGGTCGGACCGTACGCTCACGTGGACGACCTGCCCGACGATCTGCACGAGGTGATCACGTCATGACGGAGTCCGCGAAACGCGGCGAGGACAATCCGATCCGCGTCGGCGTTCTGGGCGCGCGCGGCCGCGTGGGCACTGAGGTCGTCAAGGCCGTCGGGGAGGCCTCCGGGATGGAGGTCGTCGCGACGGTCGACGAGGGGGACTCGCTGTCCGACCTGGTCGACGCGCGCGCCGAGGTCGTCGTCGACTTCACCCATCCCGGCGTGGTGATGGACAACCTGCGCTTTGTCGTGGAGCACGACATCCACGCCGTCGTCGGGACCACCGGGTTCACCGCCGAGCGGCTGGCCATACTTACCGAGTGGCTCGCGGCCAAGCCGTCGCTCGGCGTGTTGATCGCGCCGAACTTCGCGCTGGGCGCGGTTCTGGCGATGCGGTTCGCGCAGCAGGCGGCGCGGTTCTACGAGTCCGTCGAAGTGATCGAGCTGCACCACAACCGTAAAGCCGACGCCCCGTCCGGCACGGCGGCGCACACAGCGAGGCTCATCGCCGAAGCGCGCCGGGAAGCCGGTTTGAAGCCGGGTTCCGACGCGACGTCGACGGGTCTCGAAGGCGCTCGCGGTGCCGACGTCGACGGCGTGCACGTGCATTCGGTGCGGTTGCCCGGACTTGTGGCGCACGAAGAGATCCTGTTCGGCGGCGAGGGCGAAACGCTCACCATTCGCCACGATTCCCTCGACCGTTCCTCGTTCATGCCGGGCGTGCTGCTCGGTGTACGGGAAATGCCGACCAGGCCCGGGCTCACGGTCGGCCTGGAGAACGTGCTGACGCTGTGAGGGCACGCAACGTCGCACTGGTGATGACGGCGGCACTGCTGGTGTACCTCGTCATCCTCGCCGATCGCGCGATCCTGCTCATCGCCACCGGCGAAGCGCTGCCGGTGCTGCTCGGGATCGGTGTGCTCCTGCTTCCGCTGCTCGGGATCTGGATCGTGGTCGCCACCTGGCGTTCGGGTACGAAAATCCAGCGGCTGTCACGTCGTCTGGACGACGAAGGCGGCCTGCCGGACACCTCGGACCTGCCGAGGATGCCGTCCGGCCGCGTCGACCGCAAAGCCGCTGACACCTGGTTCGACCAACGCCACGCCGAACTCGAAGCGGAACCGGAAGACTGGCGCACCTGGTACCGGCTGGCCTATGCCTACGACATCGCCGGCGACCGCAAACGCGCTCGCGAAACCATGCGCAAAGCCGTCGAGCTCGAAGCCAACGCCCCCTGACAAGGGCACTTTTGTACTTGTGTCGTATGTGTGGGTCCGCGACGCCTCGGTGGCTGGTGAGGTTCTTGAGGTCAGCGGGTGTGGTCGGCTGTCAGTGAATGTGGGACTCGTCGGTTTGAACGTGGGACTCGCCGGGCCGGAGTGTGGGACTCGCCGACGCGCTGTGCGAGTCCCACGTTCAGCGAGGGTGAGTCCCACAGTCAGACCGGCGTGTCCCACACCCAGCTCCGGACACCGGCATTCGCCGTACACCGGATACGACCCGGCCCTTGCTGCGGTAAAAAGCAGCCAGTCCACAGCAACCAGCACCCACACATACCACCGAAGAACCACTTTTGTACCTTTGTGCCCTCCTTGATTTTTCACCGAGGGCACAAAAGTACAAAAGGGCCCGCCTGGAAACCGGAGGGGCTAGAAGTGCAGCCAGCCGGCGAACAGCGCCGGTGACGCGGCGAGCACGCTGAACCGGATCCACCGGCCCACCAGTCCGGCGCCGAGGAACGTCGAGATCCGCATCTGCGCCAACCCGGCCAGCACGCTCGTCGCCATGAACGGCGGCAGGCCGATCAACGAGCTCACCCCGTAGGTGCCGGTCATCCAGTGCGGGTGGCGGTGGCAGCGCTCGCGGAGGCCGTCGATCTTGGCGCGTAAGGATTTCGTCCGCAGGTGCCAGCGCTCGCGCCGGGCGGACGGCGGGCGGACGCGGTGCAGCCGGTCGTGCAGGAACGCGGGCAGTTTGATCGAGCCGCGCGCCGCCAGGTAGTACAGGAGCTTCCCGGCGATCTGGCCGATCGCCACCACCGCGCCGAGCAGCAGCCAGTGGGTTTCCGGACGGCTCGCCACCAGACCGACGATGAACACTTCCACGCTGATCAGTGGGATGATCGCCGAACCGAAGGCGACGCCGAGGGCGACGCAGAGCCAGCCCATTTCACGCCTCCTTCACCTAGGTCCTCGCTGGTTCTCGCTTATCCCTTTTCCAAGTTATCAGTCAATTTCGGAGAGACACGGGTGTTAGCCCCACTCTTTCCGCAAGTGGTAACCCCCTAACCATCATCTTTTCGTCGGCTTGCCGTCACTTTGCACTGGGAGTCTGGCGGGGTGGCCGACGAGCACGACGACATCCGCAGACCAGCTCTCGCGGCCGGGTTCGGGACCTTCTGTGCGGCCGTGGTGCGCCGTCTGCCGTTCGGGCTCGCGTCGCTCGTGGCACCGAGCCTGATCGGGTTCGCCCTCATCAACGGGTTGACGTTCGGGGTGGACCTCGGGTTGCTCACGGTGTTCCACGGCTCGTTGAGGTTGCCGCTGTGGCTGTCCATCACGCTGGGCTACCTGGGCGCCTTCGGGCTCGGTTTCGTCCTCAACCGGGCGCTGAACTTCCGCTCGCACGCACCGGTCGGCGCCCAGGCCCTGCGCTACGCCGTCGTGATCGCGGTGAACTACTTCGTCCTGCTGCTCGGCATCGGCGGCGGTCTGGTCGCGCTCGGGGTCGAGTACCACCTGTCGCGGCTGGCCGCGGGTGTGGGGGAGGGCGTGTTCATGTACTGCGCGCTGCGGTGGGTGGTCTTTCCCCGGCGAGTTGAGCCTCGTCAAATTGAGCCCCGCCGAAGTGAGCCCGGCCCAAGTGAGCCCGGGGCTGGGTTACTCGACCAGCGCGAAGTCGAGGGCGCCGGTCAAGCGGACCTCCCGCACCGTCGTCTCGCCGGTGTCGAGGGTCCGAACCGTGCCGTCGGGCTTCCACCCCGCCCGCCGGAAGAAGGCGAGTGACGCGTGGTCCGACTGGGCCACCCAGGTGATGCCGCGCGCGCAGCCCGCGTCACGCAAGTGCGCGGCGGCGGTGCCGAGCAGCCGCCCGGCGTGGCCGCGACGGCCCCACCGAGGCTCCACCAGCACTGACGCGATCAGCCCGGTCTGCGCGGCGTCCTCGGGTAGCTCGCCGTTCGCGTCGGCGACTTCGCCTTCCGGAGCGGCGCCGGCGACGCAGAATCCGACGGTGAACTCGCCTTCCGTCGCGATGAGGACCTCGGTCGCCGGGTGCTCGATGGCGAGTGCCCATTCACGCTCGGCATCGAGGGCGTCGAGTTCGGCCAGCGCGTGCTCGCCGATCAGTCCGGCGTAGGCGGCGCGCCAGGTCTCGCGCTGGATCCGGGCAATCTCGCCGGCGTCGTCGGCGGTGGCGGGCCGGACCGCTGCGATGCTCATCCGGGCAATCTACTTTCGCGCCGCGTGGTGGTCGCCGCGAGGGTGCGTGCGCGGAAAGTGTCGGTGGTGCGTGCCACGATGGGCCGATCATGGAGAAGATGAGTGCTGCGGCCGCGCGCAGAACAGCGTTGGCCGCTCAAGGTTTCGGTGAGTCCCGGCCGGTTTCCACGCCGACGCGGCGCCACCTGCGGAAGGCGCTGTCCCAGGTCCAGCTGATCCAGCTCGACTCGGTGAACGTCGCGGTGCGGGCGCATTACATGCCGCTGTTCTCCCGGCTCGGCGCCTACGAACCCGCGCTGGTCGACGACGCGGCCTGGTCACACACGGCGCGCAAGCCTCGGATGCTGGTCGAATACTGGGCGCACGAGGCGAGTCTGCTGCCGGTCGAGGATTGGCCGCTGCTGCAGTCCGGGGCGAAGCGGCAAGGCTGGTGGACCAACTACGCCCAGATCGTCGACCGGACGCCCGCGTTGGTCGAGGACATCCTGGCGGTGGTGAAGGAACTGGGTCCGATCGGCGCCGGCGGTATCGAGCGCGAGGTCGCCGGGGCGGTCGGCCGCGGGCCAGGCGCGTGGTGGGAGCGGTCCGAGGTCAAGAAGGTCTGCGAATGGCTGTTCGGGATGGGCCGGCTCACCACCGGCACCCGCCGTTCGTTCGAGCGGTTGTACGACCTCACCGAGCGCGTGGTGCCGCCGGCGCTGCTGGCCAGGCGCGTCACGCCCGACGAAGGCGCTCGTGAGCTGATTTCGCGGTCCGCGATCGCGCTGGGCGTAGCGACCGAGACCGACCTCCGGGACTACTACCGCCTCGGTCCCGCCGTCGCCAGGCAGGCCGTCGCGGAGCTGGTCGAGGATCGGGTGCTGGAGCCGGTGGCGGTGGAGGGCTGGCGTCCCCAGGCATACCGCCATGCTGCCGCCCGCACCCCGCGAGCCATCGCCGGCCGCGCGCTGCTGTGTCCGTTCGACCCGTTGATCTGGGAGCGTGCGCGCACCGAACGGATCTTCGACTTCCACTACCGCATCGAGATCTACGTGCCGGAGCCGAAGCGGGTGTACGGGTACTACGTGTTTCCGTTCCTCCTCGACGGCGAGCTCGTCGGGCGCGTCGACCTCAAAGCGGACAGGGCCGCGGGAGTTCTCCGCGTCCAAGGCGCCTTCGCGGAGCCCGACGTCGAGCCCGGCCGAGTCGCCGCCGAACTCGGCGGGGAACTCCGGCTCATGGCTGGTTGGCTCGGCCTCGACGACGTCGTCGTCGGTGCCCGCGGAGCCCTCGCCCCCGTCCTCCGCCGAGCCCTCAAGACCAGCTGAGAGCCCTCGCGAGTCCCACGTTCACGTGGCCGAGTCCCCCACACGGCTACTTGGCGGCGCGGGTTACTACGGCGTTGCCGGAGCCGGTGCGGGCACGCACCTTCAGCGCGACCCCACCCTCAGGTGCGGAGTCGGCGACGTCGAGCTCGCTCGAGACCTTGCCGGCCCCCGAGGACAGCTCGACCTCGGCCGCGACCCCTGGGCTGACGCCGATGCGGACCTCTCCGGAGCCGGTGATCAACTCGAGCGAACCGGACGAGGCTTCGGCCACCGAAAGGTTGCCGCTGCCGCTTCGTGCCATGACGTCGCCGGCCACCGCGCCCAGCCAGACATCGCTGGTGCCGGTGGCCAAGGTGGCCGAGCCGGACAGTGAGGTCGCCTCCACATCGCCGCTGGCGGTCCGCAGCTGCAGGCCGGCGAGTGTCGGTCCGAGTTTGACCCCGCCGGTCCCGGTGCGGATGACCGCGGGTCCGTCGGCCTGGCCCAAGGTGACTTGGCCCGATCCGGTGGCGATGTCGGCGCGGCCGGCCGACCCACTGACGGTGACGTCGGCCGCCCCCGCGCGCACCGAGAGGTGGGAACCGGCTGGGGCGCGTACGGTCACCGCGAGCGGGACGTTGCGCAGTGGCATCGCCTTCGATGCCTGCACGACCAGGCGGTTTCCGAGCTTTTCCACCCTCGTCTGGCGCAGTGCCTCGGCGGGATCGCCGTCCCAGTCGCCGCCCAGCGCGTTGCCGAACCGCTCGTTGACCCAGTTCAGCATGTTCGTCATGCTGCCGACCCACTCCGGCTTCGCCGAGGCGTCCGGCCGCAGCTCCACGGTCGCCTCGCCCGCGTCGTTCGCGCTGTCGAGGTTGATCACCACCTTGCCGAGGGTGAGGCTGATGTCGATTTCGATCGGCCCGTCGACACTGAAGGTGTCGGTCCGCACCGCCGAGTCTTCGGTGACGGCAGTGTTGTCGGCGTCGGGAGTGTTGTCAGCGTTGCCGGCCGCTTCGGTGTTCTCTGTTTCTTCGCTCATGGTTCCGCCCCTCAACCCTGGACCCAGCCGTGCAACCGGCTGTCGGTCCGGTTCCCCTGGTCCGGCTTGCTTTCCCGGTGGTGCATGGACGACTTCCCGAGCGCGCCCTGCACAGCCTGCGAGACGAACGTGTTCAACGACACGCCCTGCGCGGCGGCGGCCTGCTCCGCCTGCCCCTTGATCTGCTCGACCAGCCGCAGCGTCATCCGGCTGATGTCACCGCTGTCCATCAGCGGCGAAGACGACAGTGGCGGCTTCGGGGTTTCCCGCAGCGGTTCGCGCGCGGGCTCGGCCGTGCCGGAGCCGGTGACGACCACCCGCACCTCCCGGCCGTCGAGGCGGACCTCGACGACCTGGTCGGCCAGGCTCGCGGTGACCTCGGCCGCCAGATCGGCGAGCACGTTCATCAAGGTCAGCCGCACGGCCGGCTCGAGCGCGCCGGACAGCAGGGCTGCCGCGCGCCTGGTCCCTTCGTCGCCGGCGGAGGCCGTCGCGGCCAGGTCCTCCCGCAGGCTGGTGATATACGGTGTCAAGTCCATGACACCACTATGGCGTCAATGGTGTCACCCGTCAAGGAACGATGGTGTCGTCAGCCGGTCGAAATGATGTCTTGACGGGGCCGGGTGATGTCCTGGACGAAACAGTCGGTGCGGCCGGTTACGCTGCCGGTGTTCTGGAGACGGTGGTGCGAGCCCGGGCGGGGGCCTTCCCGGGGGATGGAGTGCGAAAGTGGTCGAGACGGTGTTGCCCAAGGTGCAGCTGATCGCGAAGACGGAGTTCTTCCCGCCGGAAGGCGCGCCGTGGACCACCGACGCCGACGGGGGTGAGGCGCTGGCCGAGTTTGCCGGCCGCGCCTGCTACCAGTCGTGGAAGAAGCCCAACCCCAAGACGGCCACCAACGCCGGCTACATCGACCACATCATCGAGGTGGGGCACCTTTCGGTGCTCGAGCACGGCTCGGTGAGCTTCTACATCACCGGCATCTCGCGCTCGCTGACCCACGAGCTGATCCGCCACCGCCACTTCTCCTATTCGCAGCTGTCGCAGCGCTACGTCCCGGAGAAGGACGCCGCGTTCGTCGAGCCGGACGTCATCGCGAACGACCCGGAGCTGCACGAGACGTTCCTCGCGGCTGCTCAGGCGAGTGTCGATGCCTACACCGCGCTGCTCGGTGGCCTCGAGAAGAAGTTCAGCGACGTCCCCAGCGCCACGCTGCGCCGCAAGCAGGCCCGCCAAGCCGCGCGTGCCGTGCTGCCCAACGGCACCGAGACGCGCATCGTCGTCACCGGAAACTACCGCGCCTGGCGGCACTTCGTCGCCATGCGCGCCACCGAACACGCCGATGTCGAGATCCGCGGCCTGGCCATCGAATGCCTCCGTGAGCTGCAGAAGGTCGCGGGCAACGTGTTCGCCGACTTCACCATCTCCACGCTGCCCGACGGCACCGAGGTCGCGTCCAGCCCGAAGGTGTTCGAAGGATGAAGCATCGCCTCGCGATCGACGCGCAGCCGGGGGAGTACGTGGTGGCACGGCTGCCCGCGGACGCGCCGGTCCCGGCCGGGCTGCTCGAACACCAGCCGACGGTCCTGATCTCGGTCACCAGGACTCCCGGCGAGCTGTCGATCATCTGCCCGGCCGCGCTCGTGCCCGAGGGCGCGGCGGTCGAGGCGGGCTGGCGCCTGCTCACTGTCCGCGGGCCGCTGGCGTTCACCCTGACCGGCATCATCGCCGCGATCTCCAGCGAGCTCGCGGCGGCCGGTGTCGCCCTGTTCGGCATGTCGACCTTCGACACCGACCACGTGCTGGTCCGCTCCGACGAGTTCGGCCGCGCGGTCGCGGCCCTGCGGGCGTCAGGGCACGAGGTAGTCGCCGACGTCGACTAGGACGAGGCTCACCCCCGCATTGTTCGGCACGCCTAAACTTTATTTTTGGGCGTCCGACAATACGGGTATGGTGGCGTGATGGCGCTTGTGGAGAGTCGGCCCGCCCGCGGGCGGTGGCGTGCGGGGGCCGCACTGCTCGGCCCGGCGTTCGTCGCCGCGATCGCCTACGTCGACCCGGGAAATGTCGCTGCCAACCTGACCGCGGGCGCCCGCTACGGGTACCTGCTCGTGTGGGTGCTCGTCGCCGCCAACGCCATCGCGGTCTTCATCCAGTACCAGTCCGCGAAGCTCGGCATCGTGACCGGATCGAGCCTCCCCGAGTTGCTCGGCTCGCGTCTCGGTACGGGAACGCGCCGCGCGTTCTGGGTGCAGGCCGAGCTGGTCGCCGCCGCGACCGATCTCGCAGAAGTC
>NZ_JAODNM010000161.1 GCF_025464955.1 Amycolatopsis sp. | reverse complement strand
CAGCACCAAAGATGCTCAATCTCCCCGACACCGTCTGGATCAACCGACCAGCTGACGACACCAGCCAGAAGACCGAACCCGAAGCCGCCTAACACCCACTGGTCTCACTCACCTTGACAAATTCCGGGTGGGTGAACGAGTAGTCAACCCTGATCGCGGCGGAGCAGGTCCTCCTCGGTTTCGCGGCGGACGAGGATGGTGGCGACGCCGTCGCGGACGCCGACCAGCGGGGGCCGGCCGATGAGGTTGTAGTTCGACGCCAGAGAGTGGTGGTACGCGCCGGTGCACGGGACGGCGAGCAGGTCGCCCGCGTGGATGTCGTCGGGCAGCGCGAGGTCGTCGGCGATGATGTCCCCGGACTCACAATGTCGCCCGACGACGACCATCGACCGCCGCGGCGCGTGCGTGGCCCGGCCGACCAGGCGGGCGGTGTACTTCGCGCCGTAGAGGGCGGGGCGCGGGTTGTCGCTCATGCCGCCGTCGACCGCGACGAACGTCTTGCTGCCGCGCTTGACCGCGCACACCCGGTACACGGTGATGCCCGCGCTGCCGACGATCGCGCGACCGGGCTCGATCGTCAAGCGCGGCAAGGGGAAACCGTGTGACGCGCATTCGTACGCCAGCGCCACGTGCAGCCTGCGCGCGTACCCGTCGAGGTCGAATTCGGGGTCGCCGGGGAGGTACGGCACAGCGTGTCCGCCGCCGAGGTCGAGCTCGGTCAGCGTGATGCCGTAACGGTCGCGGATGTCGGTCAGGACGCCCACCATCCGGCGCGCGGCTTCCTCGTACCTGTCCACGCGCGACACCTGCGAGCCGATGTGGCAGTGCAGTCCAACGAGCCGAAGACTGGGCTGGGCCAGCACGGCCTCTACCGCGCGGTCGACGTTGTCGTGGACCTCGGGACGCAGCGAGAAGCCGAACTTCTGGCCCTCGGTGCCGGTGGTGATGGCCTGGTGGGTGTCCGCCTGGACGTTCGGCGTCACGCGGATCATCACCTGCTGACGCCCGTGCGCGAGCGCGCCGAGCTGCTCGATCTCGTCGAGGGAGTCCAGCACGATCCGCCGGACGCCGTAGGCGAGCGCGGCCTTCAGGTCTTCGGGCGTTTTCGCGTTGCCGTGCAACAGGATCCGCTCAGCGGGAAAGCCGACCGACCGTGCGACGGCGATCTCGCCTGCCGAGCACGTATCCAGCGACAGGCCTTCTTCGGCGAGCCAGCGCAGCACGGACTTGGTGCACAGCGCCTTGCTCGCGAACGCGACCTCCGCCTCGGGCAGCGCCGCGCGGTACGCCTTGGCGTGCTCGCGGACCGCGACCTCGTCGAGGAAGTACGCCGGCGTGCCGAAGCGAGCGGCGAGGTGGCTGACCGGGGCGCCCGCGAACATCAGCTCGCCGCCCGGCCCACGCGTCGTGTTCGGCGGCCAAACGCCGGGCTCGAGGGTGTCGGCCGCTTCGCAGCCCAGGCTGGGAAGGAGCTCGGTGAGCGTCACTGTTGCCTCCGTGCTTCGGCGGTGTTACGTACCCCCTAAGCACAGTGCTGTTTCGTCCGCTTCGCACACGCTGGCAACGGTCCCCTGACACTCCGGGGCCGACCACTGACGCCCTGTTTACGCGTGGGTAACTCCGGTCACAACGCTCACGAGTCTTTGAGCTGCGACAGGAAGGCCGTGGCGGTGGTCAGCGCGAGCACCGGGCTGGCCTCGCCGAGCTTGGAGTCGCGGATGCCGATCCAGCCTTCGCCGTTCGCCATCTCGACGCATGCGCCGTTGCCTTGGCTACGGCTGCTCTTGATCCAGTGTGCGTCGAGATCACTTCAGCCTCGGTGAGTTTGATGTCCGAGGCGTCTTGTTCGAGGTCGAAGTACATGCGGAACCACTCGGGGAAGATCGAGCGGTAGCCGGACCAGCGGCCACGGGCCTTGGTGTTGCGGCCGAGGTCGAGCAGGAACGCGATGTGCTGCGGGTCGTCGCCGAAGTACTCCAGGAGCAGTTTCAGGTCGCCGACGCCGACCGGGCTCTGCCCGAGTTCCATGCGGCTGATCTTCGTCGGCGCGCAGTCCAGCTGCAGTGCCGCTTCCGCCGGAGTCCGGCTGGCGAGCTCCCGCACGCGGCGTAGTTCGTTGCCCAGTTGCAGCCTGCGGACCGCTACACCTGGTTTTCACCGAAAACGGCCTGACGAACCTGGTCGCCCTGGGGCTCGATGCCTTGAACACCTTGCACTCGCGGGAGGTCCCACTCGGCGAGTAGTGCGTGGAGGTGGGCGCGTTCGGCGCTGGTCAGGGCCTTGCTCGGGGGGCGGACAGTGGCGCTGCAGAGGCCGAGGTGGGCGAGGGCCTCCTTCACCACGCTGACGTTGTTCGCGTTGTTGTCGGCCGCGCGCATCTCTTCGAACTGCCGGATGCGCTCCCAGCCGGTCATCGCGGTGGCGAAATCGCCTTTGGCTAAGGCGTCGAACATCTCCAGCGACGTCCGCGGGTCGACGTTGACCAGGCCTGAGGTGAATCCCGTTGCCCCGACGGCGAAGTAGCCCGGAGCGGACAGTTCGGCGAGGCCGGCGATCCACACGAACCGCGTCAAGCCGGCATCGCGGGCGACAGAGGCGAAGCGGACGACGTTCGGCACGGCGTACTTGATCCCGATGACGTTGGGGCAGTCTTCGCCGAGCTGTGCCAGCTGTTCGCCGCCGATCGCCGGATTCCGCAGATACAGCACCACGCCCAGCTCCGGCACGGCGTCGGCGATCGCGCGGTGGTAGTCGACCCAGCCGTCGGCGGCAACGTACGGATGTACCGGCTGGTGGATCATGATCATGTCCGCGCCGGTCGCCGCCGCGTGCCTGGCAGCGCGGATCGCCGTGCTGATGTCGTGGCCCACCCCGGCCAGCACACTCGCGCCCGTACCCGCCGCCGCTACCGTCGTTTCCAGGCATAGCCGGGATTCCGGCCCGTCGAGGGCGTAGAACTCGCCCGTGTTGCCGTTCGGCGTGATCACCTCGACCCCGGCGTCGACCAGCCGGCGGACCAGCCTGCCGTAGGCGCTCGCGTCGACCTTGTCGCGGTCGTCGAACGGCGTGACCGGAATGGCGACCACCCCGGCCAGTCGCGCCCGCTGCCGTTCGAACGTCATAGGGCCGCCTCCGCCAGATAGCGTCTGATATATGATGTGATCACTCACGGTACCACGCGGAGGCGTTCCCTCGGGGCCACCTTCATGGCGTAAGGCGTACTCAGCTAGGCCTTGACGACGTCTCTGCCCTACCGAGAGTGCCTTCGGGAGTCCCAGCAGTCACACCGCCATCACCAGCGCCACCTGCTAGAGGGTGGCCCCGCGGGGTCCCTGGGCCCGGCCCCAAGATCAGCTGAGCGTGGGCAAAAAAGCCTCGAGCTGTTCGACGACGAAGGCGTGGTCGGCGGCTTGCGGCAGGCCGGAGACGCCCACGGTGCCGATCGGGCCGACGCCGTCGACGATCACCGGGAAGACGCCGCCGTGGGCGGCGTAGGTGTCCGGGTCGAGGCGCGAGTTCTCCTCGAAGGTGCCCCCGTCCGCGCGGAACCGGGTGCCGACCGCGAACGAGCTGTGCCCGTAGCGGTCGACGACCCGGCTCTTGCGGTCGATCCACGCGTCGTTGTCCGCGGACGTTCCGGGCCGTGCGGCATGGAAAAGCCGCTGGTCACCGCGTCGCACGGAGATCGTGACGGCGAGTCCCTGCTGCTTCGCCGCGTCGAGCAGGTGCAGGCCGAGTGCCAACGCCGTCTCGTTGTCGAACCGGGGGAAGCGCAACCGCTCCTCCTGGGCGAGGAGTTCGGCGAGCAGGGTTTTCTCGGCGTTGACCATGCCGCCTATTAAAGCAACAGTGTTGTCTAATTGCCAGTGAACGAGGTCGCCGGCCCCAGAGCCTCGACCGCGTCGAGGTCGGCGAGCCGTGCCTTCGCCGGGCCCATGACCTGGGCGTAGTCGCCGATCGCGTCGGCCCACCGGATCGACCGCCCGCCGAAGTCGGTCCGGAACGGCCCGGGTTCGACGATTGTCACCCGGATGCCGAGGTGCGCGACCTCTGCGGCGAGTCCTTCGGACAGCCCTTCGACGGCGAACTTCGAGGCGGCGTACGCGGAGCCGCCGACGGCCGCGAGCACGCCGGCCACCGACGACATCTGCACGATGTGTCCGGATCGCTGCCGCCGCAGGAGCGGTAGAACGGCCTTGGTCACCGCCAGCATCCCGAAGACGTTGGTGTCGAACTGCGCCCGAAGGTCCTTTTCGGATACTTCCTCGACAGCGCCGCGCAGGCCGTAGCCCGCGTTGTTCACCAGCACGTCGATGCGCCCGAAGCGCGCTTCGGCCTCGGCGACGGCAGTGGTTACCTGCTCGGGATCGGTGACGTCCAGCCGAACCGAGCCGGCCTGGTCGGGCGCACCGGCGATCAGGTCGGCGACGGCGTCGATGGTGCTCCTGGTTTCGGGTGATCGTCGTTGAAACTAGCCAGCTGACGCAGCCCTGACCAATAGGTTCCCAGCACCTGAGCGATCGGGAACTCGATCGCTCAGGAGAACTCGGTGAGCGAGAGCGTGTTCCCGTCGGGATCGGTGAACCAGGCGACCTTGTCGCCACCGGGGGTGGTCCAGATGCCGCGGTCGTCCTGGCCCATACCTTCGTAGGTGGTGAACGAAACGCCCCGCACGAGGAGTTCGTCGATCGACCCGGCGATGTCCTCGACCTCCCAGCCGAGCACGGTGAACGGCTGCGGTGTCAGCTCTTCCACCTGAGTGACCCGCAACATCGTTGTCCCACTGCGGAAAACGCACGCGAACGGGCTGGTCTCGACGAGCTCGAGACCCAGGAGGCCGGCGTAGAACTTCGCGGCTCGGTCGAGATCCGTTGCCGGAGCAAAGCCGATAAGTCGGGCGGAGTTCGCCATGGTTTCACCTCTTCCAGTGCTTTCGATACTTGATCGCGCGTGCGGATTGCACAACGCTGCCACGGGGGCTCTTGGCTTACAAGAAGGAGAACACTATGGGGAAGCCGGAAGGTCGGATCCGCCGCCGGACAGTACTGGGTGGGGCGGCGGCCGCGGCCGGGATCGCCGGAGTGTCCGGTGTGCTGCCTGCCGGGATGGCCGAGGCGCTCGCCGAACCGAGCCGGAAGGGCAGTCTTGACGACGTCAAGCACGTCGTGGTGCTGATGCAGGAAAACCGGTCATTCGATCACTACTACGGCACCATGCCCGGCGTCCGCGGTTACGGCGACAAGGCGGCCCTCCGGCTGCCGCTCGGCAAGGACGTCTTCCACCAGCCTGACCTGCTGCGCGTCGACGGCGGGTATCTGCTGCCGTTCCACGTCGACACCGCCGTGGTCGACGGGCAGGACCTCGGCGACCTCGCACACGACTGGGACACCACGCATCTCGCGTGGGCTGGGGGCGCGTACAACGGGTGGATCCCGTCGAAGTCCCAGCTGAGCATGGGCTACTTCACCCGCGACGACATCCCGTTCCACCGTGCGCTCGCCAGTGCGTTCACCATCTGCGACAACTACCACTGCTCGATCCAGGGCCCGACCACGCCGAACCGCCTCTACCACTGGACCGGGATGATCGATCCGGATGGCAAATCGGGCGGCCCCGCGACGTTCAACCCGCCCGACTATCAGCCCGCCTACAAGTGGACGACGTATCCAGAACGGCTGCAGGCCGCCGGGGTGTCGTGGCAGGTGTACGCGAACGATGAGGTCGGCGACGGTACGAACGGCCTAGTCGGGGACTACGGCGACAACCCACTGTGGCTCTTTCAGGCGTACCACGACTCCCTGGCGTCGTCCGACCCGGCGACCAGGCAACTCGCCGAGCGCGCCGGCCTCCGCACGACGTGGAAGCCGGACTCCGGTCAGGGCAAGAGCGTCGACCACGTGCTTGAGCAGTTCATCGCCGACTGCGCCGCCGGGACGCTGCCGAGCGTGTCCTGGGTCGTCGCGCCGCACTCGTACAGTGAGCACCCGGAGGCCCGGCCCGTCGACGGCGCGGCGTACACGCAGGGGGTACTGAAGGCGCTGTGGGACAACCCGAAACTGTGGGAATCGACAGTCCTGCTGATCAACTACGACGAAAACGACGGTTTCTTCGACCACATGCCGCCGCCCGCCGCGCCCGACGGCACCCGCGCCGAGCTGCTGCCCGCGATCCAGCCGGTGACCGCCGGGTTCCCGCCGCCGAGCGGGCCGAACGTGCCGATCGGGCTCGGCCCGCGCGTGCCGATGACGGTGATTTCGCCGTGGAGCCGGGGCGGCTGGGTCAATTCGCAGGTGTTCGACCACACGTCCGTCCTGCGCTTCCTCGAGAGGTGGACGGGCGTGCAGGAGCCGAACATCTCGGACTGGCGCCGGTCCATCTGCGGCGATCTGACCAGCTGTTTCGACTTCCGCGAGTTCGATCCGTCGACGCCGTCGCTGCCCGATGCGAACGCGCTGCGCGACCAGGCTGACGCCACGGAGTCGAAGCTTCCGAAGGCCGCTCCGCCCGCGCTGGGGCAGCAGGTCGTTCCGAGGCAGGAGCCGGGACGCGCGCCGGCCAGGCCGCTGCCGTACCAGCCGATCGCCGGGGTGTCCGTCGGGCTCGCGTCGATCGACCTGAAGCTGGAGAACCACGGCTCGGAGGCGCTGCAGCTCGCGTCGTATGCGTACCACCTGCTGGGCGTTTCGCAGCGGTTCGACGTCCCGCCCGGGGGCTCTAGCAGCGGAAACATCGTGTTCGTGGCGGTGTACGACCTGGCGATCCACGGGCCGAACGGGTTCGTGGTGGAAGCCGCGGGCAACACGCTGACCGGGGGTATCGAGGCGCAACTGTCTCTGGCGGGGACGGCCGCGTCGCCGAAGTTGACGCTGACCGTCGTCAACTCGCGGCTGTTGCCGGTCACCATCGGGGTCAGCGGGGCGCCCGGGTTCACCGTCCCCGGCCGCGGGTCGCACGCGCTCACGCTCGACCCGATCGTGTCCGACCACGGCTGGTACGACGTCACCGTCAGCCTCGCCGGCCAGCCGTCGTGGCGCCGCCGCTTCGCCGGCCACCTCGAAAACGGCCTCCCCAGCAAAACCGGCTAGCCCCCGCTCTTTGCTCGCAACTCGCCGTCGAGTTGCGATAGTTGGTGTCTGCAAGGACCGCAACTCGCCGTCGAGTTGCCGTTTAGAGGGTGGCGGCGAGGCGGGTGCCTTGGTCGATCGCCCGTTTGGCGTCGAGTTCGGCGGCGACGTCGGCGCCGCCGATGACGTGCACGGCGACGCCGGCCGCGCGGAGTTCGTCGGCCAGTTCCCTTGCGGGCTCCTGGCCCGCGCTGATCACGACGTTGTCGACGTCGAGCACGCGCGGGTTCTCGTGCTTGTCGCCGAACGTGATGTGCAACCCGGCGTCGTCGATCTTCTCGTAGTTGACCCCGGGAATCCGCTCGACGCCCTTCGCCTTCAACGCCGCGCGGTGCACCCAGCCGCTGGTCTTGCCGAGCCCGGCGCCGATGGTCCCCTTCTTGCGCTGCAACAGGAAGACCTGCCGCGGCGACGGCGACGGCACGGGTTCGACCAGACCACCGACCGCGGTTTCCGGGTCCGCGACGCCCCACTCGGCCATCCAGGCGTCGAGGTCGAGCGCGGGTGAGGTGCTGTGCGTCAGGAACTCGCTGACGTCGACACCGATCCCGCCGGCCCCGATCACGGCGACCTTCGCGCCCACCGGCTTCCCGGTTTTCACGACGTCCACATAGGACAAAACCTTGGGATGGTCGATGCCCGGGATGTCCGGGATCCTCGGCGTCACACCGGTGGCGATGACGACGTCGTCGAAGTCGGTCAGCGAGGCCGCGGTGGCCCGGGTGTTCAGGTGCAGTTTGACGCCGGAAAGCTCGATCTGCCTGGCGTAGTAACGGATCGTCTCGGCGAACTCCTCCTTGCCGGGGATCTTCCTGGCGATGCCGAACTGGCCGCCGATCTCATTGTCCGCTTCGAACAGTTCGACGGCGTGCCCGCGTGAGGCGAGGCTGGTCGCGGCCGCGAGCCCGGCCGGTCCGGCACCGACAACGGCAACGCGCTTGACCTTGCGGGTCGGCGCAAGTACCAACTCCGTCTCGCGGCCGGCCCGCGGATTCACCATGCAGGACACCAGTTTGCGCTTGAACGCGTGGTCGAGGCAGGCCTGGTTGCAGGCGATGCAGGTATTGATCTCGTCCTCGCGCCCGCTCGACGCCTTGGTGATCCACTCCGGATCGGCGAGGAACGGCCTGGCCATCGACACCAGGTCCGCGCTGCCGTCGGCGATCGCTTCGTCGGCGACCTGCGGCATGTTGATCCGGTTCGAGGTGACCACCGGGATGCCGACGTGCGGCTTGAGCTTCCCGGTCACCCAGGTGAACGCGCCGCGTGGCACCGACGTCACGATCGTCGGAACGCGGGCCTCGTGCCAGCCGATCCCGGTGTTGATGATGGTGGCGCCCGCCGCCTCGACGTCCTTGGCCAGCGCGACGACGTCCGCCCAGGACTGTCCACCTTCGACAAGGTCCAACATGGACAGTCGGTAGATGATGATGAAGTCGGGCCCGACGGCCGCCCGCGTGCGGCGGACGATCTCCACCGCGAACCGGCGCCGCTTTTCCGGCGTGCCGCCCCAGCCGTCCTTGCGCTTGTTGGTGCGCGGCGCGAGGAACTGGTTGATCAGGTAGCCCTCCGACCCCATGATCTCGACCCCGTCGTAACCGGCTTCGGCTGCCAGTACCGCACAGTTGACGAACGCGCGGATCTGCCGCAGCACGCCGTACCCGGTCAGCGCCCGCGGCCGGAACGGGTTGATCGGCGCCTTGATGCTCGACGCGGACACGCTCAGCGGGTTGTACGAGTAGCGGCCGGCGTGCAGGATCTGCAGCGCGATCTTGCCGCCGGCCTCGTGGACCGGCGCGGTCAACTGCTTATGCGCCTTGGCTTCCGCGGACGTCGAGAGCTTCGACGCGAGCGGCAGCAGCCAGCCCGTCTTGTTCGGCGCGAACCCGCCGGTGACGATCAGGCCGACGCCGCCGCGCGCGCGTTCCGCGTAGTACTCGGCGAGCTGGGGGAAATGCGAGGCCTTGTCTTCCAGGCCGGTATGCATCGACCCCATGATCACGCGGTTGCGCAGGCTGGTGAAGCCCAGGTCGAGTGGCGACAGCAAGTTCGGGTACTGACTCATGATCGGCCTTTCTCGTTGTCCGTGCGCAGGGCCCGCAGAACCTCTTCGAACCAGTCGAGGTGGCCTTGTTCGGTGCGGATTCCGCCGCGCAGCACGAGGTACTGGTGCAACGCGCTGCCGCTGAGCTCGCCGGGAGCGGGGAAATCGCGTTTCTCGATGTGGCGGTAGGCGTCGTGCCGTTCGGCGTGGACGTCGCGGTGGCGGGCGATTTCGGCGAGGACGGCTTCGGGGTCACCGAACGACGCGCCGCGGATCTTGACCGCGATCTCCCGCGCGCCGGCGTTCGCGTTCGGCTCGGCGAGCCAGCGTTTCAGCTCGTCCCGGCCAGGATCGCCGACCGTGTAGACCTTCTTGTCCGGTCGGCCGTCCTGCTCGACGTGGTCGACGGCGATCCAGCCCGCCTCCTCCATCCGCTTGAGCACGCGGTAGATCTGCTGGTGGCTGGCCTGCCAGAACAGGCCGATCGACTTCTCGAACCGCCGGGTCAGCTCGTAGCCGGTCCCGGAGCGCTCGGAGAGCGAAACCAGGATCGCGTGTTCCAACGCCATCTGCTCAGCATCATATGCAACGAGTTGCAGTGCAACGAGACGCGCATCACTGACTCGTGAGCGCCGCGACCGGTTCTTACCGGCCGGAACACTCACCAGTCAGGCGTGGACGACGTGGTCAGCCGGGTGCGCCGCCGGCTTTCCTGTCGCTGATCGGGTGACGTGACGTTGTCGAGGTGTGACTCACATCACACCTCGACAACATGATCACCGCACGGTGCGTCTTCACTCTCGGAATAGCAAGCTCGACGATGGCGTACTCCTTACGCTCGACGATGCGCTTGCGCATCGAAAGGAATGCCCGCCATGCACGCCAGCGCGATCAGACTGGATTCCACCACCACCCTCATTGTAGTCGCGGTACTGGCTTTGCTGGCCGTGATCGCGGTGCCGGTTTTCTGGGATAAATGGGGCTGGAAGAAAACGGGCCGCGCCACGTCGACAGTGGCCGCGGTGATCCTGCTGGTGACCGGCAGCGGCCTGGCGCTGAATATCGTCGGCGGATTCTTTCCGACTTTGGGTTCGCTGCTCGGCACGTCCGTCAACCCTGGCGAGGGAACAAACGCCGACGCGGGCGAGAACGGCTCGGGCCTCGGCCGTCTGCAGGACGCGAACGCCCAACGCGCCCGCGAAGGCAAGAGTTCGGTGCTGCACATGACGGTCAAGGGCCAGCGCACCGGCATCACCCGGGACGTGAACCTCTACCTTCCGCCGGAGTACTCCGATCCATCCTATCGCGACTACGTCTTCCCGGTGATCGAGTGGATTCCGAACTATCCTTCGGGTCCCGAGGTTGCGGTCGGCCCCTACCACCTCCCCGACGCCCTCGACGCCGCCCGGGTCAAAGGCCTTCTGCCGCCGTCGGTCGTCATCATTCCCGACCCGAGCGGCGAACCCCGGATCGGGCACGACACGGAATGTGTCGACGAGGCGAACGGGCACGCGAACGACACGTACCTTTCTTCGGACATCCGTAACTGGGCGATCCACACGCTGCACGTCAACCCGGACCGGAAAGCCTGGACCATCGCCGGCTGGTCGTCGGGCGGGTACTGCGCACTCGACCTCGTCTCCCGGCATCCCCAGTGGTATGCCAATGCGGCCAGTGTGAGCGGCTACGACAAAGCCTCTATCGATGCCGAAACTGAGGACCTTTTCCACGGTCGTAAAGACATCTCCGACGCGAACACGATTTCGCTGAACCTCCAGCGGCATCCTTCGCCGGTTGAGCTGCTGATCATCGCGGGCGCCAAGGAAAAAGACGAAAAGGCGTCGATCGACACGATTCGTCACGCCATTACGGGGCCGACCGTGATGTATTCCTGGATCATTCCCGACGCCGGGCACAATATGAACACGTTCAAGTCGCAGCTACCGGACGTGCTGTCGTGGATCGGCTCGAAAAGCGCGGCCCCGCGCCCGAAAACCGATCAGCACATCGAGTCGAGTGGCGGTGTGAAGGCCTGGCCACTGCCGCACACCGGCGGCCACGGAGCATTGACCGACGTCGAGAGCTAGCGTCACCCCAGTGAAAACCTGGGCAGTCGTGTCGTCGTTGGTCGCACCCGTGGCCATGATCGGCGGCTGGACCCTCGCGGCCGCACTGCAGCCGAACTTCGACTCGCTCCGCCAGACGATCAGTGAGCTCGCCGGTTACGGCGCCCGAGATCGCTGGGTGATGACGTGCGGACTCGTACTGCTGGGGGTCTGTCATGTGGTGACGGCGGCGGGACTGGCCGGCATCCGGCCGCTCGGCCGTCTGCTGCTCGCGTTGGGAGGCGCGGCCATCGGCGTGGTCGCGGCGCTACCGGTGCCCGCGCACGGGCCGTCGACCGCACACGGTGTCTTCGCCTACCTCGGGTTCGCCGCACTGGCCTTGTGGCCTCTCGCTGGTACTCAAGGCGCATCGGCCCTTTCGTCCGTTGCCACCGTTGTCCTGCTGGGACTTCTTCTTGTCGCCCTTCTGCACGTCGGCGGCCCCGCGTACGTCGGGCTCGTCGAACGTCTGCTGGCCGGTGCGGAGTCCTTGTGCCCGGCGGTATTCGTCCTCAGCACCCGCAACCGCTGAACCGTTCAGGGGAGGACGAACCGGGCCCAGACGCACTTTCCGTTCGCGGAGTCCTCGCTGCCCCACGCGTTCGCGAGCCGCTCGACCAGCCAAAGGCCGCGTCCGCGTGGGGTGGGTGCTTTCGGCGCCCTCGGCGCCGGGCGATCCGAACCGGGGTCGTAGACGCGGATGGTGAGCACGCCGTCGGAATGGTCGATCTCGAACCGGCATTGTCCACCGCCGTGTTCGACGGCGTTGGTGACCAGTTCGGACGTCACCAGCACGATGTCCTCGGCGAGGTCGCCGTTCAGCCCGAGCACGGAGATGGCCCGGCGGACCTCCTGCCGGGCCTGCGAGGGTGCCGTGGCGTCACTCTCCATCAGCGTCCACAAAAACCATCACTCCGCTATTCCGTCGTCGCCGAGACCCTCGCGAAGGGTTTTCAGCGTCCCGCTCAGCAACCGCGACACCTGCATCTGCGACACGCCGACCCGCCGCGCGATGTCCGACTGGCTCAGGCCGTAACCGAACCGGAGCGCGACGATCTTGCGTTCCCGCTCGGGCAGGCTGTCCAGGAGCGGCCGCAGCGCCTGACGCAGCTCCGCCTGGTCCAGGTTGGCGTCGGCCTCACCGAAACCGGGATGGGCGGAATTCTCCAACATGCTGTCGAGTGACGCACCGTATCGGCCTTGGCCGGCGCGGAGCCCTTCGTAGACCTCCTCGACCGGAACCCCGAGATGTGCCGCGATCTCACTCGGTTTCGGTGCCCTCGACAGCCTTGTCGTCAGCTCCTCGCGAGCCGCCGCGATGTTCCCGTTGAGCTCCTTCAGCCGTCGCGGCACCCGCACCGACCAGCTGTTGTCGCGGAAATGGTGGCGCAGCTCGCCCGAAATCGTCGGTACCGCGAAGCCGAGGAAGTCGGTGCCGTGCGCAGGGTCGAACCGGTCGACGGCGTTGATCAGGCCGATCGTCGCGATCTGGACGAGGTCGTCCATCGCCTCGTCGCGGTTGCGGAACTTCCTCGCCAGGTTGCGGGCGAGTTCGAGGTGGGCGCGCACGATCTCGTCGCGAAGGCGCTCACGGCGCGGGTCGTCAGGTTCGAGCTCGGCAAGCTGCCTGAACAGCGCGTGCCGGTCGGCTTCCTCTGGCGTCACCGGCTTGCCGTCTCGCCTTCGTGCACCAGTTCGACTTGCGCGAGGTACCCGTCACCGGCCGGCGTGACCGTCCTCTCGACGGACGTCGTCAGCGCCGACAGGAGTTGCCAGCCCAGCGCGTTGCCGTCGGCGAGCTCGGCTGAATCGGTCAGCACCGAGACCGCCACTTGGATGCGGTTGGGGGACGTCGTGAAGACGCAGCGCAGGTTGCCGTCGGACGCCGAACCCAGCAGGAGCGAGCAAGCTTCGTCGACAGCCATCCGGAGGTCCTCGATGGCGTCGAGGTCGAAATCCTGCCGCATCGCGACATCAGCGGCTACTGTGCGTAACGTTGGTATCACCGCTGGTACCGCCGCGGTGCGAACCTCGATCACTTGAGCGCCGTCCCCAGCACCGGGGGTGTCATCCACCACAGGTAGTCCTCTCGTCGGCGCAACACTAACGAATCCAGTGCCCAAGATCGCGCCAAGCCAAACCGGCCGTTTGATCCGAACCAAGCGTGGGCACCCCCCACTCGACGTGATGATCACAGGAAAGGCGGAGGACGACATGGCTGACGTGAGCCGGTTGCCGACCGTGGTCTCGGAGGAGTGGGAATGGCAGCTCAAAGGAGCCTGCCGAGGGGCGGACAGCAGCCTCTTCTTCCACACCGACAACGAGCGCGGATCGGCCCGCGAACGGCGTGAGTCGCGTGCGAAGCGGATCTGCCAGTCCTGTCCGGTGCTCGAGAGGTGCCGGCAACACGCGCTCACCGTCGAGGAGCCGTACGGGATCTGGGGCGGCCTTGGTGAGATCGAGCGCCGTGAGCTCTTCCTCCAGCAGCGACGAATGGCACGCAAAGTGACGCCGACCGGCTGATCGACAGGTCCCCGGGGCATTGGGCTAGGGTCCTTTTCGACCCTGAGGAGTATGTGGATGACCTCCGTCGAGCCGAACGCTCCAACGCCCGGATTCAGCATCAAGGTGGCGGCCGGTGAGCCCCAGCCGCGAGTGCTCGTCGTCGGCGAGCTCGATCTGTTGACCAGTCCGCAGCTGACCGACGCACTGACCCGGTTGCTCGACGACAGCACCCGGACAAGGTTGCTCGTCGACCTGACGGGCGTCACGTTTTTTGATTCGTCCGCGCTGAACGTGCTGCTCCAGGCGCAGAACCGCGCCGCGGAGCAGCAGGTCGAGCTGGCCATCGTCGCCAGCCCCATGGTGAGCCGGGTCATCGAACTGACCGGCGTCACCGAGCACCTCACCATGTCGCCGCCCCCGGAATAGCTCACCTCTGACACACCGTCCGAGCTAACTGGGGAACTGGGGAAACAGCACCATGATGGGGCGGACGCATGCGCTCACCGGCTGGTGCGCGGGTCTGGCCTTGGCGCCGGTCCTCGGCGCGGGCACCGTGCACCAGGCAGTCGTTTTCGGCGCCACCACCGCCGGGTTCGCGCTGCTCCCGGACCTCGACCATCCCGGTGCGAGCGCGTCAAGGCTGCTCGGGCCGCTGACCGGGCTGATCTCCTGGATCCTGCGCCGGACGTCGGCCGCGTTGTACGCCCTGACCAAGGGCCCGCGCGACGAGAAGGTCACCGGCCAGCACCGGCACATGTCGCATACCGTCCTGTTCGCGCTCGGACTTGGCGCCGCGACGGCCGCCGGCACCCGCGCGGGCGGTCCGTGGGCCGTCGCCGGAGTGGTGATCTTCGGCCTGCTGCTCGGCGCGGCCGCCCTCGGCGACTGGCTGTTACCCGTTGCCGCCGGCGGGGTCGCGTGGTGGATCTACACCGCCGGCCCCGACCACGCCCGTGAGCTGTCCGAAGTCTCGGGCTGGCTCGGGATAGCCGTGGCCGCGGGGTGCTTCGCGCACTGCCTCGGGGACTCCTTGACGGTGGCGGGCTGCCCGTTTCTGTTCCCCATCCCGATCGCCGGCGAGACCTGGTACGAGATCCGGCCGCCGCGCGCGCTGCGCTTCCGGACCGGCAAGAAGGTCGAGAACAGGCTGATCTTCCCGGTCTTCGCGATCGCCGCGGTCCTCTTGGTACCCGGGGTCTGGGCGTTCACCACCAGCACCGCGCACCGGCTGTTCGTCCCGCCTGCCTCGCAGACCGCGAACCCGTGAACTGGCGCGGCTATCCTGCGCGGTTGTCGGCCTTCGGGCCGGTGCCCTCTCTGGCGCACATCGTCGCGGCCTGATCCACGTGCTCGGCCGCGGCGATCGCGAACCGGTCCCAGATCCGCTCGCTGGCGTCTTCCAGAAGCGGGTTTCCAGACAGGGCGTTCAGGCATCGGTGAAAGGTGAGGTTGGCCCCCCACACGGCGCTGGCGTCGTCCTCCGCCGCAAGCTCGTCCATCTTGTCGCTCGCTTCCCGAGTTCGGTGAGCTGACGTGGCGACAGGCGCGGCCTCGTTCAACACCTGAAGTCCACATAGGACATCAGAGTGCGGCGGCGTAGGCCTCGGCTAGGCGTTCCATGACGTTGGGGCCATTCCGTTCCGGTGCTGGTTCGCCGAGGTGGATGGCCCGCAGGTCGGCCATGAACTCGGCCCATAGTTCGGGGCCGCCGGCGGCGAGCAGTTCCGCGCGTACACGGAGCTGTTTCGTCGTCGGGCGGTGGCGCAGGCCCCAGTCGCCGAGTTGAGCGAAGATGGGCACCAGCTGAATCGACGACTCGGTCAGGCTGTAGGCCGCGCGCCGACCCGGTCCGGCGTCTTCGCGGGTCAGCAAGCCCGAGCCCACCAGCCGTTTCAGCCGATCGGCCAGGATGTTGGAGGCGATCCCCTCCTCGGAGGTGGTGAGCAACTCCCTGAAGTAGCGCCGATTCCCGAACATCACGTCCCGCAGCACGAGCAGGCTCCAGCTGTCACCGAACGCCTCGACCGCGGCGTTGATCGGACACCCCGACCGCGCCTCCGCCAACTCGCACCTCCTTTCCCAGCTGGTTGCAATCTACCACCAGTTGCCCTAGGGTGAGTCTTCCGGTTGCAAAACGCAACCAGATTCCAGGAGGCGTCGAATGAACGACACCGAACCGCAGACCGCAGGGGGGAAGGTGCTCTGGCACTTCCTGATGTCGCTGGACGGCTTCGTGGCGGGGCCGAAGCACGAGATGGGCTGGATGACCGGGATGTCGGTCCGTCCGGGCCTGCACACCGAATACATCGAGACCACGGGCGCCGTGCTGGGTGGTCGAGACGGCTGGGACGTCGTGAACGACAGCCGGCCGTACGGCGGCGCTTGGCAGGGCCCGATCTTCGTGCTCACCCATCATCCCGAGGACGCGGAACCCGCCGACGGAGTCACCTTCCTGAACTGCGGTCCGGCGGAGGCGGTGCGCATCGGGCTGGCCGCGGCCGGCGGCAAGAACCTCGAGGTCTTCTCGCCCGACATCGGCCGTCAGTTGCTCGAACTGGGCATGATCGACGAGATCGACCTGCACCTCGCGCCGGTACTGCTGGGCGAGGGCATCCGGCTGTACGACAACCCCGGCAAAGTGCCGATCCGCCTGCACCTGGTCGGCGCAGGCGATCCGACAGCCGTTGTCAACGTGCGATACCGACCCGTCACAACCGCGGTTCAGTGACTGCCCTGGATCAGCTTGAGCAGTTCGGGGTCACCGGCGATTCTGCGTTGCTGGATTTCCGCGATCCTGGACGGCAGGTCCAATTCGTCATCGTCACCGACATCGAACGCGCTGAGCAGGCTCGTGCATGTCAACCTGGCCCGTTCAGCGTCGGCGAGAGGCACTGGAGACCGGCTGGAAGCGACTGCAAGGACGTATGGAGTCGGGCCGTGCGATGGGAGACGCCAAGGTTACTTGACCGCGATGACGTCGATCGGCCGGATGTCCGGGTCCTTCGCCAGCAGGTCGGCGGCGACCTTGCCCAGTTCGATCGGGACCTGGCCGTTGAGGTGCGCCTGCCTGCCCTCCTCGGCGTCGAACGTGTCGAAGATGCCGTAGGTCGTGTCGCTCACCTTGAACGCGTACCAGGTGACGGTCTTCGACTCGGCGACGGCCAGTGCCCGGCCGGCCTCGAGGAACGCGGCCAGGTCATCGCCCTTGCCGGGCTTGGCCTCCAGGAGGGCGAGTAGTCCACAGCTGACGGTCATATCGTCGTTTCCCTTCTTCGGTTCGTCACCAGGCTATCGACGGGTTGGGCACGTCCGGCAGTGGCGGATGCGCCGTTTTTGATACTATTCCCGACATGCGGATCGCGGTGGCAGCGCTGGACGGACTGTTCGACTCGGGCCTGAGCGTGGTCCTCGACGTGCTGGCGACGGCGAACTCGCTCCGGGACGACGCCGCGGGCAGCCCGTCGCCGTTCGAGGTGGTCGTCACCGGACTGGGCAGCACGGCTCGCACGGGGCACGGCCTCGCCGTGCAGACCGTGCCGCTGTCCGACCTCGGCGGGGTGCCCGACGTGTTCGTGATGCCCGCGTTGGCGGTGCAGGCACCTTCGCTCGTCATCAAGACCGTGCGCGAGCATCCCCTGGTGGAGCGGATCCGCGACCTTCGTGATGCCGGGGCGATGCTCGCCGCGGCGTGCACCGGCACGTTCTTCCTCGCGGAGTCCGGTGTTCTCGACGGGCGGGTGGCGACGACAAGCTGGTGGCTCGGATCGGCGTTCCGCAGTCGGTATCCGGCGATCGCCCTGGACGACAGCCGCACCCTCGTCACCGACGGGCAGGTCACCACGGCCGGGGCCGCGTTCGCCCACATCGACCTGGCGATCTCGTTGGTACGCCAGCACAGTCCCGAGCTCGCCGAGCTGGTCGGCCGGTACCTGGTGACCGGCGACCGTCCTTCGCAGGCCGCCTTCGCCGTGCCGTCGCTGCTGGCCGGCACCGACCCGCTGACAGCCGAGTTCGAGCGGTGGATCCGGGACCACCTCGCCGAACCGTTGCAGGTCGCGGAGATCGCTCGGAAGCTCGGGGTCAGCGAGCGCACGTTGCAGCGCTCCACCGCGGCCGTGCTGGGCATGTCGCCGCTGGACTTCATTCAGGAGGTCCGCATCGACCAGGCCACCTACCTGCTGCGCACGACGAACCGGACCGCCGGCTCGGTCGCGGCCGCCGTCGGATACCAGAACGTCGGCACCCTGCGCGGGCTGGTCCGTCGGCGCCGCGACACCACGCTCAGCAACTTGCGCCGGACCTGAACCGCGGGAAGTGGTCAGCGTTCTGCTTGTCGCGTGGCCAGGGCGGTGCGCGCCTGTGCTGTCCACTGTGGCGCGTTCCAGCGTTCCGCGACGGCGATCGTCTGGGCGAACGAGCCGTATCCGTTCGCAACTCGCCGTCGACTTGCGGTCTCTTAGAAACTAAGAGACCGCACAAAAGTACAAAAGTGCCCCGCAGGGGGGTGGGAACACCGGCGGGGGCGGCGGTGTTGGAGCTGGGGTGACGGTCGAGAAGCCAGCGCTGCGCGCGGATGCCAGGCGCAACCGGGAGCGTGTCCTGGCTGCCGCCGAAGCGGCGTTCGCCGTCGACGGGTTGGCCGTGCCGCTAGACGAAATAGCGCGCCGCGCCGGGGTGGGTGCGGGCACGGTGTACCGGCATTTCCCCAGTAAGGAAGCGCTGTTCCAGGCCGTGGTGCTCGATCGGCTGGCGGTGTTCTCCGCGGAGGCGCGGACGCTACTGGAGGCGAGCGATCCCGGCGAGGCCTTCTTCGACTACTTCAAGCGCGTGATCGTGCAGGTGTCGCTGGACAAGGCGCTCTGTGACGCGCTCACGGAGACCACCGGCTCAGGGTTCAAGGCCGAGGCGGATGACGACTTCCGTGACGGGCTGGCCGAGTTGCTCGCCAGGGCCCAGCGCGCGGGCGCGGTCCGTGCCGACCTCGACCCAGCCGATCTGAGGGCGCTCGTGATCGGTTGCCTCGCGGTGGAACGGCACGCGCCGCCCGGGCACCATCATCTCGTCGACGTCGTCCTCGACGGACTCCGCGTCACGCAAGTCACTCGGCGTAGCTTCCGGTAGGTCGTGCAGGCGGCGCACCGGTGAGCACAGCAGCCAGATCCACGGGCCGACCATGCCGACGTAGAACCCCAGCGCCGGATCGGGTGGGTCATGACCAGCCCCAGCCCTTCCGCGATTTCGCTGCGAAGATCCTTCTGCGCAAGGGGTTCCGGTCGCGGTTCCGGCGCCCGGATGCGACGCAGCCACAGCGCCGACCACAGGAAGCTCAGCGCGTCGGCCAGGATCGCGGCCGGACCGCCGAACGCCTGGATCAGGAACCCCGCGGCACTCGGCCCGGCCACCGCGGCGACGGACTGACCAGGCGAGGCAGGTACGTCGGATGGGCGACGTCGAAGAAGACGCTGAACACCCCGGCCAGCAGCACCGCCGCGAGCAACCACCAGACGGTGAGGACGCCGAATGCGGCGGCGACCGGATCGCGGAGCAGTCCGCCCTTCCGCGTGGTGTGGATCTCCCCAGGCATCTCTTCACGATGACACTGGATACCGGGACTGTCGAGAAAGTTGAGCCCCCCACACTCAACTTTCTCGACTGTCTCCCCGTCGTGGTCACCCCCGTGAACCACGACACTGAGTCTGCCGCGCCGCCCGGTCGCCCGGTATCGGGAACAACCCTGGCCTGACCCGGAGATCTGACCCTGACGGGCGAGGCGCGGCGCCTTGCACACTGCGTAACAGAAACTAAGATCAACACGAGTTCACTAGTAGACGTTTCCGGCGTCAGAACGAGTTTGGTCGAGAGTTGAGGTAACTCTCCGTTATTTAGTCAGCTGTGACCTTCGGGCCGTGCCGAGGAGGTATCGGCGTGTTCGGACAGAGAGCTGAGCCAGGTCCGCTGGCGATCGGTGTGCTTGCCGGGTTCGCGCTCGGGCTGCTGGTCGCCGGGATCATCGTGGCCGGCCGCACGGATATGCGGCCGACCCTTTCGACGAACGTCACCGAGCCCGCGCCCAGTTCGCAGGCGGCCGTGCCGGTGGTCGAAACCGTGACGAGCCAGCCGACGCCGTTGACGGTCACCCACGTCGTGCCGCCGGTGCCGGCACCCACGGTGACCAGCACGGTCACCGTCACCGCGCCGCCGCAACCGCCGACCTCGCTGCCCGTGGCGACTGAGCAGCCTTCGCGCATCATCGCTCCCTCACGACCGCCCATCTGGCCGTGAGGGAGACGGGCTACCCGATGTCGCGGCGGCGGAAGGAAGCCAGTCCGACACCGAAGGCAGCGGCGGCGACGATCAGCAGCCACACCAGCGGAGTGGCAGTGAAGGGCGCGCTCGGCAGTTTCGGGATGTGGGTGAACGGCGAGATGTCCATGACCGCCTGGCCGAGGTTCGCGGCCGGGCCGATCAGCGTGATCAGCAGGAACACCGACACCACGCCCCAGGCCCCCGCGGACCAGCGCGGCCGGACGCCGTAGAGCAGCATCGCGGCACCGGCGACCACCCACACCGCGGGCACCTGGGCCAGCATCGCCTTGAGCATCGACGTCACCTGCCCGCTGACGTCGTGCATCTGCAGGCCGCTGAACAGGCCCGCCGAAGCACCCGCGACGACCAGCACCAGCACGCTCCCGAGCAGCGCGAACACCAGGTGCCCGGCCGCCCAGCGCAGCCTGCCGACCGACGTCGCGAGCAGCGGCTCGACCCGCATCCCGGTCTCTTCCGAGCGCATCCGCAACGTCGCCTGCACGGCGTACAGCGCGATCACGACACCGAAGATCGCGCCGAGCGACGCGATGTAGGCCTGGACGACGGCGGTCGAACCACCCATCCGTTCGAAGATCTGCCGTGCCTGCTCGGAGTCACCGATCACGCCGTCGATGCCGTTGACGAGCGACCCCAGAACGCCGCCCATCACCGCGAAGCCGATCAGCCAACCGATGAGCGCTCCGCGTTGCAGCCGCCAAGCGAGGGCGAACGGCGACTTCAGCCGCGCCGAAGCGCTGGTAGGACCGGGCCTCGCTGCCCACAAGCCCATGCCCAGGTCGCGGCGAGGCAGGAGGAAGTACGCCACGCCTGCCATGGCGGCGCTCGCGGTGAGGAGCAGCCCCAGGATCCACCAGCGTTCGCCCGCGTAGGCGCGGAGTTGTGTGTTCCAGCCGATCGGCGACAGCCACGAGAGCCAGCTGACGTCTTTGGACGAGTCGCCGGCGGCGCGAAGCAGAAAGACGACGCCGAGGATCGCCGAGCTGATCCCGTTCGCGGTGCGGGCGTAGGTGACGAGCTGTGCGGCGGCGGCCGCCACTCCGGTGAACACCCAGCCGACCAGTGCGAGACCGAGGCCGAACGCGACCGAGCCTGTCACGGGCAGCCCGGTGACGACCAGCCCGACAGCGGCGATCAGGCCGCTGGCTAGCGCGGCCGCGCCGGCGACCGACACGGCCGCGGTCAGCGGGGCGAAGCGCCCGACGACAGCGGACGCCAGCAGCTCCAGGCGTCCGCTGTCCTCTTCGGCCCTGGTGTGCCGGACGACGGCGAAGATGCAGGCCAGCGCCAGCAGCACCGGTAGGAATGTGCCGTACTTCCACGCCGTGTAGCCCCCGGCGGTGGACAGGTCGAACGCCGGGCCGTAGATCAGCCTCACCGACGGGCTCGCCCCGAGTCCCGCGGTGAGCGACGCACGAGAGGCCGCCGTCGCGTAGATCGAGTTGTAGGTGCTGACGGTCGCTGCCGGGATCAGGCCGATGACGTACACGCTGATCGGCAAGGTGATCCGGTCGCGGCGCAGGGCCAGGCGGAACAACTGCCAGGTGCCGGCGAACGAATGGGACGGCCCGGCCGTGACAGCGGGTGCGGGCCGGTCGAGCGTCGACGTCATCGCGCGCTCGCTTCGTCGGTGTAGTGGCGCAGGAACAGCTCTTCGAGGGTCGGCGGCTGGCTGACCAGGCTGCGAACGCCGACCTGCGTCAACTGCACCAACGCCTTGTCGAGGGAGTGCGTCTCGACGTCGAAGCGCACCTTGTTGCCGTCGACCTTGAGGTCGTGGACGTCGGCCAGCTTCGTGAGTCCGTTGGGCGGGCCGTTGAGTTCGGCGGTGATCGACGTCCGCGTCAGGTGCCGGAGCTCGGCGAGCGTTCCGGTCTCCATGTTGCGCCCGTTGCGAATGATGCTCACCTTGTCGCACAAGGCTTCCACCTCGGCGAGGAGGTGACTGGACAGCAGCACTGTGCGGCCCTGCTCGCGGTCCTCTCCGATCACGTACTGGAAAGTGGCTTCCATCAGCGGGTCGAGGCCCGAGGTCGGCTCGTCGAGGATCAGCAGGTCCACTCGGGACGACAGGGCCGCGATGATCGCGACCTTCTGCCGGTTGCCCTTGGAGTAGGTGCGGCCCTTCTTCTTCGGGTCGAGATCGAACCGCTCGATGAGTTCGGCGCGGCGGCGCTGGTCGAGCCCGCCCCGAAGCCTCCCCAGCAGGTCGATCACCTCGCCGCCGGACAGGTTGGGCCAGAGGCTGACGTCCCCGGGGACGTAGGCGAGCCGCCGGTGCAAACTCGCCGCGTCCTTCCACGGGTCGCCGCCGAGGAGCCGCACGGTCCCCGAATCCGCGTGCAGCAGGCCGAGCAGTACCCGGACCGTGGTCGACTTCCCCGCGCCGTTCGGGCCGAGGAAGCCGTGCACCTCACCGGTGGCGACCTGGAGATCCAGGCCGTCCAAGGCGTGTGTCCGGCCGAAGGACTTGTGGAGGCCGGAGATGGCGATGGCGTTTTCCATGGCCATGAAGGTACACTTATTTCACAAAGTTGTGAAGATACGTAAAAGTGTGGATCGAGTGGGTCTCGTCTGCCGGATCGGAGAAGATGACCTTCATGACGACGTCGGAGAACCGCGACGAGGATGCCGTGCGGCGCTATGTCGAGAATCTGGGCCTGGTGCTGTCCCAACTCGGTATGCAGCGAATGGCGGCGAGGGTGTTCGCCGCGGTCATGGTCACCGACGAGGGCAGGCTGACCGCGGCCGAGCTGGCCGAGCAGCTGTCGGTGAGTCCGGCCGCCATCTCCGGCGCGGTCCGGTACCTCGAACAGGTCGGGCTGCTGCTGAAGGAGCGCGAGCCCGGCGAACGGCGTGACCACTACCGCCTGTACGACGATCTCTGGTACTCGACGTTCCTCAAGCGCGACCGCAACCTCATCGTCTGGCGGGACGCGGCGGCGGACGGCATCGTCGCGCTCGGTGCGGACACTCGCGCCGGGAAACGGCTCACCGAGATGCAGGACTTCCTGTCGTACCTGCTCAGGGAGATTCCCGCGTTGTACGAGCGCTGGCACACCGAACGTGAAGCCCGCTTGAAATAGCCCTCGAAACAACCGTCTGTGACCGGTTGACCGCTGGACGTGTGAGGGACCGCGCTCATGTGAGCGCGGTCTCCTCGATTCCGGGGAAAAATAGCTTCTTTGTGTATCTGGCGGGATCCTCATTGCGTCTTATGGAGCAACAGAGGAGGACACGATGACGACGAACGACATCGCCGAAGAAGAGTCCACGGTCGAGCCACTGGCCACCGCCGGGACCACTTCGACCCTGCCGCCTGCCGAGCCGAAGACGAAGTCGAAGCCGAAGCCCAAACACAGCCTGCGCCCGAACAACGGCTGGGAAGCCAACACCCCGCCGCCGGAACCGCTGGTACCGCCGGAACCGCTGGTCAACTGAACCACCGAAGTTCCATCGAACTGGTGATGGCCGACAGCCGAGGGGGCCGCCGGCCATCACCTTCCGATCCCCGAGACGAGGGGCTAGGGGATCGGAACACCCAGGGGGAGTGCAGCCGCGGGGGACGGGGCTGCTCTAACGGGTGGGAAATGGCCGGCCGGTCTTCGAGAGTGATCTCGAAGACCGGCCGGCAACTCCTGTTTGCGCAGGTGAACGAAGTGAGTGACATTATGTATCTCGGCTCCACCCGTGCCCTCCTCTCCTGCGAAGGGCCCGCGACACTTGCATCGGATACTGGCAGCACTGATTTTTTGGACAGGCGAAGCGGGGCAGAAACGGTGACCGAAGTCGAAACCGCCGAGATGGACCCTCCCTGGGAGGGGCTGAGCGGACCCGAACTCCATGCGGCGTGCCTGCAGGCTGCGCGCGACGGGAACCGGCAGGCGATGAACCGCCTGGTCGAGGAGCTGACGCCACTGGTGTGGCATGTCGCCCGCGGCCATGGCCTTGATCGCCACACCGCCGAGGACGTCGTCCAGACCGTGTGGCTCGCGTTGTTCAGCAGCCTCGACTCGATCCTCGACGCGCGGGCGCTCGCGGCATGGTTGATCACGACCGCGCGCCGTGAAGCGCAGCGGCCGCACGGTCGCAAGGTCCAGCCCGTCCCGCTGTCGGACGAGGTGGCCGAGAGCATGCCGAGCACGCATCCGGCGCCGGAGGAAGAAGCCCTCCGCGCGGACCGCGATCGGCGGCTCTGGGCGGCTTTCACCCAGCTTCCGCAGCGCTGCCAGGAGCTGCTGAGGCTGACCGTGCTCGCCGGCCGGGCCGAATACCAACTGGTCGCCGACACGTTGCGCATGCCGCGCGGCAGCGTCGGACCGACCAGGGGCCGCTGTCTCACCACGATGCGCGAGCTGCTGGACAACGAAGGGGGAATCCGATGAAGGACATCGGAGGGGCGCCGGGACAGTTGTCTCCCGACGACCAGATGCTGCTTGCCGAGTTCGGCCTCCTTCTCGAGCAGGTGGATCCCCCGCCGGGCGGGCTGGTGGAGCGGGTCCAGTTCGCGATCGCGCTCGAGGACCTCGACGTCGAGGTCGCGCGCTGGGAGCGGGTCGACGCGCTGGCCGGGGTGCGCGGCAGCGACCAGGGCACGATCACGTTCACCGTCAGCGACCTCACCGTGATGATCAACCTGACCAAGATCGGGAAAACCCACCGGATCGACGGCTGGTTGGTACCTGCTGGTGAATACGGGGTCGAAGTCCGCGTCGCCGAGCACGGGTCGACCTCGACCACCGCGGACGTCGGTGGCCGGTTCGTGCTCGACGAAGTGCCGTGCGGAACCACGCAGATCGTCGTCCACATCGGCGATGCCGCGTGCCGTCGCACCGTGGTCACGCCCACAGTTGTGCTGTAAGCCCCGGACGGCTGCTACCGACCGGGTGCGTCGTGTGCTCCCATAGGTCAGTGCCCGAGCCGCGATCGTCAGTCAGTAGCGCCGTCAAGGCCGCTACCGACCTCTACTCGCGCGCCATGGCGGCGTCGGCGGACAATCGCCCGGTGGCCGCCGTGCGGTTGTTCAAGCTGGCGCTGCGCCGGCTCGGCACCCGCGGGTTCGACGATCCCGAATGGCTCGAGATCCGCGCGCGGACGCTGATCACGCTCTGCTCGGCCGAAGCGGAGGTCGCGACGTCGTCGGTCGCGCTCGCCCATCTCGACACCGCCGCGGAAACCTGGCAACTGCTTCCCGAAGGCGAGGTCCGGCGGTCCCTGCAGCTGCTCTCGGGGCTTCAACGCGCGCTCGTGTTGGCCAGGTGGGGGCACCTAGCCGACTCGATCGCGCTGTTCGACGTCCTGCTGCCGATGCTGGACGCGGAGGTCAGCGACGACAAGTTCGTACTGACCAAGAACGTGCTCAACCGCAGTTACGTCCACATCCTGATGAACAACCCCGAAGCCGCGCTGGCCGATCTGAAGTGGGGACTGCGGCTGGCCGTCGAACACGGCCACCGGCGGCTCGAAGCGAAACTGAGGCTCAACCTCGGTGAACAGGCCCAGCTTGTCGGCGACGTTCCGGCTGCGCTCAACCACTTCGAGGAGTCCGCGCGGTTGTTCGCCGAGGTGAGTCCCACCTCGCTGCCGCTAGTCCGGATGAACCAGGCCAGAGCGTTGCTTTCGGCAGGCCTGGGCGAAGAGGCCGGCCGCCACATGGACGAGGCGTTGCCCGTACTCCGCTCGAACGGCTCCGGGCAGGACATCGCCGAGGCGGAGGTCGTCCGGGCGGCCGCCGCGATCCTCGAAGGCGACTACCGCCTGGCCAGGAAGTTCGCCATCGCCGGTCGGCTCCGGTTCATCCGGCGAGGCAATACCCGCTTCGCGGAGATCGCCGCGCTCACCGCGCTGCGTGCCGACGCGATGGGCGCGCTCGACGAGCCGAAACGTCGGCCGCCCGCGCGGCTACCGGTCCAGCTCACCGAACTGGCCGAGCGGCTGGGCGCGCTCGGACTCCGGGATGAGGCCGCTGCAGCGTGCCTGCTTGCGGTGCGTGTCCGGCTGCGGCGAGGCGAGGTCGAGGAGGCCGAACGACTGCTCGCGCTGGTGCCGAAGCCCCGGCCGACGATGCCGATCGACCACCGGATGCTGCTGCGGTTGTGCCGGGCTGAGGTCGCGCTCGCCACCGGACGTCGTCGCGTGGCGCTGGCGCAGGCCAGAGCCGGGTTCACCGAGCTCGGGCACGTCCGCGACCGGATGGGCGGCCTGGACCTGGTGTGCGGCACGGCGGTGCACGGGCAGGCGCTCGGCCTGCTCGCGCTGGGGCTGGTGTTCGACGGCGCGCACACGCAGGCCGGCGCGCGACGGCTGTTCGCCTGGCTGGAACGCACCCGGGCACAGGTCTACCGCTACGAGCCGCTGCCGATCATCGAAGATCCGGTGCTGGCCAAGCACATCACCGAGATGCGGCACGTCCAGCGATCGATCCAGCAGAGCCGCCTCGCCGGGAAGCCCGTCGGCGCGTTGGAGCTGCGGTACACCTGGCTGCAGGGCGAAGTGAGCCGTCTTGGTTGGTACACCAGCCGATGGGGGCGCCCGCGGCCGGTCTGCGCGCCGGCCGAGGTCGCCGCCGAGCTGGGCGAGAGGGTGTTGGTCAGCCTGGTCACCGACGGCGTCGCACTGGCGGCGGTCGTGGTGCGGGACGGGAAGTTCCGGCGGGTCAAACTGGGTCCGCTCGCCGAGATCGTGGAGGCGGCGAAGCAACTCCACGCCGACCTCGACGCACTGGCGCCGGACCAGTTGCCCGCGCCGCTCGTGGAGGCCGTCACCGGATCCGCGCACCGGCGTGCCGACACGCTGAACAAGCTGATCGTCGAGCCGCTGCTGGAGCTCATCGGCGATCGCGAGCTGGTCATCGTGCCGATCGGTCCGCTGTACGCGCTGCCGTGGGGCGTGTTGCCGGGACTGCGCGGCAAGCCGCTCTCGATCGCGCCTTCGGCGACGGCGTGGGTGTCGGCGTCGGTCCGGCCACACAACGAGACCGTGCTGCTCGCGGGCGGGCCCGGGGTGCCGGGCGCCATCGGTGAGGTCCGGAAGCTGCGGTCGGTGTACCCGCACGCGATCCTGATCGACGGCACCCGCGCAACTAGCGCCGCCGTGCTCGCCGCCCTCGACGGCGCCGGCACCGCGCACCTGGTCGCGCACGGCGCGCACGAACCGGCGAACGCGTTGTTCTCCCGGCTGGAACTGGTCGACGGCCCGTTGTACGCCCACGAAACCGCGCGGCTGACCGAGCCGCCGGAGCAGGTCGTGCTGGCTTCGTGCGAGCTGGCGATGAGCCATATCCGGCCCGGTGAAGAGGCACTCGGCTTCGCCGGGACGTTGCTGGCGAGCGGGTCACGGACGGTCATCGGCGCCGTCGCGCGGGTCGGCGACATGGCCGCCGCGGCCGCGATGGCGGACCTGCACGGGCTACTGGCGGCCGGCACGCCCACCGCCGTCGCCCTCGCCGAGGCCATCGCCGTCGACCCCCTGCGGCGCCCCTTCCTCTGCCTCGGTGCGGGTTAGTCTTACCCCAGGAAGTCGGCGAGGGGGACGGGGGTGAGGCCGTCTTTCTTGGCTTCCGCGAGGAAGGCGTTGTAGTCCTCGACGAACGTCTTGCGGAAATGCATCAGCACGATGTCACCGGGCCGCAGCTTGTTGCCGACCTGGAACTGGACGACGCCGTCGTTGACCGCGGCCGACCACAGCACCGAGGCGCGCATGCCGCACGCGGCAGCCGCCTTCAGCGTGTTCGAGTCGTAGTTGCCGAAGGGCGGGCGGAACAGCGTCGGGCGCTGGCCGAGTCCCTTCTGCAGGTCGTCGGCGTCGTCGCAGATTTCCTTCTTCTGGAACTCGTACGGCTTGCCCTTGAGGTTCGGGTGGTCGACCGTGTGGTCGCCGAGCACGGCGCCGGTGGAGTCCAGGATCGACTTGAAGTAGGCCTCGTGCCCGTGCACGTACTTCTGGTTCAGGAACAGCACGGGATGCCCGCCGGAGTCCTTGATCAGCTGGGGCGCTTCCGGTTGCGGGATCGCGCCGTCGTCCATGGTGATGAAGACGTACGGCTTGTCGGTGGTGATCCGCCGGACCACCGGGACCTCGCCGTTCGCGATCGGCGCGGCCTTCTGCTGGATCTGGCCGTACGGGTACGGCCCCGAGGCGACCGGCACGGCTGGGGCGCCGGCCGCGGGGTTGGGCTGGTCCGGACTCGGTGTCGGCGAAGTCGTCGATCCTGGTGACGAGCATGCCGTCAACGCCAACGCTGCCACGCCCATCGCGGCCAGCGCTCGCCATCGAGCCCCCGACCGTGTTTTGTTGGTCACCCCGAGTCCCCTTTCCCTTGCGATGCAAGGTCTCCGGGGTCATCGACCCCGAAAGGAGGACGCGCTAAAGGGGGAAAGCGTTGTCAGCTCTTACTGATTGTGTTCGATCCCACTGATGATCATGCGCGCTCGGCGGCCTTGATGAGCAGTTTCGAGATCAGCTGAAGCGCGCCGCGCAACGCGGCGAGCGTCGCCGGACCCGTCCCGGGCATCGCCTCGGTGAACGAACCGCTCCAGCGAAGGTCCGTGCCACCGGCCGCGTTCGGGGTGAGCAGCAGCTCGGCGGTGTAGTCCTTGGCCGGGTTCGGCGGTCCGATGAGCGTGTAGACGTGCCGCCGATCCAGCTCGTATTCGAGGGTCTTCTCGCGGACGAACACCGGCCACATGCCCAACTTGCGGATCGCCCCGACCCCGCCCGGCGCTGGATCCCCTTGGCGTTCCCAGCTCGACTGGACGATGAGCGGCTTCGCCCAGTCCGACCACCGGCCGCCGTCTGTCTCGAGCCGGAACAGCGTCGCCGCGGACGCGCTGCTGACCCGGTTGATCTCGAACGAAAACGTCCTAGCCGGCATGTCGCCCCGCCCTTGTTGACATGGGGATAATTAACTTCGCCGCGAACCCTACCGGACAGTGTTCGGCTCGGTCGGTGTTCCTGCGCACACGCAGAGCGGCGGTGGCGCCCGCGACCAGGGCAAACGTTCGCGTCCGGTTTGGCCGCGGCCACTGGTGGCCGTCAAGATGGAGGCGTGAGCACCACGCGCCCCGACCTGGCCGCCCCGCACTGGCTGGTCCAGCTCCTCCGCAGCAAGCAGGCGCCCGTGCCGTGGAACATGGTGGCCCGCGCGGTCGTCGCGTTGGCCGTGCCGCTCGCCCTCGCCTACGCACTCGGGGACATCTCCGTCGGCGCGTTGATCTCGACCGGCGCGCTCCCGGCTGTGCTGTCGGAGTCGCCTGGCCCGTACCGCTACCGCGCTCGTCGTCTGGGAGGGGCGTCGGCGGCGGCGGCGATCGGGTACCTGATCGGCCTGCTGGTCGGCGCCCAGCCGCTCGTTTCGCTCGTAGCCGTGTCGCTCGTCGCGGCGGTGTCCGCGCTGATCAGCGCGGCCGGCAGCAACGCTTCCGTTGCCAGCCTGCAGATGTTCGTCTTCTGTGTGCTCGGGACCGGCCAGCACGCGGTCGGCGCGCCGCGGATCGAGCTGCTGCTGGGCTGTTTCGTCGTGGGCGGGGTGTGGAGTGTGCTCGTCGCGCTGGTGACCTGGACGGTCCGCGCGACCAGTCCGGAGCGCACCGCCGTCGCCCATGTCTACGTCGAGTTGGCGGCCATGCTGTCCGCGCCTGACGAGCCGGTTTCGAGGGTCGCGCGGCACCGGCTGACCACCGCGATGAGCACCGCATACGACCGGCTTCTGACCGCGAGGTCGTGGCTTTCGGGCCGTGACGACGCCTACCGGGAGCTGCTCAACCTGCTGTCCGCGACGACACCGGCGGTCGAAGCGGGCGTCGCGACGGTGAACTCCGGCGTCCGCGCGCCCGCCGAGGTCGTCGACTACCTCGTCGCCGCGTCGACGGCGGTGCTGGCTCACCATCCGCTGCCGCTCGCGCCGAAGCCGCCTTCCGACGTCGACGGGCGGCCGGTGATCGCCGCGCTTTACCGCGGGCTGGCCAAGATCAGCAAGGGTGACGACCGGGAACGACGCCGGCCCGAGCCGCTCTACCGGCGGTTGAAGGGCTGGGTGTCGTCGCTGGCCTCCGGGCCGTTGACGTGGTTCGCGGCCGGCCGGCTGACGTTGTGCGTGGTCCTCGCCGAGCTGTTCGGCATGGTGGTGCCGCTGGAACGGAGCTACTGGATCACCCTGACCGTCGGGATCGTGCTCAAACCGGACTTCGGCTCAGTGTTCGGCCGCGCCGTGCTGCGCGGGATCGGCACGGTCGTCGGGGTCGGCATCGGCGCGGTGGTGCTGGGCATCGGGACGCACGGCTGGGTGCTCGTGGTGCTGATCGGGGTGCTCGCCGGCGGGCTGGCCGTTGGCAAGGTTCGCAACTACGCCATCCAGAGCGGGTTCGTCACGCCGTTGATCATCCTGCAGATGGACCTGGCCAGCAACGGGAACTGGTCGGTCGTGCTCGCCAGGCTCGTCGACACCGTGATCGGCTGCGCGATCGTGCTGATCTTCGGCTACCTGCTCTGGCCGGGCAGCAGGCGCCCGCAGGTCGGCGGCAGGCTCGCGGCCGGGCTGGACGTCGTCGGCGGATACGTCACGAGCGCGTTGACACCGGCGGAGACAAGCACGGCGGAGGTCCGGCTGGAGCGGTCGAGGGCACGCCGCAAGGCCTACCGTGCGCTGGCGGATCTGCGGACGGCGTTCCAGCAGGTCGTCGTCGAGCCGTCGGCGAACGGACGGCAGGCCATCGCGTGGTGGCCGGTGATCGCCGGGCTGGAGCGCGTCGCCGACGCCGTCACCGAGGTCGCCGTCACCGTCGAACTCGGGGCGCCGACACCCGCGCCAGCCGACGTCGAGCTCGTCACGACCGCGTTGGCAGAGTTGGCAGTGGCAGTGCGTGAGCAGCGGCTCCCGGTGGAGACCCCGCTGCCCGAGACCGACCAGCTTTCCGGGGTGGCCGACCAGGTCACCGCCGCGTTCGAGGCGGTGCACGGCCCGGACCTCAGCGATCACCCCTCGCCGAAGCCGGTCCGCTGGTTCCAACCACGCCGTAGGCAGGCATGACCGAAATGCCGTTCAATGGGACCTATGGGTATCAATTTTGATGAACTAAAGAACAAGGCCACCGAAGCGCTCAAGGAGCACGGCGACAAGATCGAGCAGGGACTCGACAAGGCCGGCGACTTCGCGAAGTCCAAGCTCTCCGGCCACGACGAGCAGATCGACGGCGCGAAGGCCAAGGCCAAGAGCTTCCTCGGCAAGTTCGACGACAAGCCCGGCACTGACCCCAACACCAACCCGGACACCCCGCCGACCCCGCCCCCTGCCCCCTGAACCGCAACTCGCCGTCGAGTTGCGATGGTTGCCATCCGCAACGATCGCAAGTCGCCGTCGAGTTGCGGTTAGTTGACCTCGCCGGTGGCGGTGTCGCCGGCGAGGGCGGTGATGCGCCCGCCTCGCTCGCCCAACGCCGTCAGGCCGCTTCGCGCGTCGGGCGCGGTCAGGCTGACCTGGACCTCCGCGCGGTGTGCCTCACGGCTGGACGCAAGCGCTTGCGCACCCTCGTGCCCGGCGTTGATGGTGGCCGCCAGCCCGCCGGTGGACGCGAGCGAGCCGCGGGTCGCGCCGAGCCTGCCGAGCGCGTCGTCCAGCACCGGCAGCAACGCCGCACGATTGCCCTCGGTCATCGCGCGCACGAGCTCCGGGCGAGTCCCGGCGACACGCGTGCCGTCGGTGTACGAACCCGCCGCGAGCGACATCGCGAGCGGGCCGCCCTGCGCGCCCACCGCGGCGAGCACCGCCGCCAGCAGGTGCGGCAGGTGCGAGATACGCGCGACCGTCTCGTCGTGGGCCATCGCCGACAGCGGGACGACGTGAGCGCCGACGTCCAGCGCCAGCTGCGCGACGTCGGCCCAGACGGTCAGGTCCGTGTCCTCCTCGACGCAGGCCACCCACGCCACGCCGCGGAACAGCTCAGGGCTGCCGGCCGTCCAGCCGGACTCCGCGGTGCCCGACATCGGGTGACCGCCGACGTACCTGCTCCACGGCACGAGCCGCCGGACGGCCGCCAGCATGGTGCCTTTGACGCTCGCGACGTCGGTCAGCAGGCAGTGCGGGGCGTGCTCCGCAACCCGTGTGAGCACCTCGTTCACGGCGGTCAGCGGCACCGCCAGCACCACCAGCGCGTCCGCGTCGGCCGCCCGCCGCAACGCGGTGTCGACATCGGTGACGACGTCGAAGCCCGTCCTGCTCGCGGCGTCGGCGTCCACTTCGGACGTCGTGGCGCCCCACGCCGTCCGGCCAGCCGAGGCAGCCGCGCGCAGCAGCGACCCGCCGATTAATCCGAGCCCGATCACGCATACGTCTCGCACCCCCTGATCCTGCCAGGGTGCGCAAGGTCTCACCCGAGACGGGCCGGTCGGATTTTCGTCAATCGCCGCGCAGGGCGTCGAGTGCGAACGCCGCGTGCAGCGCCACGCCGTGGGCCATCGCGTCCTCGTCGAAGAGCACGCGGTTCGAGTGGTTCGGCGGCGCGTCTTCGGGATCGAGCTCGGGCGGGCAGCCGCCGAGGAACGCGAACGCCCCGGCGACCCGTTGCAGCACATAGGAAAAGTCCTCGGCGCCCATCACGGGATTGGGCATCGGGTCGACGTAGGCCTCGCCGAGAACCTCGGCCGCCAGGGTCAGGACGTGCTCCGCGACGGCGTCGTCGTTGACGGTCACCGGGTAACCGGGCTTGACGTCGGCCATCACCCGGCAGCCGTGTGCCTCGCCGATCGCTTCGCACACCTTGAGCAGTTCGTCGCGGACCAGCTCCCGCGTGGGCTCGGAGAGGGCGCGGATGGTGCCTTCGAGCTCGGCGGTCTCCGGGATGATGTTCGTGGTCGTGCCCGCGGTGATCTTGGTGACCGAAACGACCGCGGGCTCGAACACGCTCACCCGGCGCGTGATCATCGTCTGCAGCGCGCCGACCATCGCCGCGGCGGCAGGCACCGGGTCGATCGCCTGGTGCGGCGCCGAGCCGTGGCCGCCCTTACCGGTCACCCGCACGAAGAAGCTGTCCGCCGAAGCCATGATCGAACCGGGACGGCACCGGATCGCGCCGGCCGGGGCGTTGGCGGTGATGTGCAACCCGAACGCCCGCTCGACGCGCGTACCCGCGGCGTCCAGCACGCCTTCGTGGATCATGTGCCGCGCGCCGTGGTGGCCCTCTTCACCGGGCTGGAACATGAAGACGACGGACCCGGACAGCTCGTCCGCGTGGGCCGCCAGCAGCTTCGCCGCCGACGCGAGCATCGCGACGTGGGTGTCGTGCCCGCAGGCGTGCATCGTCCCGCCGGAGTCGGAGGCGAACTCCAATCCGGTGTCCTCCTGCAGCGGCAGCGCGTCCATGTCGCCGCGCAGCAGGACCGCCGGGCCGGGGCGGCTGCCGCGCAGAACCGCGGTGACCGACGTCGTCGCCTTGCCGAGGGTGATCTCCAGCGGCAGCTCGGCCAGCGCGTCGACAATCGCCTGCTGGGTGCGCGGGAGCGCCAGCCCCTGCTCCGGATGCTGGTGCAGTTCGCGCCGCAGGGCGACGGTTTCGGCCTGCAGGGCCTTGGCCTCGTCGAGCAGTCCGGCGAAGCGCGCGTCGGGCAGGGTCGGCAGGTCAGTGGGTCCACTCATGCCTCGATAGTGTCACCCGCCCGTCGCCCACCACCACCCTCACCGGAGACGCTGGCGCGTCGCCAACCCCTTTCGGGTCCCTTCACGTGCACCGTCCGTGCGCTGTTCGGGCGACGGGAATACGGTGTGCGCATGGCGGTGGAGGAGCCCATCACGGGGTTCGCGGTGGCCGTGGTTCGTGAAGACGGCCGATGGCGGTGCAGTGACCTGGGTTCCGGGGCGCTGTCCGAACTCGACGCCGCGATCTCGGAACTCGGCAAGTTGCGGTCGACAGGTGCTTCGTTCGGGCTGCTGGCGGTGGACGACGAGTTCTTCGTGATCGTCCGGCCGAGCCCCCGAGGGCCGTCGTTACTGCTGTCGGACGCGGCGGCGGCGCTCGACTACGACATCGCCGCGGACGTACTCGACCTGCTGCGTGTCGAGCCCCCGGTGTCCGACGACGAGTCGGTGTGGCCGGAGGGCGACCTCGAGATCCTGGCCGACCTCGGCTTGCCGGGCGCCGAGCTCGAGGTGATCGTCGGCGAGGTCGACCTCTACCCCGACGAGCAGCTGCAGATGATCGCGCAGCGCTGCGGGTTCGCCGACGAGTTCGGCGCGCTACTGGACGAGATCTGAGTTTGCCCAGCGACACCGGCGCGGTCCGGGCGGCCATCGAGGCCGCCGGGACGGCCGGTGCCGACGTGCCCATCGGCGCCGTCGTCTTCGCTCCGGACGGAACCGAGCTCGCGCGCGCCCGCAACGCGCGGGTCGAACTCAGCGACCCGACAGCGCACGCCGAGGTACTCGCGCTGAGGGCCGCCGCCCGCGTCTACGGGGACGGCTGGCGCCTCGACGGCTGCACCCTCGCGGTGACGGTCGAGCCCTGCACGATGTGCGCCGGCGCACTGGTACTCGCCCGCGTCGCACGGGTCGTGTTCGGTGCGTGGGAGCCGAAAACCGGGGCCGTCGGTTCGTTGTGGGACGTCGTCCGCGACCGGCGGCTCAACCACCGGCCCGAGGTCATCGGCGGGATACTCGCCGACGAGTGCGCGGCCCTCCTGGAAGACTTCTTCGCCCGCCGCCGAGGTCAGCCGTCCGAGTGACCTACGCCGCATCGGCGGGTTCGTCCGGCGCCCGATGGGTACCCCATCGGAGACCGGTTAGTCCGCAGGCGAAGGAGTAAGGAGCTTCCCGATGAGTATTTTCGACAAGGCCAAGGACAAGGTCGAGCAGGCCGTCGGCGCCGCGAAGGAGAAGGTCGGCGAGGCCACCGGCAACGAGGACCTCAAGAACTCGGGCAAGGCGGACCAGACCAAGGGTGAGGTCAAGGAAGCAGGGCACGACGTGCGGGACAAGGCCATGGGCGCAGTTCAGGACGCCAAGGACAAGTTTTCCGACAACTAACGGCCAGGCCCTGTAGACGCGCTGAAGCCGTCCGGTAGTGTTCTCGGCGGTGGCGTGTCCGAGCGGCCGAAGGAGCACGACTCGAAATCGTGTGACGGGTAACCCCCGTCCGTGGGTTCAAATCCCACCGCCACCGCCAGCAGCGCCGGCTCCCCCTTCGGGAGCCGGCGCTCTTTGCTTTCCACCCCCGCGAGTCCCCCGCTCACGCACGCGAGTTTGCCGTTCGACGACGTGAGTTCGACGTTCCCACACGTGAGTTCGACGTTCGCGGTGCGGCCGGGGTGCTGTCGGGCAGGTGGTCGAATGGCGTTCAGCCAGTTGGCCGAAGCGTGAATTTTGTTGCGGTATAAGGGTTTCTTTACCGCAGTTGCGGGGCATTCCACTGAGGTCGGGGGCGTAGCTCGACGAAACCCAGAGGAGAAAACAATGCCCACGTGGGTGGTTGTCATCATTGTCGTCGCGGTGGTCGTGGTGATCGGCGCGGTCGCCTGGCTGGTGAGCCAGGAGATGAAGCGGAAGCGCCTGCGGGAGAACTTCGGCCCGGAGTACGAGCGGACCGTTTCCGATCACGAGAACCCGCGCGCGGCGCAGCGTGAACTGGCCGCGCGGGAGAAGCGTCATGCGGAGCTGGACATCCGTCCGCTGACCCCGTCGGCGCAGGAGCGTTATTCACACCAGTGGGCCTTGATCCAGGAGCAGTTCGTGGATCGGCCGGCCGGCGCCGTCACCGAGGCGGACCGGGTGCTGGAGGCGTTGATGGCCGAGCGCGGTTATCCCACCGACGGGTACGACCAGCAGCTCGCGGACCTGTCCGTCAAGCATTCGCGGACGCTCGAGCATTACCGCACCGCACACGAAACCATGCGAGGACACGAGCGGACCCAAGCGTCCACAGAGGAACTTCGGGACGCGATGGTCCACTACCGCACGGTTTTCGAGGACCTCCTGACCGACGGCGAGGAGAACGCGCGCGGTGGGCACCGAAACGGGACTCCTGCCGAAGACCACGACGTAGCGAATGGCGGTAAGTGACCATGGAGCAGGACAACGTAGGAACTGGCCGAGCGGTGAGCACTCAGGACCTGCTCGCGGTCGAACCCGACGTCGAAGAAGAGTCCAATCAGGACTCCCCGACGCCGAACGAGGAAGCCGTGCCCGAACTGTTCACAGTGAACGAAGTGACGACCTTCCGCGCCGACTGGCAGGACATCCAGACGGCCTTCGTCGACGATCCGAAGTCCGCGGTCCGCGAGGCCGACGAACTCGTCGCCGCGGTCATCCAGTCACTCGCCGCGACCTTCGCCGAGCACAAGAGCGAGCTGGAATCCCAGTGGAGTCAGGGTGAAGCGCCCACCGAGGACCTCCGGATCGCGCTGCGCCGGTACCGCTCGTTCTTCAACCAGCTGCTCAGCAACTAACGCGTTTCGTCAAGGCCACCTTCGATACCAAGTGGCGAAGGTGGCCTTCACGCACGGCGGAAGTACCAGAGTTCGGCTCCCAGATGATGGAAAGGTTGACGCCGGGCTGCTAGCGGCCGATCATCAGGGGCATGCCAACCGTTCGGGATAGGAAGCTCGTCCCGTGGTCGAACCGCGCCACGCCGCGTTCGATGGGTGAAGGCGTCGCCGCGTTGCTCGTTCGCCGCGGCCGCCTCGGCTCGCCGCCCGCGTAGCGGATCCCAACCCAGCACCACGTCCACTGCGGACGTGGTCGTTTCCGCACGCCCAGCGCGATCTCCGAGGAGCAACGCCATGTCCGTCGAACTGCCCGCCCGTCCACAGCTGAGGTCCGCCCTCGTCCCCGCCGACGGCATCCTGGAGGGCCCTCGAGTCCTCCGCAGGTTGCCGGAAGGCGTTCAAGAACGTCCCTACGAGCTGTTCGCTCTGCGGCCGCTGGGCCGGGTGATCGGCGCCGAGATCGAGGGTGTCGACCTCGGCGAGCCGGTGAGCACGCCGCTCAAGGCCGAGCTCAACCGCGCGCTGCTGGAGTGGAAGGTGCTGTTTTTCCGCGACCAGCGCATCACGCCCGCACAGCAGCGAGCCTTCGCCGCCGAGTGGGGAGACCTCGAAACGAACCCCTTCATCCCGAAGGGCGACACCGACGAGGTCACCCGGTTCTCACGCGGCGCGTCGATGCCGGGCTACGAGAACATCTGGCACACCGACGTCACGTTCCGGCCCAACCCTGCGCTCGGTTCGGTGCTGCGGCTGATCGAGGTCCCGCCCGTCGGCGGCGACACGATGTGGGCCGACATGGCTGCCGCGTACGACAACCTCGCCGCCGACGTCCAGCGGCGGATCCTCGGTCTGCGCGCGGTGCACGACTTCATCCCCGGCTTCGACCGCTTCGCCGACCCGGAGCTGCTCGCGCGGTGGCAGGACGAGTTCCCGCCGGTTGAGCACCCCGTCGTCCGCACGCATCCGGAAACCGGCCGCCGCACGCTGTTCGTCAACCAGGCCTTCACCACGCACATCGTCGGGTTGCCGCGCGACGAAAGCGATCGTCTGCTGCGCCTGCTGGTCAACCAGGCCCACGTGCCCGAATTCCAGGTCCGCTTCCAGTGGCGGGAGAACTCGGTCGCGTTCTGGGACAACCGGGCGACCCAGCACTACGCCGTCAACGATTACCACCCGTACGCAAGGGTTGCGGAGCGTGTCGCGATCGCCGGGGACCGCCCGTTCTAGGCTGAGCGCATGGCTGAGGCGAGAGCGCTGGAGTGGGCGGCGCGTGCGGTTGGTGCGGCGGTCGTCGACGCGCGGGGGATGCGGGAGGGCGGCAGCCCGTGGCTGGTCCGCTTCGCGAACGAAGACTCCGCGATCCTGCGGCTCGGCGACGCAGGTGCGGCGTACGTCCGTCAGCGCTTCGCCACCGAGGTCGCGGCGTTGCAGGTCGCGGCGGAGCACTCGCTGGTCACGTCGAGGTTGATCGCGAGCGACCTCGACGGGACCGATGCCGGGGCGGCAGCGATTCTGAGCACCGTTCTGCTCGGGATCAGCCGCGTCCCACGGGATCCGTCCCCCGAGCGCCTGCGTGCGTTGGGGGCCGCGGCCGCCGCGCTGAGCGCCGTCGAACTGGAGCCGCGACCGGGCTTGCCCCTCCTACGGCATTCGATGGACACCAACGAGTTCGACTTCTCGATCGGCCGGCGCGCGGACGAGCTGTTCGCGGAAGCAGAGGATCGGCTGAACGGCCTACCCGTGCCGCTGGGGCCGACCGTGTTCGTGCACGGCGATCTGTGGCAGGGCAACGCACTGTGGGTCGGCGACACCTGCACGGGCCTGATCGACTGGGAATACGCCGGTGTCGGCCATCCCGGGATCGACCTCGGCAACCTGCGCTGCGACGCGGCGATGCTGAACGGACCCGTCGAGGCCGAGCTCGTCCTCGACGGCTGGGAACAGGCTGCCGGGCGTCCGGCTGAAGACGTCGCTTACTGGGATGTCGTTGCGGCGTTGAGTACTCCAGTTGGCCTAGAGAAGTGGTTAAGTCCGATTCACGACCAAGGTCGTACTGATTTGCGTGCACAAGCGGTAACGGACCGTCGTAACGCGTTTTTGCGAGCCGCCCTCGATCGGCTACCTGAGGCATAATCGCAGCTCAGCGACTTGCGGTTCGAGTGGCTTGTGGCGTGCCGCGGCCAAATGTTGCGAATTGTTGCAGCATTGTCTTCTTTCCTCTCACTTAATTGGGGGACGATGCGTCGACCGTTCTAGTGATGAGGGGACTCAGGGTGACCAATACCCGAAGAACTCGCCTGCTCACCGCAGTCGTGACCACCGGCCTGGCGATCGGCGTCGTAGCCGCGCCCGCGGCCATGGCGACGCCGAGTGCAGACGCCGTCATTTCCGAGGTTTACGGCGGTGGTGGCAACTCGGGGGCCACGCTGACCAACGACTTCATCGAGCTCGGCAACCGCGGCACCGCCGCCGCCGTGCTCGACGGCTACACCGTGCAGTACCTGCAGGCGGCGCCGAGCGCGTCGAGCACCTGGCAGACGACGCCGCTGACCGGCAGCGTGACGCCTGGGGGCCGTTACCTGGTGGCCGAGTCGAAGGGTTCCGGCGGCACGACCGCGCTGCCGACCCCGGACGCCACCGGCACCATCGCGATGGCCGGTGGCGCGGCCACCGTCGCACTCGTCCAGGGCACGGCAGCCCTGACCTGCAAGACCGCCGCCGACTGCGCCGCCGACCCGCGGATCAAGGACCTCGTCGGCTTCGGCGCGGCGACCGTCCGCGAGGGCAGCCCGGCGCCGGCCGCGTCCAATACGGCGTCGGTCGCGCGCGCGATCTCGCTCGCCGACACCGACGACAACTCCGTCGACTTCACCGCCGGCGACCCGACACCGACGAACACCAAGGGTGAGACGACCGGGAGTGGCGGTCCCACCGGCCCGCCGCCGATCAGCGAGAAGATCCACGACATCCAGGGCACCACGCGGATTTCGCCGGTCAAGGACCAGAAGGTCGGCGACGTCACCGGCGTTGTCACGGCGATCCGGATGTTCGGCTCTTCGCGCGGTTTCTGGTTCACCGACCCGAATCCCGACGCTGACCCGCGCACCAGTGAGGGCCTGTTCGTCTTCACCGGCTCGACCACCCCGGCCGTGGCCGTCGGTGACGCGCTGACCGCGACCGGCACCGTCCGCGAGTTCTACCCGGATGCGCCCGCGACCTCGAACTACCAGTCGACGACCGAGCTCACGGCTGCCACCTGGACGATCAACTCCAGCGGCAACCCGGTGCCCGCGCCGACCGTGATCACGCCGAACCTCGTGCCCGCGGTGTACGCGCCCTCGGCAGGCGGAAACATCGAGTCGCTGCCGCTGGAACCGGCCAAGTACGCGCTGGACTTCTGGGAGTCGCACGAAGGCGAGACCGTCAGCGTCAGCGACGCGCGTGTCGTCGGCGCGTCGAACTCCTTCGGCGAGCTGTACGTGACCGACAAGCCGCAGGAGCACCCGACCGCGCGCGGCGGCACGGTGTACCTCGGCTACGACAAGTTGGACACCGGCGTGCTCAAGGTGACTTCGTTGATCCCGTTCGCGCAGCAGCCGTTCCCGCAGGTCAACGTGGGTGACGTGCTCACCGGCCTGACGTCGGGCCCGGTCGAGTACAGCAGCTTCGGCGGTTACACGCTCGACGCCAGCATCCTGGGCGCGGCGAAGGACAACGGCCTCAAGCAGGAAGTCACCCGCAAGCAGCGCACGGGTGAACTCGCGGTCGCGACCTACAACGTGCAGAACCTGTCCGCGGTCGACCCGCAGGCGAAGTTCGACCAGCTCGCGAAGGGCGTCGTCGTCAACCTGGCGACCCCGGACGTGGTGAACCTCGAAGAGATCCAAGACAACAACGGCCCGGCTGTCGTCGGTGATGGCGTGGTCGCCGCCGACCAGACGCTGACGAAGTTCACCGACTCGATCGTCGCCGCGGGCGGCCCGCGCTACCAGTGGCGTGAGATCGACCCGCAGGACGTGACCGACGGCGGCCAGCCAGGCGGCAACATCCGGGTGGTCTTCCTGTTCAACCCGGCCCGGGTGTCCTTTGTGGATCGTCCGGGTGGCGGCACGAACATCGCGGACGGCGTCACCGCCGACCACGGCCAGGCGCACCTGACGCAGTCACCCGGACGCATCGACCCGACCAACGTGGCGTGGAAGTCGAGCCGCAAGCCGCTGGCGGGCGAGTTCGTCTTCGGTGGCCGCACGGTGTTCGTCATCGCGAACCACTTCGACGCCAAGCTCGGCGACCAGCCCACGCACGGCCGCAACCAGCCGCCGTCCCGGAGCTCGGAGGTGCAGCGCCTGCAGCAGGCGACCGAGGTGCACCAGTTCGTCGGCCAGCTCCTGGCCGCGGACAAGAACGCCAACGTGATCGTCGCGGGTGACCTGAACGACTTCCCGTTCTCGCCCGCGATCGCGCCGCTGACCGCCGGCGGCCAGCTGAAGGACCTCGTCGCCGGGCTGCCCGAGAACGAGCGGTACACCTACGTTTTCGAGGGCCAGTCACAGGTTCTCGATCACCTTCTAGTGTCGCAGGCACCGCGAGGGGTGGACTACGACGTGGTGCACGTCAACGCTGAGTTTGCGAAGCAGGCCAGTGACCACGACCCGCAGGTCGTGCGTTTCCGGCCGAGTACCGGGAACTTCATCGGTGACGCGTACTACGAACTGCTGGATTACCTCGACCAGCTGCTGCACCGGCCATAGAGACTCGTAAGCGTTGCGGCCGGTTAGAACCGGCCGCAACGCTCACGAGTCCTGACCAGCGCCTGTGCCGCCCCCTACGCGGCGCAGGCGCTTTTGTGCGGGTGTTACGGGTGGCGCAGGACGCCGAGCAGACCGTGGGTCTCGTCGCTGATGCCCGCGCTGAACCAGATCGAGTCGGTGCCGCCGGCGGTGGCGGTACCCGGCAGCAGCGCCCAGAGGCCCGGGATCGAGATGGCCTTGCCGGTCGTGCTGTCGGTCAGCTGACCGCTGATGCGGCTGTCGAAGTGGCCGTAGCGGTCCGGCGAGATGACGTTGACCTTGCCGTCGCCGAAGTTCCCGACCAGCAGCGAACCGGCCAGCTTGCCCCAGCTCGCGGGCGCGATCGCCAGGCCCCACGGCGCGTTCAGGTCACCGCGGGACGCGATGCGGGTGACGAACCGGCCGTCCGGGGTGAACTCGTCGACGAAGCCGAGGCCCTTGCCGCGCGCTTCGTGGGTCTTCGGGTCCGGCTTCGCGTATGTCACAAAGATGTTGCCGTTGAGCTGCTGGACGTTGAAGGGCGCGAACCCCTGCGGCAGGAAGAAGTCCTTGAAGGCAAAGAAAGAAGTCTTGACCTGCTTGAACGACGTGTCGAAGACGTCGACCCGGTTCTGGCCGAAGTTCGCGGCGTAGAGCTGGTCGCCGGCCTTGGCCGTCGCCAGCGCGAGGCCGGTGTAGGAAGCGCCGGGGACGACGGCCTTGGTCTCGGCGTCACCCTGCAGCGGGTCGGCCGCCGGGCTCCAGGCCTCGATCTGGCCGGTGATGGTCGAGAAGATGAACTTCGCCGGGCCGGTGCCCTTGGCCGTGGTGAGCGCGAAGTTCGTGCCGTTGTTGGCGACCTGGCCGGTCGGCAGCGTCGGCTTGCTCGGGAACGTGACGCGGACCGCCGCAACCTTCGCGGCCGCGGTCGCACCGGGAGCCGAGCTGTACAGCGTCGAGGTGTCGCTACCGGCGTTGGCCACCCACAGCGGCGACGTCGTGCCGAGCGCGAGACCCCACGGGTTGACCAGGTCGGGATCGACCAGCGGAGCCTGACCCGGAACGTCCGAGACGAGGTTCACCTGCTGCGTACCGAGACCGTTGTGGTCGTTGCGGTATGCGGGGCTGGCGCCGGCCGACGCCGGGACCGCGAGCGCGAGACCGCCGGCGGCGACCGCGAGCACGGCCAGTGAACGTCGTACAGGGGAAAGAATCGACATGACACGTCCTGTCCGTAGAAGACTGAATCACCTCCTACACGGACCCCGCCCAAGGCAGGTTCACCCCACTTTCAGCGCTGCCCTTTTGGACACCCGTCCACGCCTCACGCCCACCGACCTCCCACTTTTGCGCTTTTGTGGGGTCGTTGCGCGCACGCATTACCCGCGTGCACAACGATCGCAACTCGCCGTCGAGTTGCGATGCTTAGCGTGTGCAAGGAGGGCACAAAAGTGGCTCTTGTGTCGTACGTGTGGGTCCGCGACGCCTCAGTGGGTGCCGGGTGATGTTCTTGAGGTCAGCGGGTGTGGTCGGCTGGTGGTGACTGTGGGACTCGTCGGCTTGAACGTGGGACTCGCCGGGCCGGAGTGTGGGACTCGCCGATGTGCTGTGCGAGTCCCACGTTCAGCGAGGGCGAGTTCCACACTCAGACCGGCGAGTCCCACACCCAGCTGCGGACGCCGGCATTCGCCGTACACCGACACGACCCGGCCCTTGCTGCGCTAAAACGCTGCCAGTCCACAGCAACCAGCACCCACACAGACGACCGAAGAGCCACAAAAGTACAAAAGTGCCCTCCCTTGGCTAGCGTCGGGCGCGCCATCCGAGTGCTAGGACGGCCTGGACGAGCTCCTGGTAGCTCGGCTTGACCTCCTCCAGGTACCGGTCGACGTACTGCCAGCGCGCGTTCGGCGTCGGCTGAGGGTTTTCGCCGATCTCGATCCACGGCAGCCGCGACACGTTGTGCACGGCCATTTTCCACCACCTGGTGGCCCGCTCACCGGCCCGAGCTTCGCGTTCGACGGCCTCTTCGACCGCGAGCGAAGCCTGCGCGACAGCGGTCTCGAGCTCGTCCGACCTGGCCAGTTCCCAGGTGCGCAGACCTTCCGCGGACGACCGCGCGAGACCGACGATTTCCTTGTACCGCATAGCGGCCGTCGCCGCGTCGTGCTCGGTCACCGCACACCTGCCTGCTGGAACGGGGTTCGCTGGAACGGGATGATGACCTCGGGCGCGCCGTGGGTGCTGCGGTCGAAGAACAACGCGCGACCAGGTCGCGGCGACCAGTGCACGAGCTGACCGGCGGCGAACGCGGCGAGGTCGTTGCCCTGCACGTCCAGCGCGGCCCAGGAACCGATGTCGTCCGTACCGGCGAAGCCCAGCGTGTCCTTGAGTCTGGCCACGCTCCGCCACCAGCCGACGGTGTGCAGCCCGCGGCTCGGCCCCTGCTTGAGCACGAGCCGCAGCTGGTCCAGACCGCTCTTGAGCACTCCCGGCTGCTTGTTCTCCAACGCCGGCAGCACGGCATCGACGCCGTAGAGCAGCAGGAACTTCGGTTCGTCCGGTTCGGACAGTCCCTCGGCCAGTTCGCCGATCCTGGCCGAAAGGTCACCGGTGGTGACCACTTCGGTCGTGTGACCCGCCGCGTGCAGCCGGTCGACGAGATCGGTCACCGCGGGCAGGCAGGTCTCGATCGGACAGCTCAGGATGAACCTGACCTTCCCCGGTTCGTACTGCCGAGCCAGTGAGCGCGTCGCCGAGTCCATGATGGACAGTGCTTCGGCGGTGGCCGCGCCGAGCACGGCCACGTTGCGTCCCGGCCCGGCGGGCAGCTCGACCCCGCAAGCCACGTCGGTGACGTCGATCGACTGGCCCAGCAACGCCCGGGGCTTGCCGTCCGGCTTCAGTTCCGCGAACGCCGCTGCCCCTTCGAGTACCGGTGAATGCGCACCGTCGAACAGGCGCGGTTGCCGGTACGACGACGAGTACCGCTCCCACAGCCGGTGCTGCAGCTTGACGAACACGTCCTTGCTGCTCGCGTCCGGGATGTGGGCGAGCTGGTTCCCGTGTGCCACCCCGGAATCGTGGTTGAGCACGGCGTGCCACTTCGGCGCGGACACCGCGGCGTTGTTGGTCTCGGCGAGCACCCGGCGCGCCTTCGGCATCGCGATCCGCAGCGTGCACTGCTCGAACACGGCCGGTTTGCCCCAGAACGCCTCGATCCCGGCGACGTCCTGGCTGGCCAGCACCAGGTGGATCCCCTGCGAACGGCCTCGGCGCGCGATGTCTTCGAGCAGCTGCGTCGCCTGCGAGGTGACGCCGTCGCGCCCGGCGAAGAGGTACTGGAACTCGTCGATCACCGCGACGATCCGCGGCCAGTGTCCCTCAGGGTCCTGTTCGCGCAGGTCCGCGAGGTTCGTCACCTCGTGCTCCTTCGCGGCCGTCGACCGGCGCCGCAGTTCGTCGGCGAGGAACCGCAGCAGCGCCAGCCCGAACTCACGGTCGGTGTTGACGTTGACCCCGATCAGCTTCGCGTGCGGCAGCCAGCTGGCGTCCTTACGACCCGGCGCGAGCCCCGCGAAGGACACGCCCTCCTTGAAGTCCAGGAGATACAGCGCGAGCTCCTCGGGCGAGTAGCGGGCGGCGAGACTGCCGAGCATGGCGTACAGGAAGTTCGTCTTGCCCGACCCGCTCGGGCCGCCGATCAGCGCGTGCGGGCTCGCGTCACCGATCACGACGTCGACCGCTTCGCCCTCATAGAACCCGACCGGGGCACGAAGCTCGCGCGCGGAACTTTCCTTGCCGAGTTCCGTCGGGAGCAGGTCGGCGAACGAACGCGGACCGCCCTGCTTGGCGATCAGCGCCTCGGCGATCCGGCCCGCGGCCCGCATGACCTGCGCCGACGGCATCGGCGGATCGAGGTCGACCGGCAGGTCGGTCCCGGTCATGCTGCTGATCACGCGCCGCTCGTCGAGCAGGCTGATCGTCTCCACGGCGGTGCTCGGCGTCGTCGGGACGTCCACCAGGATGAGCGTGATCCCGGCCGCCAGCGCGCCGCTCGCGACGCGCTTGAGATCGCGCACACGCTCAGGCTCGAGCGCTTCGCCGTTGCCGTACAGAACGGCGATGCGCCACGGCTCGCCGCGCTGTCCGGTCGTGCGCCGGATCTCGCGCAGGGACGCGTTTCCGGACTGCATCGCGGTCGCGTGGATCCGCCGGATGTGCCCGGCGAGCTCGTCGAGGAGGTCCGCGAGCCCGCTCGGGTCGTACAGCGTGAGCGCGCTCGTGCGGCTCAGCGGGTACAGGTCCGGCAGGATCGCGGTGAGCTGCCCGATGTCCCACAGATGCACCCGGACGGCACCGGGCTCGAACGTGCTGAGTACGCGCAGCAGCAGGTTCTGCACGATTCCGTCCACCGCGTGCCGGGTTTTCGGTGCGGACGTGATGGCCAGGTGCGACTCGTCGAGCAGTGGCACCGCGACGTCGAACGTGCGCGAGATGTCCCTGCCGTCGACGGTGGCCGAGCCGATGCGCCAGAGCCCCGGCGCGGTGAAGCCATCGTTGGTCCCGACGCGGCCCAGCCAGTCGCCCGGCGGCCGGCCGGCCGGGCCTGGCGCGTTGGCTGCGACCAGTTCGCGCAGGGTGTTCGGCGCGTGGGTCCAGCCCGTGTAGAACTCGTCGCGGACCGCCTGCAGCTTCGGGAAGACGTCCGCGGACGACGGGTTTCCCCGCCATTCGGCCAGTTGGGTGCCGGTCGCGCGGTTCATCCCGGTCGTGACGATCACCCGTTCGAGATGCAGTTTGGCCAGCTCGGCCTCCGCCGCCCGGCGGGCTCCGGCGGCCGCTCCGAGAACGAGCCCGATCTGGCCGCGGACCCGTTCGAGCGCGGCGGCGACGCGGTTGCGCTGTTCGTCGGTCCTGTTGCCCATCAGCGAGTTCGCCAATCTGGACACCGCACTACAGGCGTGCCTGGTATCCGTTCAGTAGATCGTCGGCGGTGGAAAAGCGGGCGAGCTGGGTCTCGAGCCCTTCGATGGCCTGCGCCAGCTGCGGGGGTAACCACGGCTGGGCCTGGGCCTGCGCGTCGGTGATGACCTGCCGCGCCTGTTCGAGGAGGAGTTTCGCGCGGGTGGTCGCCGCGTGCGCGTCGGAGATGCCGGCGCGCGCGGCGGCCAGCAGCTGGTGGATTTCGGCGATTCCTGGCACGGCGGGCTAAAGGCGGGCGGAGTAGGAATCCGCCGAGGATATGCAGGCCTGGATGGTGCTCTGCATACCGCTGATGCCTTGCAGGGCCTCGGCGAGCAGGCCGTGCGCCTGGCTCACCTCCTGCTGGTTGCTGCCCGACGTCGCCATCGCGAGCGACTGCTGGGCTTCGACAAGCGCCTGTTCGGCTTGCTGAAGTGCGGCGATGCCCGCGGACGCCTGCTCGTTCGCGAGGGCGATACCAGCGCGGATCTCTTCCACTCCGGCCATGGGGGCGGACTCCTCAGGATGTGGGTTTCTCGGCAGTCTTCGAAACAAACTTAGCGTGATCGACTGACTCTGTTGAGTGAAGGTGGGTCTGGGAACCAACAAGGCCCCGGACGTCGTGACGTCCGGGGCCTTGCGGGCTGCGGAGGATACAGGATTCGAACCTGCGAGGGCTTGCACCCACCACGCATTCCAATGTCTTTACGGCCTCCGTACACGCGGGTGCGCGTCTCGTCCGCCCCCAGCTCAAGGCGGATTTCTTGGCACCGTGACTCCTCCTGAATCGGTACGAACGAGATTGGACGTGAGACTAGCGCGAGCGGTACGAGGCATCGCAGTTGAGGTCTCAACGTCCCATCCAACGCGCCATGCACAGGGGGACGGGATGCCGCGGCAGGGGTCGCAAAAAGCGGAGCGACCCCTCGCGAAGGGAGGGGTCGCCGTGCCGCTACCGGTCAGTGGAAGGTCAACGAGGCCGAGTTGACGGTTTCCGTGCTGGGGCACAGAGCGCCGCCGCCGCTCAGGTTGGCGGTGAAGGGGCCGCCGGTGTAAGCCCGCGCCGTTCCCTGGCGGGCGTACGACGCGTTGGTCACCTTGTACGAGCAGGTGATGCTGAGCACTGTCCCGTTGACGTCGACCTCAGGCGCTGACACGGTGCCGGCCGCGTCGTCGAACGTGACCGTCGGGTCGTTGGTCAGGCTCGCCGCGATGCTGCCGCTGCAGCTCGGTTGGACGGTGGTGTGGTCGATCGTCAGCGTGTTCGGCGGCACGTCGCTGGTGGTCGCGTTGGTCCACGAGCAGCTCGATCCGCCCACGGTGATGTTGCCGTCGACCTGGCCGGTGGCGGCGAAGGCGGGGACTGCCAGGAGCATGCTGCCGGCGACGGCGGCGATGCCGACGAGGAAGCGGGTGGCTTTCATGTGGTCCTCCTACTGAGTTTCTTGTCTTCGGCGGTTCCTCCGCCGCCGTGGACGCGCCGGCGCGTACAGGATCAGTAGGTTCGGCCTCGACCGTAGAACGTGAAGATGATTCATGGCCCAGATGGTCGCATGGTTTAGACCAAGTCTCCAAGTGGATCGTTAATTGTTCACCTATGTGCGAGTCAAGGTCCCGACGAGTGGCTTGAACAGGGCAACTGAGACTAAAAGTGGACCGAGACGACAAAACGCCGGGTCGCCCCCATGGGGGTAACCCGGCGTTTTGCCTGGTGAAGAGCGGAGGATACAGGATTCGAACCTGCGAGGGCTTGCACCCAACACGCTTTCCAAGCGTGCGCCTTAGGCCGCTCGGCCAATCCTCCGTGGAAGAGATTACCGGACGCCCCCGGTGCCTGGGGACGCCGGGGGCGGGCGGGTGGCTAGGGGCTATCCGGGTGAACCGGAAAACGACTGCTACCAGCGGTTTTCGTCCCTGATCGAAACTGCTGTCGGTGCGGCCGGGCGAGGGCGAGCATCTTGTCCGGCCGGACTTCTTCCCGGCTGGGAGATCCGGTCTTCGCAGCGGACGGAACTCCCGGAATGCCGAGCACGTCGTGTCGAGCCAGACGTTCGGCCCGCTCACCATCGAAACAGCGAATCCCCGCCGCACCGAGGTGCGGCGGGGATTTTGCCGGAAGCAGCCCGAAGCAGCGTGCGGGTCACCGGCCGACGGACGCGAGCTCCTGCCGGTCCGCGGCGAGCCGGAGGCCGGAGCGCTGGACCCGGGAGTAGGTCAGCAGGCTCTGCATGCCGATGCTCGCTCCGACGGTCAGGCAGATCGACGCCGACGCGAGCGAGCCGGTGACCCCGATCGCGCTGCCCAGCGCCAGGAAGCCGACGCGGGTGCCGATCGTGACGAGCCAGAGGACCAACGTCATCGCGGTGCCCTTCTGGAACGCGTAGCCGTCGACGCTCGTCAGCTTGGTCGTGGCGCTGCGGGCGGCGCCGAGGACCAGCAGGACGCCGAGGTCGGCCAGCATCAAGACGATCTCCGCGCCGGACGCCTGCGGCAGCACTTTCAGCGTGAAGTACCCGCCAAGGGCCACGAGGATCAGCGGCATGGCAATGAGGCCCTTCCGGCTGAGCAGTGTGCCCCTGAGCTGCTTGTAGATGACCTTGTAGACCACGAGGACGGCGATCGCGCCGTACAGAAGGATGTCGGTCGGGCTGTTCATGCTGGTGCTCCCTGCTGGCGAATCCGGTGCTTCCGATGTGCTCAAGCATCGGCGAATTCGCAGGTCAGAACATCAGCGCAGGGATGGCTTCCGGGTGGAACCCGAGCTCCACCCGGAGGTGGACCCGTCAGTCCTCCCAGACGGGCTCCGGCGGCAGGCCGCGTTCGGCACGGGCCGCGTCGGTGAGTTCCTGGATGAGGTCGGTCTTGGCGACCGTGTAGGCGTCGCCTTCGATCCCGTCCGCGATGATCTTCCGCTTCAGCTCGGCGTAGCGGCGGGCCGCCTCGGGGTATTTCCGCAGGTGGGCGGCCAGCATGCGCTCCTTGAGCAAGTACCACCGCTCCGGTTGGAAGATGTGCAGGTGATGCGTGCGCTCGCTGTTGTGCCGGCGCACGTAGAGCAGCCGGCCGGGGGCGCCGAAGTCCTGCTCGACGTAGCCGAGCGGCTCGAAGAGGTCGCTGGTGATCAACGTCAGGTCGGGGGTTTCCGCGGCCATGTCGATGACCGGTTTCGCGGCCAAGCCCGGCACTGACGTGCTGCCGATGTGCTCGATCTTCGTCAGCAGGCCGTTCGCGGCCGCCAGCAACTCGTCGCGGGACCTCTCGTACTCGTGCGGCCAGGACGGTTGGTACTCCGTGATGATGGGCATATTCAGGATGATCTCGAAATCGTGACCTTCTGTCGCCAACTTTTTCGGGAGGATGGCCGTCTTAGCTGGCAGAAGTGAAGAAACTCGACTGGCAGGGGACAGCAGCCGTGAAGAAGATCCTGGTGGGGATGTCCACGTTGGTGGCGACGCTGGCGCTCGCCGCCTGCTCCGGCGGCGGCAGCACGCCGGTCGCGGTGGGGAACGCCGCCGCGACGACGTCAGCCACGACTTCCACCCCGGCGCCGGTGACCACGACATCTTCGAGCGCGCCGACGTCGACCACGCCCCCGGCGCCCAGCACGAGCACGTCGAAGCCGGCTCCGAAGACGACAACGAAGCCGAACGCTGCGACGCCCGCGAAGCCCGCGGCGGATCCCGGCGTGCCGTGCACGAACGTCACGACCGGCGCTTGTGTCGATCTCTCCGCGCACAAGGCGTGGCTGCTACAGGGCGGCCAGGTGATTTACGGGCCGGTGCCGATGTTGCCGGGGCGCAAGGGCTACCCGACCCCGGTTGGCACATTCCATGTCTACTCGCGGGAGAAGATGCACCTCTCCAAGGAGTTCGACAACGCCAAGATGCCGAACTCGGTGTTCTTCTACCCGGGCGACGCGTTCCACACCGGGAGCCTTTCGGTGTACTCGCACGGGTGCATCCACCTGTCGAGCAGCGCGTCGCTGAAGTTCTTCGACACCCTGCGCATCGGTGACACGGTTCAGGTTGTGCCTTAGAGCGCGTCTGAGGACCTCCTCCGAGTTGCGCGGCGGAAAGCGTGGTTCTCAGACGTGCTCTCACGCAACCAACGCCGTTTTGGGGCGTCTTTAGCTGTGTAAGCCAAGAAAAATCACTACGGGGGATTCCGTGCGCTTGAACAAGATTCTGGTCGGTGTTTCGGCTCTGGTACTGGCTGGTCTGCTCGGTGCCTGCTCGTCGGGAACCACGGACGGTGCCGCTGTCGCACCGGCGGCGAACACCCAGTCGACCACGGCCCCCGCTCCGTCCACATCGGACTCGGCACCGTCGTCGACGCCGGCGCCCCCGACCACGCCCAAAACGACCAAGCCGACGGCCGCGAAACCGGTGGCCGCCAAGGTCGACGGCGTGCCCTGCGCGGCCGGGGTGGACGCCTGTGTCGACCTTTCCGCGCACAAGGCGTGGTTGCTGAAGGACGGCAAGATCCTCTACGGCCCGGTCCCGATCATGCCCGGCAAGAAGGGCAGCACCACCCCGGTCGGCAGCTTCCACGTGTACTCCAAGGAAAAGCTGCACCTGTCGAAGGAATTCAACAACGCGCCGATGCCGAACTCGGTGTTCTTCTACCCCGGTGACGCCTTCCACACCGGCAGCCTGGACAACTACTCCAACGGCTGCGTGCACCTTTCCTCGACCGCTTCGCTGAAGTTCTTCACCAACCTTGCGGTCGGCGACGCGGTTCAGGTCGTCCGCTAAAGCACCGTTTTGAGTCGGCCCGCCGCCGTCGTGATCGCACCTGCGAGCGCGGCGGCGGGTTCGCGTAGGGCCGATTCCCGGCCGCTCAGCATGAATTCGACTTCGCCGAGTTCCGGTAGCCCGAACTCCGACGGCAGTTCGACCAGGCCCGACGGCAGCAGACCTCGGGCGAACACCACCACACCGAGCCCAGCCAGCGCCGCCGCGCGAAGCCCGTTCAGGCTCGCGCTCGTGCACGCGAGCCGCCATTCACGCCCGCCGAGCCGCAGCCCTTCGACAGCGCGGGCCCGGGTCACACTCGGCGGCGGATAGGTGATCAGCGGCACCGGCGCCCCCGGGTCGACTTCGACGCCCTCCGCGCCCGCCCACACCAGCTGATCGGTCCACAGTGGAAAGCCCGAGTCTTCGGGGTTGAGCCGTTTGCCCAGGATCAGGTCGAGCTCGCCGGCCCGCAGCTGCTCGTGCAGGATCCCGCTCAGCTCGACGGTCAGCTTGACCTCGACGAGCGGATGGCTCGCGCGGAACCGCCGCAGGATCTCGGGCAGTCCGCCGAGGACGAAGTCCTCCGAGACGCCGAACCGCACCTGCCCCCGCAGCTCCGGCTCTGTGAAATACGTCATGGCGCGGTCTATGGTGTCGACGATGCCGCGGGCGAACCCGATCATCGCCTCACCGTCGCCGGTGAGCTCGACCGAGTGCGTGTCGCGGAGGAAGAGCTGCCGCGAGGTGGCCGCTTCAAGCTTGCGAATGTGCTGGCTGACGGTGGATTGACGCACTTTGAGCCGCTCGGCGGCGCGGGTGAAGCTGCGGGTCTCCTCCACGGCGAGGAACGTCTTGAGGAGCACCGGATCGAGCATTAGTCCGGTATATCACAATCCGCGATAACAGTGATAATGGCCATCGTGGTACACAATCAGCGTTCAAGGGGTGAACATGTAACCAGGCCACCTAGCTGAGATGAGGACGCGTGATGCTCGCCAAACTCAGGATCGACCCGTTCATTCTGGGCATCCTGGCCGCGGTGGGGATCGCCTGTCTGCTCCCGGCCAGGGGCGGCGCAGCCACGGCGGCTTCCGACGTCAGCACGATCGGCGTCGGCGCGTTGTTCTTCCTTTACGGCGCAAGGCTTTCGACTTCGGAAGCGATCTCGGCGCTGAAGCATTGGCGGCTGCACCTGCTGATCTTCGCGGCCACCTTCGTCCTGTTCCCGGTGCTGGGGCTGCTGACCGGGTTCCTGGTGCCGCATGTGCTTTCACCCGAGCTGTACGCCGGGGTGATCTTCCTGTGCGCGCTGCCGTCGACGGTGAACTCGTCGATCGCGTTCACCTCCATCGCCAAGGGCAACGTCGCGGCGGCGATCTGCAGCGCGTCCTTCTCCAGCCTGATCGGGATCATCGCGACGCCGGTGCTGGTCGGCCTGCTGCTGCACGCCAACGGCGGCGGGTTCTCGGCGCATTCGGTGGTGTCGATCGTGCTCCAGCTGCTCGTGCCGTTCGTCGCCGGGCAGCTGCTCCGCCGCTGGGTCGGGGGCTGGATCGCGGCGCACAAGAGCGTGCTCGGTCGCCTCGACCGCGGCGTGATCCTGGTCATCGTCTACACCGCGTTCAGCGAAGGCGTGGTCGGCGGGATCTGGCACCAGCTGACGCCGCTCGCGCTTGTCGTGCTCCTGGTCATCGACCTCGCGCTGTTCGGGGCGGTGTTCGCGGTGATGTCGTTCGCTTCGCGGCGGTTGGGTTTCTCCCGCGAAGACCGGGTGGCGATCATCTTCTGCGGCTCGAAGAAGAGCCTGGCCAGCGGGTTGCCGATGGCCAGCGTGCTGTTCGCCGGGCACACGGTCGGCCTGATCGTGCTGCCGCTGATGCTGTTCCACCAGGCGCAGCTGATGATCTGCGCGGTCCTCGCCCGACGCTGGGCCGACCAGGCCGACGCTCCAGCCGAGGACGCTCCGGTCCTGGTCGGCGACGAAGCCAAAGTCAGCTGAGGTCGGCCGGGGTGGTGCCGGTTTCGGTGAGCGGGAGGCCGAGGCCGGCGCGCTCGGTGAGCCAGCGGCTCGGCCGGTAGCGCTGGTCGCCGGTGGTGCGCTGCAGGCCACGCAGGATCCGGACGACGACGTCGCTGCCGACCTCCTCACCCCAGGCGAGCGGACCGCGCGGGTAACCGAGCCCGAGCCGGACGGCGGTGTCGATGTCGGCGGGCAACGCGAGGCGCTGGTCGGCGATGGCGCACGCGGTGTTCACGATCGACGCGAGGAGCCGCTGCGCGATCGAGCCGGGGGCGTCGCGGACGACCGTGACCGGACGTCCCGTCGCGGCGAGCGCGTTCCACGCGACACGGCCGGCTTCGGCGTCCAGCCCCGGGTGCACCGCGAGCGTCAGCCTCCCGACGGACTCGCCGAATCCGCCGAACGGGTCGACGCCGCAGGTACGGTCGGCGGGCAGTCCGGTGGCGAGCGCGGCGTCCACTGTGGACCGGCCGAGTGGGGTCAGCAGGATGACGGCGTCGTCGGACGGCTGCTCGGCTCGCTCGACGGTGACGCCGGCGCCGCTGAGGAGCTTGGCGAGCCGCTCGTCGTCCGTCCACACTTGCTTTGACGTCGTGACCTGCGGAGCGGCTGGTTCGGCCGGAACCTGCTGGACGCCGTCGACATAACGATAGAAGCCCTCGCCGCTCTTGCGACCGAACAGCCCGGCGGCGACCCGGGGCGCGGTCAGGTACGACGGACGCAGTCGCGACTCGCTGTGGAACCCGGACCAGATGCTTTCCAGGACGGCGTGGGAGACGTCGAGTCCGGTGAGGTCGAACAGCTCGAACGGGCCGAGCTTGAGCCCGAGCACGTCGCGCGCGATCCGGTCCACATCGGACGGCGAGCAGAGCGCCTCGCTCAGGATCTGCAGCGCTTCGGTGCCGAGCCCGCGGCCGGCGTGGTTCACCAGGAAACCGGGGGTGTCCGGGGCGAGCACCGGCTGGTGCCCGAGCCGCCGGACGAGGTCGCACACCGCGGGCGGCAGCCACTCGGGCGTCCGCGCGCCCGGGATCACCTCGGCGACCCGCATCAGCGGCACCGGGTTGAAGAAGTGCAGCCCCACCAGCCTGGTCGGATCGGCCAGGGTCGCGGCGATCGAGGTCACCGACAGCGAGCTGGTGTTGGTGGCGAACACGGTTTCCGGCGGGCAGACGCGCTCGAGTCCGGTGAACAGCTCGCCCTTGACCGCGAGGTCTTCCTTGACGGCCTCGATCACCAGGTCGACGCCGTCGGCCGGGGCCAGCGGCCCGTCGACCGGGCGCAACCTGGCCTTCGCGAGTTCGGCGTCTTCGGCGGTCATCCGGCCTTTCGACGCGAGCCTGTCGAACATGCCGCTGACGTAGTCGATGGCGTTGGCTACCGCGTCCGGCTGCGCGTCGGCGAGCTCGACGGTCAGCCCGGAAGCGGCCGCGACCTGCACGATCCCTCGTCCCATCACGCCGGTGCCGATCACCCGGATCTTGGCGACCCGTTCCGCCCACTGCTCCACGTTGAACTCGCTTCCCTAGAAAAGACGCCCGCCCCGAACCTATCCCGCCCCGGGTTTCCGGAGGGTGTGGCGACCGCCACGGAAGACTTCGCAAGATTTTCTTCGCGGATGTGTCGATTCCGCCGACGTCGTTCGACGCGTTGGTGAAAGCTGAGACGGACACCTACGGAGGAATCACCCATCATGCGCAAAATCGTCAACGCCACCTACATGACCCTCGACGGCGACTCCGCGAACATGCAGGACTGGCACATGGACTACTTCGGCGAAGACGCGAAGAAGGCCGCCACAGCGCAACTCTTCGGCAGTGACGCGCTGATCATGGGCCGCAAGACCTACGACGGCTTCTACCCGGCGTGGTCGCCGCAGTCCGACGACTTCGCCGACCGGATGAACGGCATCCAGAAGTACGTCGTGTCGTCAACGCTGGAGAACCCCGAGTGGACCAACTCGACAGTCGTCGGCGGGGACGTCGTCGCCGAGGTCAAGAAGATCAAGGAAGGCCCCGGCGGGAACATCCTGCAGTACGGGTTCGGCTCGGTCACCCGCCTGCTGCTGGACAACGGCCTGCTCGACGAGTTTCGCATCTGGCTGCACCCGGTCCTGTCCGGGAAGGCCACCCCGGACCAGCTCCTCTACCGGGACGCGCTGCAGACGAAGTTCACCTTCAACGGCAGCGAGGTCCACAGCACCGGCCTGATCATCCTCAGCTACCTCCCGGTGAACGTGGCTTGAGCGCGTGTGGACCGCCGAGCGCGACGACGCCCGCGGCGACACCGAGCGCGGCCGCGGCGAGGTAGACGTCGTGCGGCCCGCCGATGACACAAAGATGCTCAGCGACAGGGGAATCAGCGCGAGTCCGGTCCGGACAGGACTCAGCCCGAGTCCTGATTGGAGCCAGCTCGAGGTGAAAGCCAAGCAGGCGAACGCGTTGCCGTGCTCGACGCCGTCCGCAGCACGGAAACCGCCCCCGTCATCCGCACCGTCAAACGCGCCGGCGCCCGCCTCCCCGCCTGACCCATCGCAACTCGACGGCGAGTTGCGATGGTTGTGAACGCTAACGATCGCAACTCGACGGCGAGTTGCGAGTGGAAGGGCGGGGGTGGCGGGGTGGTCGCATTAGGGTGATCGACTGTGAAGTCCTTGCGTGAACGACGGTTCGTGGCGCTGGCCGCGTGTTCCCTGCTGCTGCTGGCCGCGTGCGATCCGGCCCAGTCCGGCAGCTCGAAAGCGCCTTCCTCCGGCGAGCAGGGCGGGGAGACAAGCGCGGTGGCGAACAGCGCACCTTCGATCGGCAATCCGCTGACCGCCGACCAGTTCGTCGCCGCCCCTTGCGCGAGTATGAGCCCGGCGCAGCTGGCCGACCTCGGCGTGGCCTCCGGTCAGGTGAACAACTCGGACAGCGGTCCCGCCTGCGACTGGAGGGCGGGGGAGGGCACCGACATCCACGTCGCCTATCTCGAGACCAAGCGGGGCTTGACCAACTACTACATCCTGAACGACTCGGGAAGCTGGAAGCCCGGCTACTTCGAGCCGCTGGACGTCCAGGGCTATCCGGCCGTGTACGCCTCGGATTCCGACAAGCGCCCCGCCGGCGTGTGTCTCCTCTCGGTGGGGATCACGAACCAGCTGATCTTCACCGTCACTGTCACCGCGCAAACCGGCGACGGCTCGTGCGCCACGGCGAAAACGGTCGCGGACGACATCCTGACGACGATCAAGTCCTGACTGGGCAGGCTTCAGTCAGGGGAGGCCGATGAAGTCGGCCATCTCCTGGGTCGTGTGCGCGAAGAAGGCGTCGGCTGGGTCGGCGCTGCCGACGTACTGCCCGAACAGCTCGAAGCTGAGCATGCCGAACAGCTGCGTCCAGGTGACCAGCAGCCGGGCCAGCGTCAGCTCCGGCAGGTCGACGTCGAGTGCGGCCGCGAGCTGCCGGGCCTGTTGCTGCAAGACATCCGGCAAGGGCCGGCCTTCTGGCAACGGCCGCAGCTCGGCGTTTTTCACCACGTCGACGAGCAGAAGCGCGACGCGGCCGGCCGGTGCGATGGTGTCTTGCGGCGCTTGGTATCCCGGGATGGGCGAGCCGTAGATCAGCGCGTACTCGTGCGGGTGTTCGAGGGCCCACCGCCGTGCCGCGGACCAGACCGATTCCCAGCGTCGGCGTGGTTCCGTGCCGGGGTTGTCGGCGGCTTGCGCGGCGTCACCGAGCGCGTCGTACGCGTCGACGATCAGTGCGGTGAGCAGCAGATCCCGGCTCGGGAAGTACCGGTAGAGCGCCGACGAAACCATGCCCAGCTCCCTCGCCACCGCGCGCAGCGAGAGCCCGTTCGCGCCGACTTCGGCGAGCTGGCGCCGGGCGGCGTCCTTGATCTCGCTGGTCAGTTCGGCTCGGGCGCGTTCGCGTGCGTTTCGGATGGCGGGCACGGTCTCAGTCTGCCACTGATGGAAGCGCCGCACAAATTCGAGAGCACTGCTCTTGACAGGCGACGCGCGACCGTGTTGACTGCTCTTAACCGAGAGCACTGCTCTCCCAAACTCAAGGAGACATCATGATCGCCGACAACTCGCCCCGGTACGTCGTCCCGAAGAAGGGCGACGAGGTGTTCAACAAGGTCATCAGCAAGCTGACCAACCTGGGGATGAGTGTCTGGGGCAGCCGCGTGCTCACCGTCCGCGGCCGCAAGAGTGGAGAGCCGCGATCCAACGCGGTCAACCTGCTGACTGTCGACGGCGTGCGCTACCTGGTCGCCCCGCGCGGGGTCACCCAGTGGGTGCGCAACCTGCGGGTGGCGGGCGAGGGCAGCCTTCGGGTCGGCAAGCGCGTCGAGGAGTTCACCTACGTCGAGCTTGCCGACGACGAAAAGCCGGCGATCCTGCGTGCCTACCTCAAGCGCTGGAAGTTCGAGGTCGGCGTGTTCTTCGACGGTGTCGACGCGAAGGCCTCGGACGAGACCCTGCTCGACATCGCGCCCGGCTACCCGATCTTCCGGATCACCGGTAAGTAAGGGTTCAGCTGACCTTGCGGCGCGACCTGACCGCCGCGACGAGCAGGCCGATCCCGATGACCAGGCAGACCAGGCCGATCAGGAACCACTGCTTCTCGCCGCTCATCACGCTGCCGGTGATGATGCCGGCGCCCTGACCGGTCCAGACCAGGCCGATCAGGGTCAGCAGCGCCCCGACGATGATAAATGCCCAGCGCTTCATTCTCGTGCTCCTATTTTTCGCCGTGAGTACCCAGCGTCAGTGATACACCCGGACGGCGGTTCCGAGCTCAGTCGCGGGCGAACGCCCGACGGAGCGCGTCGAGGTGATCGGCGGCCATCCGCTTGCTCACGGCGGCCTCCGCCACCAGGCCGGAACCGTGGAAAGTCCCAGGGTAGTGGTGGATTTCCACGCTCACCCCGGCCTGCAGGAGCCGCTGTGCGTAGTTCAGCCCCTCGTCTCGCAGCGGGTCGAACTCGCAGGTCGTGATGTAAGCAGATGGTAAGCCTTTGAGGTCCTCGGCACGGGCGGGCGCGGCGTAGTGGATCCCCTCTTTCCCATCCACAATGGATCCCCCGGACAAATAGTACTTCCAGCTGAGCACCGCGTTCGGCCGATTCCAGAGGGGGGTGTCGGTGAACTCCTGCATCGACGTCGTCTCGAGCCGGTCGTCCAGCTCCGGGACCCCCAGGAACTGGAAGGCGATCGCGGGGCCGCCGCGGTCGCGGGCGAGGAGGGCGAGCCCGGCGCTGAGTCCACCGCCGGCGCTTTCCCCGCCGATGGCCACGCGTGCGGTGTCGATGTTCAGCTCGGCGGCGTTGTCGACCGTCCACTTCAGCGCGGTGTAGCAGTCTTCGAGCCCGCCGGGGAACGGGGTTTCCGGCGCGAGGCGGTAGTCGACCGAGACGATGACAGCGCCGACGTCGGCTGCCGTCTTGGCGAGGCCGTCGCTGACCATTTCGATGTCGCCGAGGATGAACCCGCCGCCGTGGATGTAGACCTGTGCGGGCAATGGGCCGGTGAGGCCGGTCGGGGTGTAGACCCGGACGCGGACGTCGGGGGAGCCGGGGATGACCACGTCCTGGATCTCGAGGTTCTCCGGCAGGTCGATGGCCGGCATCTGCGCGCGCAGCCCGCCCATCCCGCTGCGGACGGCCGCCAGGTCCGTCAGGTCCCCCTTGGGCAGCATGTCCACCCACGGTGCCAGTTCGGGATCGAATCGGTAGCCCATTCGGAGCCTCCTTGCTCGGCGTGCCGGTCTACCAGCAAGTCTGGTCCGGGCGGTGACCCCGACGCAGCCGACGGTTGGCGGGCATTTCGGGCACTGTGACCGCCATTATGGCGTTCCCCGGCCCACCAGCCCGTTTCTGTACGCGAAGACGACGGCGTGCACCCGATCCGGCAGACCCAGCTTCGCCAGCACCCGGGAGACGTGGGTCTTCACGGTCTCGTCGCCGATGCTGAGCCGCTCGGCGATCTCGGCGTTGCTGCGGGCATCGGCCAGCAGCAACAGCACTTCGCGTTCGCGGGACGTCAGCGTGGCCAACTCGGGGACGGGTGTCACCGGTTCGATACCGGTCGCGAAACTGGCGACCAGCCGCCGCGTCACTGACGGGTCGATCAAGGCATCCCCGCGCGCGGCGACCCGCATCGCCGAGACGAGCTCCTCCGGCGGCAGGCTTTTGAGCAGGAACCCGCTCGCGCCCGCCCGCAGCGCGCGGTACACGTACTCGTCGGTGTCGTAGGTGGTCAGCACCAGCACGCGGGTTTCGTTGCCTGGCGTGGAAAGGATGGCCTCGGTCGCGTCGAGGCCGTCGAGTTTCGGCATCCGCACGTCGAGGATCGCCACGTCCGGTCGAAGCCGAGCGGTCTCCGCGACGGCGGCCCCTCCGTCGCCGACCTCGGCCACGCAGGCGAAGTCGGACTGCGTGTCGAGGACAGCGCGCATCCCGGACCGGAACATGGCGTGGTCGTCCGCGAGCAGAACCCGGATCATGGCGTACTTTCCTCTTCCAGTGGGAAATCGGCCCGCACCTGCCAGCGGGTGGAGCCGGAAAGCGGGCCGTAAGTGACCTGTCCGCCGAACAACGTGACGCGCTGGCGGATCCCGGCAAGGCCGCGGTGCCGGAAATCGGTGGCCACTTCGGGCGCGGACGGCGAGAAATCGTTGGTAACGCTCAGGGTTACGTTCGGCGGCCGGAAGTCCAGCTCGAGTTCGACCGCGCCACCGCCGCCGTGGCGCAGGGCGTTAGTCAGGGCTTCCTGCGCGATCCGGTAAAGCGCGACGTCCAGCGAGCTCGGCAGGGAGCGTGCTTCGCCGAGCGTGCTGACGGTGGCGGGCAGGCCGGCCGCGCGGACGCCGTCGAGCAGTTCGTCGAGGTTGTCGAGCCCGGGTTGGCGTTCGGCGGTGCCGGAATCCTGTCCGTGCAACAGATCGAGCAGCCGGCGCAGGTCGACCATCGCCGAGCGGCTCGACGACTCCACCGCCGACAACGAACGTTTCGCGGGGACGTCGTCGCCGGGAAGGCCGAGCCGGGCCGCGCCGGCGTGGATCCCGATCGCGCTGACGTGGTGGGAGATGACGTCGTGCAGGTCGCGCGCGATGGCGATGCGGTCTTCGGTGATCGCGCGGCGGATCGCTTCCTGCTCGTCGTGGCGCTGGCGTTCGGCGCGTTGCTGGAGCTCGGCGAGGTAGGCGCGGCGGGCTGTCGTGTAGCGCCCGACGAGCCACGGCATCAGACCGGAGGCAAGGAGGTTGACGGTGATGAACCGCCAATCGTGGCTGCTCCGGCCGATACTGAGTAGGTGGCTCGTGGCGAGTCCGGCGACCAGCGTGACGAGTGCCGCCAAAGCTGGGATCGTCTCCAGCCAGGCGCCCGCGCGGTACCCGGCGACGAGGATGCCGGCGTTGTTGCCGACGGGCGATCTCGGCAGCAGACTGGCCGAGACCACCAGCATCACCGCGTGACCGGCCGCGACCCAGCCGGACGACCGCGCGGGGCCGGCGAGCGCCGCGTCCACCACCACCGAGCCGACCAGAACCAGCCACACCTGCCAACCGCTGGTCAGCGAGGGGCCGCCGGTGAGGAACAGACCGACATCGGCGACCAGGCAGACCCCGGCGACGAGCATCGACTGCCGCGCCAACGACCCGCTGATATCCCGCACGCCCCAACTCTGCCCGATCCACCCCTTGCCTGACCGCAACTCGCCGTCGAGTTGCGATGGGCAAGGAGGGCACAAAAGTGGAAAAGTGCCCTGGTCGGGTGGTGGGGCGGTGGCGACCAGGGCACTTTTCCGGGGGAAGAAGACGACGTCAGGCGGTGGGTGGGGCACCTTGGCCGTCGGTGGGCGGGACGCCCTGGCCGCCGCCGCCGTAACGACGTCCGCCGGCGCCGGCCTGCAGCTGGGCCGCCTCGCCGACCGTGGTGGCGGTCGCCGTGGTGCCGCTGACTTTCGCCACGACCGTCACGTCGTCACCGGTCTTCGGCGTCCCGGTCGTCTTCGTGGTCGAGTCGATCGTGTAGGACTGCTTGTAGCCGTCCTTGCTGGTCAGCGTGATCGACGTCGCGCTGAGCGTGGTCACCGAGCCGGTCTGCAGCCGCTCGGTGAGGTACCCGCCGGCGGGGTTCGCGACGACGAAGTCGCCGTGCAGCGCGCCCACCAGAGCCGCCGCGCCGCCGCCGAAGTTGCCGCGGGCACCGCCGCCGAAGCCGCCGGGGCCGCCCGTGCCGCCGGGCCCTTGGCCCTGTGCGGGGCTGGCGCTGCTGCTGCCGCTGGTGCCGACCGCGATCGCTACCCCGCCGCCGGCCGCGATCAGCACCGCGACCCCGACAGCGACCGCGGTTTTGCGTCCGGTCCAGCCCTTCTTGGCCGAAGGCGCGGCCGCCGGAGGTGTGTCACCCCAGCTGGAGCCCTCGGGCGGGTTGATCGGTTCGGTGGTCATCGTGTCCTCCGGTCGTGTCTGGCGGCGCTCTCCGCCCCTTCGCCGACCAGCGTCACGACGTTGACTGTGTACGGCCTGTGCGACGTGCGTGTGCTCCCTGTGGACTGACACGATCACCGCATGGAGTTGCGTCTGCTGCGGTACTTCGTGGTCGTGGGCCAGGAGCTGCACTTCGGCCGTGCGGCGGCGCTCCTGCACATTTCGACGCCGACGCTGAGTCGGCAGATCCAGCACCTCGAACGCGAGATCGGCGCTCCGCTGCTGGTCAGGAACAGTCGTTGCGTCGAGTTGACCCCGGCGGGCGCGGTGCTGCTCGACGAGGGCCGCCGGACGCTGCGGGCCGCCGCCGACGCCGTCCGCGAGACCCGGCTGGCCGCCGGACTGGCCGACCCGGTGCTTCGGCTCGGCCTGCTCAACGGCGTGCCGGAATCGGTTCCGCTGGGGATCGAGCGGCTGGCCGAGGAGCACTTCCCCGGCTGCCGGATCATCCTCACCGGCGGGACCACCACCGAGCAGCTCGGCCTGCTGGCCCGTGACGACGTCGATCTCGCGCTGGTCCGCACGCCCGTGCGGCTCCCGGCGGGGTTGCGGCAGGCGGTCGTGGGCACCGAGCCGCTCGGGGTGCTCATGGCCGAGGGGCATCCGCTCGCCGAGTCCGCCGAGCTCGCGCTCACCCAGCTGGCCGGCGTCGAGGTGATCCTGTTTCCCCGTGACAGGGCGCCGGACTTCTACGACGTGCTCCTCGGGCACCTCGGCGACATCGTCGTCAGTGAGAGCGCGACGCCGCATGCCCAGCTGCGTTCGGCGCTGCTCGTGCGGCGTGACGCCGTCAGCCTCGGGTCGGCTCGCGCCGCCCAACCCGGAATCGCTTGGCGACCGCTTGCCGGCGAACCGATCGTGGTCACTTTCGCCGCGGTGTGGCGGGCCGCGAGTCGTCACCCAGTGCTCCGCGCAGTGGTGTCCCACCTGCAACGTTAGTTTCTGGCTAACGCTCGTTCGCGGACAGGACGTGGATCTTTGCCGTCTGCCGCGATGAGCTTGGGGCGTGAAATCCCAGAGAGTTCTCGTGGTCGGTGGCAGCTCGGGCATGGGCTTTGCCGTCGCCGAAGCCTGCTCGCCGCCGGAGCCCGCGTCACCATCGCAGGCCGGTCTGCCGAACGGCTCGAAGCCGCGGCTGCCCGGCTGGACGGAGTCCGGTCCTTCGCGGCCGACGTGACCCGCGAAGCCGACGTCGAGCGGTTGTTCGCGGAGACTGGCGAGCTCGACCACCTCGTCGTCACAGCCGCGGACATCGCCGGGGCTTACCGGTTGATCAGTGAACTCGACGTCGCCGCCGCACGCGGCCTGGTGGACTCGAAACTCATCGCCGCGCTGCTGCTGGCCAAGCATGGCGCACCGCTGCTCGCCGAAGGCGGATCGATCACCTTCACCTCCGGGATCGCGGCCTACCGCCCGGCCCCGAAGGGCGTCATGGCCGCCGCGGTCAACGCCGCGCTGGCCGGACTTGCCCGTGCGCTCGCCGTCGAGCTCGCGCCGCTGCGCGTCAACGTCGTCTCCCCGGGCTGGGTGGACACGCCGATCTGGGACACCCTGGCCGGCGCCGGGAAGGCCGAAACGCTCGCCGCGATGGCGGCCCGGCTGCCCGCCGGGCGGGTCGGGCGGCCGGAAGACGTCGCACAGGCCGTGCTCGCGTTGGTCGGGAACACCTTCATCACCGGCACGGTCCTGCACGTTGACGGCGGTCACCGGCTCGTGTGACTCTCACAGGAAACACACAGTCTGGACAAAGCTCGCGCTTACAGGACGCCGTGAACATGTCACCATGAGCAGCATGAACCCTGTCCCGGCTGAACATGGGAAGGCCGATCTGCGGCGCGCGGACGGCACTCCCGTACGGGTGCTGGTGGTCGACGACGAGTCGACGCTGGCCGAACTGGTGTCGATGGCCCTGCGGATGGAGGGTTGGGAGATCCGCAGCGCGGGCGACGGCACCGAGGCCGTCCGCATCGCGCGGGAGTTCCGGCCGGACGTCGTGGTGCTCGACGTGATGCTCCCCGACTTCAGCGGGTTCGAGGTGCTCCGGCGGATGCGTGCCGAGTCGCCGAACCTGCCCGTCCTGTTCCTGACCGCGAAGGACGCCGTCGAAGACCGCATCGCCGGGCTGACCGCGGGTGGTGACGACTACGTCACCAAGCCGTTCAGCCTGGAGGAGGTCGCGTTGCGGCTGCGGGCGCTGCTCCGCCGCGCGCACGGGGTGTCCGGCAGCCGCGGTTCCGCGCTCGTCGTCGGCGACCTGACGCTCGACGAAGACAGCCGCGAGGTGTTCCGCGGTGGCGACTCCGTGCCGTTGACCGCGACCGAGTTCGAGCTGCTGCGGTTCCTCATGCGCAATCCCAAGCGCGTGCTGAGCAAGGCCCAGATCCTCGACCGGGTGTGGAGCTACGACTTCGGCGGGCAGGCGAACATCGTCGAGCTGTACATCTCCTATCTGCGCAAGAAGATCGACGCCGATCGGGAGCCCATGATCCACACGATGCGTGGCGCGGGGTATGTCCTTAAACCGGCCGGCTGAGCCATTGGTCCCCAAGCGGGTCCGGCGGCCGTGGTCGCTGCGGCGGCGGCTCATCGTCCAGTTGGCGGCGCTGCTGGCTTTGGTGTGCCTCATCGTCGGCGTGGTCACCGAGTTCGCGCTGCAGGACTTCCTGATCTCCCAGCTCGACAAGCGCCTCGAGCAGACCAGTGAGCGGATCCCGCGCGGTGCGCCGCAGGGGCGTCCGCCGGGCGGGCGGCCGTCCGCCGGGGCCGGGCAGGGGCAGGACACGCTGATCCTGGTCTCCGCGGCCAACGGCTCGGTCAGCGCGGGCATCCTCAAGCCGCCGCCGGGCGCGGCGGCCGGGGACCCCAACGTCTTCCAGAGCATCACCGCCGGCCAGACCGCGTTGCTGCTGAAGGTGCCGTCCAACGACCGGCCGACGACCGTCTACCTCGGTTCGGTGCTCGGTGACTACCGGGTGACGGCCCATCGCACCCCGGGCGGCGAGGTCGTCCTGGCCGGCTTGCCGACAAAGGACGTCACGGATACGTTGTGGCGACTGGGTTTCATCTTCGGTGGGGTCGCGCTCGGCGGGTTGGTGATCGCCGGCGCGGTCGGCGCGGTGACCATCCGCCGGACCATGCGGCCGCTGGACCGGCTGGCCGAGACGGCGTCGAAGGTCGCGGAGCTGCGGCTCGACCGCGGCGAGGTCGCGCTGTCGGTCCGGGTGGACGAAAGGGACACCGATCCGCGGACCGAGGTCGGCAAGGTCGGTGACGCGCTCAACCGCATGCTCGGGCACGTCTCCAACGCGCTGACCGCCCGCCAGGCCAGCGAAAGCCGGGTGCGCCGGTTCGTCGCCGACGCCAGCCACGAGCTGCGCACGCCGTTGGCCGCGATTCGCGGTTACGCGGAATTGACCAGGCGCAGCAAGGAAAGCGTGCCACCCGACATCGCGTTCGCGATGAGCAGGGTCGAGTCGGAGTCCGCGCGGATGACCACGCTCGTGGAGGACCTGCTGCTGCTCGCGCGCCTGGATGCCGGGCGCCAGGTCGTGCACGAACCGGTCGACCTGTCGCGGCTGGTGGCCGACGCGGTGGCTGACGCGCATGTCGTCGCCGCGGACCACAAATGGCTGCTGGAGGTGCCTGCCGAGCCGATCACCGTGCTGGGCGACGGTGACCAGCTGCTCCAGGTGGTGATCAACCTGCTCGTCAACGCGCGCACGCACACTCCGCCCGGCACCACGGTCACCACCGCGTTGTCCACCACGGCGGCGCTGGTGACGCTGTCGGTCACCGACGACGGCCCGGGCATTCCCGAGGACGTGCTTCCGGAGGTTTTCGAGCGGTTCGCGCGTGGTGACAATTCACGATCTCGCGCGGCCGGCAGCACTGGCCTCGGGTTGGCGATTGTCGCCGCGGTCGTCAGCGCGCATCGCGGTACCGTCCGAGTCTGGAGCAGACCGGGTAAAACGGACTTCGTGGTGACCTTTCCGTCGAACCGGAGATATGTAGGTTATTCGCACACAACGGCTATTGATCCGCCGGTGGGCTAACGGAATTAGCCCATTCGGGCGCCACTCACAGCTGGTTCATAGCTTTGCCACATCCGGAGCACATCGGCGTCCGAAAAACTGCGGATCATGACGAAAACCGAAAACGGCATCGTCGAGCCCGCCGCTTTCGTCGAGGAACCCGGTTGAGAGCCGGGGTACCGCCGACACTGACCAGGCAGCTCGTCCGGTTGGGCGGGCGTCGGCAAGCACCAGTTCGAAGGGCTGATCGTGTTCTGCCTCGGGCTCGGGCTGACCAGTGGCGCGCTGGCGCTGCTGCACACCTACGTCACCGATCACCCCTCCGCCGAACTCGGCGTGTTGGTGCTGGCCAACCTGGCCGCCACCGTCCTTCGTTTTTTACTGCTGCGGCACTGGGTTTTCCGCGGCGGACGTACTGGCAACCAAGAAATCTAGGAGATCCACGAGCATGACGAGTGCGCCCGCTTTGACCCTGCCGGACGCGGCCGAGCCCGGGGCGAAACCCGAAGTCGCCGAACGGGAGCGGTGGGTACGACCGGCTGTCGCCGTCCTACTGGTCGCGACCGCCGCGCTGTACCTGTGGAACCTGTCGGCGAATGGCTGGGGCAACGACTTCTACGCCATGGCCGTGCAGGCCGGGACCGAGAGCTGGAAGGCGTTGTTCTTCGGCTCGCTCGATCCCGGAAACATCGTCACGGTCGACAAACCGCCCGCGTCGCTGTGGATCATGGGCCTGTCGGGCCGGATCTTCGGCTTCTCCAGCTGGAGCATGCTGATACCCGACGCGTTGGCGGGCGTCGCGTCGGTCGGGTTGCTGTACCTGGCCGTCCGGCGGACCTCCGGCCCGGTCGCGGGGCTGCTCGCCGGTGGCACGCTCGCGCTGACCCCGGTCGCCGCGCTGATGTTCCGGTTCAACAACCCGGACGCGTTTTTGGTGCTGCTGCTGATGATCGGCGGATACTGCACGGTTCGCGCGATCGAGGTCGCGAGCACCAAATGGCTCATCCTCGCCGGGGTCGCGATCGGGTTCGGCTTCCTGGACAAGATGCTCCAGGCGTTCCTGGTGCTGCCCGCGTTCGTGCTCGCGTACGCGTTCGCCGCGCCGACGTCGATCGGGCGTCGGCTCTGGCAGCTACTCGCGGCGGCGGGCGCGGTGCTGGTCTCGGCCGGGTGGTGGGTGCTGGCCGTCGCCGTCTGGCCGACCGCGGATCGTCCGTATATCAGCGGATCCACGAACAACAGCGTGTTGCAACTGGCCTTCGGCTACAACGGGCTCGGCCGGATCTTCGGCCAAGGCAGGGGCGGCGGGGGCGCTGGTGCCGACCTCACGGCCGGTGCGCTTCCCCCGGGCATTCCCGCCGACATCGCCGAGCGGTTCGCGCGCGGTGGCGGCGGTGGTTTCGGCGGGTTCGGTGGGGCGACGGGGATCGGCAGGCTGTTCAGCGACTCGTTCGGCGGTGAAGCGTCCTGGTTGCTGCCCGGCGCGTTGATCGGGCTTGTCGCGGGGCTGTGGTTCACCCGGCGTGCGCCGCGGACCGACCGCACACGGGCCGCGCTGCTGCTGTGGGGCGCCTGGATGGTCGTCTCGGCGCTGGTCTTCAGCTACATGAGCGGGACCATCCACCAGTACTACACGGTGGCGCTCGCGCCGGGCATCGCCGGGACGATCGCGATCTCCGGGCACGAACTGTGGAAGGGGCGGAAGAACGTCGCCGCGAGGGTCTCGCTCGCGCTGATGATCGCCGCGACCGTCGCGTGGGGCTTCGTCCTGTTGTCGCGCGACTCGTCCTGGCAGCCGTGGCTGCGCTACGCCGTGCTGGCGATCGGGGTACTCGCGGTGGTCCCGATCCTGATCGGTCCCGACCGGCTTCGCCGCGCGGCACCTGTTGTGGCCGTGCTGGCGTTGTGCGCGACACTGCTCGGAAGCGCCGGTTTCACCCTCGCGACCGCCGCGACCGCGCATACCGGCGGGTCGCCGATGTCCGGACCCGCGAGCGCGGCCGGCCGCGGTGGCTTCGGCGGCCCGGGTGGGGCCGGCGGACGCAGCGGGGCTCTTCCCGGCGGGGCGGGCGTGACGACGCCTGGTGGGCGTGGCGGCTTCGGCGGCACGCAGTCCAGCCCGCAGTTGGAGGCCCTGATCAAGGCGACCACGAACAAGTGGGCGGCCGCGCAGGACGGCGTCCAGCAGGCGGCCGGGCTCGCGCTCGACACCGACCGGCCGATCATGGCGATCGGCGGCTTCAGCGGCAGCGACCCGGCGCCGACCCTCGCGCAGTTCCAGCAGTACGTCGCCAGTGGGGACATCCACTACTACATCGGTGGCGGGCGCGGCGGGTTCGGCGGCCGCGCGGGCACGTCGACGCAGATCTCGGCCTGGGTCGTGGCGCACTACACGGCGAAGACCGTCGGCACCTCCACCGTCTACGACCTCACTGCCCCGGCGCACTAGGGGTCTCGTCACGTTCCCTCGGGGCCAGCCTGATGGCGGCCGCCGCAGTGGCGTTGGAACCTAAGGCGGGTCGGGATGGTCGGCCCTGTCCAGGGCAGCAAGGACCGGGGCGAGTGGGTGCTGGTAGCGGAACTGAAAGCCAGTCGCGTTGTTCTTGTGGTGCTGGTGATGGCGATGTGACTGTTGGGACCCCTGAAGGCACTTTCCAGGCATTGGCGTTCAACGCCACGAGGGTGGCCCCGAGGGGTCTTTTGCGCACCTGCCCCACCGCGGCGCCCCACGCGAGCCGCCCGCTACACTCGTCCATGGACCCCGCGCGGCGTCCACCCTGTGAACCTCCCCAGGGCCGGAAGGCAGCAAGGATAAGCAGGCTCTG
>NZ_JAODNM010000139.1 GCF_025464955.1 Amycolatopsis sp. | reverse complement strand
TACCCTTTCAGGTGATCCGCATTATCGCTGTACGTGATCACGGATTGGACGTGAAGGCCACCTTCACGGCGCATTACGTCCTGAAGGTGGCCTTCACGTCCAACTGCATATCGCGGGTGTCACTCACTGATGCACCAGGCACGAGACCGCGGCGGCCTAACGTAATCGTGCCGAGCAGCTGCGGGCACCGGCCCTCGAATCCGCACGCCGAACCCCAGCCCGCCCCGGTCCTCGCGGCCCTGGACCGGACCAGCGCTCCCCGATCCACTACCAGCGGCCCCGACTGCAAAGATGCTTCACGCGCCGGGTGCAAAAAACGGGGGGGACATGGACGCGGTACCGAAGTTCGTGCGCGGTTACCACCGCCGCCTGCGGCAGGCGTCCATCGTGATGCTCGGGTGTGGGCTGGTGCTGTTCGTCCTCACGGTGGCCTACCTCATCCCGCATGACACACACGTGGAATCGGTGCTCAACGAGCGCGGCGTCCACGTGCAGGCCGTGGTCACGGAGTGCGTGTCGGTGGGTAGCAACGATGACGGCTCCCTGTCGGCCAACTCCCACTGCCGGGTGCGATTCGCGGCGTCCGGCGGGCGGGCCGTCGAGGCTCAGCTGGCCTACGTGACGAGCGACGTCGCGAAAGGCCAAACCGTCGCCGTTGTGTACGACCCCCAGGACACCGGGCTCGTCGCCCTTCCGTCGAGCATCGGCTTCTGGAACACCACCGTCCGGACTGCGCTGGACGTGTTCGCGCTGGTGGCGTCGGTGGTCATGCTGCTCACCGGGACCGCCGTTCTCCTCTGGTACCGGCGGGTGAAGCGGCAGCTCGGCTAGGGAGAACGCGCGCCCTGGTAGCCGATTATGTATCCGGCGAAGCGGTCGGCGTCGGAGCACGGGTCGTCGTAGTCAGCGGTTCCGGGCGCGATGACGACGGAGACGATCAGCAGCGTCGGGTCCGCGACGCCGGTTTCGACCGTGCAATGGCCGTGCTGTTCAGCTGTGACGTCGTTGCCAAGGTGCACCGACGGATACCCGTGGATCGCCGTCGGCTCGAACACGGTGAACTGCGAACGCCGGTGGTACAACGCCTCCACCCCGCCGGACGTCATATCCACCGAAGCCTGGTACGACGGCGACGTGACGCCGTCGGGCACCCAGGTGCAGGCCAGGCCCGTCGACGTGTGGTTCAGCCTGCCCGGCGCGGTGATCGACAACTGCCCGAGCTGGTCGGGACCCACCAAACCGCACGGCGCGTCGACCGACTTCGACAGGTCGACCGTGATGTCCCCGATCGGCGGTGACAACCGCGCGGGTGGCGCCGGCGTCGGCGTCGACGAACACCCGGCGACGGCCATCAGCCCGCAACCGACGAAACCGGCGACCACCAACGCCCCTGCCCGCACGCCATTTCCCTCCGCCGACGACGCCTACCAACACAGTAGACAGAATCCGCTACTCGAGGTGAAGCCAGACGCAAGTATCGGTGGGCAGCGTCCGGCCGTTCAGCGGGCCGCTGCTGAGCAGGACCGTCGCGCCTTCGGGCAGTTCGACAGCGGTCGAGCCGAAGTTCACCAGGCAGCGGAAGCCCCCGTGCCTGTCGAAGCAAAGGGTGCTCACACCCGCGTCTACCCAGGTCAACGCCTCCGGCAGGTCGATCAGCTCCCGACGCCGCAGCTCAAGACCCGCCCGGTAGAGCTCAAGAACAGAGCCTGAGTCGCCAAGCTGCGCTTCGACGCTGAGCGACGCCCACTCCGCGGGCTGCGGAAGCCACGGTTCGACCTCAGCACCCGCCGGCGAATAGCCCAGCGACGGCGAGTCCGACGACCACGGCAGCGGGATCCGGCACCCGTCCCGGCCCCGGTCGACGCCCTGCGAGCGCACGAACGTCGGGTCCTGGAGTACTCCGTCGGGCAGGTCCTGGACCTCGGCCAGCCCCAGTTCGTCGCCCTGGTAGATGTAGACGCCGCCGGGCAGGGCCAGCGTCAGCAGCGCCGCGGCGCGTGCCCGGCGACGTCCCAGGACCGGATCGCTCGGATCGCCGAGGCGTTTGTCGCCCATGTCGAACGACGTGTCCTCACGTCCGTAGCGCGTGACGTGCCGGATGGTGTCGTGATTGGACAGTACCCAGGTCGGCGGCGCGCCGATCGGCTCGTGCGCGGCGAGCGTGGCGTTGACGACCCCGCGCAGCGCGGCGGCATCCCAAGCGCTGCAAAGGAAATCGAAGTTGAACGCGGAGTGCAGCTCGTCCGGACGCAGGTAACGGGCGAACTGTTCGGGCGTCGGCAGCCACACCTCGCCGACGAAGATACGGTCGTCGTCGTAGGTGCCGAGCAGCCGGCGCCAGCTCCGGTAGACGTCGTGCACCTCGGGACGGTCCTGATACGGCAGGTCGGTGACGTCGGGTGTCGGCCCGACGTCGGGTAAGCCCGCTTTCTTCGCCAGGCCGTGCGCGACGTCGATCCGGAAGCCGTCGATCCCTCGCCGCAGCCAGAAGTGCAGGACTTCCTCGAACTCCGCGCGGACGTCGGCGTGCTCCCAGTTCAGGTCCGGTTGCTGCGGCGAGAACATGTGCAGGTACCACGGCCCGGGGATGCCGTCAGCTTCAGTGATCCGCGTCCAGGCGCCGCCGCCGAAGTAGGACTGCCAGTCGTTCGGCGGCAGCTCGCCATGGGCGCCGCGGCCGGGGACGAACCAGAACCGTTCGCGCGCGGGTGATCCCGGCCCGGCCGCGAGCGCTTCCTGGAACCAGGCGTGCTGGTCGGAGCAGTGGTTCGGGACGAGGTCGACGAGCACGCGCAAGCCGTGCGCGTGTGCCTCGGCGATCAACTGTTCGGCCTCGGCGAGGTCCCCGAACACCGGGTCGATGGCCCGGTAGTCGGCGACGTCGTAACCGCCGTCGGCCATCGGCGAGGCGTACCAGGGGTTGAACCACAGCGCGTCGACGCCGAGGTCGCGCAGGTACGGGAGCCGGTCGCGTACCCCGGCGAGGTCGCCCATACCGTCGCCGTTGCCGTCGGCGAAGCTGCGCACGTAGATCTGGTAGATCGCGGCGTGGCGCCACCAGGCGGTCTTGGTCGGGGCGACGGTGGTGATCATCGTGTGCTCCTCTGTGTTTGCTGAGGGCTGGAAGGTGCGGGCACCGGCCCCGAAGGACCGGCGCCCAGGACGGAATCCGTTACCAGCCGCTGTTGCCGGTACCCCGGATCACGCTGAAACCACCGGCGAGGTTCAGACCACCGGACGTCGTGCCGCCGACAGCGACGCCCGAGAACGAACCCGAGCCCGCCGAGTTGATCTCGATCCCGTAGGACCCCGTGTTCGCGATTTTGACGTTCTGGAGGCTCAGGTTGGTGACCGTCTTCTGGAACGAGACCAAGACCCCGCTGAACGTGCTATCGAGGATGTCGACGTCCTTGACCAGTACCGGGGCGGTGATGTCGGAGGTGTCGGCGTAGATCCACAGCGCGCCGAAGTTGGTCTTCCAGTTGGGTTCGAAGCCGCCCGTGCGCTCCAGGGTGTTGCGCTGGACCGACGTCGTTCCGCTGAACGGCGCTTCGGTCGAGCCGAAGTTGCGGGTACTGATCGCGATCCCCGCTGACGCGTCGACCGTGTCGGACAGGAGGTTGTCCTCGATCTTGTTGGCCGTGCCGCCGTAGATCGCCGCCGCGTTGGCGAGCAGCGGCAGTTGGACGGTGTCGAAGCGGAAGGCATCACCCACGTTGGCCACCCCGGCTTCCGAGTACATCGCCAGCGCGTCGTCGCCGGTGTTCCGGACGCTGCTGTCGGACACCTGGACGTCGACCGTGCCTTTGTGCAGGTTGACTCCGTCAGCCATGGTGTCGCGGATGCGCAGGCCGCTGACGAACAGCCCGTTGGTCGGCGCGTCGATCCACAACCCGGTCTTGGTGTGTTCGATCCAGACGTCCTGGATGGTGCTGCCGTTACCGAAGTTCCCTTCGATGCCGGTGTCGAAGTTCTGATCGTCGCGGTAGGTGACGTCACCGGAGACGGTCAGGTCCTGGATCGAGTTCGTTCCGCCGACGCCGAGCAGGCCACCCTTGCCGTTGAGTCCCTTCAGGACGGTCGACCACTCCCCCGCACCACGTAGTGCGATGCCGGAAAGATTCACGTGGGCGGAGATGTTGTACGTCCCGGCGGGCAGCCACAGGCCCTTCCCCTGCGACTTGACCGTCGACACCGCGGAGTTGAGCGCGGCGGTGTCATCGCTGCCATCGTTCGGGGTGACCCCGAGGGTGGTGGCGGAGACGAACCCGCTCGACGGCATGACCTGGTCGGGCGCCACGGTTTCGGTCTCGGCGAGGTCGAGCGTGTACGACGCGGCAGTGTCGGTCGCGTCCTTTTGGAACTTCAGTACCGTGCCGGCCGGGAGATTGCCGATGAGCACATGCGTGTCGTCGAAGAAGTGGTGCGGGGAACCTGCGGACGGGGCTCCGGTATACGGATAGGCGCCGTAGACCCAGCTGTACTTCGAGGTCAGCGAGAGATCTTGGACGTGATTTCCGTTCGCGTACAGACCCAGCGGGGCGGTGATCCCGCTCCCGTCGGAACTGTCCTGAATGGAGTATCGCAAGGTCAGCGCGTTGGCGGGCTTGGTCAGCGTGAATTGTACATACTGACCGGTCTGGCTCAGGGTGACGGCTTTACGGCCGGACGCCTCGGACGCCATGGTGAGGAACGTGCGGTCCGGTCCGATGACCGTCGCGTTGGTGGTGCCGTTCTCCATCTCGTAAGTGGTGTAGGGAACGGTCGCGCCGCGGGTGGCGTTCGGGGTCGAGCTGGTGACGGCTATGCCGTCGAGGTCAAGCTTGCCGTTGTCGCCGGACTCGGTCCGCAGGGTGAGCGTGTTGAGGTCAGCGCGCAGCGGAACGGTGGTGGACGCCGACGCCCAGGCGCCGGCCGTGCCGGGCAGCGTCAGCTGCCGAATCGTGTCTCCGTTGGAGGACAATGTGATCGTGGCCGCACCGGCGTCCGCGGTCCGGTACTGGACGGCAAGCGGGTAGGTGGCGGCGGACGGTGTGTCGACCGAGAAGACGGCCCGGGAGCCCGTGCCGGTGAACCCAGTGAGGTAGCCACTGCCCGCATAGCCCGGAACAGACGTCGAAACACCAGGGCCGCCTGAGAAGAACGCGGTCTCGGCCTGGTGGGTGAGGTTGCCGGGAGGGTTGTCAGGCGGAGCCTCCGAGGTAGGTGTCGTCGGTACGATGCTGTCGAGGTTGACATTGCCGCTGTCCGAGCTGTCGAAGTTCAGCGCGACGGTATCCGCGCCCTTGGCGAAAGTCACCGACTCGTCGTGGGTGGCCCAGGTGTCCCAGTTCGCCGTGCCTGCCAGCGTGAGCTGGACCGACTTCGAGCCGTTGACGTAGAGACTCAGTGTCATCGGCACGCCGGTGCCGTTGGAGTACCGGATCGAGACGGACCCAGGACCGTCGAAAGCGGACTGCACGGCGAACTTCGTCGACGCAGTGCCCTTGTTCGAATCCGTGTAGCCGCTGACAAAACCGGTGCCGGTGAATCCACTATGGTCAGACGCGACGACCGCGCCACCCGACAGGGCAGCCGACTCGGCTTCCAGTGTGCCCGTGGTTGCGGGCGGAGTGGTGGACCCGCTGGTGGTGGCCAGGCTGTCGAGATTGACGTTGCCGCTGTCGCCGCTGTCGAAGGTCAACGCGACGGTGTTGACGCCCTTGGCGAAAGTCACCGATTCATCGTCAGTGCTCCAGGTGTCCCAGGTGGCCGTCGCGGCCAGACTTACCTGGCGGACCTTGGTTCCGTTGACGTAGAGACTCAACGTCATCGTGGCTGTCGTGCCATTCGCGTACCGGATCTTGACCGAGCCCGCCCCCGCCGAGTCCGCCTGCACGGCGAACTTCGTCGACGCAGTGCCCTTGTTCGCGTCGGTGTAGCCGCCGACAAAACCGGTGCCGGTGAATCCACTGTGGTCGGTCGCAACGACGGCACCGCCGGACAGGGTGGCCGATTCGGCTTCCAGCGGTCCGGAAGCGGCATGCGCGGACTGTCCGAGCAGGACCGAACAGATGAGGGCCAGTACCACAGGTAAGGCGAGTAATCGAATTCTCGAAGACACGGCGGTGTGTCCTTCCTACTGGGGTGGGGAGGGGACGAAAGGAGGCTCAGCCTTTGAGACTGCCGGCGGTGAGACCGGCGATGATATGCCGCTGGAAGATCAGGAACACCACGAGCAGCGGGATACTGGCGATGACCATCCCCGCGAGCAACTGGTTTGCGGGCATGTCGTTCGCGAGCCTGTTGAGCGCCACGGTGATCGGTTGGTTCGAGGGGTCCGGCAGCACGAGCAGCGGCCACAGGAAGTCCTTCCAGACCCCGACAACCGCGAAGATGGACACCACGGCGAGCACGGGACGTGACAGCGGCAATACCACCGAAACCAGTACCCGCAAGGTTCCGGCACCGTCGATCTTCGCCGAGTCCAGCAGCTCGCCGGGAATCTGGTCGAAGAACCGTTTCAGGATGAAGATGTTGAACGCGTTCGCCGCGCTCGGCAACCAGATCGCGAACGGGGTGTTGATCAGATTGAGGTGGAAGATCGGGACGTCGACCACGGTCAGATAGGTCGGCACCAGCAGCGCCGACACCGGGAGTAGCAAGGTGGCCAGCATCATGCCGAGCACGACGTTGCCGAACCTCGGCCTCAGTTTAGAAAGCGCGTACGCGGCCGAGACGTCGATCACCAGCTGGAACAGCCACGCCCCGACGACCAGCAGCAATGTGTTCAGGAAGTAGTGCCCCAACCCCGCGCTGGAGAGGGCTTGGGAATACGTCTCCAGGTGCAGCGACCGCGGAACCAGGGTGGGTGTCGGCCGGGCAAGCTCTGAGGATGACTTGAACGCGCCCGAAACCATCCAGTAAAGCGGGAAAATGAAAGCGATCGTGAAACCGACCAGGGTCAGCGTCAGAACGACCCGGTAAAGGCGTCGACCGACACGACGGTTCATCTCGCTGGGTGCGATCAGGGTCCGGGTGGAAGTCTCGGCAGCCATGGCGATCCCCTTTCAGCCCTTGGTCCTGGTCAGTCGCAAGTAGACCCCGACGAAGATGCCCAGCACCAAGAAGAGCACCGTGCTCATCGCACTGGCGAGGCCGAAGTCGTTATAGACGAAGGCATAGCGGTACAACAGGAGCAGAACGGTGACGGTGGCGTCCTCGGGACCGCCACCGGTCAGCACGTACGGTTCGATGAAGACCTGCATGGTGCCGACGATCTGCAGCAGCAGCGTGATCATCAGGATGAACCGCAGCTGCGGGATGGTCACGTGCCAGAACCGCTGCCGGACAGACGCGCCGTCGAGTTCGGCGGCTTCGTAGAGCTCGCCGGGGATGCCGGACATCGCCGCGAGGTAGATCAACGTCGTGGTGCCCATGTTGGCCCAGGTGGAGACGAGCACCAACGAGATCATCGCCAGGTTCTCCGACTCCAGCCACTGCTGGGCCGGGAGGCGGAAAACGCGCAGCACGTTGTTGAACAGGCCTGGTCCCGGGTCGTAAAACCAGCGCCACAGCAACATGGTGACCACTGGCGGCAGCATCACGGGCAGGTAGACCGTCATGCGCAGGTATGCCTTTCCGTGGCGCAGTTCGTTCAACACGGTCGCGACGAGGAACGGCGCCGCGAAGCCGAAAACCAGCGCCAGCAAGGTGAACCATGCGGTGTTGCGCCAGGCGGTGGCGAACAGCGGGTCGGCGAACAGCCGGCGGAAGTTGTCAAGCCCGACCCAGTCGGCGGCTTCGGTGAAATTGACCTGCTGGAAGGACAGCAGCAGTCCCCGAACAATGGGGTACCACGAAAAGAGCGCGAAACAGAGCACTCCTGCCGCCAGGAACAGATAGGCGACTAGGTTCTCACGCAGACTCCGGAGGAATCTTCCCCGCCGACGGCTGGTTTTCACTGCCACAGTGGGAACTTTCACCTCCGAGATCGCCTGCTCGCGGGTCAGCTGCCGGGCCGTCATCTCACTTGACCGTCTCGAGAACGGTGTTGACCTTCTTCTCCGCGTCCGACAACAACTGACCGAAGTCGGCGTCGGGCTTGGTGAGCACCGCCTGCATCACGCCGTCGAGCACGGTGTAGATCTGCTGCGCGTTCGGCGGCTCGACCTTGACCGTGACGGCGCCACTGCGGTCGACGAACGGCTGGTAGTTCTTCTGCGGCACGTTGGAATACTGCTTGTGGACCGCGTCGACCTTCGCCTGCGCGATGCCCTGCCACAAGTTCGGCTGAGGAAGCCCGATCGGGATGTCGCCGCCGGCCGACTTTTTCGTGATGGCCTCTTCACGATCGGGGTCGAGGTACTTCCACTGCACCCAGGTAAGCCCGGCTTTGATCTTCGCCGGGGAGTTCTTGGTGTTGAACATGAACCCGTCGCCGCCGCCGAGAGTCGCGCTACCGGGCAGGGCCGCGAGGCCGTAGTCGTCGTACTTGCGCTCGTACTGCTTGACGATGGTGGGGATGTTGTCCGGGCCGGCCATGTACATACCGAGCGTGCCCGCGCCCATCAGCTGCTGGACGTCGGCGATCTCCAGCAGCTGCCGGGTGCCCATGCTCTGATCGGTGAAACGCATGTCGTGCAGTACTTGCAGGGCCTGGCGGCCGGCGTTGCCGGTGAACGCGGCCTTCCACGTGCTGCCTTGGCGCGTCGCGACGTCACCGCCCATCGAGTAGATCCACGACGTGAGATGCCAGCCTCCCTGGCCGTTCTTGCTGTAGTCGGCGTATCCGACGATTCCGTTGCCCAGCGCGGATATCCGCTTCGCCGCGTCCCGTACCTCAGCCCAGGTGGTCGGCGGCTTGTCCGGGTCGAGCCCGGCTTTGGTGAACAGCGCGCGGTTGTAGACCAGGCCGAGCGAGTAGTTTCCGGTCGGCAGGCCGTACACCTTCCCGTCGGGACCGCGGAATACGTCCTGCAGCGGTTTCCGGATGTCGCCTACGTACGGCACGTCCTTGAGGTACTGGCTGATATCGGCCGCCTGATGTCGCTGGATCAGCGATGCCGGATCGGTGAAATAGACGTAGAAGACGTCCTCGAGCTGCCCTCCGGCAAGCTTGGCCGAGAACGTCTGCGGGTCCATCAACCCTTCGCGGGCGTCAATCTTGATCTTGGGATGGCCGGCCTCGAACGCTCTGATGTCGTCTTCGAAGTTCTTGCGGTCCACCGTCTGTGTGGCGGGCGGGAGTCCGTTGACGCTGATGGTGACCACGCCGTCGGCATCCACTCCCGACGACGTCGAACTGCTGCACGCGGTGACACCGACCGCCACCGCCGCGGTGAGACCCAGGCCTAGGAACCGGCGCCGATTGAGTGAGACATCCATGACTTGCCCTGCCTTCCTGGAGAACCACGGCAGACGCGATCACGCCTCGAAGCGGCGGCAAGGGTCTGCGAAGGGTGCGTGACTTGCGGAGCCGGTGAGAGCTCGCTTGCTCTGGTGACAGACGACGGTAAGGTCAGCACAGAAAGATGTCAATGATTTCATGCAAGAACAGGACTTTTGCCCAGACCCAGACACGAAAGCGGGGGGCAGGCTCCAGGCCTGCCCCCCGCTTCGGTATTCGGTGTCAGCGCGTCAGGCGCGGTGCGGTCGAGCCGCGCACGATGAGCTGCGTGTCGAACATCATCAGCTCGTTGACCAGCGCGTGCCCGTCCATCTGGGTGGCCAGCGCCGAGACCGCGGCGGCCGCCATCGCCTCGATCGGCTGGCGGGCCGTCGTCAGCGGCGGATCTGTCGCGACCATGTACAGCGAGTCGTCGAAACCCACCGCGGACAGGTCCTCCGGCACGCTCAGGCCCTGACGGCGCGCCGCCCTGATCGCGCCGAGCGCAAGCGCGTCGCTCGCGCAGACGACAGCGGTGACACCCTGCGCCAGCAGTCCGGGAAGCGCCATCGCCCCGCCTTCCATGGAGAACTGGGCGTACGCGACGAGTTGGCGCCAGTCGTCGGCTGCGATGCCCTGACGTCGGCAGAAAGCCGCGAACCCGGCGAGTTTACGCACCGACGGGACGTGCCCGACCGGGCCGAGGATCATTCCGATCCGCTCGTGTCCGAGCGCCGCGAGGTACGTCAGCGCCTGCTCGGCCGAGGCCTGGTCGTCGACCGAGACCCGGGCCGACGTCGAGTTCTCGTCGGCGGCGTTGAGCAGCACCACCGGCACCTTCCGGTCACGCAGGACCTGCCCCTGCTCCGGGCCGGCGTCGGCGTAGCTGGCGCCGACGAAGATGATGCCGCCGAAGATGATGCCGCCGATGTTCTGCTCCAGCAGCATGCCGATGTGGTGCGCCTCGGAGACCCCGTCGGTGCTCCTCGTGCACAGCACCGGAATGAGCCCGCGCTTGTTCAGTAGGCCCGAGATCGCCTCGACGAACGCCGGGAACACGGGATTCAGCAGGTCGGGCACCACAAGCCCGACCAGTGGCGCGCGTGCCTCCCGCAGCTGCTCGGGCAGCTCGAAGCCGCAGATACCCAGCGCGGCCAGCACGGCGTCCCGCGTCTTCGGGGCCACCTCGGGACTGCCGTTGAGCACCCGGCTCACCGTCGACTCGCTGACACCCGCGAGCTCGGCCACCTTCGTCAGTCTCTTGTTCGCCACACGCTCAAGGTATCAGAATACTGCGCAAGATCTCGCCACATCCATGCAATTTGTTGACTTTCTCCGTCAGGGTTGCCCAAGTTTCCTGACCAGAAGCACGGCGGATGGAGGTGGACGGAGCTAGCATCTGCGGTTATGGAGTTGAGGCAGCTGGAGTACTTCGTAACCGTCACCGAGGAGGCCAACTTCACCAGAGCCGCTGAAAAGCTGCATGTCGCGCAGCCGGGGGTCAGCGCACAGATCCGCCAGCTCGAACGTGAGCTGGGCCAGGAGTTGCTCGACCGGTCCGGACGCACAGTGCGGCTCACCGAGGTCGGCGCCGCCGTGCTCCCCTATGCCCGGGCAGCACTCGCCGCCGTCTCCGGGGTGCGCGACGTAGTCGACGAGCTCACAGGGTTGATGCGCGGACACGTCGCCGTCGGCATGGTGGGTTCGCCGGGCATCCTCAACGTCCCCGGGGTGCTCGCCGGGTTCCATGACGCGCACCCCGGCGTCACCATCACGCTGTCCGAGGGCAACACGGACAAGCTGGTCGAGGGCCTGCGCGGCGGCCGGCTGGACGCGGCTTACGTGGGGCTGAGCGCCGTCGACCCGCCGGGGATCTCGACATTGGCGCTGTGGGAGGAGCCCATCGTCGCCGCTGTACTCCGCGACGACGACCTGGCCTCGAACAAGTCCGTCACGCTCGACGCCCTCAAGGATCGCCCGCTGATCACCCTGTGCCGCGGTTCGGGAATCCGCGCGTGTGTCGACGACGCTTCGGCCGTGGCGGGGCTGGACCTCGAGATCGCCTTCGAGGCCAGCGAACCCGACGTCCTCATGCGACTCGCGAAGCGCGGGTTCGGCGTCGCGATCCTGCCGCGGTCAGCCATCGAGGCTCACCAGTCGGACCTCGTGTCCATCGAGATCACCCCGACGATGACCGGACGCCTCGTGCTGGCCTGGCGCACAGACGGCCCGCCCAGCCCCGCGGCCAGGGCATTCCTCGTCCACGCCCGCAGCGCTGCAGCCTAGGGACTCGTGAGTGTTGCGGCCGCTTAGTACCGGCCGCAACACTCACGAGCCACGCTGGGTCAGGACGTACGTACCCGGCGAGAGCACTCTGTCCACACGCGACTGTGACGGGCCGAACGGCAGCTGCAGCCGGGCCGACGTCCCGCGTGGAACAGTCACCGTCAGTCGGAACGACGAACCCTGCTCGCGGTTCCAGCTCACCTGGATCGGCCCGTGCGGGGTCGGCACCGCACCCTGTGCCCACTGGACACTGCCCGGATGCGGCGTGAGCGTCCACGTCGAGAACCCTGGACCGGTCGGCTGCACACCGAGGACCTCGTTGGTCAGCGCGGGAAGTACGCCGGTGGACCAGCCGTGCGCGGCGCTGGTGAAGCCCTGTTCGTACAGCGAACCGCCCGCGCCGACACCCTCCCAGTCAGTCTTGCCCGGATCATGGGAGCCCATCCAGCCGTAGAGCCGGTTGATCTCGTCGATCGCGGAGTCCGTCTGTCCACTCTGGAACCGCGCTTCGAGTTCCGGATACGACGTGAACGCGTACACCCGCGTCGTGCCGTCGGAGATCCCCGTGTTGTCGTTGTCCATAAACGAGTTTCCGTAGGGCTGGCGAGTCGACGTGGTGAGATAGTTCAGCGCCGACGTCGCCCGCGCGCCCTGCGCGACCCCGGACGTCACCGCGATGCTGTTGCCGTCCTGCGCGTGCCTCGCGGGGCCGGTCGCCGAGTCGAGGTAGGCCCCGACCGACGGGTCCCACAGGTTCGCGTTGACGGCGTCGCCGACGGTCTTGGCACGCTGTGTCCACCGATCAGCGTCAGCCTGGTGTCCCAGTGTCGACGCCATCTTCGCGGCGTCCTGCAACGCCTGGACGTACAGCACGTTGTAGTAGGTGACTTCGCCGGTGCGTGGCAGAAAGCCGTAGTCGCCGTAACCGCCGGTGTTGTTCAATCCCTTGGACAGCAAGCCTTTCGCGTCCGTGACCGAGGGATACCAGCTGTCCATCAGCTTGACGAGGTTCGGGTAGTACTTCGTCCCGTAGTCGTTTCCACCGTTGTACAGCATGTAGTCCCAGCTCGAAGTGACCCAGTACAGGGGATATTCGAACAGGTTCAGCGTGTAGTTGAAGATCGACGCCGGCGGTATGTAGCCGTCGGCCCGCTGATGATCGGCAAGATCCGCGAGCACGTTGGACGCGGCCGACGGCACGTTGTGGGTCAGATAGGCCGTGCGCCCGGACACCGCGATGTCGCCGACGTACGGATCGCGGTCGCGCTTCGCGCCGTCCTGCAGGACGAGCTTGCCCTCCAGGGTCGGGCTGGCCGAGTCGCGCGGGTCGACGTCGGTGGCGCGGAAGGTGTCGGTGACCAGTTCGTTGGTGTAGGACGCGTTGTACCAATACTGGTTGAGCTTGTCGTCCGAGGACAGGAAAGAGCCCGTGAAGCTGTTCGGCGTGCCGAGGAAAGGGGTGAAGTCCAAGCTCACGCGGCGCAAGTCCACTGTGCCGTACGGACTCGAGGCAGGAGCATCACTCGGCAGCGCGTCGAGGCTGATCTTGAGGTACCTGAAGCCGTGCAATCCGTCCGCGCACACCTTGGTCCCGAACTGGCAGCCTTTGGTGTCCGTCCACTTGGCACCCTTGGCCGGCACGGCGTAGTGGTCGGTGCCGACCCCGGACCGCGTGTAGTCCGAGACGTCTGACAGGTACTGGGTGGATTCCGAGAACGCCAGTCGGACCCCGGTGCCGTCCGCGGATGATCCGGCGAAGTCGACCTTCGGGTAACCGACGACGACCTGACCGAAGTCGAGAGTGACACTCGGCGCGGGATCGTCGACGACCAGGCCGGGATAGACCTCGCTCACCCTCGTGTAGTTCCCCTTGCCGGTGGCCTGGTTCTTCGTGACGGTGATCCGGACCTGCGTGGCCATCACCGGTGCGGCGAACGGAACCGACCGCTGGATCGCGGTGTTCCCCGTGACCGAACCGACTTGCTGCCACTGGCTTCCGTCCCAGGCGTCCACTGTGAAGTCCTGCGGAACGCCGTCCGAGTTGGACAGTACGGTGATGCCCAGCAAGGTCACCGACTGTGGCGAGGTGAGCGTCAGCACCGCGGGATAGGTATCCGGGTTGGCGTCGTTCCAGAACGTCGACGGGTTACCGTCGATGGCGTTGCCGGGGACATAGGTCCGTGGCTGGCCGTTGTCGGTGTTCGGGTCGTGGAACGAGGACGCCGCAGCGGTGGTTCCAGCGGGCCAGACCGGTTTCGGCACCGGAGCAGACCTGCTCAGGCGGGTACTGCGCCCGTGCAACAGCCCCTGCGGGTCCGTCACCGATCCCGTCGAGGACAGCACGCGCACCGGCGAGACGTCACGGGTTGGTGGAGCCGCGACATACCGTTGCCAATCTGGGGAAAGCCGGACTTCAGGCGAAGCGGACGCGGGCATGGCGAGGGCGAGGGTCACCACCGCCACCATCGCGGCGGCCACCCCCGCGAGCAGGGGCCCTCGGCGCGGAAACGACATCAAACTCCAATCGTCACGGGGTGAGTTCGGAAACGCGGGTGTAGTTGCCATTCTCGGTCTGGGAAGCGGTGACCACGATCCGCACTTCTGCCGTGGTCACCGAGTGGTCGAACGGGATCCACCGCGACAGCGCCGCGTTCCCGGTGATCGTGGCGTGCGTGACCCAGGTTCCGTTGTCGAGCGTCTGCAGGGTGAAATCGGTGGGCACGCCGTCGACGATCGAGGCGAAACCCAGCCCGTTCACCGCAACCGGTGCGGGCATGGTGACGGTCAGGGTATCCGGGAACTGACCCGGCGTGGCGTCGTTCCAGAACGTGCCGAGGTTGCCGTCGAGGGCATTCGACGCATAGTAGGTCCGAGGCTGCCCTTCGAAGATGTTGGGCGCCGCTTCACTTGATCCACTCGCGACTGTCCCTTGTGGCCAGTCGCCGAACACCGGCAGCGACACGTTCGCAGCCGCACTCAGCCCACCGCTCGACGCCGTCAACACGAGGTCCTGGACACCACCGGACACGCCGGCCGGAGCCTGGATGCCGACCGTGACAACCGCACTCGTCGCGCCCTTGCGCGGATCCAGCGCGAACGTTGCCGGGGTGGCTGTCCATCCGGCGGGCACCGCTGCCGTGACCTGCCCGCTGAACGCGCGGTCGCCCTGCGCCGTCACGGTGACCGGAATGGACACCTTGCCCCCGCCTCGCACGGGCAGACCGCTTGACGACGTCACGGCCACCCCGAGCGATGCCTGGGCGTCGCCGACCGCACGGCTTTCGATCACCGCATGCCCTGGAACTCCCTGCAGCACAACGTATCCGTTCTCAGCGTGGGCACCATAGCCGGATCCCGAGGTGCCGTTCCAGACTGTCCGGCCGTTGACCGTGACCCGAGTCTTGCCACCGAACGCCGGGACGGCGACTTGGCCGACCGCGCCGCTCGGGGCGTCCAGCGTTTCGGTGAACGCACCGCGCCGGACGTCGTGTGTCCACGACAGTTTGATGCTTCCGAGTGGCGTCTTCAGCGAGCCCTCGGTGCTCGTGAGGTCGCCCGGCTCCGGCTTGATGAGGTAGCCGCCGGTGAGTGACTGCGGCCGGATGCCGAGGACGTAGAACGTCAGCGCCGAGGTCGGTCCGGTTGCCCAGCCGTGGGCGGCACTCATGTACGCGCCGCCGTAGCCGGGCTGCCCGTTCGCGAGGTAGCCCTCCCAGAACGTGCTCCCGGTGCCGAGCGGGGAATTCAGCATGTACCCCCATTCTCGGCGGATCAGGTCGAGCGCGCGAGCCGGATCGCCCGCCTGGAAGTGCGCCTGGACCTCGAGTGAGCCGGGGAAGGTGCCGATCTCGGAGCTCTTCTCCGGTGTCGTCGCGCCGAAGGAGTTCCAGTTCTGGGTGAGCGAGGCGCTGACTCGCTGCGCGCGGACGTCCGAGTCGGCGAGACCGAACCAGACGGCCAGCGCGTTCCCGTCCTGCGGATGCAGCGCGCTGCTCGGGTTGTCGCGGTACTGCCCGGCCTGGTCGTCCCACAGCCGCGCGTTGACCCCGGTTTTGACGCCCGCAGCTGCCTGTTGCCACGCCGTGGCCGACGTCGTGTCGCCCTGGGTTTGAGCGAGCTGGGCACCTGTCGTGAGTGCCTGGTAGAGCAGGGCGTTCGCCTCGATGTTCTCCCCGCCCTGGTCGCTCCGGGCCCAATCCGCCATGCCGGTCACGGTCATCAGTCCGTCCGCACCCACCTTGGCCAGCGAGAACGCCAGCGCCTTGCGATACTGCGACCAGGTGCTCGCGAGCCAGGCCGAATCGTGCGAATACTGGAAGTAGTTCGCGGTACCGATCAAGGTCCACAGGTGGTAGGTGTCCGAGCCGTAGAAGTTGACCTGTGGGCCCGCGAACGGCAACTCACCGGACGGGCTTTGGTGCTGGTACAGCGTTGTCAACGCGTTGCGGGTCGGCGTGACATCGCCGAGCGAGGCGAACTCGGTGGGCACGGACACGCCGAGGTCCCCCGGCCACACCGTGCGGTCGCGCTTCGCGCCGTCCACCAGCACGCTGTCGCCGACTCCGACCGTGCCGCTGTTGTCCCAGCCCGAGCCCGGCGGTCCCCACACCCGGCCCGTTGCCGGCGCGATCGTGTTGGTCTGCACGGTGTATGCCCCGGCGTACCAGATCCGGTTCAGCAGCGGATCACTGGAGGAGAAGTAGTTCGCGTAGTCGCGGAGGTCTGTCATCCCCGGCGCGAAGGTGATCGCGACGGAGACACCGTCGATGACGATCGGGCCGCCCGACTGCGCGAACAACGTCAGGTAGCGGAAACCGCCGCGCAGCTTGTTCTGGGGCATCGTCCAGGTCCCGCCGGGCGTGACGTCGGCCGACAACGCGCCGTCCGGTCCGCCGCCGCCGTTGCTGGCATCGCTCGTCGGGCCGATGTACAACGAGGACTCCGTAAAAGCCAGCCCGAGCTGCTCCGCCACCGCGGTCGTCTTCGGGAAGTGCACGCTGACCAGCCCGCCGACCTCCTTGCCGAAGTCCAGTGTCACTGACGCGTCGACGCCGGTCAGTGTCGTCGGTTTACCGTGCAGCACTGCGGTTTGATCATGTACCGAACCGGTCGTGCGTGCCACCGCGACGGGAGTGACCGTGCGGCTTGCCGGGGAGAAGTTGTCTTGGCCGCCTGGGTGATGGCTGTCCGTCGCCGAGGCTGTCATCGGAACAACGAGGGCGAGCGCGGTACACACGCAAACGGCGACGCTGCCGAGGCGTAACGGACCCATGGGGACTCCCAGCTCTGAGAATGAAACGTTACAAAGCTGGTCGACTGTGGTCTGTGAACCCCTACGGTGTCAACGAAAAACGGCCCTCCCGTCCGGATGTGGCCACCCCATTCACAAAACCGGCCCTTGTGGCGTGTCCGCGGATGGTCGAGTGCTCCGTTCCGCCGCAACTCGCCGTCGAGTTGCGGTGCTGGTGGGACTCGCCGACAGCACCGGCTCACACCCCGCGAGTTCCACGCTCAGGGCGCTGAGTTCCACACTCGTGACCCACACATACGACTGGGGAAGAACCGCTTTTAGGGGGCGAGGCGGCGTTCGGCGGAGGCCCAGGCAGCGGGGTTTGGATGTGGGGTGTAGCGGACGATGTGTTGGGTCGAGCGGAGGAGCGCGCGCAGGGACGCGAGGTCTGGGCCGACGTCGCCGGCGGCACGCGCCTGGACGAGCACGTTGCCCAAGGCCGCCGCCTCCACCGGACCCGCTTCGACCGGTAGACCGCACGCGTCCGCGGTCAGCTGGCACAGCAACGCATTCCGCGCGCCCCCGCCGACGATGTGCACGACGTCGACCTCGCGCCCGGACAGCTCCTGTGCGCGACGCAAGGTCCGGCGGTACGCGAGCGCCAAGCTGTCGAGGATGCAGCGGACAACAGCGGCTCGGCTCGCCGGCTGCGGTTGCCCGGTCCGGCCGCACAGCGCCGCGATCCGCGCGGGCATGTCCCCCGGCGGCAGGAAGACGTCGTCGTCCGGGTCGACGATCGCGCCGAACGCCGGTTCCGCAGCCGCCTGCCGCAGGAGGTCCGGCAACGCGGCGTCGTCGAGTTCCCAGGTGCGCAGGGATTCCTGCAGCAGCCAGAGGCCCATCACGTTGCGCAGGTACCGGATCGTGCCGTCGACGCCGCCTTCGTTGGTGAAGTTCGCCAGCCGGCTCGCCTCGGTCAGGATCGGCGCGTCCAGCTCCAGCCCAACCAAAGACCAAGTGCCGCAAGAGATGTACGCGAACCGCTCGTCACGTGCGGGCACGCCGACAACAGCCGAGGCGGTGTCGTGCGAACCGACGGCGACCACCGGCACGGGCGTGTCCAGCACGTCCGGCAGCGTCGCGCCGAGACTGTCCCCCGGACGTCGGATCGGTGGGAACAACCGCGCGGGCAGACCTGCCTTCTCGATCAGCTCCCACGCCCAGGTGCCCGTGGTGACGTCGAACAGCCCGGTCGTGGAGGCGTTCGTGGCTTCGGCTCCGACACTGCCGGTGAGCCAGTACGCGATCAGATCCGGGATCAGCAGGAGCTTTTCGGCCACCTCCAGCTGCGGCGAACCCGCGGCGGCAGCCAGCTGGTAGACCGTCGTGAAACTGAGGTGCTGCAGACCCGTTGTCGCGTAATGATCTTCAGCCGGGATACCGCCCGTCCGGCCGTCACGGTAGTGGACAGGGTTGCCCAGCAACGCCCCCGACCCGTCGAGCAGGCCGTAGTCGACGGCCCACGAATCGATGCCGACGCTGGTGAGCCCGCCGCCGGCGGCACGCAGCCCGTCGAGAACGCCCCGGTACAGCCCGAGGATGTCCCAGTGCAGCGTGCCCGCCGCGCGCACCGGCACGTTGGCGAAGCGATGGACCTGGTCGAGCTTCATCGATCCCGGCGCCACCTCGCCGACCATCACCCGCCCGCTCGACGCGCCCAGGTCGACAGCCGCGTAGTTTCCCATGCCTATCCCTACAGCAGACCGCGGCGAGCGGCCCACACCACGGCTTGGATCGGCGCGGTGACGCCGAGCCGATCGCAGATCGACCTGACCCGGCGGCGGACCGTGCGGTCGGACAGTTCGAGCCGTCGGCCGACAGCCTCCACCGGCAGGCCGTCGGCCAGCAGTCTGAGCAGCACGAGGTCCTTCTCGGTGAGGGTGCGCGCGGTCATCACGCCGGACATCAGCGGAGGAACGCCGCGGCGACCCCGGCGTCCACCGGGACGTGCAGTCCGGTGGTATGGCTGAGCTCGCCGCCGGTCAGGACGAAGACGGCGTTGGCGACGTGCTCGGGCAGCACCTCGCGCTTCAACAACGTCCGCTGGGCGTAGAACTCTCCGAGGTCGGCCTCCGCGACGCCGTACACGGCCGCACGCTGCGCGCCCCACCCGCCGGCGAAGATGCCGGAACCCCGGACCACGCCGTCGGGATTGACCCCGTTGACGCGGATGCCGTGCGTGCCGAGTTCGGCGGCGAGCAGGCGCACCTGGTGTGCTTGGTCCGCTTTCGTCGCCGAGTACGCGATGTTGTTCGGCCCGGCGAAGACGCCGTTCTTGCTGGCGATGTAGACCAGGTCGCCGCCGAGCCCCTGCGCGATCATGATGCGCGCGGCCTCACGCGACACCAGGAACGAACCGCGGGCCATCACGTCGTGCTGCAGGTCCCAGTCCTTGACGCTGGTTTCCAGCAGTGGCTTCGAAATCGACAACCCCGCGTTGTTCACCACGAGGTCGACCCCGCCGAACGCCAGCACGGCCGCCTTCAGCGCGGCGGCAATCTGGTGTTCGTCGGTGACGTCCGCAGCGAGGCCGATCGCGACGTCGGGTCCGCCGATTTCCGCCGCTGCCTCCGACGCCTTGTCCGCGTCGAGGTCCGCGATGACCACGCACGCACCTTCGGCGGCGAGCCGGTGGGCGACGGCCTTGCCGATCCCCGACGCCGCACCGGTGACGAACGCGATCCGCGTCGCGAGCGGCTTCGGTTTCGGCATCCGCGCGAGCTTGGCTTCCTCGAGAGCCCAGTACTCGATGCGGAATTTCTCGCTCTCGTCGATCGGCGCGTACGTGCTGACCGACTCCGCGCCGCGCATGACGTTGATCGCGTTGACGTAGAACTCGCCCGCGACCCGCGCGGTCTGCTTGTTGGCACCAAAGGAGAACATTCCGACGCCTGGCACGAGAACGATCGCCGGGTCGGCGCCGCGCATCGGCGGGGTGACCGCGGTCGCGTGGTCGTCGTAGTAGCGGGCGTAGTCCTCGCGGTAGGCGGCGTGGAGTTCCTTCAGCCGCGCCACCGATTCCTCACTGGACGTCGACGGCGGCAGGTCCAGCACCATCGGCCGGACCTTGGTCCGCAGGAAGTGGTCCGGGCACGACGTGCCGAGTGCCGCGAGCCGCTGATGCTCGGCCGACGCGAGGAAGTCGAGCACGACGTCGCTGTCGGTGAAGTGACCGACCTGCGGCTTGTCCGTGGAGGCGAGACCACGCAGCAGCGGGAACAGTTCAGCCGCCCGCGCACGGCGTTCTTCGGCAGGCAACGCCGCGTAACCCAGCATCGCCGGGCCGAACGGCTCAGGCCGGCCGTGCTCGACGAGGAAGGCCTCCGCGGTCCGGATGATCTCCAGCGACCGGGCCTCGCACTCCTCGCTGGTCGAACCCCAGGCCGTGATGCCATGTCCACCGAGGACACAGCCGATGGCCTGCGGGTTCGCCGCGGCGAGCGCGGCGATGTCCAGCCCCAGCTGGAACCCGGGGCGCCGCCACGGCACCCACACCACACGGTCGCCGAAGCACTCCTTCGTCAGCGCCGGCCCTTCCGCGGCCGTGGCCAGCGCTATCCCGGAGTCGGGGTGCAGATGGTCCACATGGGATGCTTCGAGCAGGCCGTGCATCGCGGTGTCGATCGACGGCGCGGCACCGCCCTTGCCGTGCAGGCAGTAGTCGAACGCGGCGACCATCTCGTCTTCCCGGTCGATCCCGGGGTACACCCCGGCCAGCGCGCGCAGCCTGTCCAGCCGGAGGACGGCAAGTCCCGGCTCGGTGAGCGTACCGAGGTCTCCACCGGAACCCTTGACCCACAACAGGTCCACTTCGGACCCGGTGACCGGATCACGCCCGGCGCCCTTGGCCGAGGTGTTGCCGCCGGCGTAGTTGGTGTTGCGAGGATCCGCGCCCAGCCGATGGGACCGGGTCAGCAGCGCGGCAGCCTCGGGGTGCGTCATGGAGTCTCCCATTTTCTATGCGCCCCAACCGGCCTGCTGGCCGCCGACACGCTCGGCGATGATCCGCTCGCGGTAGCCGGACCGGGCATACGCGGCGATCGGATCGGGGTCGAGGCCCTGTTCCTCGCGCAGTTCGGCCAGCAGCGGCCGGACATCGGTGTTGTAGGCGTCCATGACGACCGCGTTGGCGCCGAGGACGTCACCGGCCGCCTGCGCCACGGCGAGCGCCTCGGCGTCGAGGATCAGGGCCTTGGCCGTGGCTTCTTGGACGTTCATCACCGAGCGGATCTGCGCGGGGATCTTCTCCTCGATGTTGTGGCACTGGTCGAGCATGAACGCGACCCCGGTGGCTTCGTCGAGCCCACCGCCCGCGACGACCTCGTGCAGGATCCGGAAGAGCTGGAACGGGTCGGCCGAACCGACCATGAGGTCGTCGTCGGCGTAGAACCGGGAGTTGAAGTCGAAGCCGCCGAGCTTTCCGGCGCGGAGCAGGAAGGCGACGATGAACTCGATGTTCGTGCCCGGCGCGTGGTGTCCGGTGTCGACGACGACCTGCGCCTTTTCGCCCAGCTGCAGGCAGTGCGCGAACGACGTCCCCCAGTCCGGAACGTCCATTGTGTAGAACGCGGGCTCGAAGAGCTTGTACTCCAACAGTATCCGCTGATCTTCACCGAGCCGGGCGTACGTCGTCGCCAACGCTTCGGCCAGCCTGTCCTGGCGGGCACGGATACTGTCCTGACCTGGATAGTTGGTGCCGTCGGAGAACCACAGCTTCAGGTCGCGCGACCCGGTGGCGTCCATGACGTCGATGCACTCCAGCAGGTGTGCGACGGCTTTGCGCCGGATCGCGGGGTCCGGGTTGGTGACGCTGCCGAGTTTGAAGTCGTCGTCCTGGAAGACGTTCGCGTTGATCGCCCCGGCCTTGACCCCGAGTTCGACCGCGTGATCCGCCAGCTTCGCAAAGTTCTCGACGTTGTCCCAGGGAATGTGCAGTGACACCGTGGGCGAGACCCCGGTGAACCGGTGCACGGTCGCCGCGTCGGCGATCTTTTCCCACGGGTCGCGGGGAACACCTTGCTGCGCGAACACCTTGAAGCGGGTACCCGAATTGCCGAAGGCCCACGACGGTAGTTCGATGCTCTGCGCACGCAGCGTGTCCAGCACGCGTCGGCGGGCCTCAGGGGAAAGTGCGGTCATGCCAGCCCTCCAGTGTCTGGTTCTCGTAGCCTGTCCGGGACGCACACAGGTCAGGTCACTTCCGTGAAGTCGATGCCCAGCAGTCCGGCCACCGCGGCCAGGTCCGTGGCGCGGTGGCCGGTGGCGAGTGCCCAGTGGTGGCCGATGCCGCTCGCGCTCCAGTCGTCGACCCACTCGCCGGGGTTTCGCCCGAAGTCGACGCGGGAGGTGGTGTTGCCGATCCGCAGCAGCGGGCCGGAGACGACTTCGCCCTCGGCGGCGATGAACCGGTAGGTCCCATCGACGTCCTGCCCGATGCCGAAAGTGGTCACCGGGCCGTGCCTGACGTCGAATTCCACGGACACCCCGTAACCGCGTTTGCCGTGGTAGACGCCGAGCCCGCGCAGCAGGGGCCGGGCCGAGCTGATGGCGAGGTGTGCCGGGCCGTCGTGGCCCATTTCGACCACTCCCGCCCGGAAGTCCAGCGCCTGCAGCTCGGTGAACGACCCGCCCGCGCCGAGCCGATCGGTCACCAGCATCGCCAGCGATGTCCGCAGCTCGTACTCGCCGACCGCCGGAATCCCGCGCGCGGTGAGCAGCGACGCGCCGAGGATCATCCCGGCGGCCACCCGCTCGTGGATGTCGCCGTCGAGACCGCGGTGGTAGTAGGCGAGGCTGTCCAGTCCGAAGTCGTCGACGAGCTGGTCGAGCGCCACGGAAACCTTGGCACCCCAACGCAGATCTTCGGCTTCGACCGAGGAATCGACGTCGAACTTCTCCCGCGCGAGCGCGACCCGGCGGTCGGTGTCCACTTCGGACACCTTCACCACGCGCACCCGCAGGTCGTCGATCTCGAGGACCTCGACATGCCCGCCCAGCTGTGCGGACACCGACGTCAGGTCCGCGGCGACGTCGAGCATTCCCGGGTAGAGGTGGCCGAGCAGGCCGTGCCGCGCGGTGCGTAACCCGCCACGCACCCCGGCGGCACGGACCCACCGGCCGATCTTTTCCCAGGCCCGCTCGTCTTCGACGTAACCGGAGACCGACCGGAACTCGACGCCGCAGCGGCGGAACGCGTTCGCCATCTCCGGCAACGGGCACGCCCCGCAGTAGGCGAGCCAATCCCCGGTACCGAACGCGGCGTGATCCATCACCTCGGTCGGCTGCAGGTTGATCAGCAGCACCGGGGCGCCAGTGCGCTGGGCGACCGGCATCAGCATGCTCGCCGTGAGATACGTGGTGAGAAAGCCGATGATGAGATCACAGCCGGCAGCACGCAGTTCTTCGGCCGCCCGATCACCTTCCCGGGCGTCGCTGATGAAGCCGACGTCCGTCACCTCGCAGTCCAAAGCGGACAGACGCTCGGCGACGCGGGCCGCCGACTTCCGCAGCTGGGGAAGGAGGTCGGGGAACTGCGGCCAGTAGGCACCGAGCCCACCGGAAACCAGACCGACTCGGGTCGGTCGGCGCGCAATTCGTGCGGGAAGGTTCACGGCCGGCTCAGAAGTTGTACTGGTCGATGTTGGCGCTGGTGAACACCGTGGGCGGGCCGAGCACGATCTCGCCCTGCGCGCCGATGGTGTACGGGCCGAGCTCACCGGCGGTGAACTTCTCCCCTTGCTTGCCGGTGATCTGGCCGGAGACGAGTGCGGCCGCGGCGTACCCGGTCAGCTCGCCGAGCTTCGCCGGGTCCCAGAGCGCGAACTCCTTGACCGTGCCGTCCTTGACGAACTGTTTCATCTGGTTCGGCGTGCCCAGCCCGGTGATCGCCACCTTGCCCTTGTAACTCGACGTGCTCACGTACCGCGAAGCGGCCGAAATACCCACCGTGGTCGGCGAAACGATCGCCTTCAAGTTCGGGTACGCCTGCAGCAGGCCCTGGGTCTCCTGGAACGACTTCTGGTCGTCGTCGTTGCCGTACACCGTGGTCACCAGTTTCAGCCCCGCGTACTGCGGCTTGGCCAGCTCCTGCTTGAAGACCTGGATCCACGCGTTCTGGTTGGTCGCGTTCGGGGTGGCCGACAGGATCGCGATGTCCCCGGTCCCGCCGGTGACCTCGGAGGTCATCTTGGCGAGCGACTCCCCGACTCCGGCCGTGGTGGCCTGGTTGACGAACAGGTCGCGGCAGGACGGGCTGGCGTCGGAGTCGAAGGTGACGACCTTCGTGCCGCCGGCACGCGCCTGGTTGAGCGCCGGGCACACCGCGTTCGGGTCATTCGCCGCGATCACGATGGCGTCTTGCTGCTGCTGCACCAGCGTGTTGATGTAGCTGACCTGCGAACTCGCGCTGGCCTCGTTGGGACCGACCAGTTTGTACACGCCCTTGAGCGCGTCGACGGCCTTCTTGCCGCCGCTGACCTCGATGTCGGAATACGGGTTGTTGAGCTGCTTGGGCAGGTACGCGATCTTCAGCCCGGTCTTGATGGTCGCGTTCGGGTTCGCCGCGGCGGTGTCGGACGGGGCCGCCCCACCGGTGGCCGTCGAGTCGTTGCGCGTCGTGCCCGAACAGGCGGACGCGATCAGCGCGACGGTGGCAACACCCACCGCCATGAACGTGAGCTTCCTTGCTCTCATGGACTGGTCCTCTCTCAGGGGATCTGGGAAGTAGGGTTAGCCCGGCAGGGCTCTGGCCCGTTGTCGCCGGGCTCTGGCGGCGCGGACGCGCTCGCCGACGTTCGGGGCGACCACGGAGATGATCAGCAGGCCGCCGGTGACAATGGTGAGGGTGTCGGCGGAGACGTCGGCTAGCTGCAGGGCGTTGGTCAACGTGCCGAGCAGCAGCACCGCGGCCACCACCCCGCCCATCGACCCCTTGCCGCCGAAGATCGACACCCCGCCGAGCAGGACGACCGCGACCACGGACAGTTCGAGCCCGGTGCCGTTGTCCGCGCGGGCACTGGCGTAGCGCAGGGTCCAGAAGATCCCGGCCAGTGCGGACACCGTCCCGGTGGCGACGAACAGCAGCAGCTTGGTGCGCCACACCGAAACCCCGCTGAACCGCGCGGCCTCGTCGTTGGCGCCCATGGCGAACAGCGTCCGGCCGAACGCGGTGTAGTGCAGCAGCACGGCGAACGCGATCGCCAGCACGACCAGCGGCAGCAGCACGATCGGGATCGACGTGCCGGGCAGGTTCGCCGTCGCCGCCTTGGTCCACGACGCCGGGAAGTCCGCGACAGCCTGGTCTCCGAGCATGACAGTGGCCAGCCCCCGGTACAACGCGAGCGTGCCGATGGTGACCGCCAGCGACGGCAGCCCGAGAATCGTGATGAAGAACCCGTTCACCAGGCCGAGGACGATCCCTAGCCCCAGGCACAGCACCACGGCCAGCTGGATCGAGTACCCGTGCAACCACAGCTGACCGAGGAAGGCGCTCGACAGGCCGAGCGTGCTGGCGACCGACAGGTCGATCTCCCCGGTCACCACGACGAGCGTCAGCGGCAGCGCGATCAGGCCCACCGCGACGACGTCCAGCAGCAGGAAGCTGAGGTTGCGACCGCTGGCGAACCCGTCGATGGAGAACGACGAGACGACGGCGACGACCACGACGGCCACGGCCACCACCACCGCCCAACTCGGTTGGTAGCGGCTTGTCTTTCGCGTCCCTGTATCAGCCATGAGTGGCATCCCCTCGAAGCCGTGCGGCCACCCGGACGGCGACGAGCCGGTCCAGTCCGATGGCTGCCAGGATGAGCGCGCCGACCACGGCCTGCTGCCAGAACGGGTTGATGCGCAGGACCGCGAGCGCGCTGCCGATGACTGTGAGCAGCAGAGCGCCGAGCGCAGCGCCCCACACCGAGCCACTGCCGCCGAAGATCGCCACCCCGCCGATGACCGCGGCGGCGACGACGGTGAGTTCCATGCCGCTGCCCGCGGTCGCGTCGATGGTGCCGAACCTGGCCGCGTACAGGACCCCGGCCAGCCCGGCCAGCGCGCCGTTGAGGATGAACGCCGAGAGCACACGACGTCCGACGGGAACGCCGGAAAGCCTTGCGGCCTCAGGGTTCGAGCCGATCGCGTAGAACTCCCGGCCACTGCGGTAGGCACGCAGCAGCCAGGCCGCGGCGGCCACCACGACCGCGGCGATGATCGCGAGCACCGGTACGCCGACGATGTCCGCCGTGCCCAGGTGCAGGAACCCGCTCGGGAAGTCAGTGGCGTTGATCTGCTGCCCGCTGGCCCAGGTGTAGTCGATCCCGCGGAAGATGTAGAGCGTGCCCAGCGTGACGACGAGCGCGGGCACCCGCGCCGCCGCGACGAGCGAGCCGTTGATCAGCCCGCACACCGCCCCGGCGACGATGCCGACGAGCACAGCCACGATCACCGGAGTCCCGGGCGCGGCGAGGAACAGCTTGCCGACGCCGAAGGAAACCAGGCCCACCACCGATCCGACGGAGAGGTCCACGCTGCGCGTCACGATCACGACCGTCTGCCCGACCGCCAGGATGACCAGGATCGCGGCGCCCAGCAACAGGTCCCGCAAGCTCTGCCCGTCAAGGAACCGCGGGTTGTCGATGGCCGTCACCGCGACCAGGATCGCCAGCGCCAGCACAAGACTGAGCTCGCGGACGCGCCGCAGCCGCCCGCCCGCGCGCGCCCTCGGATCGGGCGTCACCTCGGGTGCCGCGTCCGGCCGCGTCCCGGCTTCGGCGCTCATCGGAGCACCGCCGGCTGCCCGGTCGCGGCGAACATGACCGACTCCTCGTCGGCGTCGGCGCGGGCGATTTCCGCGCTGATCCGGCCCTCGTGCATCACCAGCACGCGGTCGGCCATGCCGAGGATCTCGGGCAGCTCCGAAGACACCATCAGGATCGCTATCCCGTCGTTCGCCAGCTTGGACAGCAACCGGTGCACCTCAGCTTTGGTGCCGACGTCGATCCCTCGCGTCGGCTCGTCGATGATCAGCACCTTCGGCGCGGTCGCCAGCCACTTGGCCAGCACCACCTTCTGCTGGTTGCCGCCGGACAGGGTCGACACCGCGTCGGACAGCGCCCCGGCCTTGAGCCGCAGGACGCCCGCCCACTCACGGGTCAGCGCGCTTTCCGAACCGCGCGTCAGGATGCCCATCTTCGACAGCGCGCCGCGCCGGGTCAGCGCCGCGTTGCCCGCGATCGACAGGTCCATCACCAGCCCCTGGTGCCGCCGGTCCTCCGGGACGAGCGCGAGCCCGGCCGCGATGGCTGCGGCCGGGCGACCGGGGCGCAACTTGCGTCCGCCGACCTTCACCTCCCCGGCGTCGTAGCGGTCGACACCGAAGACCGCGCGGACGACTTCGCTGCGGCCGGCGCCGACCAGGCCGGCAAGCGCGACGATCTCGCCGCCGCGGACGTCGAAGCTGATGTCGGAGAACACCCCGGCGCGCGTCAGTCCGCGGACTTCGAGCCGGACTTCCCGGACCTCGGCGTCAACCTTGGGGAACAGGCTTGTCACGTCACGGCCGATCATGCGGCGCACCACCTGCTCCACGGTGATGTCGGCGATCGGGTCGGTCGACACGTGCTCGCCGTCGCGCATCACCGTGATCCGCTGGCAGAGCGCGAAGACCTCCTCGAAGCGGTGCGAAATGAACAGCACCGCGGCCCCGGCGTCGCGCAGTGAACGGGCGACCGAGAACAGTCGCTCGACCTCGACCCCCGAAAGCGCGGCGGTCGGCTCGTCCATGATCAGCACTTTGGCGTCGAACGACAGCGCCTTCGCGATTTCGACGATCTGCTGGTCGGCGATCGACAGGCCGCGCGTGGGCCGGTCGGGATCGATGGCGACGCCGAGCCGGACGAACAGTTCGACGACCGTGCGGCGCATCGTCGCCCTGTCGATCCGGCCGAGGCTGCGCAGCGGCTGGCGGCCCATGAAGATGTTCTCGGTGACCGACAGGTCGGGGAACAGCGTCGGTTCCTGGTAGATGACCGCGATCCCGGCTTTCCGGGCGTCCGCGGGGGATTCGAGGTCGACCGCGACGCCGTCGAGCAGGATCTGCCCGGTGTCCGCGCGCAGCGCCCCGGCCAGGATTTTGATCATGGTCGACTTGCCCGCGCCGTTCTCCCCCACCAGCGCGTGGGCCTCACCCGCGAACAGGCTCAACCGGGCGTTCGACAGGGCTGCCACGGCTCCGAACACCTTCGAGACGCCCCTCATCTCGAGCAGCGGCTCCCCGGTGCCCGGTGTCACGACCACGGTGTCGCCTTTCGCTGGATGAATCGTTTCATTTTCTGAGCGCGTACGGTAGTGTCGCCGCTCATACGATGTCAAGAAGCCGCAGGATTTCTTTGGTGAATAGCCGCCATTCAGCCGTGAAACGATTCAGAACCAGGGGGTAATCAGTGTCCGGCATCCGTGACGTGGCCGAGCTGGCGGGCGTGTCGATCGGCACGGTGAGCAACGTGCTCAACGGCCGCAGCACGGTGTCGCCCGCCAACCGCACCCGGGTGGAAGCCGCCATCCGCAAGCTGGGCTTCGTGCGCAACGAATCCGCGCGCCAGCTCCGGGCGGGCAGCAGCCGGGTCCTCGCGCTGATGGTGCTCGACCTGGCGAACCCGTTCTTCTCCGACGTTGCGCGCGGGGTGGAAGACGTCGCCGACGAGCACGGGCTGATGGTCAGCGTGTCGAGCACCGGGGAGTCGCCCGACCGCGAACGCCGCTACCTCGACCTCATCGAGGAACAGCGCGTGCACGGCCTGCTGATAACTCCGGTGAGTGACGACGCCGAGCGCCTCGACCAGCTGGTGAACCGCGGCACGCCGGTCGTGCTCGTCGACCGCGGGTCCGCCGGGCCGCACCGCTGCTCGGTCGCGGTCGACGACGTCGAAGGCGGCCGGATGGCGGCCCGGCACCTCCTCGAAACCGGCCACCGCGACCTCGTCTACCTCGGCGGGCCGTTCGACGTCCGCCAGGTGCGCGACCGCCTCGCCGGCGCGCGGGAAGCCGTCGGCGGTGACGCCATGCTGGCGGTCGTCGAAACACCGTCACTCACCGTCGAAGCCGGACGCGCCGCCGCACGCGCACTGCTCGAAGACGTCGCGAACCGGCCGACCGCGGTGTTCTGCGCCAACGACCTGCTCGCGCTGGGCGTGCTCCAGGAGGTGGTCGGGCGAGGCATCCGCGTGCCCGACGACCTCGCGATCGTCGGTTACGACGACATCGTCTACGCCGCCGCGGCGGCCATCCCGCTGACGTCGGTCCGCCAGCCCCGCGAGGACCTCGGCCGCGCTGCCGCACAGCTGCTGATCGAGGAAGTCGACGACCCGAGGCACCGGCACCGCCAGGTGGTCTTCCAACCCGACCTGGTCATCCGGGCGTCGAGCTCGCGCCGGTAGGCCCGTCTCGTCGTCGATCGACTCAATCATGGGTGAATGACCTGATTTGCGAGCAGCAGGAAGCTCAGCGCGCCCCGGTCGAAAATAACCGAATTAAACCTTGACTGGTATAGACCAATCAGGTTGACTGCCCTCAGTCCCCCCGTGAATGCCTCGAATGCCGTGACCGACTGTAAGACCACCAGACTCAGGCGTCGAGTCGGCCCGATCTTCGAGTAAGTGCGGATCCTTTGCGCACAAAGGAGTGATCGAGTGTCGATTAAACGCATAGCGGCAGCTTTGACGGCGATGGCCATCGCGGGCGCGCTCGCGCTCGTCTCCCCCGGCCTCGCCACGACCGCTTCCGCCGCCCCCGCCTGTGTCGGAGCCTGGAATTCCTCAGCCGTGTACACCGGCGGAATGACTGCTTCGCTCAACGGCCACAACTACACCGCGAAATGGTGGACCCAGAACGAGGCCCCACCCGGCACCACCGGCGTCTGGGCCGACAACGGCGCCTGCGGCAGCGGCGGCGGCACGACCCCGCCGAGCAGCTGCAGCTACCCGGCGTGGGTCGCGGGCCACAACTACTCCGCCGGCGCCATCGTGCAATACACCAACGGCCAGTACTACCAAGCCAGCCACGACAATCCGGGTTACGACCCGGTGATCAGCACCTGGTACTGGTCGCCGTACAGCTGCAGCGGTGGCGGCACGACCCCGCCGAGCTCGGGCGGATTCGTCGTCAGCGAAGCGCAGTTCAACCAGATGTTCCCTGGCCGGAATTCGTTCTACACCTATGCCGGCCTGACTGCGGCGCTCAGCGCGTACCCCGGATTCGCCACCACGGGCAGTGCCACCGTCCAGAAGCAGGAAGCCGCCGCGTTCCTGGCCAACGTCGCCCACGAAACCGGCAACCTGGTCTACATCGTGGAGCAGAACACGTCGAACTACCCGCACTACTGCGACACGAGCCAGTCCTACGGCTGCCCGGCAGGCACGGCGGCGTACTACGGTCGCGGCCCGATCCAACTGAGCTGGAACTTCAACTACAAGGCCGCCGGTGACGCGCTCGGCATCGACCTGCTCCACAACCCGTACCTGGTCGAGCAGGACGCCTCGGTCGCCTGGAAGACCGGCCTTTGGTACTGGGACACCCAGACCGGTCCGGGCACCATGACCCCGCACAACGCGATGGTCAACGGCGCGGGCTTCGGCGAGACGATCCGCAGCATCAACGGCAGCCTGGAGTGCAACGGCCAGAACACCGCGGAGATGCAGGACCGGATCAACGACTACCAGAAGTTCGTCGGTGTCCTCGGCGTCCCGGCAGGCAATAACCTCAGCTGCTGAGCGTCGTCCCGGAGTAACAACCCCTCGGGGCCACCCTTGTGGCGTTAGAAGCCACGAGGGTGGCCCCGAGGGGTCTTCGGCGTACGACAAGTGCAGGGCGGGAACGTCGTGTGGTCGGGTGGCCTTGTGTACGAAACGTCCCCCGATACAAATGATTTGTACTAAACGTCCCCCGAGTCGCTCGCCCACGTCACAGACCGAGGTCGGCGCGGAGGGTGCCAATAGCGGCGTCGAGGCGGGTCCGGAGTTCCGGGTCCGCTGGGTCGGCGCCGTTCTCCAGCCGAGTCCGCCAGACGAGTTCGCCCGTCCTGGGGCGTCGTGACACGGTCACGGACGCGCGGTGTCCGTCGCCGAGATCGACGACGCTGGTGTTGACGTGCGTCGACGTGATCATGGTGTGCACGACGTCGGGCAGGTCACCCGGCACCGGCAGCCCGATGACCTCGTGTTCCGCGCCCGCGATCCGGAGCTCATGGTCGTCCTCGTGCCACCGCGCCTCGGACAGGTCCTCCCAGCCCACCCGACTCCAAGCGGCGTCACCGTCGCGGTAATAGAGCCCTTCGGTCGTCCCCACCGCCTCCGGAGCCTGCCCCGGTGTCCCCGCGGTCGCCAACACGCGCTCCCCCGGCCTGATCATCGCCCGCGCCGCCCGCTTGGTGGCACGCAGCGGCTTCGACGCGACGCCGAGCCGGATCGCGTAGACGACCGCGCTGGCCCCGAACATCGCGGCCGAGAGCAGCAGCCAGCGGCCGAGGTAGGGCGTCTGGTCGAGTCCCGTCGCCGCGTGAACGGTGTCCGCGCCCTGCATGATGATCCCCGGAAAGAACAACACAAAAGTCAGGCCGGCGCCCAGCACCGGCGTCCGCAGGTAGTTCAGCGGCGACACCAGCGCCGTCGCCGTCCCGGCACGCCGCGGCTTCAGCGCCCGCAGCGCGCCGGTGACCGACCAGTCGGCGAGCGCATAGAGCGGGAACAGCACCAGGTCGTGCCCGATCACCGCGGCGAGGAACCAGATCACCAGGCGCGGCAGCAGCGGATCGTCGAGCCAGAACGTCACCGCATACCCGGCGAGCGCGAAACAACCGAGCAACGCCAGCAGGTGCAGCGGGTTCGCGCCGTAGAAACCCTTGGCCCGCAGCAGAATCGACCGCATCTCACACGCTCCTGAAGTCGAGTGCGGTGACCCACTTCGTACAGTGGACCCCGGGTAGCGCAGGCACGATGATGCGCGCCGGGTACCCGTGATCGAGGCTGAGCCGGGCGCCGTTGACGCGCAGCGCGAGCAGCGCGTCGGGGTGCAGCACCTGGTTGCTCTGCAGCGTCGCCTGGGTGTACCCGCCGAACCGCTCGACCGAACGCACCCGGGCCGACGCCGGGTTGGGCACCCCGGCCAGCGCGGCGAGGTCCCGCAACGGGACACCGGTCCAGGTCTGGGTGACCGACCAGCCCTCGACGCACGCGATCGGCAGGTCCGCGGTGCGCTGGGCCAGGGCCGTCACCCCGTCGAGGTCGAGTACGACAGCCTTCGGCCCGCCGGTCAGGGTGAGCCGCCACGCGTCGCCGACATCGCCGGGCCGGATGGCGGCGGTGGCCGCGGTGCGGTTGATCTGGAAGTCGTTCGGGCCGTCGCCGTAGGAACGGCCGCGCGGCACGAGCAACGCGGCCTTGCGGGTGAACCCGCCGACCGTCTCACCCAGGGTGAGCGCCGCCACCAGCAGCGACCCACCGCCGACGAGCCCGAGCGCGCCGCGCCGGCTCAACGTCGGCTTGGCAGGGTGGGTGGCCACCAAGCCGCCCTCGTCCAGCGGTTCCGGGACGGTGTCCGCGCGGGAGGTCTTCAACTCCTGCCGCAGCGAGCGCGACCGCAGGGACCTGATCATCGTCGGGAGCTTGATCGCGACATGGGTGACGAACGCGGCCATGAACACCCAGGCCCCGTAGTAGTGAGCGGTATAGAAGCTGAACCCGAACACGTAGTCGTACTGTGTGTTCAGCACGCCGGTCGCGATCTCGAACAGGATCCCGCCGACGAGCAGCAGCAGCGAGAGCCGCTCGACGACGTGCGCGATCGACCGCGCCGGCGGCCAGCTGAACAGCTTCGGCACCACCGACCACAGCTTCGCCAGCACCACCGGGATCACGATGAAACCGACCCCGACGTGCAGGCCCTGGGTCAACCGGAACAGCCACGACGGGGTGGTCGGCCAGTTGAAGAACGGCAGGTGGAGCCAGCCGACGTTGCCCGGGATCGACTGGTGGAACTGCGGGCCGTACGCGATGTAGTCGAGCAGGCCGGTGAGGATGACCAACGGCAGAGCCGCCAGCAGGATCGCGCCGAACACCGACGTGAGCCACGGCCCCCGCAGTGGGCTGCGCCACAAGCGGGGGTTGCCCAGGCCCGGCGGGCGAGCCTTTTCGATCGCCTTCCACAGCTTCGCGGGAAACCCGTACTCGGGCGCCGCCGGGCGATCATCCTTTGTGGATTCCGCCGTGGGTTCGGCTTCCGGTGGCGTGTTCGCCGCTGACATGGTGGCCCTTCCGAACGAATACCGAAATGCGGCGTGATCGCCGCAAGTGGACGGTAAGCCAGGAGACCACCCCGCGGCGCCCGGAAGGCCCCATCGGTAAGCAACCCATAATCACCCGACCGGGGGCCACGGCGTCAGGAAAGCCGGGCAGGGCGTTCGGATCCCGTGAGGATCCCGACGGACGAAGGCCGCATCGTTCGTTCTTCGTAAGGATTGTCGTATGCGCGACGTCTACTACGAACAGCTGGAGCGGCTCGCTGACCGGCTACTGGACATGTCCCGCATGGTCGGCGAAGCGATGGACCGGGCGACGATGGCGATGTCCGGCGCCGACCTCGAACTGGCCGGGCTCGTGGTCGCCGGGAATGCTCGTGTCGAGCAGACCCGCGTCGACGCCGAGGACCACGCCTACGCGCTCTTGGCAGCGCGAAGCCCCGCCGCGACGGATCCGCGCGTGGCGGTCGCGGCGATCCAGGCCGCGACCAGCCTGGAGCGCATGGGACGTCTCGCCGTTCACGTGGCCGAAGCGGTGCAGCGCCGGTATCCCCAGCCCGTCGTGCCGTCGCCGCTGATGCCGCGGTTCACCGAAATGGGCCGCATCGCCGTGTGGCTGGCGACGATGGCCGGGCAGGTCATCGTGCGCCGGGACGCCACGCTCGCCCGCGCGCTGGTCAGCGTCGACGACGAGATGGACGACCTCCACCGGACCCTCTTCACCGTGATCGACTACCGGGAATGGACCTACGGCGCCGCTACGGCTGTCGACGTCACCCTGTTGAGCCGTTTCTACGAGCGGTTCGCCGACCACGCCGTCTCACTCGCGTGGCATTCGACCTTCCTCGTCCCCCGCCAGTCCCCAACGAAGGATCCGTTACCCCTGACCACCCCACTCCAGACTGCGAACACGCCATGTTGACCGTTACCCGAGCCGCCGCCCAGGCCATTGACCATCTCCTTGCCGCCCAAGGAATCCAACGAGACGACGGCGGCCTGCACCTCACCCTGGACCCGCTGTCCGTCGAAGTCGTCGCCCACGCTGACGCCGACGACGACATCATCGACACCGCCGGTACCCAGGTCTTCCTCGATCGCGAAACCCGGATCCGCTTGGCGGACAAGGTGCTCGACATCACGAAGGAGGACAACGGTCATCTCGCCTTCGTCGTGGTGTCCCCGGAATCGGCCCGGCGGCGCGTGGATCAGCGCAGGAAAGCGACGTCCGGATAGCGCGAGCTAGGCCCGTCGAGCAACTGTCCGTCGCCCTGGCGGAACTGCAGGTCGAGGTAGTCCCGGACCGTGGGCACCGAACGCACCGGCTCGATCGCACCCACCAAGCTGACGCGGCTCGCGTGCGTCATCAGCCCGGCCGCCTCCAAGTCCGTGGCGTCTGCGCCGAAGTCGGTGAACACGTGGTGCGCGGCAACGTTCAGTTGCGGCCAACTGGTCCGGCCGTGCTGGTGGGTCGGCAACTCCTGCCACGAACGGTCGATGTCGGCGTCGTGCCCTTCTCCGAACCGAACAGCAGCAAGGGCTTCGCGACGCCATGTTGCGCCACCAGCTCTCGATGGAAACCACCAGAGTCCTTACGTGGAGCGGAAACACCCCAGTTCGGGCACGGCCGGAAGCCGAACTTCCCCGTCCGGCTCGAAACGCAGCACAGCGGCACCGGATCCAGGCACAGCCAGGTTCAGCGACAGCCGTCGAACCCGGGCGGCACACCTGGGGCAAGACAACCATGACTCATCCGTCGAACGGCATGCTCCGGCGACATCTGCTCGCGCATCCAGGTCGCCGCGTTGATGAGCGCGAAGGCATCAGCTGCGGTGACGTCGGCTTGCAGAGCACCAGGCCGAGAACCGCGATTTGCTCCGTCAGGTGGTACCGACCACGGTCAGTGGACGCGCAACCCCTTGTGGGCCACTATGAAGTTCGGCCGGAAGCCCGGGGAGGGGTTTGATGCGGAAACCTGGATCACCAAGGAACGCTGGGGCAATGGCTCGACGGACGCTGCTCACGGGCACGATCGCCGTCACGGCCGCGCTGTCCGGCTCCACAATGGCATTCGCCGCACCGGGTGCGCGGCCGCGCGCTACCGCCAACCGGGTGGCCGTCCTCGGCGGTGGGGTCGGCGGGCTGACCGCGGCACACGAACTCGCCGAACGCGGTTTCGCCGTCACCGTCTATGAACGCAAGGCACTCGGCGGCAAAGCCCGCAGCATCCCGGTGCCCGGGACGGCCACGGGCGGGCGGCTGGACCTGCCTGGTGAGCACGGGTTCCGCTTCTTTCCCGGGTTCTACCAGAATATCCCGGACACGATGAGCCGAATCCCGTTCAGCGGCAACGCCGGCGGCGTCCGGGACAACCTGGTGAACGCCGCCGACGAGATGGGCGCCTGGAACGGCAAGACGTTCGAGCTGCCGACCGCGGGCAGCCTGGAAGGCAACCTCACCCCGCAGGCACTACTGGAGTATCTCAAGCTGCTGGCGACGGTGACCGGCGCCATTCCGCTGGCGGAGATCGCCGTGTTCGGCAGCAAGATCCTGACCCTGCTGACCAGCGGCCCGAAGCGACGACTCGGCCAGTGGGAGAACACCAGTTACGCCGACTTCATCGTCGCGGCGAAGATGTCGGAGAACTACCGCACGGTCATGGTCGACCTGCTCACCTCGACCCTGGTCGCCGCCAAACCCGACAAGGCCAACACGCGCACCATGGGCCTGATGGCCGAGGCGTGGTTGTACAGCTCGCTCGGGCTGGGCGGGTACGGCTCCCCGGACAGGCTGCTGTCGGCGCCGACCAGCGAAGCGTGGATCGACCCCTGGGTGAGCCACCTCAGTTCCTTGGGCGTCGGGTTCCGGACCGCGACCGTCACCGAACTGACCTACGGCAGCGGCCGGATCACCGGCGCCCGCGCGCTCGACGCCGCCGGAGCCGCGACCACGATCGAGGCGGACTGGTACGTCCTCGCCGTCCCGGTCGAGCGGGCCGTACCGATGCTGGGCCCGCAGCTCCTCGCCGCCGACCCGCGGCTCGCCCGGCTGAAGAACCTCACCACGTCGTGGATGAACGGGGTGATGATCTACACGACCAGACCGGTCGCGATCAACAACGGGCACGTCGGCTACCCGGGGCAGCCGTGGGCGCTGACGTCGATCAGCCAGGGACAGTTCTGGCGCAAGAACTTCGCGGCGTCCTATGGGGACGGCACCGTGGTGGACTGCCTGTCGATCGACCTGTCCAACTGGGACGCTCCCGGCATCCTCTACGGAAAGGCCGCCCGGGATTGCACTCCGGACCAGATCATCGCCGAAGTCCTCGCGCAGCTGAGGAAAGCGCTGCCCAACGGCGACTCGCTGCTACCCGACTCGATCATCCACTCGTGGTTCATCGACCCCGCGATCACCGGCGCCGGTACCCCGGGCGTGGTGAACGACGAACCACTGCTGATCAACACCCCGTCCTCGTGGCAGAACCGTCCGGACGCGGTCACGGCCGTGCCCAACCTGTTCCTTGCCGCCGACTACGTCCGCACCGACATCAACCTCGCCACCATGGAAGGCGCGAACGAGGCAGGTCGGGCGGCCGCCAACGGGGTGCTCGCCGGGTCCGGCTCCTCCGCCGCGCCTGCCAAGCTGTTCAAGCTCTACGCGCCGCCGGAGATCAAGCTCTTCTGGGACGTCGACGACTTCCGCTACCTGATCGGCTTGCCGAACCAGTTCGATCTCCTCTACCCTGCGTGGCCTTGACCTGCCCGTTTTGCCCGGCCGGATCGGGGGTACACCCAGCTCATGGCGCACATCGGCCCTCTGGGGAGAACCGGCGCGGGCTGGCGCGAGCCCATGCTCGCCACGCTGACCGACCGGAGGTTCTCCGACGAGGGCTGGATCTTCGAGCGCAAGCTGGACGGCGTCCGCGCGATCTGCTCCCGCAACGGCGACACTCCGCAGCTGTGGTCACGCAACCGGAAGGCGCTCAACGACGCGTTTCCCGAGATCGTCGACGCGCTCGCCGCGCACGGTGGTGACAGGTTCGTCGCGGACGGCGAGATTGTCGCGTTCGAAGGCACCCGGACGAGCTTCTCGAAGCTGGCGCCGCGTATCCACCTGACCGACCCGGTGCGGGCTCGTGAGTCGGGTATCCAGGTGTTCTACTACCTCTTCGACCTGCTGCACTTCGACGGTTCCGAGGCCGTCAGCCTCCCGTTGCGCCTGCGGAAGCAGCTGCTGCAGGACGCCTTCGACTATGAAGACCCGCTGCGTTTCTCCAGCCACCACAACACGGACGGCGAGCAGTACTTCGAATACGCCTGCGAGAACGGTTGGGAAGGCCTGATCGCGAAACGGGCCGCTTCGGCGTACCGTCACGGCCGCTCAGCGGACTGGCTGAAGTTCAAATGTGTCGCCGACCAGGAGCTCGTCATCGTGGGTTACACCGACCCGCAGGGCGCGCGCGAGGGTTTCGGCGCGCTGCTGCTGGGCTATTACGACGACAGCGGGTTCCGCTACGCCGGCAAGGTCGGCACCGGGTTCGATCGCAAGACCCTCCGCGAACTGCACGCGGCACTCGTCGCGCGCGAGGTGTTCCAGTCGCCGTTCCCCGGGCTCACCATCGACCCGGGGACTCACTGGGTCCGCCCAGAGCTCGTCGCGCAGATCGGCTTCGCGGAGTGGACAACCGATGGCAGGCTCCGCCACCCGCGGTTCGTCGGGCTCCGGACCGACAAAGACCCGGCGCAGGTGCGACGCGAACAACAACAACAGTGACAGCCGGTGCAAGCGCAGTTCACGACCGCTCGCGAGTGTTTCGCGAGCGGTCGTGGGCACCGGGCGGCTACTGACCGTCGGTCGTGGCCCCACGGACCTTGCGGACAGCGCCGTCGATCTTGTCCGAGTACTTCCCCTTGGTCTGCCGGTCGGCGAACCGGCCCGCCTGATCAGCGAGGCGAGCGACCTTCTCGGGGTTCTTCTTCGCGTATCTGCGGGCCGCTTCCGCGGCACCCGCGAGAACCGTCAGCCTGCGCAAAAAAGCCATGATCTTCCTTTCGCCCGGCGGTCTCTACACTCCTTTCAACGCCGTGACCCCGTCCGTAAGTTCCCCGAGGTCCGCTTCGTCCACTATGGAGCCACCCGACATCCGTACTGCGGGCGGCTGGTGCCGCCCCGAGAATGAGGGCATGACCGCACCAGCGGCACGAGTCGCGATAGCGGGTGCCGGCGGCTACGTGGGCACCCGGCTGGCGCACCACCTGCGCGGGGACCGGCCGGTGCTCGCACTGGGACGGACCCTCGACCACCTGCCCGAAGGCCTCGGAATCGAACGTCGCTCAGTAGACGTCTCGGACGTCGACGCCACCGCGGCCGCCCTTCGTGGTTGCGCCGTGGCCTACTACTTCGTCCACGCCATGGCCGGCGGTGACGACTTTGCCGAACGCGATCGCGAGTTCGCCCGAGCCTTCGCGACAGCGGCGTCGAACGCCGGTGTCGAACGCATCGTCTACCTGGGCGGACTCGGCCAGGGAAAGCTGTCGAAGCACCTGGCCAGCCGTCAGGAGGTCGGTGAGATCCTCGCCTCGGGCAACGTGGACACCGTGGAACTGCGGGCGGCGGTGATCCTGGGGTCCGGCAGTATCTCCTTCGAAATGCTGCGGTACCTCACCGAGCGCCTGCCCGCGATGGTCTGCCCGCGCTGGGTCGACAGCGTGCTGTGCCCGCTCGCCGAACACGACCTGCTCGACTACCTCGAGAAGGCCGCGGCCGTACCGCCGGGCGTGTACGAGATCGGCGGGCCGGACGAAGTCAGCTACGTCGACATGATGCAGGCCTACGCGAGGGTGCGGGGCCTGCGCCGCCGCCGGATCCTGCGGGTCCCGCTGCTCACGCCGCGGCTGTCCGCGCACTGGGTCGACTTCGTCACTCCCGTGGACACCTCGGTGAGCCATTCGCTGATCGAAAGCCTCACCAACGACGTCGTAGTCAACGACCGGGCGCACACCGACGCGGCGTTCAAGGTGCGCCCGCGAGGGGTGTCCGAAGCGCTGCGACTCGCCCTCGACGAGCAGGAAGAACGCCTTGAACAGACCATCTTCGACCAGGACGGCGGCCTCCACGACGGCGTGTATGTGTTCCGTTCCGGCGCGCTTCTCGACCTCGAAGCCCGGCAAGACGCCCAGCTCGACCTGCAGAACTGCGGCGGCGACCTGCGCTGGTACGGCCTCGCGTGGGCGTGGCGAGCGCGGATCCTGCTAGGCCGGCTGTTCGGGGAACGCCTCGGCCTCCACCACCCGACGACCCTCGACCGGGGTGAGCAGGTGGACTGGTGGACCGTGCGCGAACACGGCGAAACTGTGCTCGTACTGGCCACGCATCGCTGGTTCTGCGGCGAAGCCTGGCTGGCCTACCGGACGGTCACCACGCCACGAAGCGAGCTGCAGCAGGTCGGAGCGCTGCGGGCCAAGGGGCTGCCAGGGTGGCTCTACTGGCGTGCGCTGTGGCCCATCCACCTGGTGGTGTTCCGCCGCATGGCCGAGCGACAGGCCCACCGCGCCCACGCGATCGCGGCCTCCCGAAACCCGCCGGAATAGGAACGCGGGAGGCGGTGTTGGAACCCTCGGTCGACGCGACGCCGTGTCCCCCGGGCTCACCCCTTTGCCGGCGCGGACTATCTTCGGGAGCCGCGCCGCGCGTTCCGCCGAGAGGCGACCGGTCGCGTCGGCCCGCACAACTCGTCCCCGTCGGACTTCTCTTCCCGGCGGGGACGGCCTGTGTCCGCCGCAAGTACAGCGCCAGCCCAAGTACAGTGCGATTCGATGAGACGCAAGCTCAAGGGACCCCTGCCGCAGCGCCACGGGCTGGACCCCGCCCGGTTGAAGATGCCGGCCGAGGGCAGCTGGGCGACCCTGCGGGACCACCTCGTCGAACGGCTGCCCAGGGTCGATCCCGGGCGCATCGACGAAATGCTGCTGGAACAGGGGATCGTCGGGCAGGACGGCCCGCTCGCCCCGGACGCGCCGTTCGTGCCGAACTCGTTCGTCTGGTTCCACCGCGACCTGCCCGACGAGGTCACGGTGCCGTTCGGCATTTCCGTGGTCCACCGCGACGAGACCCTGCTGGTCGTCGACAAGCCGCACTTCCTCGCGACCATCCCCCGAGGTCAGCACATTGTCGAGACCGCGCTCGTCCGGCTCCGCCGAGAGCTGGACCTGCCGCAGCTCGTGCCGGCGCACCGGCTGGACCGGGTGACCGCGGGGCTGGTGATGTTCATCATCGAGCCGACCCGCCGCGGCGCTTACCAGACCCTGTTCCGGGACAGGCTGGTCAGCAAGGTCTACGAGGCCATCGCGCCGTACGATCCCGACCTGGAACTTCCGTGCACGATCCGCAGCCGCATCGTCAAGGAGCGCGGCATCATCACCGCGCAGGAGCTCCCCGGCGAGCCCAACGCCGAAACCCGCGTCGAGTTGATCGAGTACGTCAACGGCCGCGGCCGGTACCGGCTGGTCCCCGAGACCGGCCGGACCCACCAGCTCCGGCTGCACATGAGCGGGCTCGGCGTCCCGATCCTGGGTGACGACTTCTACCCCGTGCTCACCGAAACCCCGCTCGACGACTTCAGCCGTCCGTTGCAGCTGCTGGCGAAGGTGCTCGAATTCACCGACCCGATCACCGGTGCGCCCCGTCGTTTCGAAAGCCGCCTCGACTTGCAGGCCTGGACCGACTACGACGCCTGGGCCGGCGATTGGCACGCCACCCGATCGGGTACCTGATCGACCATGAGCCTTGAGTGGGAACGCAAATTTGACCTAGCCTCCGGAACTGCGGTCCCCCGGCTGGCGGGCGTCGGACCGATCGCGACCGTGACCGAGCCGCAGGAGATCCACCTCGACGCGACCTACTTCGACACACGTGGTTTCCGGCTGTCCCAGGCCGGAATCACGCTGCGGCGGCGGACGGGCGGTGAAGACGAGGGCTGGCACCTCAAACTCCCCGTCGGTCCGGAACAACGCGAGGAGATCCACCTTCCGCTCGCCGAAGGCCGCACCAGCGTGCCTGCCGAACTCGCCCGACTGGTGACGGCCCGGACGAACGGCAAGAAGCTGGTCCCGATCGCCCACCTCGCCACCACGCGGCTGTCGTCCGAGCTCGTCGACGCCGAGGGGCGGACGCTGGCGATCCTTGCTGACGATCACGTCACCGCGGAAGTCATGGGCGAAAGCGCGCGTCTGGACGCATGGCGGGAGCTGGAGGCGGAACTCGCGCCGGGCGCCGAGGACGCCGAACTGCTCGACGACGTCGAGAAGGCGCTCAAACAGCAGGGCGCGAAGCGGTCGAAGTCGTCGTCCAAGGTCGCCCGGCTACTTGGTGACCGAGTTCCTCGCAGCGACCGGCCGACGCCAGGCCCGAAGTCTTCGGCCGGCGAGGTGGTGCTCGCCTACCTCGCCGAGCAGTCCTCCCTGCTGCGCGTGCACGACGTCGGGGTCCGCACCGGCACTGACGACGCGGTGCACCAAATGCGGGTGGCCTCCCGCCGCTTGCGAAGCGCGCTCAGCGCTTTCCGGCGGGTACTGGACCGCGACGCGACGAAACCGCTCGCGGACGAGCTGAAATGGCTGGGCGGTGAGCTCGCGCTCGCTCGGGACACTGAGGTGCTGGAGAAGCTCCTTCACGACCAACTGGCCGCGCAGCCGTCCCGGCTCGTCATAGGGCCGGTGAAGGCTTCGCTGACGGCGCATTTCGCCCGCGCAGCCGCCGACGGCCACGAGAAAGCCCTTGGTGCGCTGGACAATCCGAGATACGTCGGCCTGTTGAAGGCGTTGGACAAGCTCCTCGATACACCTCCATTGACAGACAAAGCCACGCGGCCCGCGCGCAAGGAGCTGGAGCGAGCCATCAGTCACGGCGCGAAGAAGGTCAAGCGCGCCCACAAGACGTTCGTCCGCGAAGGCCACGGGCACGGGCGGGATGCCGCGCTGCACGAAGTCCGCAAGAAGGCCAAGCAAGCGCGCGACACGGGCGAGGCCGCGCAACCGGCTTTCGGTAAGAAACTGAAAGCTTGGACCAAAAACGTCAAGAAGATCCAGAGCATCCTCGGTGACCACCACGACAGCGTGGTCGCCCGGGAAGTACTTCGCGAACTCGGCGTGCGCGCACACCTGTCCGGCGCGAACGCCTTCACCTACGGGTTGATCCACGGTCACAACACCGCCGAAGCCGAACGACTGGAGCGGGACTTCGAGAAGCGCCACTAGGTCCCCGGCGGGGCATCGCCAGTGGTTTGGTGCGCGATGTTGGACGGCTTCCCGTAGTAGAACGCCCGAACTCGGTAGGTTGCCTGCTTTTCGGTGGGCAGCGTGGTCAGCCCGACCGAGGTGATGTTCGGGTCGAGCACCTCGACCTCGTTGTAGGTCGCGCTGCCCTTGGGCTTGCTTTCTAGCAGGTAGCCATCCTCGTCACTGGCATGGTCTGTCCAGGTGAACTTGATACCGTTGGGGTCCATCACGGTGGCTGTGAACTCGGTGGGAGCGCCGGCGGTGGACCGTCCCGCGCCGCGGATCGGTTGCTTCGCAACGGATCCGGACGGCACCGGGAGCGGCTGGGCCCACGCGTGGTCGTCCGCGGCCGCCTTGTCGTCGTAGGCGCCGGGCGGCAAGTCGACTTCGACCGCCGCCGACGCTGGGCCGTAGAACGGCCGAAGCCGGTAGTAGAACGGGGTTTGCGGGATCAGGTCGGGATGGGTGTACATCGTCTGACCCGCCTGAACGTACTGCAGGACCGTGTACTCGCTGCCGGGGGTGCCGGTCGCGAATTCGACCGTGTGACCGGCCGCCGCCGGGTCGTCGTCCTGCCATTTCAGCATGATATCGACGGGCGAAACCAACGTTGCGGACAAATCCGGGGTGGTACTCACGGGAGCGGCCTGGACGGGCGAAGAACAACCCGCGAGGGCAGCGACAAGCAGGACCGAAAGCGGGCACAAGACTTTTGCGGACACGGCGAACCTCGGCAGTGGGGACTGCGCGCGGCCGCACCGGGCAGCACCGATACGGCCGCGCGAAAGGAAGAAGGGGACCCAGGGGAAAGACCCAGGGGTTATTTGTGCCAGAACTGGATACCGCTCCACACCACGGTGATCGGCCCGTTGCCGCTACTCGTGCGATAAGCGCCGAACTTGTCGTAGTAGCTTCCACTCGGACTGGAAACGGTGTTCTTCAACGAACCGTTGATATAGGTCTGGTGGTTCGAACCGGGGGTGTTGATGGTGTTCACCCGGACCGTCGTGCCGACCGTGGCACCGCTCGCGATCGTCGCGCCGCCCTCGACGGCGTACATCCGGCCGCCCTGCTCCACGGCCAGCAGGAAGTACGGGCCGGGGACGGAATCGCTGAAGGTCTGCTTGAGGCTGATCCGGCTGCCACCCATACTGGTGATCTTGAACGAACCCTGGAACTGGTGCGTGCCACCGGTGTAGGTGACGTACCGCCGCTCGGCGCGCTGCTCACCACTGGTACTCGAACACGTCAGCTGGAAGGTGAGCCCGCTGGCGAGCCCGCAGCCCACCTGCTGCGTGTTGTATGACGGGGAATAGGAAATCCAGCCGCCGCCGGATACCTGTGCGTTCGCTGTCGGAGCCATCAGGACCATAGCGCCGAGGACCGCCGCGCCGGCGACGGCGCGAAGTTTCTTCCGCATATCCAACCTTCTTAATCTCAAGGCGGCGGTAGGGTCGACAGTCCCGTTAAGCGTTTCCTGACCAGCGAAAGTCACCATACGAGAAGGACCAACCACTAACAAGGAAAAGTTTTGGCCTAGACCACATTGGCGTAGCGGCCAACCATTCACATATGTGGCGCTCACGTCTTATCCGTGGCCGGCCGGCAGGGATGGCCCCGCAACACGCCGTCGACTTGCGATCGTTGCAGAGTCAACTACCGCAACTCGACGGCGAGTTGCGATAGTTGCGAGCCCTCAGCATCGCAACTCGACGGCGAGTTGCTAGACCGCGTCGGCTGGTTTCCAGCCGAGGGCAGGGCCGAGTTTCGTGGCGATGTCGGTGAGGATCTGGACGTAGTCTTCGTGTTCGAAGGTGAAGGGCAGCGCGAAGGCGACCTCGTCGATCTCCCGGAACGCCACGTCGGAGTACAACCGTTCGGCGATTTCGTCGGCGGTGCCGACCAGGTCGGGGGCGAACAGCAGGCGGGCCGGGCCTTGCGGCGTGGCCGTACGCGGCAGTCGCTTGCTCGCGTACTCCTCGTACTTCGCGCGCTGTTCCGGCGTGGCGGAGTCGGTGGGGATCACCACCAGGCCCTGGGAAACGCGGGCGCGGTCGCCATCGGGGTGGTGGGCGCGGAACTTCCGGACGAGCGCAAGCTGGATCTGGGTGAAGTCCTCGATTTCCTCCGCCTTGACCACGCTGCTCGTCAGGAAGTTCATCCCGTGCTCACCGGCCCACTGCGCCGACCGCAGGCTCGCCCCGCCGTACCACAGCCTGCTGCCCAGCCCCGGCGAATGCGGCTGGACGCGGTCGGAGAAGACCTCGAAGCCCTCGACCCCGCCGGCGTCGGTGACCGCCTCGCCGCGGACGAAGTCCAGCAGCCGTTGCACCCGGTCGTAACCGAAGTCCTCGACGTCGGCGGTGTCGGGGTACAACGCGCCCTTCACCTGGTCATAGTTCCTCGGCGGACCGACGCTGATCCCGGGGTTGAGGCGGCCGCCGGACAGGATGTCTACGGTCGCGAGGTCTTCGGCGAGCCGCAGTGGGTTCTCCCAGCCCAGCGGGATGACCGCGGTGCCCAGCTCGATGCGGCTGGTGCGCTGCGACGCCGCCGCGAGGACCGCCACCGGCGAGGAGATGCCGTATTGCAGGTGGCGGTGACGGACCCAGGCGCTGTCGAACCCCAGCCGTTCACCCAGCTCGATGATGTCCAATGTCGACTCGTGGCCGCGGCGCGGATCGGCCTCGTCGAACAACCCGATGGTCAGGAAACCCAGCTTGCGCAACGGTTCCGAGTTCAGCGGCACAGGATCACTCCTCGTCCGGGACAGTCTTCCCGTTCGACTTTAGACGAACATCAGCCGGCGGAGAGGAGCTGTCTCAGTGCCCGAGAGGCCGGGGTGCCCGGATCCGCGGTGATGAAGACGACCTGCTGGTCGTCTTCGGGAACGACGAGCACGTCGCAGTTGACGCGCAGCGGCCCGACCTCCGGATGGTTCATCGTCTTCACCCGGTGACCGGGGGCGCGCACCGGGTTGGCGTCCCAGGCGGCGACGAACTCCTCGCTTCCGGCACGCAGCTCCGCCAGTAGGCGAGCGAGCGGCTCGTCGCGCGGATAGCGGGCGGCCGAGGCGCGCAACCGCCCCGCCACGATGGGGGCGAACTCCTCGGTGCTGGAACTCTCAGTGCTGGAACTCCCGGTGCTGGAACTCTCGGAGCGACCGGTGCGCAGGAAACGCCGCCGGGCCAGGTTCGGTTCGGTTTCGAGGTCGCCCAGCAGCGCGTTGGCCAGGGGGTTCCAGGCAATGACGTCGTAGGAGGCATCGGTGACGATGGCCGCGGTGTCGGTCATCCGGTGCAGCAGGCCGGCTACGTACGGCCGGACCTGGCGAACCGGGCCGGCCGGCGGCTCCGGGTTGACGCCGGCGAGCCGGAAGACGTGCATCCGCTCAGCCGGGGTGAGCCGCAGCGCGTCGGTGACGGCATCCAGGATCCGCGACGACGGATGCGGGCCGCGGGCCTGCTCGAGCCGGACGTAGTAGTCGACGGACATGTTGGCCAATCCGGCGACCTCCTCCCGGCGCAGGCCCGGAGTGCGACGCCGTGGGCCGGTGGGCAGGCCGACGTCGACCGGGCGCAGATCCTCGCGGCGTTCGCGCAGGAAACGGGCCAGTTCCTGGCTCGCCATTCGTCACCTCCACTCCCAGGTACGGGTTATACCTGGATCAGCTGGGCCGCCGGCGGCATCGTCGACACCATGAACACTTCCACCGCACTGGTCACCGGCGCCAACAAAGGCATCGGCAAGGAGATCGCCCGGCAACTCGCGGACGCCGGTCTCACCGTCTACCTCGGCTCCAGCGACACCGAGCGAGGCCAGCGTGCGGTCGACGAGATCGGCGGCGACGCCCGGCTCCTGATCCTCGACGTCACCGATGACCAGAGTATCGCCAAAGCCGCCCACCAGGTTCCTGACCTGGACATCCTCGTCAACAACGCCGGCATCATGGTCGATGGCAGCTCCGCTGTCGACGCCGACGTCGACAGCTTCCGTCGCACCTACGAAACCAACGTGTTCGGGGTCATCGCGGTCACGAATGCCTTCCTGCCGGCCTTGCGGCGGTCCGCGAAGCCCCGCATCGTGAACGTCTCCAGCGGGACCGGCTCGCTGACCCGGAGCACCGGACCGGACCCGCAGTTCCCGCCGACGGGCTCGGGCGCCGCCTACCGTTCGTCGAAGACCGCGCTCAACGCGGTGACGCTGTTCTACGCCCAGTCGCTCGGTGCCGGTTTCAAGGTGAACGCGCTCGCCCCCGGTCTCCGGTCGACCGACCTCAACGCGCGCGCCGCCGCCAGCGACGCCGACCCGGCCGAAGGCGCGGCGGGCGCCGTCCGGCTCGCGCTGCTGGCGGACGACGGCCCCACCGGCGAGTTCCATGACTGGGACGGGAATCCCCTGCCCTGGTAACCGCTCGGCTCACCGCGTGATCAGTGCCCGGAGCGCCTTGACCACGTCGGCGGGGGCTTCCTCGGCCATGAAGTGGCCACAGGTCACGGTGCGGTGGTCGAGATCGGACGCCCACGCCCGCCAGAGTGCCACGGCATCGTAACCGAGGGCGCTCCCCCAGTCCTGTTGCAGCACGGTCACCGGCATGCGAAGCCGGTTGCCCGCTTGCTTGTCCGCGGTGTCGTGTTCGACGTCGACGGTGGCCGTGGCCCGGTAGTCGGCCACGATCGACGTCACCGCGTCGCGCGACGCCCGCAGGTACTCGGCGCGGACGTCGGCGGGGATCGCGTCGGGGTTCTGCGTCCAGGCGTCGAGGAAATAGCCGAAGAACGCGTCGGCGCTGGCGCTGATCATCTGCTCGGGCAGCCCCGGGGCTTGAGCCATCAGGAACAGGTGGAAACCGACGGCGGCGGTGGTCCCGCTGAGCACGTCCCACATGTCCAGTGTCGGCAGGACGTCGAGCGAAGCCAGGTGGGTGACCGAGCCAGGGTGGTCGAGCCCGGTCCGGATGGCGACCAGCGCGCCGCGGTCGTGTCCGGCGAGGGCGAACCGCTCGTGGCCGAACGCCTTGGCGACGGCGACGACGTCGGCGGCCATGGTGCGCTTGGAATACGTCTGCCCGTCCACGTCGGCGGGCTTGTCGCTGTCGCCGTAACCGCGCAGGTCGGGACAGATGACGGTGTGGTCGGCCGCGAGGTCGGCGGCGACGTGCCGCCACATCAGGTGGGTCTGCGGGAAGCCGTGCAGCAGCACGATCGGAGAGCCGTGGCCGCCCACGGCCACGTTGAGCGCGACGCCGTCGGCGGCGGTCACGCGCTGATAGTCGAATCCGGTGATCTGCATGTGAGTCAGCGTCCGCCCGGCGAATCAGCATCCGGTCAGCGTCGACTGAGCACGAGCGCGAAACCGTCCGCGGCTACAGTGCGTGGATGGGTTCGCCGGCGCGGTTTCGTGTGCTCGGCCCGCTGGTAGCCGAGGACGCGCGCGGTCTGTTGGTCCTGAAAGGACCGCGTCACCGGGCGGTGCTGGCGCGGTTGCTGGTCGCGCGCGGCCGGGTGGTCCCGGTGGCGCGGCTCGTCGACGACCTGTGGGACGACCCGCCGGAGGGCGCGGTGGGGGCGATCCAGACCTTCGTCTCGGCGCTGCGACGGGCGCTCGAACCCGATCGGCCGCCGCGCGCTCCCGCGGAACTGCTGGTGACGATGGCGCCCGGTTATGCCCTGCGCACGGCTCCGGACACAGTGGACGCGATGCGCTTCGAGACCGCGGTGGTCGGTTGCGGAGAGCTGCTGGCGCAACGTCGAGCCGGAGCGGCGTTGTCCCAAGTGGACGAAGCACTGGCGCTGTGGCGAGGGCCCGCCTACGCCGAGTTCGCCGATCAGGCGTGGGCGCGCGGGGAGATTTCCAGCCTGGACGAGCTGCGGCTGGTGGCACGGGAGTGGCGTGCGGAGGCACTGCTGGCGCTGGGCCGGGCCGCCGAGGCCGTCCCAGCGCTGGAGACGCAGGTCGCGGGGCATCCCTGGCGCGAAGACGGCTGGCGGCTGCTCGCACTGGCGCTGTACCGGGCCGGGCGGCAGGGCGACGCGTTGGGCGCGCTGCGTCGGGCACGGCAGGTCCTCGCCGAAGATCTCGGCGTCGATCCGGGTCCTGCCCTGCGGGAGCTGGAGGCAGACATCCTGGGACACGAACCCCGCCTGTACGGCACGGCAGAACCAGCCGCGACGCGAGTCCGGGCCCGGCAGCTGATCGGACGCGCCGAGGAAACCACGCAGCTGGCCGACGTCGCGGCAGCCACGGTCAATCAGGGATGGCTCAGGCTCGTAGTGGTCTCTGGTGATGCCGGGGCGGGCAAGACAGCGCTCGCCGAATCGTTCGCTGCCCAGCTGGCAACACAGGGATGGACGACCGCGTGGGGCGGCAACCCGGAACACGAGGGCGCGCCCTCGGCCTGGCCGTGGCACCAGATCCTGGCCGCGCTCGCCGACGGGCACGACAAGCTCGATGAGCCGCCGTCCGGCCCGGACTCCGACAGCGACCCCATGGCGGCCCGGTTCCACTGGTACCGCGCCGTCGGCGCCCAGCTCACCGCGGTCGCACGGCGGGCTCCCCTGCTGCTGGTGCTGGACGACCTGCACTGGGCCGGTGAGGAAACGTTGGCCCTGCTGGCGTCGGTGGTGGCCGAGCCCGTCGCGCAGCCGGTGCTGGTGGTCGCGACCTACCGCACCACCGATCTCTCCCCCGAGCTGGCCGACTTCCTCGGCCGCGTCGCTCGAGCCGAGCCCACTCGGATCTACCTCGGCGGACTTGCGCGAGCAGAGGTGCCCGAACTCGTGCGCGAAACGATCGGCCGAGAGGTGGACGCGGCGACCGCGGACGTGATCTACCAGCGCAGCGGCGGCAACCCGTTCTTCGTCCGGGAGCTCGCGAGGCTGTTCGACGCCGACGGTGCCGACGGGCTGGAGTCGGTGCCGCCGGGAGTGCGCGACGTCGTTCGCTTCCGCGTAGCCAAGCTGCCCGAGCCGGACCGGACGATCCTGCAGCAGGCCGCGGTGCTCGGCAGCGAGGTCGATCTCGAGGTGCTGACCGCCGTCTCGGGCGAGCCCACCGCGCTCGACGTCGTCGAGTCCGCAACACAGCGAGGTTTTCTGGTCGAACGCGGGCCGCGGCTGTTCCGGTTCGCACACGCGCTGGTGCGCGACACCGTGTACCACGACATCTCGCACTCGCGACGGGCTCGCTGGCACGCCACCGTCGGCGAGGCGATCGAGCGGCTGCGTCCGGACGACGTCGACGCGCTGGCTCACCATTTCTTGCTGGCTGAGGACCCGGCGACCGCGGGGCGCGCCGCCCGCTACACCCGAGCCGCTGCCGAACAGGCCGAACGTCGTTTCGCGCCGAGTGAGGCGGCCCGGTTGTGGGAAGCCGCGCTGACCGCCCAGGAACGCTCGGGTGACAACGACGTCCGGGTCCGGCTCGGCCTGGTCATGGGCATGGTGCGGGCGCTCGCCGTGGCCGGTGCGCTCGCCCGGGCGCGGCACCACCGCGCCGAAGCGATTGCCCTGGCCGAGAGCCTCGACGACCCCGCGCTCACCGCCCGGGTGATCGGCGCTTTCGACGTGCCCGCGCTCTGGACCGACAACGACGACCTCGACCTCGCCCACCACATCGCCGAAGTCACCGAGCGCACACTGGCCGCGCTGCCGCCCGGCGATACCGCGGTTCGCAGCCGTTTGCTGGCCACGCTGGCCGTCGAACTGCGCAACACCGGTGGTGACCGCGCACGCGCGGCAGCGCACGAAGCCGAGGCCATCGCACGCGGGCTCGACGACCCGGCGCTGCTCGCCTTCGCTCTCAACGCCCGGTTCATGCAGTCGTTCGACCGGACCGGGCTCGCACCTCGACGAGCCGGCATCGGCAGGGAACTGGTCAAGATCGGCGCCCGGCACGAGCTGGTGACCTTCGAGGTGCTCGGCCACCTTGTTCTTGTCCAAGCCCATTCCGCGCTCGCCGAGTTCACCATCGCCGACGAGCACGCCGCGGCGGCCGACCGGCTCGGCGAGGACTACCGATCCCCGCTCGTGAGCGTGTTCACCCAGTGGTACCAGGCACTTCGTACTGCGGTGTCCGGGAAGCCCCGCGAAGCCGAGGCCGCCTACCGCGCTGCGGCCGCACGGCTGGCCGGCACCGGGATGTCCGGAATGGACAATGGAATCCTTGCCCTTTCCCTGCTGTGTCAAGGAGTCCAGCGGGGAGGTCCACTGGAGACGGACGGAGACTTCGGCGGCTACGAACCCTGGTGCCGTCCGTTCACCCTGCTCGCGGCAGGTCGCCGAGACCGGGCGAGGGCGGCGGCCGCGGAAATCCCCACGTCACCTCACGACCTGCTCTATGAAGCCCGCGCCTGCCTCCACGCCGTCCTCGCCATCGAATTCGACGACCACCCGACGATGGAACGGCTCCACGCCGAACTTCTGCCCGCGTCCGCCGAACTCGCCGGAGCCGGCAGCGGACTGCTCACGCTCGGCCCCGTCGCGCAGTACCTCGGCGACCTCGCCGCAGCCCTGGGCCGACCGAGCCAAGCCGCGGACCACTACCGCCAGGCACTGGCCGTCGCTACCCGCGCCGACGCTCCACAGTGGATCGCCGCCGCACAGTGTGCACCCGGTGCTGTCGATGAGCCCTACATCCGGTTCCGTCACCAGCCGCAACTCGACGGTGACTTGCCCGGGAGTCGACCCGCCCACCGGCGTGCCCGCCGTCCCTGCACACGTGTCGGCGATCTGTGAACGCGTGTTGGCCGAGTCGCGCAGGATGTCAGTTTCGGCCGAGCACCTCGACCGTGGAGACGTGGAGCCGGGCAGCGGTGGCAAGTGACCAGGCCGAGTACGTTCGATCCATGGAGAGTGGACTTCCCCCTGCGACTGACCTAACGCGCAAAGCCGACGAGTCGGTCGCGCTGCTGGCCGAACATGCCGGCGAGGCCGACCGCCTCGGCAGGCTGCCGGAGGCGGTCACCCGGCGGCTCCGCGAGGCCGGTTTCCTCAGCCTTTGTGTGCCGCGCCGGTCGGGCGGGCCAGAGGCCAGATTCCGGACGGCGTTCGAGGTGTACGCCGCGTTGGGGCGCGGCTGCGGGTCCAGCGCGTGGGTGGCGATGATCCTGTCCGGTGGCTGTTTCATGGCCGCCCTGTACGGCGAGCGCGCCCGCGAAGAGGTCTGGGGTGCCGATCCCCGCGTGACGGTGTGCAGCCATCTGACGATCGTCGGCACCGCTCGCCCCACTGAGGGCGGTGTGGTGATCTCCGGCCGGTGGGCGCCGATGTCCGGGATGCACCAGTCCGACTGGGCGATCGTCGCTGTATCCGCCGGCGAAGGAACCGAGGACTCCGACCTGGCGCTGCTGCCCCTGAGCGCCGGAACGATCGAGAACACGTGGCAAGTCGCGGGTATGAGGGCCACCGGTGGTGACACGCTTGTCTACGAGGAGGTCTTCGTCCCCGACCACCGCGTGATCTCGCGCGGCAAAATGCTCAGCGGCGGGTACAGCGGCGCTTTTCCGGACGAGCCGCTGTATGGCGCGACAGTCATCACCGCACTCACCCTCACTGTCGTGGCGCCCCTGCTCGGGATGGCCGAGGCCGCACTGGCCTCGACCTTGGAGAAGCTCGGCGACACCGCGAAGAGCCCGCGCCGAGCCGATTCCGCGACCGTCCAGCTCGCGGTGGCCGAAGCGGCGTCGCTCATCGACACCGCCAGGTTGCGCCTGTACCGCGCGCTCGACGACGTCGAACGCGGAATCGAGACGCAGACCCAGCTCGACCCGCCCACCCAGGCCCGTGCGGGAATGGACGCCGGGACCGCGGCGAGGAGCATCCGGGAGGCGGTGAACCTGCTGCTCACCGCTGTCGGTACCGCGGGATTCGCCCAAACCAATGCGCTGCAACGGATCTGGCGCGACGTCGAGGTCGCCGTGCGGCACGCGACGATCGCTCCCGATCTCGCCAGGGAACACTACGGGCGGACCCTGCTCGGTATCGAACCCTGAACATCAAGGCTCGGCGGGCTGTCGGGGCACCATCTCGGTGATCCAGATGGGCGCGTACGGCGACGTGCAGTTCGGGGGTGTCGGGTAGTCCTTGAGCACCTCGAGTCGCTCGCCGATGCCGAGTGCGCGGGCTCGGTGCTCGGCGTGCTCGATCCCGATCTGGGCGAGGCAGTGGTTCATCGCCCACTGCAGGCGATCCGGGGCGTCTTTCATGTCCGCCTCAATGACTACCAACAGCCCCTCGAGGTCGAGGCCCTCAGGCTCCTTGGCCACGCGTTCGGTGGTCAGCGCCCAGCCGGCACTCGCCACTACCGGATCCTGATCGGTGAACCAGGCCACGCGCAGCTCTTCGGCATGCGGGTTCTGTTTCACCACGTAGTTCACCAGCCAGTCGTGCACCTTGGGGCTGCGCGCGTCGCGCACCAGGACGTCCAACTCGTCACGCTCGAACGCCTTCGGCCGACAGATCAGGATCGCCAGCAGGCTCGCCGCGGTGTCACCGGTCTCCCAGAGCTGGCGCGCCAGTTCCTGCTGCGTCTTCAACCGCTTCGCGAGCGCGCGCAGCTTACCGAGGTTCACCCCGTGATCGTCACCATGTTTCTCGTTGACCTTGCGTGCCTTCGGGTTCTCGAGCGCGGCCAACTCGGCCATCACCTCGGCCAACGTCGTCTCGGCCACCTCAGCCTCCTGTCCGTCGCGTGAGATTCAGCTTACGAGGAAACCATAGTCGAACACATGTTCGACGTTGGGGTACAGTCGAGGTATGTCGCAGGCTTTGCAGGGTTCGCTCTTCGACGACATCGGGGTCACCGGGGTCACCCGGGTCCGCTCGCTCGCGCCCGCCCGCCGCACGGAGTTGCGGGACGGGGCCTGGATCGACGTCCTCCCTGGCTGGCTGACCGGGGCGGACAAGCTGTTCGAGCGGCTGGCCGACGAGGTGCCGTGGCGGGCGGAGCGGCGCCAGATGTACGAGCGGGTCGTCGAAGTGCCGCGGCTCCTCAGCTTCTACGACGAGGCCGACGAGCTGCCGGACGACGTGCTTCGCGAAGCGCGCGATGCACTCAGCGCGCACTACGCCGCTGAGCTGGGCGAACCGTTCCGCACCGCGGGTCTGTGCTTCTACCGGGACGGACGGGACAGCGTCGCTTGGCACGGCGACACCATCGGCCGCGGGAGCACCTCGGACACCATGGTCGCGATCATTTCGATCGGCGCCCCACGAGCGCTGCTGCTGCGCCCGCGGGCCGGCGGGCCCGCGCTGCGGCACCAGCTCGGCCACGGGGACCTGATCGTCATGGGCGGGTCCTGCCAGCGCACCTGTGAACACGCCATCCCCAAGACAGCGAAACCGGTCGGCCCGCGCATCAGCATCCAGTTCCGTCCCCGCGGTGTGCGGTGAGGGCTCAGGGGTGCAGCGCGACGGCGGCTTCGCTGGTGTACATGAGGAAGGTCAGCGACTCCTGGAAGTACAGCTCGATACTCGTCGAGTCGTGGGAGGAGTAACCGATCGACAGGTCCTGCCCGAGGTGCAGCTCGTAGTCGCCGCCGCGGGTGGACAGCACGAACGCGCCGTCGATCGCCGGGGCCCAGATGATCTCGCCGTCGACGACCCGCGAGAGGTGGTCGCGAATGGGGAAACCATGGTCGGCGGTCTCGTTGACGGCCGTGTACGCGTCCGCGCTGAGCAACAGCGAGTACGGGCCGTTGACCCCGGCCAGCCGCAGCGAGCTGATCGCCTGGCTGACGACGTCCGGGTAGTCACGGACTTCGTCGGGCAGCGTCAGCGCCGGGTTCGACGAGCTCTCGCGGATACCCGCGATGCCGGCCGCCGCGTAGCCCTCGAACACGGCCCTGTCCTCGGCGAACGCGATCTTCGTCGCGGCGTCCTTGACGGGCTGCCAGTCCGAGTCCTGCGACCCTCGCTCGACGTCGTCGACGGCGTCGCGACTGACGACGAACGGCACCCTCAGCTCCACGATCGGCTGAAACAACCGAGCCCGCGAGATGACCCCTTCGGCGGGCGGATCGAGGCGCGCCAAGTGCCCGGTGCCGACCGCGGAGAGTTCGGTGCCGGCCGGTCCCTGCAGGTCGACGACGCGGCGGCCGGCCACGTTGCGCTTGAAGGTGCGCTTGGCCTCGGACTCGATGTCCGCCCAGGCCGCGTCCGAGATCGGGGCGAGTTCGCGGTGCAGGTTGTTCATGACACAACGCTCCTTTTCAGACTGCCGATGCCGAGGGAACCGGCGGCGAGCGGCGGGGTTTCGAGGGTCACGGCCGGTTCGGCCGCTTCGGGAAGGTCAGGCTGGTTTTCGAGGAAATCGGCCGTGGGCACGAAGAACAGTGAACCGGTGACCGCGGTGGAGAAGTCGAGGATCCGGTCGTACACCCCGGGCGGGTTGCCGATGAACATGTTCTCGAGCATCTGCTCGGTGACGTCGGGAGTACTGGCGTACCCGATGAAGTAGGTACCGAACTCACCCCGCCCCGGGCTGCCGAACGGCATGTTGTCGCGAACGATCTGCCGCTCGGTGCCGTCAGCGTCGGTGATCGTATTCAGCGCGACATGGGAGTTCGCCGGTTTGACGTCGTCGGCCAGCTCGATGTCGGACAGCTTCGTCCGGCCGACCACTTTTTCCTGCTCCTCCACCGCGAGGGCGTCCCACGCGGCCATGTCGTGCAGGTACTTCTGCACGATGACGTAACTGCTTCCGGCGAACTCCCCGTCCTCGTCGCCGACGAAAACAGCGGCGCCGGCGTCAGCACCGTCGGGGTTCTCCGTGCCGTCGACGAACCCGAGCAGGTCGCGCTCCTCGAAGAACTTGAAGCCCTGAACCTCATCACACAGCGTCACCGAACCGGAGAGCCGGTCCATGATGCGGGTGGCCAGCTCGAAACACAGGTCCAGCTGCCAGGCCCTGATGTGGAACAGCAGGTCACCAGGGGTGGAAACAGCCTGGTGCACCTCCCCGGCGAGTTCGCGGAACGGGTGCAGCCCAGCGGGACGCGGACCGGTGAACAACCTGTCCCAGGCCTCGGATCCGACACCGGCCACTGCGGTGAGGTTCCCGGTGGGCACTCGGAAACCCACCGAGCGCCGCAGCCCGGCGAGGTCTTCCAGCAGCTCGCGAGCCGCCGTCTCGCCACCGGGATCGATGGTCACCACCAGGAAGATCGCGGCGGAGGTGAGCGGGCCCAGCACCGGCTGCGGGGTGGTCATGTCTGCACGCTACCCATTGTCCGCGGGTGTCGCGCGGCCAGCCCGGGGACGGCGAAAAAGGAGTCGAGTGAACACGCTGGGTGTAGCTACTGTCGAACGATGGGGTTGACCGTTCCACCTGCCGATCCGGGTACGCCGGATCTCCGCGGTGCCGTCCGTTACCTGTTCTGGCTGGTAAAAGCCCAAGCCCCACGGGTCTGGCGGGGCGTACTGCTGGGCAGCCTGTGGATGGTCGGCCTGATGCTGGCGCCGCTCGTACTGTCCCACGCGATCGACGACGGGATGCGGGCCCGGAACCTGACGGCGCTGTGCTGGTGGAGCGGTGGTCTCGTCGCGCAGGGCGTGCTGGTCGCGGTGCTGGGCATGGCCCGTCACCGCACGATGACGTTCATCCGGATCGACGCCTCGATCAGGACGGCCCGGCTGGTCGTCCGGCACGCGACACGGCTTGGCTCGACGCTGCCGCGGGAGATCTCCGCCGGCGAAGTCGTCAGCATCGGCGCGGCCGACCTGGCCACGATCAGCCAGGCGATGACGATCACCGGACCGGGTGTCGGCGCCGTCGTCGCGTACACCGTGGTGACCGTGCTGCTGCTGCGAATCTCCGTGCTGCTGGCCGTAGTGACCGTGGTCGGCGTGCCGCTGCTGGCGGTCTTGCTCGGTCCACTGCTCAACCGGCTGCTGCACGTCGAAACCGGCTACCGTGACCTGCAGGGGGTGGTCACGGCGCGCGCCGGCGACCTGGTCACCGGGCTGCGGGTGCTCTGCGGGATCGGCGGCAAGGACCTGTTCGCCCAGCGGTACCGTGCCGACTCGCAGGCGATGAAAGCGCTCGGGTACCGCGTCGGCGCGGTCAGCAGCTGGATCGAGGCGCTGTCGGTGGGGCTGCCGGGGCTGTTCCTCGCGGCCGTCACCTGGCTGGCGGCGAGAATGGCGGCGAGCGGGCAGATCACGATCGGCGAGATGGTCGCGGTGTATGGCTACGTCGCCGCGCTGGTGGTGCCGGTGGCCTTCTTCATCGAAGGAAGCGACCAGGTCGGCCGCGGCGTGGTCGCCGCACGCCGGGTGGTGCGGATCCTGACGCTGGAACCCGCCTTTCCTCCCGGCGGCGACGGAGTTCCCGGGCCGTGCGGACAAGCGGAACTGCGCGATCCGCGATCCGGGCTCCTCGTCGCGCCCGGCGGGTTGACGGTGCTCGCGGCGACCCGCCCGGAGGACGCCGTCAGGCTCTTCGACCGGCTCGGCCGCTACGAGGAAACCGACGTCACCTGGGGCGGGATTCCCGTGGCGGAGATGGCCGTCGACGAGGTCCGGCGGCGGATCCTCGTCGCCGACAACGACGCGCACCTGTTTGCCGGTTCGCTGCGCGAAATGGTTGGCGGCCAACGAGGAAACGCTGTCGTGGCGGCCATGGAGACCGCCGCGGCGCTCGACATCACCGACGGGCTCCCACTGGGCCTGAACTCCTTTGTGGACGATCAGGCGCGCACACTTTCGGGTGGGCAGCGCCAGCGGCTGCGACTGGCCAGAGCGGTACTGGCCGACCCGGATGTCCTGCTGCTCAACGAACCCACCTCCGCCGTCGACACGCACACCGAGGCCAGGATCGCCGCCCGGTTGCACGAGGCCCGCCGCGGCCGGACGACCGTGGTCGCGAGCACGTCCCCGCTCCTGCTCGATCAGGCGGACCACGTGGCCTATCTGCGCGACGGACAGGTCGTCGCGACCGGCTGCCACGCGGATCTGCTCACCACTGTCCCGGACTATCGCAATCTGGTCTTTCGCGGAGCGGAAGAGGAGGCGACCCGATGACGGCGGCGACGCGGCGGCTGCCAGTCGCGGATGCGGCAACGGTCCGCCGGGAAACCTGGCGGCTGATCCGCGACGACGGAGGCGCGATGACCGTCGTGCTGATGCTCAACTGCCTCGCGGCGTTGGCGGGGCTGGCTGGTCCGTGGCTGCTCGGCAAGATGGTCGATCAGGTCCAGGCCGGCACCGGGACATCCGCGATCGACCGGCTGGGGCTGCTCATCACCGGTCTCACCGTCTTGCAGGTGGTAGTGGCCCGGTTCGCGCGTTATGCCGGGCACCGTTATGGCGAACGTGCCTTGGCCCGGCTGCGCGAGGAGTTCGTCGACCGCGCGCTCGCGTTGCCGACTTCGGTGGTGGAACACGCCGGCACCGGTGAGCTGATGACGAGGAGCACCGGCGACGTCGCGACCGTCGGGACGACGCTGCGCGACGCGGCGCCCGAGATCTTCGTGTCGGCGCTGCAGATCGTGTTCCTCTTCGCGGCCGTGTTCGTGCTCAACCCGGTGCTAGGGCTATGCGGGTTCATCGGGCTGCCGATCCTGTGGCTGGTGAGCCGCTGGTACCTGAAGCGGGCCCGCGAGGCCTACCTCGCCGAAGGCGACGCCAATTCGGGACTGTCGGAGACGCTGAACGCGACCGTCGAAGGCGCACGGACGGTGGAGGCCTCGGGATTGCGGCAGTCCCGCGTCGACGACGGCGACCGGCGCCTCGCGGCGGTGTACACGACGCGGCGCAGGACGCTGAGCCTGCGCACTGTGCTGTTCCCGGTGTGCGACCTGACGTACTGCCTGCCGGTGGCGCTGATCGCGTTCGTCGGCGGGCTGCTGTACCTGCACGGCGGCATCGAGCTCGGGACGGCCGTCGCGGCGAGCCTGTACATGCTGCAGCTGGTCAGTCCGGTCGACGCGGTGCTCATGTGGCTGGATCAGCTGCAGAGCAGCGCCGCGTCGCTCGCGCGCATAGCAGGGATCGCCGAGGCCACGAACGCGGAGCGGCCGACCGACGCCGTTCCCGTGGACGATCGGATCGTCGTCGCCGGCGTCCGGTACGCCTACACGGGTTCCCGCGATGTGCTCGACAACGTCGACCTCGCGGTGCGGCCCGGTGAACGGCTGGCGATCGTGGGGCCGTCCGGCGCGGGCAAGTCCACGCTCGGGCGGCTGCTGGCCGGGGTGGACGCGCCGCGGACCGGCCGGGTCACCGTCGGCGGGGTGGCGGTCCACGAACTCCCGCCGGCCGAACTCCGGCGCCGGATCCTGCTGGTCACCCAGGAGCACCACGTGTTCCTCGGGAGCCTGCGGGACAACCTGGTGATCGCGGCGCCGTCAGCCGGGGACGACGCACTCCTCGCGGCGCTGGCCGCTGTCGACGCGGGTTGGGCGAACACGCTGCCGGCCGGGCTCGACACCGTGCTCGGCCCCACCGGGACCACGCTCGACGCGTCGCAGGCGCAGCAGCTCGCGCTGGCCAGGGTGGTGCTGGCGAATCCGCACACCGTCATCCTCGACGAGGCCACGGCTCTGCTCGACCCGGCGACCGCGCGCCAGGCCGAGCGCTCGCTGTCCGCCGTGCTCGACGGGCGGACGGTCATCGCCATCGCGCACCGGCTGCACACGGCGCACGACGCCGACCGCGTCGCGGTCATGGAGGGCGGCCGGATCACGGAGCTGGGCAGCCACCACGACCTCGTCGCCGCCCACGGCGCCTACGCCGCCCTCTGGCACTCCTGGCACGGCGGCTGACCGGGAACGGCTCGTGAGCGTTCCGGCCGGTTAGAAGCGGCCGGAACGCTCACGAGTCCGGGCGGGGACGGCGGCCGGTCGGTCGCAGGTGCTGGACACGGTGACCGCGGCGCCGGACTCGGCAGCCGCGAGCAGGGATTCCATGACGTCGAGGACGTGGAACGCGAGTTCGCCGTTCGCGCGATGCGGTGTGCCGTCGGCGATGGCCCGCGCCAGGTCCGCGATGCCGAAGCCCCGCGACGCCGACGGGTAGCCGCCGTTGACGCCGACGTCCAGCCACGACGGCTCCTTGCCGCGGAACACCTGCACAGAGCCGTCGAAGCCGTTGGGGTCGGGCACCGACAGCGAACCCTCGGTGCCGTAGATCTCGATCCGCGGCAGGTGCCCCGCCCAGACGTCGAAGCTCGTGACCAAAGTGGACAGTGCGCCGCCATCGTGTTCCAGCACGCCGGTGACGTGCGTCGCAACCTCGACACCGAAGCTCGTACCCGCTCGTGGCCCGCTGCCGATCGTCCGCGAGGACCGCGGGGTGGACGCCATACCGACCACCCGGCGGACCGGGCCGAGCAGCGTCACGAGCGCCGTGAGGTAGTACGGCCCCATGTCCAGCAGCGGGCCGCCACCAGTGCGGTAGTAGAACTCCGGCGCGGGATGCCAGCGCTCGTGCCCGGGCGTCACCATGAACGCCGTCGCCGCCACCGGCGCCCCGATCAGCCCCGCGTCGAGCCCGGCCCGCGCGGTCTGGACGCCGGTGCCGAGCACGGTGTCCGGCGCGCAGCCGACCCGCACCCCGGCGTCGGCGGCCGAGGACAGGATTCCCCGGGCCTCGACCGTGTTCAGCGCCAACGGCTTCTCACCGTAGACGTGCTTGCCGCCGGCGATCGCCGCGAGCGCGACCTCGGCATGGGCCGCGGGGATGGTCAGGTTCAGCACGAGGTCGACGTCTTCGGCTTCATACAGCTCCGGCAGCGCGAGCGCCCGCACGCCCTCACGTCGTTCCGCGCACGCCTCCGCTCGCATCGGGTCGAGGTCGGCCACCGCCACCAGGTCCAGGTTTTCCAGCCTGGGCAGCGTTCTGAGGTAGGCGTCGCTGATCGTGCCGAGGCCGACGATCCCGATCCTCATCTGGTCGCCCACGCGAGCCCCCTGGTGATCATCGTGTCGACCTCGGGCACTTCGAGGTCTTCGAGCCGGTGCCCGAGCGCCGTGACGAACACCCGGCCCTCGCCCCAGCGCCGGACCCAGGTCACCGGGACCGTGCCGAGCGGTGCGGGCGCCGCGGGGTCGCGGACCAGTTCGGTGACGGCCAGCACCTCGTTGCCCGGATCGACGTGCAGCCAGTACTGCTCGGTGGTCACCCGGAACGGGCCGAGCCCGGCCACGATGGGGTGCTCCGACACCCGCCGCACCCCGTAGTCCACAAAGGACTTCGGATGGTGGACGAACTGGCCGCCGGTGATCAGGTGGTATCCGGGTTCGGCGCGGAACGAGTCGATGATCCCGCCGTGCCACCCGGCGAACCCGGTGCCCACGCGCACCGCCGCCGACAGGCCCGCCAGCTGCTGCCCGGTGATCTCGCCCATCGTCCAGCACTGCACGATCAGATCGGTCGCGGCGAGCGCCTCGGTGTCCAGATACGAGTCGAGCGAATCCGACACCGTGACCTCGTAGCCGGCCTTTTCGAGGACCAGGATGTAGCGGTCCGTGGTCTCGACGGGCGCGTGTCCGGGCCAGCCGCCCCGGACCACGAGCGCGTTCTTCTCAGGCATTCCGCCACCCATGTTTCGCTGTGAAGCCGAGCAGTTCACGACTTCGGTCGATACTGAACAGTGTCTCGAACTCGCCGAGTTGTCGCTCCACCACGGTATCCGGGTGGTAGCGGGCAAGCAGCTCCCGCGTCGGCATCGCGGACGAGGTGTCCGGCGCGGTGACGTTGACGAGGTGATACCCGCTCAGCGGCACACTGAGCGCGGCCAGCACGGCCCTCGCGGCGTCCCGCGTGTCGAGCCACCCCCAGAGCCCGCCCCTGTCGACCCCGGGGTCTTCGCGGATCGGCCGGAGATGACGCTGGAGCCGCTCCCCCGAACCGAGGAACGGGAACCGGAGCGCGACCGTCGCCACGTCCCAGCGACGGCTTGTAGTCGCCGCGACGGCCTCGCCGATCTGTTTGGTCAGGCCGTAGACGTCGTCGCCGAGGTACGGATGCTCCTCGGTGACCGGCACCGAGACCGGCGCCGCGCCGCGCTTCGACCACGCCAGCCCCAACGCCGACGCGCTGGAGATGTAGACGATCCGGCCGACCTTCGCCCGCCCTGCGGCGTCCAGCACGTGGTAGGCGGAGTCGACGTTGTTGGCGAAGATCCGCTCCTCGGTGTCGCCCAGCGGCGACGGGTTGGCCGCGGCATGCACGACCGCGTCGACACCCTCGACGAGCTCGGCGACGTGGTCACGGTCCCCCAGGTCGCCGACGATGGCTTCACCGGCACGGCAGTTTCCGAGCGGGACGCGGTCATGCGCCCGCACCTGGCGGCCCGCGGCGATCAACTGCGCCGTCACGAGCGCGCCGAGTGTCCCGCCGGCCCCGGTGACCAGGACCTTCACGGTTGTCCCCTTTCTGCGCGGGTCCGGACGCGGTCAGCCCTTGACCGCGCCGACCAGACCGTTGATGAAGTACCGCTGCAACAGAACGAACAGGACGATCACCGGGATGACGATGATCAGCGACGCGGCCATGATCACGTTGTATTCCGGGGCGGTCGAGGACGTCAGGCTCTGCAGACCGAGTGGCAGGGTGAAGCTCGCCGGGTCGTTCAGCGAAACCCTGGTCAGCACGTACTCGTTCCACGTCGGGATCGCGGTGAGCAAGGCGATCGTGACCAGCGCCGGGCGGCACACCGGGAGGTAGATCGAGAAGAACGTCCGGAACTCGCTCGCGCCGTCACACCGCGCCGACTCCCGAAGCTCACCCGGAACCGAGCGAAAGCTGTTGGTGAGCAACAGGATCGACAGGGGCGCGGTCCCGTTGACGAACGGCAGGACCAGCCCCAGTTTCGTGCCGAGCAGCCCGAGGTCGGACTGCAGGATCACCACGGGGAGCAGCACGGTGATCCCCGGCACGAACAGCAACGCGATGAACCCCGTGTAGATCGCACGCCGCCCCGGGAACTTCAGGACCGCGAAAGCGTACGAAGACAGCGAATAGACGACGAGCACCCCGAGCACGGTCGCAGCGGTGACGATGAGGCTGTTCGCGAAGTAGTGCAGGAAGTTCAGCTGCCCCCACGTCCGGGCGAACGTGCTGAGCGTGGGGTGTTCCGGGATGAGGTGTCCGTCTTGGCGGACCTCGTCGGTGTTCTTGAACGCGGCGGAGACCATCCACGCGAACGGGTACAGGCTGATCACCGTGTACACCGCGAGGATCAGGTACGCGAGCGTCCGCGCGGAGAAGAAGCGACGGTTCATGTGCGGCTCCGCAGCACCCGGACGTTGACCGCGGCCAGTACCAGCGCGACGACGAACAGCAGCCAGCCCAAGGCACTCGCCAAGCCCAGTGTCGGGCGCAGGTTCGAGAAGAAGGCGAGGTCGTAGGACTCGAGCCCGAGCACGTTCGTATGGCCGCCGGGACCGCCGTTCGTCATCACCAGGAACATCTGGAAGCCCTGCAGCGCGTCGCGCAGGTTCAGCATGACCACCGCGGCGGTGATGGGCCGCAGCAAGGGCCAGATCACCGCCGTCGTTGTGCGCAGCCCGCTCGCGCCGTCGACCTTCGCCGCGTCGAGCACCGCGGGATCGATCGACTGCAGGCCGCTGAGGTAGAGCAGGATCGACACCGGGATCGAAGACCACGCCAGCACCAGGATCAGCGTCGGCAGCGCGGTCGCCGGGTTACCGAGAAATCCCTGGGGCTGGGACAACGTGCCCAGTCCCAGGGATTTCAGGATGAAGTTCAGCGATCCCTGGGGCTGGAACACGTACGTCCACGCGTAGAACACCGCGATCCCGGTGGTGACATACGGCAGGAAGAACACCGTGCGCAACGTCGTCCGCAGGAACTTGATCCGGTTGAGCGCCAACGCGAGCGGCAGTCCCGCGAACACCGCGAGCAGGGGCACGGCGACCATTACCACCGCGGTGTGCAGCCCGGCGCTGCGCACCACCGGCGCCAGGCTCGGATCGCTGAACAGCAGGTCGCGGTAGTTGCCGAGCCCCACCCAGATCCAGTGCGGGCTGAACCCGTTCCAGCGGGCGAAACTCAGCAACAGGCCGTAGACGACGGTGTACACCCCGAGCACTGCGAACAGCACCAGCGCGGGCAGGACGAACGCGTAGCCGGTAAGCGCTTCCCGGAGGCGTTTGCGCCGCCGGTACCGGACGCGGGGAGCAGACGTCACCGCGTCACTTCCAGGAGTTCGCGACCAGGGCGCCGAGGGCCTGGTTCGTCGCGGCAGGCGTGGTTTCCTTGAGCGGCGACATCTTCACCAGCACGTCGGCCGCATCGGTGTCCACATAGGCCGGACTGAAGATGTCCGTGAAACTGGCGTCGTAGGCTCCCTGCGAGGCTTCACCGAGCGTCTTCTGCAGCGCGAACAGGTTCGGGCCGAGCAGCTTGGCGCTGTCTGCGCCGAGGTCGGTACCGGTCAGGTCCAGCGAGCCCTGGGCGAACTTGCCTGCCTCGTCCGACTTCGTCAGGAAGTCGAGCCACTTGACCACGTCGTCCTGTTTCTTGCTCTGCGCGGAGATCGACAGTCCGGTCAGCGGGATCGGCGCCAGCTTGAGATCGGCGGACGCGCCACCCTCGGCCGCCGGGAGGCTGAACGAGACGACGTCGTCGGCCTTGAGGCCGTTCTGCCCGATCGCGGCGAGGGTGAACGTGCCGCCGAGGTCGAAGGCGGACTTACCCTGCGCGAAAGCGCGGTCGGCGTCGTCGATGCTGAGCGTCTGCGTGCCCGGGGTCCAATACGGGGTCAGCTGGTTGTAGAGCTCGAGCACGCGCTGTCCGTCCGGGCTCCCGAACGCGCTCGCCGGGTCCTTGGCGAACAGCGCCTGGTACTTGGCCTTGCCAAGGTAGGCGTACGCCAGCGGCTCCAGCAGCCAGTTGAACCCGGTCGTCGACGACTTGAGCCCGACGGTCAGGCCGCCCGCCTGCGGATCCTTGGTGTTGGTGGCCTTGAGCCACGACACGAACTGGGCCCAGGTTTTCGGCGGGTTCGCCGGGTCGAGCCCGGCCGCGGTGAGCTTCGCCTTGTTCGCGTAGACGATGCCGAAGGCCCCGATGGTGAACGGGACGCTGAACATCTGCCCCACCTGGATGCCTACGTCCGGTGCCTTGGGCTTGAGCGAGCGCTGGTAACGGTCGTTGCTCACGACTTCGGAGTCGGCAGTGCCGTGGACGAACCGGGCCTTCCACGCGTCGTTCACGCTGGGCGCGAGGTCGGCGAGGATGCCGGACCCGCCGAGGACGAAGTCCTCTCCCACGGCGTGGACTTCGAGCACGTCAGCGACGTTCTTGGTCTGCGCGGCGCTCTGGATCTTGCTCTTGTAGGCGTCGTCGGGGGTGTACGCCGTGACGTCCACGGAGATGCCGGTCTGTGCCTTGAAGCGGGCGGCCGCGTCCTGCAATGGTTTGACGTGGGCCTGTTTGAACGTCCACATCTGCAGCGTGGACCCCGACGACGAGTCGGAGGAGCCGCCGCACGCGGTCGCACCGCCGGCGGCCAGTGCCATGGTCAGGGTGACCGCCGCCAGTAGCCGGATTCTGGGCCGAGATACCCGCATGTGCCCTCCAGGATGTTTCCGACGAAGGGGCAAGCGGCTGCGGCGCGCTCGGCCCTGAACGTGACGCAGACCATAAAGTCACGGGGTTTAACATGTCAAGCGGCTTGATCCACTCGGCCGAATGTGACTCAGCGTCGCCAATCGCTGGGATTAGCATGCTAAGTTGACCCGGTGCCTCCCCTCTACCAACGGGTTAAACAGGAGCTACTGGCTGCCATCGCCTCGGGCGAGTACTCGCCGGGGCGCCCGTTCGTGACGCAGCGGGAGATTTGCGAGCGGTTCGGGGTCAGCCACGCCACCGCGGTCCGGGCGCTCAACGACCTCGCGACCGAGGGGTACGTCGTGCGCCGCCGCGGGCAGGGGACCTTCGTCGCCGACCGGCAGCCGGCCGTCACCCCGCCCGCCGACCGCACGATCGCCTGCATCCTGCAGAACCACGGCCCGCACGTCTCGCAGCTGCTCGCCGGGGTCGAGGCGACCAGCACCGAGCTGGGCTACCGGATGTTCCTCAACCACTGCGAAGGCGACACCGCCCGCGAGGACCAGGCTTTGCGCACCGCGCTCGAACACGACGTCAGCGGCATCATCGTGTACCCCGCGGAAGGCAGTGAAACCGTTGGCGCGTATGCCGAAGTACGCCGCCGCGGGGTGCCGCTGGTGATGGTCGACCGGTATCGCCCCGACCTCGCGACCGACGTCGTCGTGGCCGACAACTACGGTGCCGGCCACCAGCTCACGACGGCGCTGATCGAGGCCGGCCACACCGTCATCGCGACGCTGTGGGACGAGACCGAGGCCACCAGCGTCCGGGACCGGCTCGCCGGGCACATCCAGGCGCTGCGGGAAGCGGGGATCGCGGTGCGTCCCGATCTGACGCGGTTGCGGCCGTACCGGACCCTGCCTGCCGAAGAACGTCGCGAACTGCTGGCCGAGCTGCTCGCCGGAGCGCGTCCGCCGACGGTGTTCCTGTGCGTCAACGGGTACGCGCTCGCGGCAGCGGCACAGGACCTGGTCGCGTTGGGCTACGGCATCCCCGGCGACGTCGACCTCGCGGGCATGGACGACGCCGGCCCGTTCGACGTCCTGCCGCTGACGGCGGCGGCCGTCGTGCTGCCGTCGCGGGAGATGGGCAGCCGGGCGATGCGGCTGCTGCACGAACGCGTGCTCGGCGATTCGGGCGATGGGCCCGAACTGCTGGTGCTCCCGGTAACCGTGCGGACCCGGCAGTCCTCGGAAGGGCATCTGCGGGTCGTCGGCGCGACCCGCACCCCGGAGGCGCACCTGTGAGCGCTCCGCTGGCAGTCGCCCCGTGGCCGTCGACGTCCGGTACGAAAATCACCGCCGTACGGACGTTTCTCACCGCACCGCAAGGATCGCCTTATCTGATCGTGCGGGTCGAAACGGACCAGCCCGGACTGTACGGGCTCGGCTGCGCGAGCGATCCACAACGGACACTCGCGGTGAAGTCCGTTGTGGACGACTACCTCGGGCCGATGGTGCTCGGCCGCGATCCCGGCGACATCGAAGACCTGCATCGGCTGCTGCTCAACAGTGGGTACTGGCGAGGCGGGTCGATCGCCGGCAACGCGCTCGCCGGCGTCGACGTCGCGTTGTGGGACCTCAAGGCCAAAGCGGCGGGCGTGCCGCTGTACTCGCTGCTCGGGGGGCGCGTACGCGAGGCCGCCGACGCGTATACGCATGTCGACGGCGCGTCGGCGTCCGAGATCGCAGAAGGGGTGGAAGCCGCCGCGGAGAAGGGTTTCCGGCACGTTCGTGTGCAGGTGTCCGTGCCGGGTACCGATACCTACGGCACCGGCGGCACGGACCCTGAGCTGGCCCACGCACGCAACGCCCGGTGGGACTCGCTCGCGTACCTCCACCACGTGCCGGGCGTGCTGCGCGAAGTCCGGTCGAAGATCCCGGCCGGCCTCGAACTCCTGCATGACGCGCACGAACGCCTCACTCCGGCGCAGGCGCTGCGCCTGCTACCGATGCTCGCCGAGGTCGACCTGTTCTTCCTCGAAGACGTCCTCGCGCCGGAAGACGCCGACTACTTCCCGCAGCTGCGGAACTCGTCGTCGATCCCACTCGCCATGGGCGAACTCTTCCATGACGTCAAGCAGTTCCTGCCGCTGCTCCGGGACCGGGCGATCGACTTCGCGCGCATCCGGATCCCGACGCTGGGCGGGCTCACACCGGTGCGCAAACTCGTCGCCGCGTGCGAACTCGCCGGTGTTCTCATCGCCCCGCACGGGCCCGGCGATGTCAGCCCGCTCGGTCACGCCGCGAACCTCGCACTGGACGTCTCATCGCCGGCGTTCGGCGTCCAGGAGGCCGCGACACTGCGGGAAGGCACCCTGGAAGTCTTCCCGGGCACGCCGGTCCCCGAGCGCGGCGCCCTGCGGCCGTCAGCGGCGCCGGGCCTCGGTGTCGACTTCGACGAAGCCGCCGCCGCGAAGTACCCACCACCCGAACCCGGCGTCCACGACCGCTGGGCCCTGCTGCGCGCAGCCGACGGCAGCGCGCAGCGTCCCTAGAGCCCTGGGGGCTCTAGGGACGCTGGGGTTGGTGCACTGCGTGGGGCGCAGCTACTTGCCGAAGGCTTCGACTTCGGCGAGGGACAGGTAGTTCGTCCCGTTGAGCTGGACCATCACGTACCTGGCCGGGACACCCGGGGTGACGGTGGTGACCTGCGGGGCGGGGCCGGTGCGGTGGCTCGACCAGACACCCGGTTGCGCGGCCTGTTGCTGCGGGGTCAACGTCGTGTCGAACGGCGTGGCCGAGGTGAAGACCCAGAAGTCGTTCAGCCGTTCCGGGCAGCAGTCCGTGCGGTTCCAGACGTTGACCGAGGACAGGGTCGATACCGCCCCAAGATCGACCTGCAACCACGGTTGCGGGGTCTGGTCGGAATGGCTCACCGAGTTGTTGGTGAAATTGCCGTTGGTGTCGCCGTCCACCGCCCGAGTCGGGACGCCGCCGAAGTCCGCCGAGGACGCCGTCACCGGCTTTCCGAGCGCCAGGTCGGGATTTCCGGCGAGCGCCACCGCGAACACGTGCAGCGCGGGAACGTTGACTCCCACCTCGCCGCCGACGTTCGGCAGCTGCACGCTCTTCACCGTCTTGCTCGCGTCGAGCGAAACACCGGCGTAGTAAACGTGGACCTGCCTGTCGTCGCGGCCGTTCGGACCGTTGCGGTACGGCAGCGTGATCACCGGGTCGGCGCCGTCGGGCGGGGTGCCCTCCCAGTTCGGGACGCTCAGCGTGTAGCTCTGGGTTGTCCCGTCGCTGTAGTTGACCGTGCCGGTGCCCGACGCCGGATAGGTGCTGGTGACCAGGAATCCGAGCGTCGGCGAAGACCCGATCAGGCCGACCGTCTGCGCGGCGGCCAGCGCGTTGTCCGGGTTGCCGGGCGACGCCGTCGGCCAGGTGAACGTCGTGCCGTGCGAGGTGAACAGCGTGCCGGGGTTGATTCCCTGCGCCGCCAACGCGTCCGCCGAGAAGCTGTACCCGGAGCCGTCGATGTTGCCCGCGCCGGTGTTCGAGTCCGAGGTGATGCCGACGTTGCCGAAGCCGGTGCTCAGCCCCTGGCAGAGGGTCGAGTTCGCGGCGACGTCCACCGCGCTGGTGCCCGAGTTCGTGGTCACCGAAACCGCGCCGCCCGCCGAACCTGCCGGCAGCTGCACCGACAGGTGGCTGGTCGAGATGAACGTGACCGACTTGACCTGCGTGCCACCGACGCTCACCTTCGAGTCGGCGGTGAAGCCCGAGCCGGAGATCAGGACGTTCCCGGTGCAGGTCGGGCTGGCGAGCGCGACCACGGGCGGGAGGCTGGTCGACAGCGCGGCGAAAGCCGGGCGCAGCCCGGCGGCGGCGAGGATCGTGTTGGGGATTTCACCGGCCTGCGGGTTCTGCGAGATCAGCTTGTTGCCGCCGAGGTCCTCCATCCCGACGGGCGGCGGTGAGCAGCCGAACGAGTTCAGCGTGCCGACGTGGTAGTTGCCGCCGCGCCGCAGGTGCCCGGTGGTCGAGCAGCCGCCGTTGAACCCGCCGGTGTCGTTGTACTGAACGTTGCCCGTGATCGTGACGTAGTCGCCGCCCTCGTCGTCGTAGACGGTGTTGGCCGTCTTCAGCCCGCTGAAGTTGACGTTGCCGGACACGGTCAACCCGTGCTCGTAGCTGGTGCCCTGCGGTCCGTTCGTGTAGACCGCACCGCCGTCGAACCGGGTGAGCATGTCTCGGTAGATCAGGTTGTCGGAGATCGTGTTGTCACCGTTGATGTTCGGGTTCTCGTGCGGACGCTCCGAGTCGGTGTGCCAGCCGCCCCATCCGGACGAAATACCGCTGTAGGGAACGTCGCCGATCTCGTTGTGCGTGATCGACGTGCCGCGCGAGTAACCGTTGACGATCGCCGGCGCGCCGGTGTATTCGACGCCGACGTTGTGGACGTAGTTGTCGTCGATCGTGTTGCCGGTCGCGATCTCACGCTGGTCGCCGCCGAGCGGCTGCGGGTCGTCGACCGCCCCGAGCAGGATGCCGATCCCCGAAACGTCGGTGACCGTGTTTCCCTGCACCAGGTCCGACAGGATCCCGTGCTGCAGACCGAGTCCGGCGCCGCCGAGGTGGGTGAAGGTGTTGCGCAGGAAGCTGACGTTCTTCGTCCCGGTCAGGTCGACCGCGGCGCCGGGCCGGGTCCACGACGCGAACGGGCAGGTACCCGCGGGGCTCGAGTACTGGCACAGGCCCTGACTCTGGCCGGCGTTCGGGCCGGTGAGGGTGAAGTTGGCCTGTATCTCGACAAAACCGTCGTTGCCGCTGGGCTGAAGCCAAGTGGCATAGGCGAACTGGAGTCCTTCGAAAGACACGTCGTGGAGCGGGTTGGCCGCGGTGGTCGAACTCGTCACGAGCTTTTCCAGCTTCGGCGCGACGAAGTCCATCTTTCGCGGGTCTTCACCGGTCTTGGCCTGGTAGTAGACGACGTGCTGCGTCTGGTCGAGATACCAAGTACCGGCGCCGAGCAGCTCGAAGGCGTTCTCGATCTTCGTCGGCACGGCGTCGGTCGGGTAGGACGGGAACCCGCCGGCGGGGTTGTCACCGTTCGCCGCCGTGGGCAGGTCGGCGAGTTTCATGTTGTTCCAGCAGGGTTCCTTCATGGTGATCGCGGTGCCGGTGATCGACGCGACGTCGCAGCGCGGCTCGCTCCACGAACCGTGACCGTTACCGAGGACCATTTCAATGCTCGACGGGTTGCGCCAGCTCGCCATTTTCGTGTCCGGGGTGGCGAATCCGGTCGCGGTCTGCGTCCAGCCGGAAGGCACGTCACCGCTTGACCGCGGCACGCGCGCGCCGTCGGCGTACAGCTGGCGGGTGTCGAGATCCGCGGGCACCTTCGCGCTCCACAGGCCCGCGGTCCCGGTGGCGGTCCAGCCCTTGACCGGGACACCGCCGCTGATCGTCGGCGCCCGGCCCGTCGCCGCGACCCATCGGATCCGGTGTCCGTTCTGGCCGGAGTCGGCGGCGGTGAAGTTCAGTGGCGCCTTGAGCTGATACGTCCCGCCGGCGAGGCTGACGACGAGGTCACCCGGGACGACCGGCGCGAGCCACCGGACATCCTGTTGCGCCTGCGTGATCGAGCACGGCGCGAACGACGCGCACCACGGGCCGCTGCCGCCGGGAGAGGCGTACAACGTCGTGACCGGAGCCGGCGCGGCGTTCGCGCCGACCGCGCTCGCCGTGAGCCCGGTAGCCGCCGTGACTAGGGCAAGAACGGAAAAACCCAGTCTTTTCCACACCATTCCGCGTCCTTTCGTGGATCAACGATGGTGAAACAGTCGCATTTTCAAACAGAGCAATTTCAGTGCGCTTCAGCGATTCCAGCCGAGTAGCTCGCGCAACCGCGAAGTCGCCGCGGTGAACTGCGCGCGATCGAGGACCGCGCCGTCGAGCCGCCCGCCATCAACGGGCAGGGTGAAAAAACGATCCGGCAGGACGTCGTCGGCCGACGTCAGACCTTCACGCAGGTTGTATTGCCGCATCAGGGAAAGCCTTCGCCTGCCCCAGTCCCGTACGTCGGCGGGTTTCACGTCCCAGCCGGTGACCGCGGAGATCAGTTCGGCGGCCGAATCCTCGCTCAGGTTGCGAGTGGGCGGCGCCGCGAACAGGCAGAGTCCGACGGCGTCGTAACCGCTCCACAGCTGCATGAGGTCGGCCACCAGTTCGACCTTGACGTCGGGCAGTTCGGCCATCGCCAACCCGTCCGGCGGGCAGCCGTTCCTGGCCGCGTTGGCGATGAACAGCGCTTGCCCGTCGATGGGATCGAAGTCGATATCGTGCTCGACCGCGTCATACCGCGGCCCGAGCGGGTGGACAGCGTAAGCGAGCGCGAGCCCGTGTGAACCTCGGGGATCGAATCCACACATCTCGATTCCCTTGCTGTGCAAGGCGAACTGCTCGATGTACACGCCGAGTGCCACCGCGGCACGGGCGACGCCGTCAGCCAACAGCGCACCGGCACCATCGCGCCGGACCACCTGACCGGCTAAGTTTCGCAACGCCGCCACGTCCCCGAAAGCCGGTCCGTCAAGCAAGTCTCGCTCCGCGAGCTCACACCGGAACGCGAGGACCCCGGCCAGCGAGACCGGGTCCACACCTTGTCGATGGCACCATGCGTTCAGTTCCAGCACGGCGTCGAGGTCGGTGATCGCCAACGCCCCGGCGAACGCAGCCACGGCTTCCTGGTGCAGGAGCCCCGAACCATTGTCGGTGCCATTGTCAGTGCCATTGTCGGCGCCATTGTCGGCGCCATTGTCGGCGCCATTGTCGGTGCCATTGTCGGTGAACGACTTCATGCAGTCCTGCGGGCAGCCGGGGCAGTTTCCCTCGGACGTTCCCATCCGCTCGAGATAGGCGTCGGCGGTGAACTCGGCCAGCTCGACCTTCGCGGTCCTGTAGTTCCGTGCGCCGAGATAGCCTTCAAGTCCTTCGGCGGGCCACGTCCCGAAACCCGGCGGCTGATGTTCGCTGTGTGTCAACGGGTTCGCGGACATCCTGGCGACGTAGTCAGCGGTGATCCGCTCGACCCCAGCCGGGTCGGCAACCCCCGCTTCCTGGCTGTCTGAATCCGAGCTGCCTGATTCCGGGGCACCGATGACCACCAGCGCCTTGCAGTTCTTGGCACCCAGCACCGCGCCCAACCCCATGCGCGCCGCCGCGTTACCGTAGTCGGCGACGATCGAGGCGAACCGGACCAGGTTCTCCCCCGCCGGGCCGATCGCGGCGACATGTGCCTGCTCACCGTGGCGAGCGACCAGCCGCTCGGTGACTTCGGCCGTGTCGAGTCCCCACAAGCCTTCGCCGTCGAGGACCTCCGCGCGTCCAGCGGACACGAGCACATACGACGGACGCGCAGCCCGCCCGGTGAGCACGATCGCGTCGTGGCCGGTGTCGCGCAGCGCCGGGCCGAACGGACCCTCCACTCTGGACTCCGCGATCCCACCGGACAGCGGCGATTTGCCGACCACACTGAACTTCGGCAACGCCAGCATCCGCCGTCCCGCCACCGCGCCGACGCCGAACACGACCGGCTGATCGGGGTGATACACGTCGCGCCCTGCCGGGGTCTCGCCCAGCAGCAATCGGACACCGAACAGGCCGAAGCCGGGTTCACGGCGTCGCTCGTCATCAGTGAGCTGCTGGATCCGCGCCTGGCCGGTGCCGAGGTCGACCCGCAGGACGGTGTTCACGCGACCGGCTCGTCGGCGTGGATCAAGCCCATCACCCGGCGGCTCGTCGGGCCGTACTCGCGGTCGTTCTCGACCTCGCCGCAGACATGGAAGTCCCGCATCACCAGGATCCGGTCGGCCAGTGTCACCATCTCGACCAGGTCGCTGGTGATCAGCAGCACCGCGAGCCCGTCCGCGGCGAGCGTCGAGATCAGCTCGTGGAATGCGGCCTTGGTGCGGACGTCGATGCCGACGGTCGGCTCGTCGATGATCAGGATCTCGGTCTCGGCGGCCAGCCATTTCGCCAGGCTGACCTTCTGCTGGTTGCCGCCGGACAGCCGGCCGACCAGCTGGTTCGAGGACGAAAGCCGGATGCCGAGCCGCTCCACGTAGTCCTCGGCCAGCGCGCGCTCCCGTTTCGCCGACACCCCGCCGACGCGCCGCCCGATCCGGTCCCACACCGCGACGGCGATGTTGCGCGTCACGGGCTGTTCGAGGAACAGGCCCTCGCCCTTGCGATCCTCCGGGACGTACCCGATGCGGTGGCGCCGCAGCGCGTCGCGGACGTCGCGGATGCGCACCGCACGTCCGCGGACCCGGACCTCGCCTTCCGTGATCGCCGACAGCCCGAGCAGCGACTTCGCCAGCTCAGTGCGCCCGGCGCCCACGAGCCCGTAGAGCCCGAGGATCTCGCCCTTGCGGAGCGACAGCGAGACACCGTGATGCCCATACGCCGTGCCGACCTCGTCGAGTTCGAGGATCGGGTCCGGTTCGAACCGCGGCCTGGCGGGCAGTTCGAGCGCGCTGTGTTCGCGGCCGACCATCGCGGTGATCAACTCAGGCCGGTGCAGCTCGGACAGCGGTACTGATTCCAGCACCGACACCCCGTCCCGCAGCACGGTGACAGTGTCGCAGAGGTCGTAGACCTCCTCCAGCTTGTGGCTGACGAACAGGATCGCCGTACCGCCCTCGCGCAGCTTCCGGATCACCCCGAACAGCCGCTCGACCTCGCTCGGAGTGCTGGCGGTGGTCGGCTCGTCGAGCAGCAGGACCTTGCTGTCCATCGACAGCGCCTTCGCGACTTCGATGAGCTGGAGCTGCGACACCGACAGCCCGCGGACGCGCCGATCCGGGTCGACGTCGAGCTCCAGCAGGTCCAGGTACCGCTGGGCCTCCCGGCGGACCGAGCCGCGGTCCAGCAGGCCGCCCTTGACCGGCAGCCGCTGCAGCATGATGTTCTCGGCCACCGAAAACTCCGGCACGAGGTTGCGTTCCTGGTGGACGACGCCGACTCCGGCTCGCGCGGCCGCCTGCGGTGAATCGAGCGCGACCGGGTGGCCCGACACTTCGAGGCTGCCACCGTCGGGGGTGTAGACGCCGGTCAGGATCTTGATCAGGGTCGACTTCCCGGCGCCGTTCTCGCCGAGCAGCGCGTGCACCGAGCCGGGTTCGACGCGCAGGCTCGCGCCGTCGAGCGCCCGGACCCCGGGGAACAGCTTGACCAGTTTGTCCGCTTTGAGGGCTGGCTCGGTAATCACGCGTTCGCTCCCCTGCGGTGTGTCACCACGACCGTGCCGAGGACCACGGCCCCGACCACGAAGTTGACCCAGCTCGGGTTGAGGGAGAACTGGGCGCGGGCGACGTCGACCAACCGGACGATCAGCGCCGCGAGCACGGTTCCGGACACCGACACCGCACCGCCGGACAGCGCGACGCCGCCGATGATCGGCGCGGCGAAACTCGACAGCAGCCAGTCACCGCCGATGCTCTGGTTCACCCCGGGCGAAGACATCAGCGTCACCACCGCGGCGACCCCGATCAGCAACCCCGACAGACAGTGCGCGAGCACCACCGACCGGTCGTTGGAGATCCCGGAAAGCCTTGCAGCCAAAGGGTTCCCACCACTGGCAAGCAGGCGCCGGCCCCAGATCGCGCGGCGCATGAACAGCGCGAGCAACCCGGCCACGACCAGCGAAACGATAAAGATGACCGGGATGTGGAACACCGCGGCGGTGCCGAGGGAACGCAGGCCCGGCGAGTAGTTCGCCACTGTTTCGGTGCCGACCAGCTGGTACTGCAACCCGGCCAGGATGGTCATCGTCGCGAGCGTGACGATGAAGCCGTTGATCCTGGTCAGGACGACGAGCACGCCGTTGATCGCACCCACGGCCGCGCCGAGGACCAGTGCGCCGAGCACCGCGATCCACGCCGGAACTCCGGCGTGCGCCATCGCGATCCCGGCGGCGACCGCGACGAACCCGCCGAGCGCGCCGACCGAGAGGTTCATCTGGCCCACCGACAGCGCGACGAGCTGCGCCAGGCCGATCAGCACCGGCACCGCGAGATACGTGAACAGCGTCTGCAGCGAAGACCCGCTCAGCAGCGAACCCCCGGATGCGATGGCCAGCCCGACGAACCCGGCGACGGCGAGTGCGAGCAGAGTCATCTCGTTGGCAGGCAGGGAGAACTTCGACCTGGTGAGGGAAGGTTCCTTCGTCTGGGTGGTCATCGCCGGACCGCCTTCCGGTCGGAAACGAGCTGGCGTACGCGGTCCAGCGACAACGCGGCCAGCAGGATCGTGCCGAGTGAGATGGCGAGGCTTTCCACGCTCGCGCCGAGCATGGTCAGCCCCTGCTGGATGACCTGGGTGAGCGACGTTCCCAGGAAGGTCCCGATGATCGACACCGCGCCGCCGGTCAGCAGGGTGCCGCCGAGCACCGGCCCGAGGAACGACGGGAGCATGAACTCCGAGCCGATGCTCGCGGTGAACGAACCGCTGGTCACCGCGAGCAGGAACCCGGCGAGCGCGGCAAGCCCGCCGGACAGGGCGTGCGCGCCGATGATCCGGCGGTGCACCGGGATCCCGGAAAGCTCGGCGGCGATCGGGTTGGCGCCGACCATCAGCATCTCCCGGCCGGTCCTGGCGCGGGAAAACAGGTAGCCGACCACGCACATCGCGATCACCGCGAAGATCGCGAGCTGCGGGATCGCCCCAGACCCGCAGACGTTGCCGACGCAGACGTCGGCGAGGGAGTACTGGCGGAGCTCCTCCATGCCGTCGGGCTTGACGGTGAACGCGGCGCTCGTCGTGAAAGACGAGTACACCAGCGAAATCAACCCGAGCAACGCGAAGTCCATCGCCAGGGTCACCACGAACGAGTTGACCCCGGAGGTGGTGATGATCAGCCCGGTCAGCGCGCCGATCGCGGTACCGGCGATCAACCCGATGACCAGCCCGACATAGAGCGGCAGATGCCATTCCTGGTACGAGATGCCCATGAACATCGCGCCGAACGAAGCCATCCGGCCGACGGCGATGTTCAGGTGCCCGATCGACAGCACCGCGAGCTGCGACAGCCCGACGACGCTGAGCGTGGCGATGTCGCGCAGCAGCGGGAAGATGACGAACCGCTCGTCGAAGAACGTACTGCGCAGCGAGCCAAACACGATGACCAGCACGACGATCAGGATCAACAGCCCGGTCCGCTGGTCGGCGAACACCTTGCCCACTATCCGGCGGCCGCGGTCGCGCTGCGGCGGAGGCGAAGACTTCGGCTGCTGGGTGGGCTCGGCGAGCAGGGTCATGCCACCCTCCGATCGTCCATCGCGTTGCGGTCCCAGGCGATGCCGAGGCCGGGTGTCTCCGGCGCGACGGCGTGCCCGGTGTCGATGGTCATCTCCGCGGTGGTGATCGCGCGGAGCTGCGGGATGTGCTCGACGTAGCGTCCGTTCGGGATCGCCGCGGTGAGGCTGACGTGCAACTCCATCAGGAAGTGCGGGCACACCTCGACGTTGAACGACTCGGCGAGGTGCGCGACCTTGAGCCACGGCGTGATACCGCCGATACGGGCCACGTCGACCTGCACGATCGACGCCGCGCCGCGCTCGAGGTAGTCGCGGAACTGCGAGATCGAGTACATCGACTCCCCCACCGCGATCGGGATCGTGGTCGACTCGGCGAGCCGCCGGTGTCCGCTCACGTCGTCCGCGGGCAGCGGCTCCTCGAACCAGAACAGGTTGACCGGCGCGAACGCCGCCGCGCGGCGGATCGCTTCGGCCGCGGTCATGGACTGGTTCGCGTCGACCATCAGATCGACCCGCGGCCCGATGGCTTCGCGGACCGCGGCGAGGCGTTCGAGGTCTTCGTGCGCGGTCGGCTTCCCGACCTTGACCTTGATCCCGCCCCAGCCGGCATCGACCGAGGCTTTCGCTCCGACGACGAGCTCGTCGGTGGTCAGGTGCAGCCAGCCGCCTTCGGTGTCGTACAGGGGAACTCGCGGCCGGAACCCGCCGGCGACCCGCCACAGCGGCTCGCCGGCGCGCAGGCAACGCAGGTCCCACAGCGCGGTGTCGACGGCCGCGAGCGCCAGCGAGGTGATCGCCCCGACGGTCGTCGCCCGCGTCGACGCGAACAGGTCGCGCCACAGGCCTTCGATCAGCCTCGCGTCCTTGCCGACGAGGCGTGGGAGCAGGTGATCCTTCAGCAGCGCCAGGACCGCCGAGCCGCCGGTGCCGATGGTGTAGGAGTACCCGAGGCCGACGGCCCCGTCATCGGTGCTGACCTCGACGAACAATGTTTCCTGAGCCAGGAAGGCTTGGACGGCGTCGACCCGGGTCTGCTCGACCTCGAGGTTGACCAAAAACGCTTCGGCCTTGACGATCACGGCCACGCAAAACCTCCGGTTGCTGGGGAGATGCTCAGGAGCATTTCAGGACGGAGGTCTTGAACTCGGTCATGAGCTGCTCGGTCTTCGTCTTGCGCTCGGCGTCGTAGGTCGCGACGTTCGCCGTGGTGACCACAAAGGACCCGGAGTCGACGGTCTGGCCGGGCTGGCGCATGGTGCAGGCGCCGGTCGCGAGCTGCTCAAGTGCCCAGGAACCGACATAAGCCTGACCGGTGGGGTTCTGCCCGACGGTCGCCGACACCGAGCCGTCGCGGATACCGGACAGGATCGACGGGTCGTCGTCGATGGCGACCACCTTGATCGGCAGCTTCGCCGCCTTCACCGCGTCGGCCGAGGCGACCGCCGGGTTGTACGCCGTGGTGACGATGCCCTGGATTTCCTTGCCGTGCGCGGAAAGCAGATCCGAGACGGCCTTCTGCGCGGTCTGCAGGTCCTTGTCGACGTCGGTGATCGTGGTCAGCAGCGTGACCTTGCCCGCGGTCTCGTCGACGGCCTTCTTCACCCCGGCGATACGTCGCTGGGTATTGGCGTCGACGTTGTTGCCGGTCAGGTGTACCAGGACGCCGTGGCCGCCCATGGCGTCGATGGTCGCTTTGGCGGCCTTGTACGCGGCGTCACCGACGTCCGTGGACAGACAGAAGTCCGCCTTGTCGGGTTCGGTGGCCGGGCACGACCCGAGCGAGGCGACGGTGGCGCCCTTCGACTTCAGGTCGCTGAACGTGCTGTTGATGTCGGTCGGCGAGACCCCGAAGATGCCGAACGCGTTGTAGCCCTGCGAAGCGAGCGAGTTGACCAGGCTGTTCTGTTTGGACTGGTCCCACTCGCTGGTCTCGTCGAACGTGGTCCCGCCGAGCTTGAAATCGGCCTTGGCCTGGGTTATCGCGGCCTTCCACGGCTGGAAGTACGGGTGCGGGCCGCCGGGGATGAGGGCCACCTTCACCTGGGACGAGGGCTTGGCCGTCGGGGCGTCGGCGGCGGCTTGGCCGGCGTTCGCCCCCTTGGTGCTGCAGGCGCTGATCAACAGCAGCAGCCCGAGGCCTGCCGCGCTTGCCCTGACCCGCTTGACGTTCGGCGTCATTGCCAACCTCACTGGTAAATCCTATAGGATATTGGATACCCGATTTCTACGACACCAGCGACGTCTTGTCAACAGTCGGATCGGGGCTCCGCGGCGGGAGACGGCAAGGTTGCCAGCGGTTGACATGGATCACACACACCCGGTTATTCACAACCGGAGCAGGCTGCCGAACATCTTTGTAGAAATACAGCGAAGTTCCCCGCAGCAAAGGAGATGACCATGACTACCACCGGCAAAACGGCCCGGATCATCCGCGGCGGCCTCGCCACCGCGGCGGCCTTGGGCGCGGCAGGCCTGCTCGCCGCGTGCAGCGGTACGCCAGCCCCGGCAGCGTCGGCTCCAGCTCCGGCGACGACCTCTCCGACAGCCACGTCCCCAGTCGGCTCGCCGGCAGCTGCGACGGGGGCAGACGACGCGGACGACCAGGCCTCCAGCGTGTCTTCTCCGAAGGGGCCGAAGTACTGCAAGGCCGCGGACCTCAACGTCGCCTTCGCCGAAGGCAACGGCGCCGGTATGAGCCACGACAACGTAAACCTGCGCTTCACCAACAAGAGCCGGCAGACGTGTGATCTGCAGGGTTCGCCAGGAGTGTCCTTTGTGGCCGGCACCGACGGCCACCAGGTCGGCGCTCCCGCCACCAGGCAGCCAAAGAGCCAGGGCAAACTGCAGGTCCTTACCCCGGGCAAGAGTGCGCAGGCCTCGCTGACGTTCGTCAGCGCCGACGCCTTCCCGCCGGAGCAGTGCACGAAGGTCGATGTCAACGGTCTGCGTGTCTACGCCCCGGGCGACACGGCGTCGATGTTCCTCCCGAAATCCGTGCAAGCCTGCGCCAACCTCGCCACCGTGCTGATGGACGTCAACACCGTCGCGTAATCATTCACGTACCGTAGTCGGGGTGACCGCTCCCCCACCGCCGACAGATTCCCTTGACCTCCTTGATGATTGGGAAACCGAACCCACACCGAGGTCCGGCCGGCGCCGGGGTTGCCTGGTGGCGGCCTTGGTGGTTGTCGTGGCCCTGCTGGGTGCCGGGGTCTGGGTCGTCGTCAAGATCGACCACTCAGTGCGAGCGGCACTGCCGGATCCCGGGCCGCCGCCGTTCACCGTGGACGAGCTGACGCCGGCTCCCCGCTCCGCCATCCCCTCCGCGCCGGGCACGGTGCCCCCGGCCGCGACGCTTTCCGCGTGGGTCACCAGGGTGTCGGGCAAGACTGATATCCCACCGCGAGTGCTGCGGGCATATGCCGAAGCCGAGAGGGTCACCCGGACGAAGACCCCGGACTGTCACCTCACTTGGGCGACGGTCGCCGGGATCGGCCGGATCGAGTCGCTCAACGGTGGTCACGACGGTTCCGAGATCGACGCGAACGGCTTGGAAACGCCACCGGTGATCGGTATCCCCCTCGACGGTTCGGACGGGGTCCTGGCAGTGCACGACACCGACAGCGGCAAGCTGGACGGCGACCCCACCTGGGATCGTGCGATCGGGCCCATGCAGTTCCTGCCCGATACTTGGCACCGCTGGGGAGTCCGGGCCAACGGCGACGGCAAAGCGCCCGACGCGCAGAACATCGACGACGCCGCACTGACCACCGCCCGCTACATGTGCGCGAAGGGCGGTGACCTGGCTACGCCGGAAGGCTGGTGGACCGCGGTACTGACCTACAACAATTCCACCGACTACGGCCAGGAAGTGTTCAGCAACGCCACCTCCTACGGCGCCGCGAACCTCAAGCCTTAACCTGACGAGCCTTAACCTGATCAGGCCCGACCTGATCAGGCCCAACGTGATCAGACATCGCCCTGGACCCTGGCGTGCAGGTGCATGTCGTGCCAGCCGTCGGTGTGCAGGGCGGAACTCCGCAGGGTGCCCTCGTAGGTGAATCCTGCTTTCTCCGCGACCCGGCAGGAAGCGGAGTTCGCGACCGAATGCTGGATGTCGAGCCGGTGCAGGCCTTCGGCGGGATGAACTCCGGCACCCCGTCCACCATCCGCATCGACCAATCCGAATGATGTAATTGCCGATGGTGGTAATCACAGAGCAGCGTGAGATTGCCGAGGTTGGTGAGCCCGCCGTCCACCCACGCCACGACATGGTGCGCCTCGCAGAACCGTGGGGGCCGGTGACAGCCGGGGTGGGCGCAGC
>NZ_JAODNM010000082.1 GCF_025464955.1 Amycolatopsis sp. | reverse complement strand
CGTTCATGTCCAACGCGCTCAACTGGGCGGGAATGATCGCGGGCGACCAGGTCGTGTACGCCCCGTTCGCCGTCGGCCGGGCCGCCGTCGTCGACCCGGCGGACATCGCGGCGGTCGCCGCGGCCTGTCTCACCCAGGACGGCCACGACCACCGGATCTACGAGCTCACCGGCCCCGATCCGCTCAGCCCCCCGACCAGGTCGCCATCCTCAGCAAGGTGCTGGGCCGCGACCTTCGCTACGCCGAGGCCGACCCGGCCGGCTCGGTCGCGCAGATGGTGTCCTACGGCATGCCGGAGGATCTCGCGAGCGCCATCATCGAGCAATTCCGCTCCACCCTGGAACCGTGGAGCGCCGAGCCGACCAGCGACGTCACCGCGGTCACGAAGCGCCCGGCGCGCACCTTCGCCGACTGGGCACAGGCCCACCCCACCGAGCTCCTCACCCCCACCAGCTGGTGAAGGTGACGCCGGCGACGGCGTGCGCCTACCCCTGCCCGGGTAGCGGGACCGTGATCGATCTTTGCCCGCGGGAGGTCGCGGGCCTGGTCGATGACTGAGCTTCCTCGAGGTAGCCACCGATCGGGTGATGGCTCGTGACGCGCAACGAGCGAGGCCCCCGGGCTGTTGATCGAGATGTCTGACGTCTCGATCACGCAGCTCGGGGGCCTCGTTGGTCATCTATCCTGCCGAATTCGACCTACCTCACGCGCTCGTGGAATGGGTCGCCATACTGATCGTCACCCGTGAGGGCGACCGGCGGTGCAAGCTCCGCCCGTCGCAACGCGCGATGGTGGCACTGGTGTACCTGCGTGAACCCATCACCCTGGCGAAGATCGCTGCCGGGTTCGGGATCAGCGAGTCCACCGCCCACGCCTAATCGCGGCATCCCGGCAGTCACCGCCTTGGACACGCGGGCCGCCGCGTATCTCGCCCGAGTGGATTGACCCCCGTCGCCACGCAGGTCGAAGGGGAGCGCAGATCGCAATGTCGAAGTCGCTGGAGATCAAGCCCATCGCCACCGTGGTCGGCGGACGAACCGAGCCCACCGACGACCACTGGACCGGCACAGCCATCATCCGCCTGAACCCGGACTTCCCCGTGGAGGTCGTCCAGGGTCTGGAGGAGTTCTCCCACCTGCTCGTCGTCTGGCACTTCCACAAGGCTTCCCCCGACGACGTCGCCCTGCACGCCCGCAGCCCCGCAACAATCCCCAGTGGCCGACCACCGGGGGTGTTCGTCCACCGCAACCACCGCCGGCCCAATCAGCTCGCCCAGTCGTTCCCCCGACTGCTGAAGGTCGACGGCCTGGACCTGCACGTCACCGATCTGGACGCGATCGACGGGAGCCCCGTCTACGACCTCGCCCCGTACTTCACGGAGATGGGCCCGCGCGGCGAGGTCCGCGAGCCCGCTTGGCCGGGCGAGATGCTCGCGGACTATTGGGACACCCCGCAGAGCTGAGGCCCCGCCGCGAAGTGGCGGCAAACGTCCGCGACGGCCGCCTCCACGACGCCCGTCACACCGCCGCCACCGTCCTGCTCATCCTCGGTGTCCCCGACGCCGTGGTCGACGCGATCATGGGCTGGGAGCCCGGAAAGTCCGCCCGGATGCGCCGCCGCTACCGCACCTCACCGGCCGCGTCCTCCAGGACACCGCCGACAAGATCGGCGGCCTCCTCTGGCCCACTTCGACAGGCAAGGGCTATGACGATCTCCCTGACCGGATCCTCGGTCAGGGAGATCGGACGTCAACGCCGTCCGCTGCGGCAGTGGACATTGAACCGGTCGTTTGAGATCCGGCGCGCACGTGTTGTCAGTGGATGCGGCAAGCTGGCTGTGAGCACTGGCGATTGGAGACCCTCTCCGTGGCACTCAACTTCGACTATTCGCGTGCCGTGGTCGGGTTCCGGGAGCGCCGCCGTGTCCTGTCCGGCACGCTGCCCTCCTCTGAGTGCGCTTGCCTCAGCAACAGGATCGACGTACAGTTTCTTGTACGTCAACCTGGAATGGAGAGCGATGAAGACCATGACGTACTCCGAGTCTCGCGCGCGGTACGCCGAGGTGCTCAACTCCGTGAATGACGACCGCGAAGAGGTCGTCATCACCCGAGCCGGCCACGATCCGGTCGTCATCGTCTCTCTTGAGGACTACGAATCCCTCAAGGAAACGGCGTATCTGCTGCGCAGTCCGGCCAATGCCAGGCGGCTACTGGCCTCGATCGAGGAGCTGGAAAACGGCGGTGGGACCGTGCGCGATTTGACACCTGCCGAATGAAGATCACCTTCGCCTCTCGTGCCTGGGAGGACTACCGGTGGTGGCAGATCCAGGACCGGAAGCTGCTGAAGCGCATCAATGCGCTGATCTTGGACATCGAACGAAACGGCAACGAAGGCATCGGCAAGCCTGAGCCCCTCAAGCACGGGTTCCAGGGCTACTGGTCGCGACGCATCAATGACGAGCACCGACTGATCTACAAGGTCACCGAAGATTCGGTTCTCATCGCACAGTGCCGCTACCACTACGAGAACTGATGCAGGCGGCCACACGCCGGCGAAGGAGAGCGGCGGACTGGGCTAGCGGTCGCCCCTACAGGGGCTCAGACGGACTGAGAGGGAAGATCACGGAGCGGGCTCAGTGTTGGTGGCATCGGCGCCAGGTGGACCAGGCCCCGGGGCAGGCCAAGATGCGGGCGGGTGTCAGGACTCAGGCTGGTGAGCAGCCGTTGAACTTCGTTGCAGGTCAACGCGAACAACCCGGCCGGTGCCGGTCGTGTGGCATCGTCGTGGGCGGCGATCACGGCGAGCAGAGCGTGGGCGAGCATCGCGAACACCGGCCAACGTCGCCAGGAGGTCCAGCGGCGGACCTGGTGCTCGTCGAGTCCGACCAGGATTTGCCAGGCGCCGAGGACTTCGCGGAGGGGTCGCGGCGCTCCAGGCCAGGCAAGGCAAGGCGGATTTCACTGTCGGTTGGACGGTCGGGCAAGCCGGTCGGCGTCGGTAGACTAGGTGTTAGGCACCAGACGAGGGGCGGCGGGCATGGACTACGGCGACAAGCTCTTCTGGCTCTCGGTCCTGATCCAGCGCAGGTACGCGCAGATCTGCGTCGAGTACGACCTGACGCCCTCACAGGCCACGCTGCTGTGCGCGGTCAAGGACGAGCCGCGGCAGATGGCGTACCTCGCCGCCTCGCTCGGCATGACCAAGAACGCGCTGAGCCAACTCGTCGACCGCACCGAGCGGCGCGGCCTGGTCAGCCGGGCGAGTTCAGAGCAGGACCGGCGGGTCATCATGCTCGGCGTGACGCCCGCGGGGAAGGTGCTCGCCGAGGCGGTGTTCGCCGAGACCGTCAAGCGCCTGCCCGATGTCGCGGGGAACCTCGACGCCGACGGCCAGCGCGACCTCGAACGCCTCGCCACCGCCATCGTGGACGCGTCAGGCGTCTCGGCGTCCACCTCGTCCTGACCTACCGCGCAGTCCTCCTCGACACCCCCATGCCTGGCGTAAGTTCACGGCATGAACTAGTCTGGTTCACGGCATGAACTAGTCGAGGTTCATGGCATGACCTAACGAGAGGTGACGACATGGTCACGCGGGAAAACGGCGCGATCGCGGTCTTCGGTGCGACGGGGCAGCAGGGCGGGGCGGTCGTCGACGCGCTCCTGGCCCGAGGAGCGCGGGTGCGGGCCCTCGTCCGCACCCCCGAGTCCGACCGGGCGCGGGCGCTGGCCGCCCGAGGCGTCGAGCTGTCGACTGTCCGGATCGACGACCCGGCGTCAACGGTCGCCGCGCTGGAGGCGGTCGATGCGTTCTACTTCATGACCCCGGAGGCGAACAGCCTCGAGGAGATCGAGGAGGAGGTCCGAGTGGGCACCACCCTCGTCGATGCGGCGGCCGCGGCGCGCGTGCCACACGTCGTGTTCAACTCGGTCTTCGGAGCGGATCGCGAAACGGGCGTGCCGCACCACGACTCGAAGCACCGGATCGAAGAATACCTGAAGCTTTCCGGCCTGAGGGCCACGATGGTTCGCCCGACCGCCTTCATGGAGAACTTCGCGACCGTGATGGCGCCGAGCCTGGAGGACGGAACGATCGTGCTGAGGCTGCCGCTGCCGGACGACATCGCCCTGAAGATGATCTCGATCAAGGACATCGGTCAGGTCGCCGCCGCGATCCTGCTCGACACCGCGGACGTGCCCGGCGGAGCCATCGAGGTCATCGGCGACGAGCCGACGGGCCCCCAGATCGCCGCCGCGTTCGGCGCGCGCGCCGGGCTACCGTCACGCTACGAGGCCCTGCCACTGAGCGTCCTCGGCAACGACCTCGACAAGGCGATGTTCCGCCAGTTCGCCAAGGCGTCCGAATACCCGTCGGACCTCGCAGCGGTGCGGGCGATCGAGCCGACCACCTGGGACCTGGCCGAGTGGATCCGCTCCACCGGCTGGACCGCGCCCGCGGACCGGGTCCGTTCCTAATACTCCAGCCGTAGGCCGTGATCTTGCCGGCGTGGCGGTCCCGGACATGGCACGGTCACCGCCTGATCCTCGTCCGTTGTGTCGACATCAGATGATCAAGCGGTGGCCGTGGGTCACAGCGTAGAGTCCGACCGCTGGCAGGCAGAGACCGACAGGCTGCTCGGCCGGATAGCCTCCAGGTTCCCCCGGATCGAGACCCGCCGCCGGGCCGGCCGGTTCCTGCTCGGGCTGCTCGCTGAGCTGCCCCGCAAGAACTGCTGGAGCATCGCCGAACACGCCGGTGACACCGACCCGCATGGCATGCAGTACCTCCTCGGGCGCGCCAGCTGGGACACCGACGGAGTCCGGGATGACCTGCGTGACTACGTCACCTCCAGCCTCGGCGACACCGACGCGGTCCTCGTGGTCGACGAGACCGGGGACCTGAAGAAGGGCGTGTGCACCGTCGGGGTCCAGCGCCAGTACACCGGCACCGCGGGACGGATTGAGAACGCCCAGGTCGCGGTCTATCTGACCTACGCCGGTGCGCGGGGGCACGCGATGATCGACCGCGAGCTCTACCTGCCGCGGTCCTGGACCGACGACGACCAGCGCTGCGCCGACGCGGGAGTGCCCGCCGACATCGAGTTCCTGACCAAGCCCGCGCTGGCCACGGGCATGATCTGCCGCGCCTTGGACGCGGGGGTGCCGACGCGGTGGGTCGCCGGGGACGAGGTCTACGGCGCCGACCCCGCCTTGCGGGGCGAACTGGAGATCCGCCGGGTCGGCTACGTCCTGGCCATCGGCTGCGACCGCCGCGTCCCGACCGCGTTCGGACTCATCCGCGCCGACACCTTGACCGCTCGCCTACCGAAACGAGCGTGGCAGCGGCTCTCCGCCGGAGCCGGGGCGAAGGGCCAGCGCTACTACGACTGGGCCCTGGTTGCGCTGCTCCCACCCGTGGAGTCCGCGGGGGATGGCGGCGACACCCAGTGCTGGTGGCTGTTGGTGCGTCGTCACCGCGGCACCGGGGAGCTGGCGTTCTATCGCTGCTACAGCCCGGAACCGGTGCCGCTGCGTGAACTGGTCCGCGTCGCTGGGCGCCGCTGGACCGTGGAGGAGTCCTTCCAGGCCGGCAAGGGCCTGGCCGGACTCGATGAGCACCAGGTCCGCCGCTGGACCTCCTGGCAACGCTGGACGGTGTTCGCGATGCTCGCCCACGCCCTGCTCGCGGTCATCGCCGCGAACGAGCACAATGCCCGGCCCCCGGCCCGACTTGGCGGAACGGCTCCTGCCGCTGCGCTTGGAGCGGCCCCGCGTCCGGCGCACCGAGGCGGAACTGTGGGCGGAGTACGCGGAGGTTCTCCCCGTCGTTCTCGGCTCCCTGCTGGACCTCACGGTCAA
>NZ_JAODNM010000131.1 GCF_025464955.1 Amycolatopsis sp. | reverse complement strand
TCGAAAACCCTGTTCTGGCCATGGTGCATGGTCACCGGGTTCGGACCGGTGACCATGCAGGCTGGCCGGGCAAGTGTTCACGATGTTCTGAGACATAAACTGTTCACGATGTCCTGGGCTGGGACAGCCTGTTGTGACCGGCCGGAACGCTCACGAGTCCTCTACGCGACTTCGGCCAGTGCGCCGGTTTTCTCGTCGTAGACGAAGCCGCGCACCGAGCCGGTGTGCGGCAAGAACGGGCACGCGAGCAGGCGGGCCTTGCACTGTCGGACATCCTGTTCGGCGTCGACGAAGGTTTCGGCGGCCCAGGTCGGCCGGATGCCGGTGCTGGCCTCGAGTTGCCGCGCGAACTCGGTGTCGGTGAACATCCGCATCCCGCAGTCCAGATGGTGGATCAGGATGATCTCGCGGGTACCCAGCAGGCGCTGGCTCACCGTCAGCGACCGGATCGCGTCCTCGGTGATCGCACCACCCGCGTTGCGGATGACGTGCGCGTCGCCTTCGCGCAGCCCGAGCACCCGGTACACGCTCATCCGGGCGTCCATGCAGGCCACCACGGCAACCTTGCGGCGCGGTTGCTTCGGGAGTTCGCCGAGCGTGTGGAGCTTCTCGTAGTCGCGCGCGTTGGCCAGTAGCAGTTCGGTCTGCTTCACGGGTCGTCTCCTTGTCACACTGGACATGGGAATCCGCGTGCGGGGGCGCGTCGCCGTGCGCCCACGCACGCGGACGACTTCAGCCGCGCAGCAGCTCGATGGCGAGTTCGGCGGTCTCGCTCGGTGTCCTTCCGACCCGGATTCCGGCCAGTTCCCATGCTTTGGCCTTGGCCGCGGCGGTGCCGGACGAACCGGAGACGATCGCGCCCGCGTGCCCCATCGTTTTTCCTTCCGGCGCGGTGAACCCGGCGACGTAGCCGACGACCGGCTTCGTCACGTGATCGCGCACGAAGTCCGCCGCCCGCTCCTCGGCGTCGCCGCCGATCTCGCCGATCATGACGATCAGCTCGGTCTCGGGATCGGCCTCGAACGCGCGGATCGCGTCGATGTGCGTGGTGCCGATGATCGGGTCGCCCCCGATCCCGATGCACGTGGTGAAGCCGAAATCGCGGAGCTCGTGCATCAGCTGATAGGTCAGCGTGCCCGATTTGGAAACCAGGCCGACGCGGCCCGGTTTGGTGATATCCGCCGGGATGATGCCTGCGTTGGCTTTGCCAGGGCTGATCAGACCGGGGCAGTTGGGCCCGATGATCCGCGTCTTGTTCCCCTTGGCCACCGCGTGCGCCCAGAACGCGGCGCTGTCGTGCACCGGGATGCCTTCGGTGATCACGACCGCGAGCTCGATCCCCGCGTCGACGGCTTCGATCACCGCGTCCTTGGCGAAGGGCGGCGGTACGAAGAGGACGGACACGTTCGCGCCGGTGGCGTCCATCGCTTCGGCGACCGTGCCGAACACCGGCAGCGTGCGGTCGTCGAATTCGACACGCTGGCCGGCCTTGCGGCGGTTGACCCCGCCGACGACGTTCGTGCCCGCCTGCAGCATGCGGCGGGTGTGCTTGGTGCCCTCGGCCCCGGTCATCCCGGCCACGATCACCCGGCTGTTCTCGTCGAGAAAGATCGACACTGTTCTCTCCCTTTACTTTCCGGCGGCGAGCCGCGCGGCTTCGCTCGCGGCGGTGTCCATGGTTTCGGCGAGGGTGACCAGCGGATGGCCGGCGTCGGCGAGGATCTTGCGGCCCAGTTCGACGCTGTTGCCGTCCAACCGGACGACCAGCGGCTTGTGCGCGCGGTCGCCCAGCAGGCCGAGCGCCTGGACGATGCCCGTCGCGACGGCGTCGCAAGCGGTGATGCCGCCGAAGACGTTGACGAACACACTGCGCACGCCGGGATCGCCGAGGATGATCTCCAGCCCGTCCGCCATCACCACGGCCGACGCGCCGCCGCCGATGTCGAGGAAGTTTGCCGGGCCGGGGCCGCCGTAAGTCTCCGAAGCCTGCGCCACGACGTCCAATGTGGACATCACCAGTCCGGCGCCGTTGCCGATGACGCCCACATCGCCGTCAAGTTTGACGTAGTTGAGCCCTTTCTCCTGTGCCCGGCGTTCCAGCGGGGCGCCGTCGCCGGCGTCGACGAGTTCGGCGTGAGCGGGATGGCGAAACGCCGCGTTGCCATCCAACGTGATCTTGCCGTCGAGGGCGATTACCTCACCGGACTCGGTCAGCGCCAAGGGATTCACCTCGACGAGCGTGGCGTCCTCGCCGGTAAAGACCGCCCACAGCGCGACTATCGCGTCGGCGGCCTGGTCCGCGACGGCTTCGGGAAATCTCGCCGCGGTAACGATTTCGTGGGCCTTCGCCAGATCGACCCCGGCGATCGCGTCGACCTCGATGCGGGCCAGCGCGTCCGGTTTTGTGGCCGCTACCTGCTCGATGTCCATTCCACCCTCGACCGAGGCCATCGCGAGGAATGTCCGGTTGGAACGATCAAGGAGGAAGGAAACGTAGTACTCCTCGGCGATCTTGCTCGCCTCGGTCACCAGCACCTTGTGGACGGTGTGGCCTTTGATGTCCATGCCGAGGATCGCGTCGGCGGCCTCCTCCGCCTCGTCGGGCGTGTTGGCGAGCTTCACTCCGCCCGCTTTGCCTCGCCCGCCTGTCTTGACCTGGGCTTTCACCACTACGGGACGTCCGACTCGGACGGCTGCCTCGCGTGCTTCTTCCGGTGTTTTCGCGACGCTTCCGCTCGGCACCGGTACTCCGTGCGCGGCGAACAGATCGCGTGCCTGGTGTTCGAAAAGATCCACAGCTCAACCCTCTCTGGGTGAGGAAGGCCGGGCCGAGGGGTCGGCGGATCCGGCCGGAGGCTTCTCGGGATGTCTCGAGAAATGTTGTCCGCTGCCTCTGGACATCAGCACTTCTGAGAGCCACGATATGCCTACCCCATACGGTATGCAATCTACAGTTGGCTCGGAACCGAAGCGCGCGGACCAAAAGGGCCGGCGCGACGTCAGAAGGAGTTGACCAGCAATGGTGCGGACAGCGACCGAGACCGCCGGAGACGGCGGAGGCGATTCGGGCGAGCTGATCTCGGGCGGCCACCTCGTGGCCAAAGCGCTCAAGGCGGAAGGCGTCGACACGATCTTCACCCTGTGCGGTGGACACATCATCGACATCTACGACGGCTGCGTGGACGAAGGCATCGAGGTGATCGACGTCCGGCATGAACAGGTGGCCGCGCACGCCGCCGACGGTTATGCCCGGATCACCGGCAAGCCCGGCTGCGCCGTGGTCACCGCCGGCCCCGGCACGACCGACGCGGTGACCGGAGTGGCGAACGCCTTCCGCGCGGAGAGCCCGATGCTGCTGATCGGCGGGCAGGGTGCGCTGAGCCAGCACAAGATGGGCTCACTGCAGGACCTGCCGCATGTCGACATGATGACCCCGATCACCAAGTTCGCCGCGACCGTGCCCTCCACGGCACGCGTCGCGGACATGGTGTCGATGGCCTTCCGCGAATGCTTCGCGGGCGCCCCGGGACCGTCGTTCCTGGAGATCCCGCGCGACGTACTCGACGCGCAGGTGCCCTTGGCGCAGGCGAGGATCCCGGCCGCGGGCCGGTACCGCGCGTCCACCCGCAACGTTGGGGACCCGGCGGACATCGAGCGGCTCGCGGACCTACTGGTGCACGCCCGGAAACCGGCCGTCCTGCTCGGCAGCCAGGTGTGGACCACCCGCGGCACCGAGTCCGCGGTGGACCTGGTGCGAGCGCTCAACCTCCCGGCGTACATGAACGGCGCCGGCCGCGGCACGCTGCCGCCCGGCGACCCGCACCACTTCCAACTCTCCCGCCGGTACGCCTTCGACAACGCCGACCTCATTGTCATCGTCGGCACACCGTTCGACTTCCGGATGGGCTACGGGCGCCGGCTCTCGGCTGAGGCGACGGTGGTGCAGATCGATCTGGACTACCGCACGGTCGGCAAGAACCGTGACATCGACCTCGGCATCGTCGGCGACCCGGGCCAGGTGCTCGCGGCGGTCGCGGAAGCGGCGTCCGGCGTCCGTGACAACGGTGCCATCGCGCGCAAGGTGTGGCTGGAAGAGTTGCAGGCGGTGGAGGAGAAGGCCAAGCAGAAGCGGTTGCCGCAGCTGCGCTCCGACGCCAGCCCGATCCACCCGTACCGGTTGGTGAACGAGATCAACGAGTTCCTCACCGAGGATTCGATCTACATAGGGGACGGCGGCGACATCGTCACGTTCTCGGGTCAGGTCGTGCAGCCGAAGTCGCCTGGGCACTGGATGGACCCGGGTCCACTGGGGACACTCGGCGTCGGCATCCCGTTCGTACTGGCGGCCAAGCACGCCCGGCCGGACAAGGAGGTCGTCGCGCTGTTCGGCGACGGCGCGTTCAGCCTGACCGGCTGGGACTTCGAAACGCTGGTGCGCTTCAACCTTCCGTTCGTCGGCATCGTCGGCAACAACTCGTCGATGAACCAGATCCGCTACGGCCAGGCGGCGAAGTACGGGGACGGCCGTGGCCGGATCGGCAACACGCTCGGCGACGTCCACTACGACCAGTTCGCCAAGATTCTCGGCGGTTACGGCGAAGAAGTACGCGACCCCAAGGACATCGCCCCCGCGCTGCAGCGCGCCCGCGAGTCCGGCAAGCCGTCGCTGATCAATGTCTGGGTCGATCCGGACGCCTACGCGCCGGGAACGATGAACCAGACGATGTACAAGTAGCGGAACCCTTCCGCGGCCGGAGTAGTTCGCGGTTGCTTCATCTCTCTTCTGTGTGCAGGAGGAAGTTCCATGGGAAAGGCCTTGGAGGGCGTTCGTGTCCTCGACATGACACATGTCCAGTCCGGTCCGTCGTCGACGCAGATCCTTGCCTGGCTCGGCGCGGACGTGATCAAGGTGGAGACGCCGGGGCGCGGGGACATCACCCGCACCCAGCTGCGTGATCTGCCCGATGTGGACAGTCTGTACTTCACGATGCTGAACTCCAACAAGCGCAGCATCACGCTCAATATGAAAAGCGAGCAGGGCAAGCAGGTGTTCGCCAAGCTGGTGGACAAGGTGGACGTGCTGGTCGAGAACTTCGGCCCCGGCGTGGTCGACCGGTTCGGCTTTCCCTGGGAGAAGCTGGCCGAGCTGAACCCCAGGCTGATCTACGCCTCGATCAAGGGGTTCGGGCCGGGCCGGTACGCCGACTTCAAGGCGTACGAGGTCATCGCCCAGGCCATGGGCGGTTCGATGAGTACCACCGGGTTCGAGGACGGTCCGCCGACCGCGACCGGGGCGCAGATCGGCGACTCCGGCACCGGGATCCATCTGGTGGCCGCGATCCTGGCCGCGCTCTACCAGCGCACCTCGACCGGCCGGGGCCAGCGGGTCCAGGTCGCGATGCAGGACGCGGTGCTCAATCTGTGCCGTGTGAAGCTGCGCGACCAGCAGCGCCTCGCGCACGGCGGGCTGGGGGAATACCCCAACGAGATCTTCGACGACGCGGTTCCCCGCTCGGGCAACGCTTCCGGCGGCGGACAGCCCGGATGGGCGGTGCGCTGCTCGCCCGGTGGCCCGAACGACTACATCTACGTGATCGTCCAGCCCGTCGGCTGGGCGCCGATCGCGAACCTGATCGGCCACCCGGAACTGGTCGAGGACCCGGCGTGGAGCACGCCGGAGGTGCGACTGTCCAAACTGGACAAGATGTTCGCGCTGATCGAGGAGTGGACCGAGCGGCATTCCAAGTGGGAGGTCATGCGGCTGCTCAACGCCGCCAACATCCCCTGTGGCCCGATCCTGTCCACCAAGGAGCTGATCGAGGACGACTCGCTGGTCGTCGAGGTCGACCACCCGGAGCGCGGCCTGTTCAAGACCGTCGGCTGCCCGCTGAAGCTGTCCGACTCCCCGGTGGACATCGTCGCGTCGCCGCTGCTCGGTGAGCACAGCTCGGAAGTCCTGGAAGAGCTGGGTTACAGCGACGACGAAGTTGCCGGGCTGCGCATCGCCGGCGTCATCTGACCACTCGAGGGGAAGCAAGCGATGCAATCGAAGACAGGGTATGACCGCGACGCGGTCGAGAGGATTCTCCGGCAGGTCGGTGCCGAAGGCAGGACTTCACTGACCGCGCCGGAGGGCAAGCAAGTCTGCGACGCCTATGGGATCTCCACACCGGCCGAGCGGCTGGCGACGTCACCGGAGTCGGCCGTCACCCTCGCCGACGAAATCGGCCTGCCGGTGGTGCTGAAGATCGTCTCGCCGGACATTCTGCACAAGACCGAGGCCGGCGGAGTCCTCGTGGGACTGAAAACCGCCAAGCAGGTCGAAGCCGGGTTCGCCACGATCATCGACAACGCCAAGGCGTACAACGCCGACGCGGAGATCATCGGCGTACAAGTGCAGCAGCTGCTCACCTCCGGCCAGGAGGTGATCATCGGCGCGACCACCGACGACACCTTCGGCAAGATCGTCGCCTTCGGACTCGGCGGCGTGCTCGTGGAGGTGCTCAAGGACGTCACGTTCCGACTAGCGCCGACGTCCGCCGACGAAGCGATGTCGATGATCGACGGGATCGCCGCCGCGGAGATCCTCCGCGGGGTGCGTGGTGCGCCACCGGTCGACCGCGACGCCCTCGCCGGGTTGATCCAGCGGGTGTCCGACCTGGTCACGGACTATCCGCAACTGGCCGAAGTGGACCTCAACCCGGTACTGGCCACTCCGGACGGTGCCACGGCGGTCGACGTCCGCATCCTCGTCGACACCGAACCGCGCAAGCAGCCGGTGCAGTTCACGCAGCAGGAAATCCTCGCGACGATGAACCGCATCATGAAGCCGAGCGCGATCGCGGTGATCGGGGCGTCCGCGGAGGACGGCAAGATCGGCAACTCGGTGATGAAGAACCTGGTCAACGGCGGCTACCAGGGCGAGATCTACCCGATCAACCCCAAGGCCGACGCGATCCTCGACCTCAAGGCGTTCGCCAGCATCGCCGACGTACCCGGTGATATCGACGTCGCGGTGTTCGCGATCCCGGCGAAGTTCGTGCCTCAGGCGCTGGAAGAGGCCGGTGCCAAGGGTTGCGCCGGGGCGATCCTGATCCCGTCGGGCTTCGGCGAGACCGGCAACCAGGAGCTGCAGGACGAGGTCGTCGCGATCGCGCACAAGCACGGCATGCGTATCCTCGGCCCGAATATCTACGGCTACTACTACACGCCGGAAAACCTGTCGGCGACGTTCTGCACGCCGTACGACGTCAAGGGCGGGGTCGCGCTTTCGTCGCAGAGCGGCGGGATCGGGATGGCGATCCTCGGGTTCAGCCGGTCGGCCGGGATGGGTGTCTCCGCGATCGTCGGGGTCGGCAACAAGGCCGACATCGACGAGGACGACCTGCTCACCTTTTTCGAGACTGACGACAACACCAACCTCATCGCGATGCACCTGGAAGACCTCAAGGACGGCCGGACGTTCGCCGAAACGGCGAAACGGGTTTCCTTGCACAAACCGGTGGTCGTGCTGAAGGCAGGTCGCACGGCGCAAGGCGCGAAGGCGGCGAGCTCGCACACCGGCGCGCTCGCCGGCAACGACCGCGTCTACGACGACATCCTGCGGCAGAGCGGCGTCATCCGGGCACCGGGCCTGAACGACATGCTCGAGTACGCGCGCGGCATTCCGCTGCTGGCGACGCCGAAGGGCGAGAACGTCGTCATCATCACCGGTGCCGGCGGGTCCGGTGTGCTGCTTTCGGACGCCTGTGTGGACAACGGGCTGACGCTGATGGAAATCCCGGCCGATCTGGACGCGGCGTTCCGGAAGTTCATCCCGCCGTTCGGCGCGGCCGGCAACCCGGTCGACATCACCGGTGGTGAGCCACCGGCCACTTACCGCAACACGATCGCACTCGGGCTGGACGACGAGCGCATCCATTCGCTGATCCTCGGCTACTGGCACACCATCGTCACACCGCCGATGGTGTTCGCCGAACTCGTGGTCGATGTCGTGGAGGAGTACCGGGCAAAGGGCATCGAAAAGCCGATCGTGGCTTCGCTCTCCGGCGACGTCGAAGTCGAGGAAGCGAGCGAATACCTGTACCGCCACGGTGTCGTGGCTTATCCCTACACCACCGAGAAGCCGGTCGCGGTGCTCGGTGCCAAATACCGCTGGGCAAGGTCCGCGGGCCTGCTCAGCTGAGGAATTTCGGCGGGGCGGGGTCGCAAATGGACTCCGCCCCTACCTTTTTTCGCTCGAAGGAGGCTGAATGTCGGAGTACACCTAACCCGGGCCGGGGGAGAACACCGGGGGGAGTGGCGTCGAGGCGCGGTTGACCGCACCGGGCGGAGATCAATGCGATGGAGGACCGAAAGAGCAGTACCGTCAACGACGACGAAAGAGTCTCTCATGGCTGTAGCGTCACCTACTTACCAGGAGCTCACTGATCACAACGGCCGCGTGTACCGGGTCGGCGAAACCCCCCACGACCTGATGGGGCGATCACGGTCCTGGATGGTCTGGTTGCCCTGGGCCGCGATGTTCGCGGTCAGCATCTTCGAATACGGCTGGGGAGCCGTGGTCTCCACCCTGCAGGCCAAGAACGGGTGGAGCCTGACCGAAACCTTCTGGATCGCCAGCATCTGGGCGGTCTTCCAAGCCGGGGTCGCCTTCCCCGCCGGCAGACTACGGGAAAAGAACATCGTTTCGGCCCGCACCGCGATGCTCGTGGGTGCCGTGCTGAGCGGGATCGGCTACTTCACGATCGCGACCAGCGGCAGCCTGGTTGTCGCGTTCATCGGCTACTCGATGCTGGGCGGCACCGGAGCCGGGCTCGTCTACGCCACCTGCATCAACATGGTGGGCAAGTGGTTCCCGGAGAAACGCGGTGCCCGCACCGGATTCGTCAACGGCGGATTCGCCTACGGCGCGGTTCCGTTCATCTACATCTTCTCCGCTTTCCTGCACCCGACCAACTACACGGTGATCCTCGACCTGGTCGGCGTCTACATGCTGGTGGTCGTGGCGGTCTGCGGGTTCCTGTTCCGCGACCCGCCCAAGAACTGGTGGCCGAAGGAAGTGGACCCGGTCGACTGGGTCCAGAACACCAAGAAGAACAAGAGTCTCGCCAAGAACCCTCCGGCTGTGAAGCAGTACTCGCCGATGGAGGCGATTCGTTCCGGGATGCTCCCGCTGATGTGGGTATGCCTGGTGATCATCGGCGGGGTTTCGCTGTTCGGGATCAACTTCCAGGTGCCGTTCGCGAAGGCCAGCCACTTCGGCCCGTTCGTCGCGGCGTCATCGGCAGGCGTGCTGTCCATCGTCAACGGGACCGGCCGGGCGATCGTCGGCTGGGTGTCCGACCGGATCGGCCGCCGGCAGACGCTGACCTGGGTGCTCGTGATCGCCGCTGTCGCGCAGTTCGGCGTGCTCTACTCGGGCAACATGCACAACCTGCCGTTGTTCCTGATCTTCGCGTTCCTGACCGGGTTCGGTGGTGGTGCGTTCTATCCGCTGTTCGCGTCGCTGGTGCCGGACTACTTCGGGGAGAACCACAACGCGACGAACTACGGCCTGGTGTACAGCGCCAAACTGGTGGGCGGGGTCGGCGGTGGCGGACTCGCCGCCGGTGTCGTCAGCGCCTGGGGCTATAACGGCGCGTACATCCTCGCGGGGTGCATCGCACTGTTGTCGGCATTGCTGACGCTGTGCCTGCGGCAGCCCAAGTCGCCGACTGCCGGACCCGACGTGGTGACCGCCACGCCGAGTTTCAGCGGTTCGATGACGTCCGCGCCGAAAACCGCCGGCTAGTTTTCGTCGTCCTTCGCCGCCGGGCGCTCGTGGTATGCCTGCCTCGTGCGCTCGGTGTGCTGGGACATGATCCGGCTCGCGGTTTCGGCGTCCTTTTGGGCGATTGCCTTGATCAGCTCGGCGTGTTCGTTCCACGCGTCGTGCCCGCGCGGGCGGGCGATCGGGGTGTAGTACCAGCGGACCCTGCGGTCCACCAGCGCGATCAGCTCGGCCAGGACGGCGTTGCCGGACAGTTGAGTGAGGAACGCGTGCAGTGACGCGTTGGCCGCCACCAGACGTTCCACGTCTTCGGTGGCCAACGCGTCGACGCCTTCGTTCTGCAGTTCCCACAGGCGTACGACGTCTTCCGGGGTGGCCTGTTCGGCGGCCAGCTTGGCGGAGTGCGTCTCCAACACCGAGCGGACGCTGAGCAGCTGGTCGGCTTCTTCCTCGGTGGGCATGTGCACGAAGGCGCCCTGTGCCGGGCGGAGGTCGACCCAGCCCTCGGATTGCAGGCGCTGCAACGCTTCCCGGACTGGTTGCCGGCTGACTCCGAGGTACTCGGCCAATTCGGCTTCCACCAGGTGCTGGCCCGCCTTGAGGGTGCCGCTGACAATCAGCTCGGCCAGCGCCTCGTACACGGCCTGGCGCAACGGTGCCGGCCGCTCGACGCGGCTGGAGGCGGCACCGCTGAGCGAACCGCGACCTGTCCGGCGTCCGCTGGGCCCACGGTCGGGAAACGGCGAGGCCTGAGTCAACGGGCACCTCCCTGAGGAAGAAGAAATCGGCTGATATACCCAGGATACAGATTTTAGTATGCAAAATTCAGCGCAGGTGTCCGCAATCACCCGAAAGAGGTGGATCTTGTGCGCCTCTGGTCACCATACCAGATTCACGTATACTGTATGCAATCAACGGTTCGGATAGGGATCGAAGGGACTGGATATGAAGGTCGCTGTTCTCGGAGCCGGTGCGATCGGCGCGTACGTCGGCGCGGCACTGCATCGCGGTGGGGCGGACGTCCACCTGGTCGCCAGGGGCGCGCACCTCGCCGCTCTGCGGCAGCACGGAGTGCGCGTGCTCAGCCCCCGCGGTGACTTCACCGCCCACCCTCACGCGACCGACGACCCGGCCGAGATCGGCGAGGTCGACTACGTTTTCCTTGGCCTGAAAGCACATTCGTACGCCTCCTCGGGGTCGCTGCTCGCGCCGTTGCTCGGTGAGGACACCGCCGTCATCGCGGCGCAGAACGGCATCCCGTGGTGGTACTTCCACGAGCTCGCCGGGCATCCGCTCGAAGGACGCCGGATCGAGGCCGTCGACCCGGGCGGCGCGGTCAGCGCGGTGCTCGCGACCCGGCGCGCGATCGGGTGCGTCGTGTACTGCTCGACCGAGATCGAAGCGCCGGGGCTCATCCGGCACCTCGAAGGCACCCGGTTCTCCATCGGTGAGCCCGACAGCACGGTTTCGGCCCGCTGCAAGGACTTCAGCGAGGCGATGATCGCCGGCGGGCTCAAGTGCCCGGTCGAGCCCAACGTCCGCGACGACATCTGGATCAAGCTGATGGGCAACGTCGCGTTCAACCCGCTCAGCGCGCTCACCAGGGCCACCATGGCCGAGATCTGCGCGCACACCGGCACCCGCGAACTCGTCGCGACCATGATGGCCGAGACCCTCGAGATCGCACGCGCCGCCGGCAGTGACCCGCAGATCTCCATCGACAAGCGCATCGACGGCGCTCAGCGTGTCGGGCACCACAAGACGTCGATGCTGCAGGACCTCGAGGCCGGCAAGGCCCTGGAAATCGACGCGATCATCGGAGCCGTCGTCGAACTCGCCGAGCTGACCGGCGTGCCCGCTCCCGCACTGACCAACGTCCATGCCGCTATCGCCCTGCTCGCCCGCACGTGCGCCGCCTGACCGTCCGTGGGCACTTTGTGCGCATTCGCGGGTAGTTCGTGTACGCCCGCGTGCATTTCGCGGGGCGGGGGAGCGGCGGGTCTGGTTGGCTGACCGGCACTAGTCCAGTGTGTCCGGCGCAGAGGAACGAACCATGTGGCATGACCTGTTCGTCCAGCAGATCCCTTGGGTGGAGAAGATCCTCCGGACGGTCCTCGTCTACGCGCTGCTCGCGCTGGTGTTCAGGTTCACCGGCAAACGCGGCCTGGCGAACCTGAACACGTTCGACTTCATCGTGATCTTCCTGCTGTCGAACGTCGTGCAGAACGCGGTCATCGGCAACGACAACTCCCTGATCGGCGGGGTCATCGGCGCGGTCACGCTGGTGCTGGTCAACGCCGGTCTCAACCGGCTGATCGCGGTCAACCGGCACGCCGCGCGCCTGTTCGAAGGGCACGCGACCGCCGTGATCAAGAACGGCCATGTCGTCCGCAAGGCGGTGCGAAGGCTCGGCATGCGGCCCAGCGAGCTGGACCACGCCGTGCGTATGCAGAACGGTGACGACATCGCGCAGGTCGAAAAGGGCAGCCTCGAACCCGGTGGACAGCTCGTGCTGACGCTCAAGCCCGAGGAGCAGGGAGCCACGAAGGCCGACATCGAGAAGCTGAACGCGCAGCTGAGCCGGATCGAAACGCTGCTCGCCGCGCACCGCTGAGCGGGACGCCGTTGGGCTTTTCGGGGCCAGGTCAGGACAATCCGTGCGAAAGCGCTTTCCAGCGGGCTAGCGCGCTCACTAACCTCCGATCATGAAACCCCGATTGCCGAGCTTGGCCGTGTCGCTGCTGGTCGTGCTCGCCCTCCTCCCCGCGACCGTCGGATCGGCGAACGCCGCCCCGGCCTCGACCCCGGCGCCCGCCCTCGTGCCGCAGCCGTCCTCGGAGCACGCCCTGCCCGGACAGAGCGTGAGCCTCGACCGATCGTCCCGGATCCTCGTCCCGCAGGGCTCGCACGACGCCGTGTCCGCCGCGAACTACCTCGCGCAGGTGCTGCGCCCGTCGACCGGGTTCGCCCTGCCCGTCACGATCGGCTTCCCCCGCCGCGACGACATCACCTTCGACCAGTGGGGCGCGGCGTCGCTCGGCAACGAGGGCTACACCCTCGACGTCACGCGCGGCGGTGTCCGGATCTCCGCGCACGCGTCGGCCGGGTTGTTCTACGGCGTGCAGACGTTCCGCCAGCTCCTGCCCGCCGGCGTCGAAAAGCGCTCCAAGCAGGCCGGCCCGTGGACCATCGGCGGCGTGCGCATCTCCGACACCCCGCGCTTCGCCTGGCGCGGCGCGATGCTCGACGTGGCCCGGCACTTCTTCGACGTCGGCCAGGTCGAGACCTATTTGGACGAGCTGTCGATGTACAAGATCAACGTGCTGCACCTGCACCTGAGCGACAACGACGGCTGGCGCATCGACATCAACGGCTGGCCGCGGCTCGCGCGCTACGGCGGCAGCACGGACGCCAGCCGCGGCCCCGGCGGGTTCTACACGCAGGCCCAGTACGGCGAGATCGTCAAGTTCGCCGCCGCGCGGCACATCACGATCGTCCCGGAGATCGACGCGCCCGGCCACGTCACCGCGGCGCAGGCGTCCTACGCGCAGCTGAACTGCGACGGCGTCGCGCCGCCGCTGCTCAACCCCGGGTACAGCTCGCTGTGCGTGCGCAGCGAGGTCACCTACCAGTTCCTCGACGACGTGATCGGCCAGCTCGCGGCGATGACGCCCGGCAAGTACCTGCACATCGGCGGCGACGAGGCGCTCACCACCTCGGCCGCCGACTACACCTACTTCGTCGACCGGCTGCAGGCCATCGTCCACGCGCACGGCAAGGAGCTGATCGGCTGGCACCAGATCGAGGCCGCCGACCTGACATCCGGACCGGTCGCGCAGTACTGGGGCACCGCCGGGTCCGCCGACGACGTCGCGCTGGCGCAGCAGGCGAAGGCGCGAGGGAACAAGATCGTTATGTCGCCGGCGGACAAGTCGTACCTTGACATGAAGTACGACGCGCAGACGCCGATCGGCCAGGACTGGGCCGGCTACAACAGCGTCAGCGACGCCTATGACTGGGATCCCGCGACTTTCGTGCCCGGGATCGGCGAATCCGACATCGACGGCGTCGAAGCTCCCTTGTGGACGGACGTGTTCCCGACGATCAGCGATGTCGACTACATGACGTTCCCGCGGCTGCCCGGCATCGCCGAGATCGGCTGGTCGCCGGAGTCGACGCACACCTGGACCGGCTACCGGACCCGGCTCGCCGCGCAGGCACCCCGCTGGGACGCCCTCGGTCTGACCTACTACCGCTCACCTGAGGTCCCCTGGCCCGCGGCTGCGTAGATGGCTCGTGAGTGTTCCGGCCGCTTACTGTGCCCTGCGGGACACCCGCGCCCGGGCGTGCCGGAACACTCACGAGCCCTAGACTTGCGGCTCAGGCGAAGGGAGTGTGCTGTGGACGCCGAGTCGACCATGTCCGACTTGTTCTCATTGGCGGGGAAGACGGCGCTGGTCACCGGGGGCGGCCGGGGCATCGGTCGGATGATCAGCGAGGGATTCTTGCGGGCGGGGGCGCGGGTGATCGTCACCAGCCGCAAGGAAGCCGATCTCACCGGGACGGTTTCGGAGCTAGGACAGTACGGTGACGTCCGGTACCTGGTGTCCGATCTGTCCACGGAGGACGGTTGCCGGTCGCTGGCCGAACGGGTCTCCGCGGACGAGGACAGCCTCGACGTGCTGGTGAACAACGCCGGAGCGGCCTGGGGAGCGCCGCTGGAGGAGTTCCCGGCCTCCGGTTGGGACAAGGTGCTCGATCTGAACGTCAAAGGGGTTTTCGAGCTCACCCAGCACAGCCTGCCGTTGCTGCGTGCGTCTTCGGTTCGCAGCGGCGAGCCGGCGCGGGTGATCAACATCGGCAGCATCGACGGCATCAAGGTGCCGGGCGCGGGGATGACCAACTACTCGTACAGCGCCAGCAAGGCAGCCGTGCACATGCTTACCCGGCACCTCGCGTTCGCACTGGCGCCGGACGTCCTCGTCAACGCGATCGCCCCGGGGCCGTTCGAGACTCAGATGCTGGCACCGATCCTCGCCAACCGTCGCGACGAGGTCGAAGGCAAGGTGCCGCTCAAGCGGATCGGCCGACCGGAAGACATGGCCGGAATCGCGATCTATCTGGCGAGCAGGGCGAGCAGCTTCGTCACCGGCGCGGTGATCCCGGTCGACGGCGGCATCAGCACGGTCGGCTGAGCGCAAGTCGGCGGCGAATTGCGGTCTACGGCAGACTTGCCCCGGTGGTGGCGAAACGCAGTGCCGGGATCCTGGTGTACCGCCGGGCCGAGACCGGGATCGAGGTCCTCATCGGCCATATGGGCGGGCCGTTCTGGGCGAAGAAGGACGAGGCGGGCTGGTCGGTGCCCAAGGGCGAGTGCGAGCCGGACGAGGACGAGCTGACAGCGGCGCGACGCGAGTTCACCGAGGAACTCGGACTCCCCGTACCCGACGGCGAACTGCACGAACTCGGCGCCGCGCGCCAGAGCGGAAAAGTCGTCACGCTCTGGGCACTCGAAGCCGACCTCGACCCCGCGGACGTCGTCCCCGGCACGTTCGAACTCGAATGGCCGCCGAAATCCGGACGCACCCAGGAGTTCCCCGAACTCGACCGCGTGGCCTGGTTCGCACTGGCCACCGCCGCGGAGAAACTCGTCAAAGGCCAGCGCGTCTTCCTCGACCGCCTCACTGAGCTGGTGAAGGGGTAGGCACCACGGACCCCTCAAGGCCATCCTGATGGTGACCCTGAGGGCACGCCGCGACGTCACACGAAGGTGAGTTCCTCGGTTCGGCGGGGCATCAGCAGGAGGCCTACCACGCCGAGCGCGCCGACAACGACCAGCGCGAGGAACACGTGGTGCGTCGCATCGAACAGCGCGCCGCGGATGAACTCCGTGACCGCCGGAGTGCCTTCGGCTTTCCCGCCGAGGACGAGGCTCGTGGCGTCGACGCTCGGCGGCAGGTGTCCGGCCACGGCGGCGGGCGGGTGGTCGAAGCGGCTGGCGAGGGTCGCGTTCGCGATCGCTCCGAACACCGCCGCGCCGACAGCGCTGCCCATCGACCGGCTGAACATGTTCGTCGCGGTGACCACGCCGCGCCGGTCCCAGCCGACCGTCGACTGCACGGCGACCACGGTGGGGCTTGACGCGAGGCCCAGCCCGGCACCGAGCACGAACGCGGCGGCCGCTGCCTCCCACAGCGTGGAATGCTGCGACAGCATCGCGATGAGCACGGTGCCGAGCACGACGATCCCGCTGCCGATCAACGCCGTGTCGCGGAACCCGATCCGCATGTAGACCCGGCCGGACAGCGACGCCGCGATGGGCCAGCCGATGGTCAGCGCGGCGAGCGCGAACCCGGCGGCGAGCGCTCCTGTCCCGAGCACGCCCTGGGCGTACGTCGGCAGGTAGGAGCTCAGGCCCATCATCACCGCGCCGACCACGAGCGCGGTCAGGTTCCCGCCGATGAGCGTGCGCTTGCTGAACACCCACAGCGGCAGCACCGGCTCGGCGGCCCGGCGTTCGACGAAGACGAACCCCGCCAGCATCGCCGCCGCGACGACGAAGATCAGTACGCTCGGCGCCGAACCCCAGCCCCAGGCCACGCCGCCTTCCAGCAGGCCGAGGATGAGCAGTGAACAGCCGATGGTCAGCAGTGCGGCGCCGGTGTAGTCGATCCGGTGTTTGCTGCGTTCGACGTTCTCGTTGAACTTGCGCGCGAGCATCCATACCGCGATCGCGCCGAGCGGCAGGTTGACGAAGAAGATCCAGCGCCAGGTCAGGTACTCCGCGAACACCCCGCCGAGGGTCGGGCCGATCACCGAAGCGATGGCCCAGACGCTGGCGACGTATCCCTGCACCCGGGCGCGTTCTTTGACGGTGTAGAGGTCGCCGATCATCGTCATGCTGATCGGTTGGACCGCGCCGGCGCCGATGCCTTGTACGGCCCGCGCCGCGATCAGGACGGGCATGCTCCACGCCGCGCCGCACAGGACGGAACCGAGCAGGAACACCGCGATCCCGAAGAACATCACCGGCTTGCGGCCGAGGACGTCGGCGAATTTGCCGTACAGCGGCACGGTGACGGCCTGGGTGAGCAGGTAGATCGAGAACAGCCACGGGAACTGCGAAAACCCGCCGAGGTCGCGGACGATCGAGGGGACCGCGGTGGCGATGATCGTGCTGTCGAGCGCGACGAGTCCGGTGCTCAGCATCACTGCGACCAGCACTGGGCCGCGTTCGGAGCGGAAGCCGACGGCCGTCGGGCCGGCGATGGCCGGTTTGGTCATGCGGAAGGCTCCTCGGGTCTTGCGAACACGTCTTAGGACGGCCTGGCAGGGCCCCCAAAGCACTCAACTACTTCACCCCGCTAAGCATTCCACGCGTGTCGGATCGGCGTAAGCGATTAACCGGTCATGATGGGGAGATGAGTGACTGGGTACGTCCGGTACGGCACGGCTGGGTGGTCCGCGGCGCGGTCCCGGGGCCGGACGTCGACGAGTTCGCCGATCCGGACCGGGTGACGGCCGCGCTCGCCGCACCCGGGGCCGCGGAGGGGACGCTGCTCGCCGTGCAACACCCGCATCGGACTCCCGCGGCGCTGGTCGGCGGCCTGGGCTTGACCGCCGCGCTGCCGATCGCGCGGGCGGCTCTGGAGCGACTCCAGACCGAGCACTACCGTCCGGTGACCGACGTCATCGCGCCGTACAGCGTCGACGGGCCTGACGGGACGGCGTTCGGGCTGCTGTGCGTCGCCGATCCGGCCGCCGTCGGCACCGATGGGCAGGCGTACGTGCGGCATACCGAGGAGGTGTACCCGGACGTCGTCGCCGAGCGGGCGGCGGTGCTGTCCGGGCTCGGGTGCGCCACGAGTGCGGCGATGCTGGTGCCGGCGGGCGACGGCAGGCGGCTGACCGACCTGATCGTCGAACTGTGCGGTGAGCTGGGCGAACCGGTCGTGTCGACGCTCGATTCCGGCGGACGGCGGCACCGGATGTGGCTGCTCGGCGCTGGAGCGCGCCAGGACGAGATCCTCGCGGTGGCACAGGAACAGCCACTGCTGGTCGCGGACGGGAACCACCGGGTCGCGGCCGCCGCCGCGGCCGGCCACGGCTCGCTGTTGGCGCTGGTCACGGGCGGGCCAGGTCTGCGGATCGGGTCGATCAACCGCGTGCTGAGCGGCACCGGGCTGAGCCTGGACGAGATGGCGCGGCGATGGCGCGCGATCGGCCTCGACGTGCGTCCGTCGACGCCCCGGGACTTGGCCGCGAAGGGTGAAGTCGTCGTAGTGGCCGGGAACGACGCTGTGCGCGTGTTGCTGCCGGAGTCCGCGGAGCGCGGTCCGGTCATCGATCACGGTGTCGTGGAACAGGTTCTGGTCAAACAGGCACTCGGTGTCGACCCCGACGGCCCTTCGCTGCGCGCGCTTCCGGGCGGCCAGGCTGTCGGCGATGCTGCTGACGCTGTCATCCTGCTCGCGCCCGTCCCGTTCGACGACGTGCTGGCTGTGCACGACGCCGGGAAACGCATGCCCCGCAAGGCGACCTACTTCACCCCCAAGCCCCGCAGCGGCCTCCTCCTCGCCGATCTCTGACGTCCCCAGCGTCGCACTTTTGCGCTTTTGTGCGGTCTCTCAGAAACTAAGAGACCGCAACTCGCCGTCGAGTTGCGGTGGTTGAACGCTCAAGGCCACCGCTCGGCGGCTGGTTGTGGTGTCGGGGTGGTGTTGGTGTGACTGGTGAGGTTCTCGAGGTTCGTGGGCGGGGTCAGCCGTCGGATCAGCAAGGGAGTACCCACTCAACCAGGGCGCTTTTGTGGAAAAGTGCCCAGCGGGTCGGTACGGATGCCGAAGCGGGTACGCAGGGCGTGGCGGGCGGCGTGGAGCCCGGCCATGCCGTGGACGCCAGGCCCCGGCGGGGTGGACGACGAGCACAGGTAGACGCCCGGAATCGGCGTGGCGTAAGGGTTCCATTGCGGGACAGGCCGCATGACGGTCTGCCACGGCGTCACCGCGCCCGCCGCGATGTCCCCGCCGACGTAGTTCGCGTTGTGTGCCTCCAGTTGCGCTGCCGTCAGCACGTGCCGCGCTTCGACGAGGTCGCCGAAGCCCGGGGCGAATCGCTCGATCTGCGCCGCCACGGCGTCGCTGACGTCCACCGGCGAACCGGCCGGGACATGCGTGTACACCGAAAGCGCGTGCTTCCCCGGAGGCGTTCGGCTCGGGTCGACCACGCTGGGCTGCGACACGAGCACGTACGGCCGCTCCGGATGCCGTCCCGCGGCCACTTCCCGTTCCACCGCAACGGTTTCCTCCCACGACCCGGCCAGGTGCAGTGTCCCGGCCGACGCGCATCCCTCGGCCGCCCACGGCACCGGGCCGGACAGCGCGAAGCTGACGGTGCACGCCGCGTTGCCGTAGCGGAAAGCCCGCAGCCACCGCGCGTAGCGTGTCGGCAGCCTGCCTTCCGCGAGTCGCAGCAAGCCGGCCGGTGTGACGTCGAGCAGCGTCGCGCGGGCGGACGGCAGCTCGGACAGCGAGTCCACGCGGTGCCCGGTGATCAGGCGGCCGCCGTGCGCCAGGAGGTCGGCGACGAGCGCGTCCGCGATCGCCTGGCTGCCACCGCGGACCAGCGGCCAGCCGACGGCGTGCGCGAGCCCGCCCAACAGGAGGCTGACCCCGGCGGTGATCGGGCCGCGCGGCGGCAGGATCGCGTGCGCGCCGATTCCGGCGAGCATCGCGGGCGCCGCGTCGCCGCGGAAACGCAGGTCCCGCAACGGAGTCGCCAGTTCTAGCAGACGTCGTCCCAGCGCATACGCCGACAGCGGGTCGGCGGGGATCCGGCGCAGATCGGACATCGCCGCCCCGACCACGCCCGGCCATTGCCGCATCAGCGGCTCGAACAGCCCTCGCCAGGCACGCCCGTCCGCACCGAGCCCGTCGGCCGTCCGATCGAGGTCGCGCCAGGCCACCCCGGCCCGGCCGCCGTCCAGCGGATGCGCGTACGCGACCTCGGGCTGCAGCATGTCGACCCCGTTCGCAGCCAGGTCGAACGCTCGGAAGAACGGCGACGCCAGGCCCATCGGGTGAGCCGACGAGCACGTGTCGAAGTGGAACCCGGGCAGCGTCTCCTCGGTGCGCGTGCCGCCCCCGGGCGTGTCGGCGGCCTCGCGCACCTCGACGTCGAGCCCGGCCCGCGCGAGGATCACGGCCGCGGCAAGGCCGTTCGGCCCGGCTCCGACGACCACCGCGTCCAGTTGCTGCTTCGCCACGTGCCCTACGACTGGTTGCGGGCGCGGCTGGGCGCGACGCGCGGGGGTTCGTTCGGCTGCTTCGGATACACCGGCGGCCAAGGGGCGTCCATCAACCCGGCCGCCATGTCGGCCCGCGAGCGGGCCAGCAGCGGTTCGATCGACTGCGGCCGGCTCACGACGTCGGCCCACGGGTCGCCCAGCTCGGCGACGCGGGCGGGCACGGTCGCGATGGTCAGGGTGTCCGGCTCGACGGTCGCCAGCTCGTCCCAGCCGATCGGTGTCGACACCTGCCCGCCGACCCGCGGCCGCGCGCACCAGGCGCCGAACACGGTCTTGTGCGGGGCGTTCTGGTTGAAGTCGACGAACACGCGTGCGCCGCGCTCCTCCTTCCACCACTGCGCGGTGATGAGGTCGGGATGACGGCGTTCGAGCTCCCTCGCCAGCGCTACAGCGGCGGCTCGGACCTCGTAGCTGTCCCACTGCGGCAGCAGCGCGACATAGATGTGCAGACCCCGCGAGCCCGACGTCTTCAAGTGCGCTTCGATGCCGAGCTCGTCGAACAATTCCCTGGTCAGCACGGCGGCTTCCTGGATCTGCGCGAAGCCGACGCCGGGCGAGGGGTCGAGGTCGATGCGCAGCTCGTCGGTGACCCCGGGGGTCTCGGCGTGGATCGGCCAGACGTGGAACCCGAGGCAGCCGAGGTTGACGCCCCAGATGATGTGCGCGATGTCGGCCGCGACCAGCGCGTCGCTCGTGGTGCCGTTCGGCGTGGAGACCTCGGTCGTGGTGAGCCAGGCAGGCGCGTTCTTCGGCACGCGTTTCTGGAAGAACGACTTGCCACCAGCGCCCGTCGGATAGCGCTCCAGCATCAGCGGGCGGCCGCGGGTCGTCGCGAGCAGCGGCCCGGCGACGGCCTGGTAGTAGCGGATCAGGTCGAGCTTGGTCTCACCCCGTTCGGGGAAGAAGACCTTGTCGGGGCTCGAGACCGTCACTTCGGTGCCGTCGACGTCGATCGTGATCGACTCGCTCACGGCGTGACCTCGCCGAACAGCGTCCCCAGCTCGGCCGGCGCGACCTCGTCGAGTTGGGCATAGGTGCACGACTCGGGGAGCCTGTCCGCCCGGAACCGCACGAGCCGGCCGCCGTGGCGGAAACGGCCGGCCATGACGTGCTCGTAGCGGACCTCCGCCACGAGTTCGGTCCGCAGCGGTTCCCACGACAGGTCCTTGCCGCCGGTCCAGCGGCTCTGCCCGCCCGGCATGCGGCCGCCGGAGTCGTCCTGGGCCTCGGCCCACGCTCGCCAAGGATGCTCGGCGAGCGCGTTTTCGCGCAGCGGGGCGAGCTCGGTGACCAGCTCCTTGCGGCGCACGGCCGTGAAGCTCGACGCGACGCCGACGTGGTGCAGCGTGCCGTTGTCGTCGTAGAGGCCCAGCAGCATCGAGCCGACGCCCTCGCCATCCTTGTGCCACCGGAAGCCCGCTACCACGCAGTCGGCCGTGCGCTCGTGCTTGACCTTCCACATCGAGCGTTTGTCCTGCTGGTAGGGCAGATTCGACGCCTTCGCCATCACGCCGTCGAACCCGGCGCCTTCGAACCGCGTGAACCAGTCCTGGGCGACGTCGGGGTCGTCGGTGACGGGCGTCAGGTGGACGCGTCCGGGGGACCGGTCGAGAATGCCTTCGAGCAGTCGACGTCGTTCGAGGAACGTCTCGCCGGTCAGATCGCGATCGCCGAGGGCCAGCAGGTCGAACGCGACGAAGCTCGCAGGCGTCTCCGCGGCCAGCTTTTTCACCCGCGATGCGGCGGGATGGAGGCGGTTCTGCAGCGTGTCGAAGTCCAGTCCGTCATCGGTGACGACCACGATCTCGCCGTCGACCACGCAGCGCGGGGGCAGTGCCGCGGCCAGCAGCTCGACCAGCTCGGGGAAGTACCGCGTCAGCGGCCTGTCGTTGCGGGACCCGAGCTCGAGCTCGTCGCCGTCGCGGAACACGATGCAGCGGAACCCGTCCCACTTCGGCTCATAGGTCAGGCCGGGCGCGCGGGGCACCTCGTGCACGGCTTTGGCGAGCATCGGCTTCACCGGCGGCATCACAGGCAGGTCCACGGAGAGATCGTAGATCGCTCGAGTGGGAATGGCGCTTTCCGAACCGAACGGGAAAATCCGGACACCGACGGTGTTCGCGCAGGTACCACCCGGTGCCACCCATGACGAAGCCCCCGGTGTCCACAAGTCGCCGGGGGCTTCCGATGTGTCCGGACCTACCGGGTCACCGTGGTCAGGAAGGCGGACCAGGCGTCGGGCGCGACGTTCAGGTGGCCGGTGGTGCGGTCCTTGGTGTCGCGGACGCCGACCTTGGCGCCGAGAGCCACCTCGACACAGTCCGATGTGTTCTGCGACCGGCTGGACTTACGCCAGCCATCGGGATCCTGAGCCAGCTTCATGGTGTTGTCTCCAGTTGCTTGACGACGTCGGCGATGAGTCCTCGTGAATCGGCAGGGCTCAACGCCACATTTAACACCGACTTGATCGCTTGCTGATAAGCCTCCACGTCGACCGGTTCGTGGAAGAACAGCGCCGACCTCCGGTTTTCGATCTGGACGACCGGAGATCTGTCGGCGAGTTCGATCAACACGAATGGACCTTCGAGTGCCGGATGCCATCCCGCATCGACCGGAACGATCCGTACTTCGACGTTGCCCCAACGGCTGGCCTCGTCCAGGGCTCGAAGCTGATCCACCATCACGGCCGGGCCACCGACATTCCTTCGGAGCGCGCTTTCATCGATGATCGCGAGCAAAACCGCCGGGTTGCGTCGCATGATCACGTCACGCCGTCCAATGCGGACTGCGACTCGAGTCTCGACCTGGTCGGCGGGGACGCCGCCAGCGCCGATGATCGCTCGGGCGTAGCCGGAGGTTTGCAGCAGGCCGGGGATCAGCAGCGGCGAGACGTTCACGATCCGGTTCGCGTCGCGTTCCAGCTCCAGGAGTGCTGCGAGTTGGCGTTGTTGCTCGGGTAGGCCCGACGCGACCCAGTGGCGTCCGTCGGAGTCGCGAGACAGCTCTACGAGCTCTTCGCGGAGCGCGTTGGACGCGCCCAGTGCGGTCAAGACCGTGGCGACGTCAGTCGGTCGCGGTCCCCGTTCGCCGGATTCCCAGCGGCCGACTGTCGTGTGCGCGACGCCGAGTTTGATCGCGAGCTGACGGGCGCTCAGCCCGGCGTCCTCGCGTGCGCGTCGGAGTTCTGCGCCGATCGCGCGTGCTTTGGGAGTGGTGCCAGCCATGTGCCACACCTAAGCACACACTGCGTGGTCAAAGCATTCCCTCGAAAGGTGACTTGTGCCGGGTAGTACCGGGACCGATAGTGACGTGTTCCGCTCGGCACCAAATGGCACCGCCGGTGCACCACCACTTTCGACGCAGGGAGGACAACATGGCCGAGGATGCTGATTACACCGTTCGGTGGTGGGTCGAGAACGGGCAGATCCACCAGTACCTGAAGGCCGATCTCGCCGATCCCGCCATCGAATGGCTGGTGCCCAGGTGCAGCGACGTCATGTATCCGGTTCGGCACCCGCGCGTCGAGTTGACCCTCGAGATACCGCGCACCTGCGAGCGGTCGATGTGGTGCCGCGGGTGTCAGGTGGCCGGCCGTCGGTCGCGCGGTGTCGGCCGGGATTCGGCGTGGCGTGAGCCCGGCGGCCTCGTCGCCGACGTCCACCGCGCGAACGCGATCATCGACCGGGCCGCCGACGACCACTGGCCTCCGGCGGGGTGCGGCGCCTGCTCATAGACTGGTTGCAAATCCAGCGAAGGGAGTCCGGGATGAACGTCGCCGACCTGTTGGCCGACGCTTTCGAGAGGGTGCGCGAAGAGGTTCACAGCGCGGTCGAAGGGCTGACGCCGGAGCAGTTGTCGTGGCGCCCCGACCCCGGCTCGAACTCGATCGTGTGGCTCGTCTGGCATCTGACGCGGGTGCAGGACGACCACGTCGCCGATGTCGCCGGCACCGAGCAGGTGTGGACGGCCGACGGCTGGAGCGACCGTTTCGACCTGCCGTTCGGAGAGGCCGAGACGGGGTACGGGCAGAGTGCCGAGGACGTCGCGGGGGTACACGTCAAGTCGGTCAACGTGCTGATGGGGTACCACGACGCCGTGTGCGAGCGCACGAAGAAGTACCTGGCCGGGCTCAGTGGTCCAGACCTCGACCGCGTAGTCGACGACGCCTGGGACCCGCCGGTGACCCTCGGCGTCCGGCTTGTCAGCGTCATCAGCGACGACCTCCAGCACGTCGGCCAGGCGGCCTACCTTCGCGGAATCACCGTCCGCCAGTCTTGAGCCCGGCGTACGCAGATCGCATTCTCGTGTCCACAGATCGCGTCAGCGGCCGTCGGTGATGTTGCGGGCCAGGCGGTCCAGGTGGGAGCCGAGTGCGGCGATCTCAGCGTCGGTGAAGCCGGTGCGCAGGCGCCGGTCGTGGGCTTGGGCTGCTTTCGCAAGGTGCAGGAACAGGGTTTCGCCGTGCTCGGTGAGCTCGACCTGGTGAATGCGCCGGTTGTCGGGGTCGCGTTTGCGGGTGATCACCCCGTCGGCCTCCATAGCGTTGAGGTGGTGGGTCAGTGTCGCGCCCTGGATCCCCACCTCCTCGGCCAGTTCACGCTGGTTGGCCGGCTTCCGCGTCTTCAGTGCAAGCAGGACCAGCCAGCTCGCCCGTGATCCGCCCGCCGCGACGAGTGCGTCGTCGAAGGCGCGGCTGATGAGCTTCGTCGTCTGCGCGAGCACCACGCCGATCGGTGTGTGGAGCGGTCGGGACATGTATGTGAGCGTAGCGTAGCCGTCTAACTGTTTGACATCTAATGGTTAGATATCTAACGTTGTCGGCAAGCCGAACGCTGGGAGGAAACATGACCACGACCGCAGACCAAGTTCTCGACCTCGGCCGACGCTGGGCGGAAGCAGAGGCCGCCGGTGACGCCATCGCGCTCGACGCAATGACGACCCCGGACTTCATCCTCGTCGGCCCCCTCGGGTTCGTCCTCGACAAGCAGCAGTGGCTCGACCGCTACCGCGGCGGTGACCTCGTCACGAGGTCCGCCGACTGGCACGACGCCTCGGTGCGCGACTACGGCGCCGCAGCCGTCGCGATCGGGATCCATAACCTGCGCGCCGAATATCAGGGTCGCCCCACCGAAGGTCGCTTCCGGGTCACCCAGATCTTCGTCCGCGACGGAGAGCGGTGGGCGCTTGCCGGAGTGCAGCTCAGCCCGATCGCGGGTGCGCGATGAGCATCGAGCTGAACCACACCATCGTCCGGGTCCGCGACAAGCAGGCGGCCGCGGGGTTCCTCGCCGGCATCCTCGGGCTGCCGGTCGGCGCGCAGACCGGGGTCTTCGTGCCGGTCCGGCTGGACAACGGAGTCACGCTCGACTATCTCGATTCCGCCGAAGTCCGTTCCCAGCACTACGCCTTCCTGGTGGGGGACGCCGATTTCGACGCCGCGTTCGCGCGGATCCGGGCGGCGGGGATCGCGTACTTCGCCGACCCCGGTCACGAGCGGGCCGGCGAGGTCAACCGCAACTTCGGCGGTCGCGGCTGCTACTTCGCCGACCCTGACGGCCACAATATCGAGCTGCTGACCAAGGTGTGCGGGTAGCCGCGATCATGAGATCCGCTTGTTGGGTTGGTGAATCTCTCACTTTGTGGATTTTCGCGACCGAGCCGGATATGCTCCCGCCTTGAGCTTTCTGGGGGCAGAAGGTGAAGGTGGAGGTTTGCCAAATCCCAGGACGACGCTGTCCACAGTGTGTGGCGTTGTGCCGGTGACCGGGGTCACCGGTTTTCGTGGCGTCGTGGGTCGGCCGAGAAATGGGTCGTTAACTGTCGATTAACGGCCCGGAGACAAAAGAAACACGTGTCTTTTCTTGTTCACTTGGAAGGCGCCTACGAGCGTTTATCATCGCTTGTCGCGCACCGGCAGGACCGGATTGGGCAACCGCCGCAATCTGCCTTTCGCCTCTTGTAAATTCTACGCAAATACCGCGCGTCGCCTGGTGGATGACCAGGAAGACCCAGCGGACCACGGGGTTTGGCTGGTCCGCCTGGTCATTATCACAGGCAAATGGGCGAGCTGACTTGAGGCCCCACTCGTATTCGACCAGAAAATTTGGTGGTCGTACCACTACTAAATCCGGTCAGGTCATTGACGCGGCCGCCATAGCACGCTTAAGTACACCCCGTCACCATGTTCACTCATCCGTGAATCCGGGGGTTCCTCTTGCGTGGGTCAACTAGTGGCACCAATGGCCGCACCGGCTCCGACGGCGTGCGGGTCCGCGCCGAGCTGGTGATCGCAGTCAGTCCGTTTGGCGTGCCATCGGCACGCCTTGTCGCGGCGGCCGCCCACGCCGGCGGGCTGGGTGTTCTCGACCTCACCGGCGGTGGCCGCAAGGCCAGAGAAGAGCTGGTCAAAGCCGCGGAATGGGCGTCGGACGGCTTCGGTGTGCGTCTTACCGACCTCCCGCTCTCCCCGGCGGAAGATCTCCCGCCGTCGGCACACACAGTGATCTTGACGGCTGATTCGTCGCTGTCCGCCGCCGATTTCCCCGGTCGGCGAGTGCTCGCCGAGGTGACGAGCTGGGCGCAGGCGTTGTCGGCCGCCGCGTCCGGGGCGCAGGGCTTGGTTGCGCGTGGTCATGAAGCAGGCGGCCAGGTGGGCGACCTCAGCTCGTTCGTGTTGCTCCAGCAGTTACTCGCCGATGACACTCTCGCGCTGCCGGTGTGGGTGTGCGGCGGGGCTGGTCCCCACACGGCTGCCGCCGCGGTTGCCGGCGGGGCGGCCGGAGTCGTCCTCGACACCCAGCTCGCGCTGCTGGCCGACTCGGAGACGCCGCCCGAATACGCTGCCGCTCTCGCTGGGCTCGACGGGTCGGAAACGGCCGTGGTGCAAGGGCTTCGGGTGCTCCAGCGTCGAGGTCCGGCACGTGGTCCAGACCAGGCGCTCCCGATCGGACAGGACGGTTTCCTCGCGGCCCGCTTCGAGCGGCGCTGGGGAACGGTCGGCGCCGCTGTCCGCGGAGTGCGGGACGCCGTGACCGAAGCTCTCGCGGCCACCGTCCCCGTGCTCGGCCCGGATACCGCCGGCAGCCGGGCGTTGGGCACCACGTTCCCGGTGGCGCAGGGCCCGATGACCCGCGTCAGCGACCAGGCCGCGTTCGCCACCGCCGTAGCGGGCGGTGGCGGGCTGCCGTTCCTCGCGCTCGCGCTGTCCGGCCCCGCGCAGACCCGCACGCTCCTCGAACAGACCCGGGACGCGCTCGGCGACGCGCCGTGGGGTGTAGGTGTCTTGGGCTTCGCGGCCGACGAGATCAAGGCCGCCCAGCTGGCGATCATCCGGGAGATCCGGCCCTCGCACGCGATCATCGCCGGCGGCCGTCCGGCGCAGGCCGCCGCGCTCGAAGAGGTCGGCATCTCGACGTTCCTGCATGTCCCGTCGCCAGGGCTGCTCAAGCAGTTCCTCGCGGCCGGCGCGCGCAAGTTCATCTTCGAAGGCTCCGAATGCGGCGGCCATGTCGGTCCCCGTAACAGTTTCCCGCTGTGGGAGGCCCAACTCGGCGTCCTCGACGACTTCTTCGCCGAGGGTGGAGACGCCGCCGGACTCCAGGTGTTCTTCGCCGGCGGCATCCACGATGAGCGGTCCGCCGCGATGGTCGCCGCGTTGTCGGCACCGCTGAACGCGCGTGGTGCCGCCGTCGGCGTGCTCATGGGCACGGCCTACTTGTTCACCGAGGAAGCCGTCGGCGCCGGCGCGGTGCTTCCGCTGTTCCAGCGTCAGGTGCTCGAAGCCGCGCACACCGACCTGCTCGAAACCGCGCCCGGCCACGCGACCCGCTGCGTGCGGAGCCCGTTCACCACCGAGTACCAGGCCATCAAGGCCGACCTCGCCGCCCGCGAAGTGCCGGGCCGGGAGGCGTGGGAGGAGCTCGAACAGCTCAACGTCGGACGGCTTCGCCTGGCCAGCAAGGGAATCGAACGAGTCGGGGACGACCTCCTCGGCGTCGGCGAAGACCGCCAGCTGGCCGAAGGCATGTTCATGGCCGGCGAGGTCGCCGTCCTGCGGTCCGCCGTTACCACCATCGCCGCGTTGCACGAGTCCGTCGGAACGGGCGCGCAGGACTTCCTGGCGACACGCGTCGCGGAACTCGGCTTGGCCGTGCCAGAACCCCGTTCGACCCCGGAGCCGCTGGACATCGCCATCGTCGGGATGGCCTGTATGTTCCCGAAGGCGCCGAATCTGAGTACGTTCTGGGCGAACATCCTGTCCGGAGTGGACGCCGTGACAGAGGTGCCCGCGGAGCGCTGGGACCAGTCGCTGTACTACAGCGCGGACGGCGAGCTTCACCGGACTTCTTCGCGCTGGGGCGGGTTCCTGCCGGAGATCGGGTTCGACCCGCTGCGCTACGGCATCCCGCCCGCGTCGCTGGCGAGCATCGAACCGGTCCAGCTGCTCGCGCTCGAAGCCGCGCACCGCGCGCTCGTCGACGCCGGATACGGCGAGCGCCCGTTCGACCGCTCGAAGACGTCGGTGGTGTTCGGCGCGGAGGCGGGCAGCGATCTGTCCAACGCGATGACCCTGCGCACGGTGCTGCCGTCCTATGTCGGCGAGATCCCGCCCGCGCTGGACGCCCAGCTGCCGAAGCTCACCGAGGACTCGTTCCCCGGGGTCCTGGCGAACGTGATCGCCGGCCGGGTCGCGAACCGGCTCGACCTCGGCGGCGCGAACTACACCGTCGACGCCGCGTGCGCGTCCTCGCTGACCGCGGTCGACGTCGCGTGCAAGGAACTCACGGCGGGCACGAGCGACCTCGTCCTCTGTGGCGGCGCCGACCTGCACAACGGCATCAACGACTACCTGCTGTTTTCCTCAGTGCACGCCCTTTCCCCGACGGGTCGCTCGGCGACCTTCGACGCCACCGCGGACGGCATCGCGCTGGGCGAGGGTGTCGGCTGCGTCGCGCTCAAGCGGCTGGCCGACGCCGAACGCGACGGGGACCGGGTCTACGCCGTCATCAAGGGTGTCGGCAGCGCCAGCGACGGCCGTGGGCTCGGGCTCACCGCGCCGCGGCCCGAGGGGCAGCACAACGCGTTGACCAGGGCGTATGCGAACGCGGGGATCTCGCCCGCCGAGGTCGGACTCGTCGAGGCGCACGGCACCGGAACCGTGGTCGGCGACCGGACCGAGCTGGCGACCCTGACCAAGATGTTCGTCGAAGCCGGGGCCGAGGCCGGGACCTGCGCGATCGGTTCGGTGAAGTCGCAGATCGGCCACACGAAGTGCGCGGCGGGGCTCGCCGGGCTGATCAAGACCACGCTCGCGCTGTACACCGGAGTCAAACCGCCGACCCTGCACCTGCAGCAGCCGAACCCGGCTTGGGACGTCGAGAGCAGCCCGTTCACGTTCAACGCGGAAGCCCGGCCGTGGGCCACCGCGCCCGCGGATCGCGTTGCCGGCGTCAGCGCGTTCGGGTTCGGCGGCACCAACTTCCACGTCGTGCTCCGCGCCTACGACGGAGGTGCGCCGCCCGCGCACACCTCCGACGAGTGGCCCGCGGAGCTGTTCACCTTCCGTGGCGCGGACCAGGCCGGGGCCGCCAAGGTGGCCGGCGAGCTGCTGGCGTTGGCCGAGGCGGATCCGGGCAAGTACGAGCCGTGGCGCTTGCGTGACCTCGCGCTCGGTGCTTCCCGCCGCGCCGAGCTGGACGCCGCCCGCGGCGCCGCGACGCGAATCGCGCTGGTGTCGTCCAGTGTGGACGAATTGGCCGGGCTGCTGCGCAAGGCAATCGCCGGCGAGTCCGCCGACGGTGTCTATCTTGCCGGTGCCGCCGAGGAGACCGGCGATGTCGCGCTGCTCTTCCCTGGACAGGGAAGCCAGCGGCCGGGCATGTTCGCCGAGCTGTTCGTGGCGTTCCCCGAACTCCAGCGGCTCCTGCGGATCGGCGGCGACGTCGCCGGGACATTGTTCCCGCCGCTGGCCTTCAGCGAAGCCGGCCGACGTGAGCAGCTGGCCAGGATCACCGACACCACCGCGGCGCAGCCCGCGCTGGGCATCGTCGGCATGGCCGCGAACGTCCTGCTGGCCAAGGCCGGGGTACGGCCCGCGATGGTCGCCGGGCACAGCTACGGCGAGTTGACGGCGTTGGCCGCGGCCGGAGCGCTGGACGCGGAAACCCTCCTGCGCTGCAGCGGCGCCCGAGCCGACGCGATCCTTGGTGCCACGGGCGACGGCGATCCCGGCACGATGGCCGCGGTTTCCGCCGGGCGAGCCGAGATCGAAGCCGTGGGACTGCCGGATACGGTCGTCATCGCCAACAGCAACTCGCCGAAACAGACAGTCATCTCGGGCCCGACCGCCGCTGTGGAGTCTGCTGTGGACAGTCTTCGCTCGGCGGGGCTGAGCGCCAAGCGGATTCCGGTTGCCTGCGCCTTCCACAGCCCGCTCGTGGCAGACGCTGGTGACGCGTTCGCGGCTGTGCTCGACACGGTGTCCGTCACCGAACCGGAACTTCCCGTGTGGTCCAACCGCACCGCCGGGCCCTATCCGACCGAACCGGCGCTGATCCGGGCCGAACTCGCCGCGCAAATCGGTTCGCCGGTCAAGTTCGCCGAACAGATCGAAGCGATGTACGCCGCCGGTGCGCGCGTGTTCGTCGAGGCCGGTCCGGGTACGGTACTGACCAAGTTGGTGTCGGCGGTCCTCGAAGGACGTCCACATCGGACTGTCGCGTTCGAGGGACCTCGTCGCGCGGGGCTGTCCGGGTTCCTCGCGGCGTTGGGCCGACTGGCGGTCACCGGGGCCGAGGTCCGCACCGGCTGGCTGTTCGGCGGCCGGGACGCGGTCGACCCGGCTCGGGCCACCCGTCGTGTCCGTCCCGGCTGGACTGTCGACGGCCACCTCGTCCGCACCGCCGACGGTGCCATCCCCGCTGCTGCCCTGCATCCCGCCCAACGAATTTCGGAGCCGCTCGTGACCGCCGGACACCCTGGACAGGCTTCCTCGCCCGCCGAGGCGCTGGTCGCCGACTTCCTGCGCACCAGCCGGGAAATGATTTCCGCCCAGCGCGACGTTCTGCTCGGCTACCTCGGTGCCGACCCCGCCGCGCGGCCGATGGCCGCGCCGGTCACGTTCACGCAGGAGCTGGCCCCCGCGCGTGTTGTCCAGCCGGTGACGGCCGTCGTCGCCGCTGCCGCGCCCGTGGCGGCTCCGGCGGTGACCGGTGCTTCGGTGTTGGCGGTGGTGCTCGCGGTGATCGGGGAGCGGACCGGGTATCCGGTGGACATGATCGAGCCGGATCTTGACCTGGAAGCGGATTTGAGTGTCGACTCGATCAAGCGCGCGGAGATCGCCGGTGAGCTCGCCACCCGGCTGAACCTCCCGGCTGCCGGGGACGAAGAGGTCGAACTGCTGGCCAAGGCCCGGACCGCCGCGAGTATCACCGCGCTGGTGGTCGGTCGTGTCACCGACGCTGCCGCGGCACCGGTCACCGCGGCCGTGTCGGTCGCGGTAACGACTTCCGCGACGCCGTTGCCTGCAGCTTCGGTACTGGCCGTCGTCCTCCAGGTGATCGGGGAGCGGACCGGGTATCCGGTGGACATGATCGAGCCGGATCTTGACCTGGAAGCGGATTTGAGTGTCGACTCGATCAAGCGGGCCGAGATCGCCGGTGAGCTCGCCACCCGGCTCAACCTCCCGCTCGACGGCGACACCGAGGAGCTCGCCAAGGCGCGGACCGCGGCCGGGATCACCGCGCTCATCGCCGGCGCACCGGCCCAGATCGCGGCGGCTCCCGAACCGGTGAAGTCTTCCGTGGACGGTCACGAGCCGGTCATCGTGGCGCCGAAGCGCCTGGTCATGAAGGAGTTCGCGCTTTCGCGAGCCGGGCTGAGCGAGGGTGAACTGTCCGGGCGGCGGTTCCTCGTCCTCGGCGCCGGGGTGCTCGCCGACGTCCTGACTGCGAAACTCGGCGCGCATGGGGTTGAGGTGGTCACCTCGCTCGAGATCCCGGACGGCGGGCTCGACGGCGTCTTCCACCTTCCGGCCGCCGACAGCGAGCCCGTCCTCCCCGATGCGTTCGGTGTCTATCAGGTCGCGCTCGCCGCGTCTCCGCGGTGGGTCATCGCGAACGGTCCGGTCGAGGGGATGCGTGGCTTCTTCCGTTCGGTTTCGCGGGAATACCCGGACACCATTGCCCGGCTTGTCGAGCACGAACCGGGTACCGCGCCCGAAGTCGTCGCGGACGGACTGATCGCCGAACTGTCCGATGTGGATCGTGAGCCCGTCGTCCTGCGCAGAGGGGAGGAGCGCACAGGTCTCCGCATGGAGGCCGAAGGGCTCGGACTGCTGGGAAGCACGGGCGCCGGTCCTGCCGGTGACGGTGCTGCCGAGGCCGCCGCGATCGGACTGGACCGAGACTCGGTCGTGCTGCTCGTCGGCGGCGCCAAGGGCATCACGGCCCGGTTCGCGACGTCGCTGGCGGCGGCGAGCCGGTGCCGGCTGGAGCTGTTCGGTCGCACATCGCTGCCTGCGGAAGAAGAGGAACCGGCCATCGCCGCGGCGGGGACGTCCGCCGAACTCCGGACCGCGCTGATCGCCGGCGGGCAGCGCGTCCCGGCCGAAATCGAGCGGACCATCGGTGAGATCGAAGCCCGCCGAGAGGTGCGCGACACCGTTCGGCGGCTGACCGAACTGGGCAGCACGGTCCGGTACCACTCCGTCGACATGCTCGACACCGAAGCCGTCCATGGCGCGGTGAAAGAGATCCACGCCGAGTACGGCAGGCTCGACGGTGTCGTCTACGCCGCCGGTGTGATCGAGGACAAGCTGATCGCGGAGAAGACGCAGGCTTCGTTCAGCCGGGTGTTCTCGACGAAGGTGGACGGTGCGCGGGCCCTGCTCGACGCGGCCGGCGATTTGCCGCAGGGGCCAGGTTTCGCGGTCCTGTTCGGCAGTATCGCCGCGACGCTCGGCAACCGCGGCCAATCGGACTACGCCTCGGCGAACGACGCGTTGGAGACGCTGGGCAGCCGGTGGGCCGATGTGGACGGACGCCGCGGGCTGACCGTCCACTGGGGACCGTGGGCACCGACCGGGACCAACAACGGCATGGTCACGCCCGAGCTGATGCGGAACTACGCCCAGCGCGGGATCGAGCTCATCGATCCCGAAGAAGGCGTGCTGAGTCTCTTGCGGGAGTTGGCCTGGGGTCCCGACAATCCCGGTGACACCGGCGCGGTTGTCTACACGGCGTCAGGTTGGTGATGGTGACTCCAGTGAGCCCGGTGACCCCGGTCGCGATCGTCGGCATGTCGGTGCTGTTCCCCGGCTCGCCGGACCTCGACGCGTACTGGCGCAACCTCGTCGGCGGGTTCGACGCGATCACGGACGTCCCACCCGGACGGTGGGACGAGAGTCACTACGCGCCTTCCGAAGCGCCGCGGGCCGACCGGTTGTACTGCAAGCGCGGCGGTTTTGTCGACGAACTGGCCGAAGTGGACGTCACCGGGTTCGGGATCATGCCGAACTCGGTGCCCTCGACCGAACCCGACCAGCTCATCGCGCTGCGAGTGGCGGCACAGGCGCTCGACGACGCCGGCGGGCCCGAGCGGTTGCCCGTCGATCGACACCGCGTCGGCGTGATCCTCGGTCGGGGCGGCTATCTCACTCCGGGTCTGGTGCGGCTCGACCAGCGCGTGCGGACGGCGAGCCAGCTGGTCCGAACCCTCGGCGAGCTGATGCCCGAACTCGACGACGAGCGGCTGGAGCAGGTGCGCCAGGCGTTCACCGACGAGCTCGGTCCCGAAGCGCCGGAGTCGGCGATCGGCCTGGTACCGAACCTGGCGGCATCCCGGCTCGCGAACCGGCTGGACCTGCGGGGTCCGGCGTACACAGTGGACGCCGCGTGCGCGTCGTCGCTGGTGGCCGTCGACCATGCGATGCGCGAACTCGCTACGGGACGCTGTGACGTCGTCCTCGCCGGGGGAGTGCACCACTGCCACGACATCACGTTCTGGAGCGTGTTCACGCAGCTCGGCGCCTTGTCGAAGAGCCAGCAGATCCGCCCGTTCCACCGCGACGCCGACGGTGTGCTCATCGGCGAAGGTACCGGCGTGGTCGTGCTGAAGCGGCTGGCCGACGCCGAACGCGACGGCGACCGGATCTACGCCGTGATCACCGGGACCGGCGTCGCCAGCGACGGCAAGGCGGCCGGCCTGCTCAACCCCGACTCCGGCGGGCAGGTCCGCGCGGTCCGCCAGGCCTGGGAGGCAGCCGGGCTAGACCCGGCAGAGCCCGAGTCGATCGGCCTGCTCGAAGCGCACGGCACCGCGACCCCGGCCGGGGACAACGCCGAACTGGCCACCATCGCCGAGGTGTTCGGTCCGCCTTCAGCCGACTCGACGGCCGTGATCGGCTCGGTGAAGTCGATGATCGGCCACACCATGCCGGCTGCCGGGGTGGCTGGGTTGATCAAGGCCGCGCTCGCCGTCCACCACGGCGTCCTGCCACCGACCCTGCACTGCGAAGACCCCAACCCGGCGCTGGCGCTGACCCGATTCACCCCGGTCGACACCGCGCGGCCGTGGACGACGTCCGACGCGCAGCCCGTCCGTCGCGCGGCCGTCAACGCTTTCGGGTTCGGCGGGATCAACGCACACGTCGTGCTGGAACAGGCGACTCGTGCCCCGGCCGTTGTCCACGAGGCCGAGCGAGTGCTGCGGCTGTCCGCGGCTGACCCGGCCGCGTTGGGCGCACTGCTCGACGCCGATGACTCCGCGGTGCTGGCGGCGAGTCTCGACGAACGTGAGCCCGCCTTCGGACCCACTCGACTCGCCGTCATCGACCCGACGCCGAAGCGGCTGGCAATGGCTCGCCGCGCGGTGGCCAAGGGCAAGGGATGGCGTGGCCGCAACGACATCTGGTTCGCGCCGAACCCGCTGCTCGGCCCTGGGGGCGGCAAGCTCGCGTTCGTGTTCCCGGGTCTGGAAGCCGAATTCGAGCAGGACTCCGACGACCTCGCCCGGCACTTCGGACTGCGGGTGTCCACGGTGTCTGATTGGGACGTCCAAATCGGAGACATCGGACGTCAAGGCACCGGCGTCTTCGAACTCGGCCGGCTGCTCGACACGGCGTTGGGCAGGCTCGGTGTCATCCCGGACGCGCTCGCCGGGCACAGCCTGGGCGAGTGGACCGCGATGGCGGCCGCCGGAATCCACGCCTCCGACGAGGTCGACGCGTTCCTGTCCACGTTCGATCCGGACGCGCTGAAGGTGCCGGGGCTCGCGTTCGCCGTCATCGGCGCGGCCGCTTCACGGGTGTCCGAAGCGCTTCAAGGCCAGACCGAAGTCGTTCTCTCCCACGACAACGCGCCCAACCAGTCGATGATCTGCGGTCCGACCGAGGCGATCGGCGAGCTCGTCCGGTTCTTCCGGGATCAGGCCATCATCTCGCAGGTGCTGCCCTTCCAGTCCGGCTTCCACACGCCCATGCTGGAACCGTATCTCGGCCCGATCCTCGAAGCGGCCGAGACGTACACACTGCATCCCGCGAAGCTGCCGGTGTGGTCGGCCACCACGACGGCCGAATACCCGTCGAGCGCCGAAGAAGTGCGTGAGCTGTTCGTCCGGCACCTGCTCGAACCCGTGCGGTTCCGGCCGATGATCGAGGCGATGCACGCCGACGGCTTCCGCGCGTTCATCCAGCTCGGGGCCGGCCAGCTCGGTTCGCTCGTGGGCGACACGCTGCAGGGCAAGGATCACCTGGTCGTCGCGGCGCACTCGGCCCATCGCGGCGGACTCGCGCAGCTGCACCGGGTCGTCACCGCGCTCTGGGCTGACGGCGCCGAGGTCGACGTCGCACCCCTGCTGCCGAAGACTGCCAGCCGTAAGGCCGTCGGTCGCAAGGCCGTTCGCCGGCCGATGCGGCTGGAGCTGGGCTCCGGGCTGATCTCGCTCGGTGAGCGCACCCGCGCCGACGTCCGCGCGAGCCGGCGGCAACCGGTCGCCGCCGGTGCCGGAACGTCCTCTTTGGACGTCCTCGGTGGAAGCCCGCTGGCGGCCGAGTTTTCCGCCTTGCTGAAGGACACGGCCGCGCTGGCGTCGGAAATGCTGACCACTCGTCCGGCCCCCACGGTTCTCGCGCCGCCGACGGCGCTGACCTCGACCCTGCACGTGTCGGTCGAGGAGATGCCCTATCTGCTGGACCATTGTTTCTTCAAGCAACCACCGGGCGCCGACCCTGCCGCCGGCTGGCCGGTGGTGCCGGCCACGACCGTCATCGGCCACCTGATGGCGTTCGCCGAGCAGTCCGCGCCGGGCCGCCACGCGGTCTCCGTCCACGATGTCCGGCTCAACCAGTGGGTCACCGCGACGCCGTCGACCGACATCCCGGTCACGATTGTCCCCAATGGACCGAACCGCGTCACCGCGTCGCTCGGGACCTACTCGCAAGCTGTCGTCGAGTTGGCTCCCGAGTACCCAGGAACGCCTCCGGTGCCGTGGTCGTTCCCAGCCGACGCCGAGCGTGTTCCGGGCCTGACCGCGGAACAGCTCTACACCGAGCGCTGGATGTTCCACGGTCCGCAGTTCCAAGGTGTCACCGAGCTGACCGCGGTCGGCGACACCCACGTGCGCGGCGTGATCACCACGCCTGCCGCCCCGGGTGCGTTGCTGGACAACGTGGGCCAGGTGCTCGGCTACTGGATCATGTCGCAGCTTCCCAATCGCACCACGGTGTTCCCGGTCGGCATGGACGAGATCCGCTTCCACGGGCCGCATCCCGGCGCGGGGGAGAAGCTCGACTGCCTGGTGCGCATCACGGCCGTGACCGACTCATCGCTGGAAGCCGAGATGCAGCTGGTGCTGGGGGGGCGGGTGTGGGCGGAGTTCCGCGGCTGGCGCGACCGCCGGTTCGACAGCAACCCCACGATCCGCGCCGTCGACCGCGTACCCGAGCACAACACACTGTCCACAAGGGAGAACGGCGACTGGACGCTCGTCCACGAGCAGTGGCCCGACCTCGCCACCCGCGAACTGATCATGCGCAACATGCTCGTCGGCGTCGAACGCGAACAGTACGAGCGCCATCCTCCGCGCGGCAGGCGGCAGTGGCTGCTCGGCCGGATCGCGGCGAAGGACGCCGTGCGGCACCTGCTGTGGGACGCCGGTGCGGGTGGCATCTTCCCGGCGGAGCTGAGGATCGGCAACGACCGTGCCGGACGTCCGACCGTCGAGGGCGCGCTCGGCCGGGAACTGCCGGAACTCACCGTGTCGATCGCCCACCGCGGCGGGATCGGCGTCGCCATGGCACGGCGGCACCGATGCGGTATCGACGTCGAAGAAGTCGCTGAGCGCACCGACTCGACGTTCGCCGCCGCGCTCGGCGAGGGCGAGTGGGCCCTGCTGATGGCGGCCGCGAAGACCGCCGGAGAGCCGGAATCGCTGTGGTTCACCCGATTCTGGGCCGCGAAGGAGGCCGTGTCGAAGCTGCTCGGCACGGGCTTGCGCGGCGAGCCGAAGAATTTCGAAGTCGCGGCAGTGGGCTCGGGGCTGATGACCGTCCGTGCCGCGAGCCAGGAGTACCAGGTCCAGAGCCGGACCGTCAGTGATCCGCCGGGGCGCGAGTACGTCGTCGCCTGGGCTGAGGAAATCGATCAAGAGGAGGAAAAATGAGTGTCGAGACGACGAGTCCGGCCATGTTGGACAGTGCAGTGGGCGGCACAGTGGACGAGGGCTCGGTGCTCGCGGACATCACTGGCATGCTGCAGATTCTGCTCGAGGAGTACGGCCTCGACGAAGCCGAGATCACCATGGACACCAAGTTCCACGACGACCTCGAGCTGGAAAGCATCGACCTGGTCGGGCTTTCCGGTCAGCTCCGCGACCGCTACGGCGACGCGATCAACTTCGCCGCCTTCATCGCCGAGCGTGAACTCGGCGAGATCATGGCACTCACCGTCGGCGAGCTCGTCGAGTTCGTCGTCGAGTCGTTGCAGGCTCCAGGGAAGGACTGACATGTCCGTGATCCGCACGCCCGAGATCAACATTCACCTGCAGCGGCTGCACCCGGTGCTGCCGCCCACCGACGGCAAGCCGCCGATCGTCGTCTTCCTGCACGGTCTGCTCTACGACAGCCTCGCCAGCTACTACTTCACGCTCGGACCGGCGTTCGCCAACGCCGGGATGGACGTGGTCATGTACGACCTGCGCGGGCACGGCCGCTCGACGAAGTTCGAGACCGGGTACCGGCTCGAACACTTCCTCGGCGACCTGGACGCGCTGCTGGACGCGCTCGAGATCACCGAGCCGGTGCACCTGGTCGGGAACTCCTTCGGCGGCACCATGGCCTACGGCTACGCCGCGACCCGGCCGGAACGCGTCGCGAGCATTACCGCGATCGAGTCGTCCCCGCCGACGCCGACGTGGATGAAGCACCTTGGGTCCGGGCTCGCCGAAGCGAAGGACAAGCTGGCGCGCGACGAGTCGATCGACTGGATTTCCCAGCAGCACGGCGCGCACACCGCCCGGCTGACCAAGGGTGCCGGCAAGCTGTTGCACAGCACGACGATGGCCGAGGACCTGCCGCTCAGTCTCACGATCGCCGAAGACCTTTCCGAGGTCCGCTGCCCGGTGTTCGCGCTGTTCGGCGACGAGTCCGGGCTCGACATCCAGGTCGACAGCCTGCGGGACGGGCTCGTGGACTGCCACGTCGTCGTGCTGCCGCAGCAGGGGCATTCGGTGTTGGTGGAGCGGACCGGGGAAACCTCCGGGCTGATCCTCGACTGGATCGGCCGCCACTCCCGTGCGGCACTGGTCGAGGTCGACTAGTGAGCCGATTCCTGTTCGTGGTGCCGCCGCTGGTCGGGCACGTCAACCCGACCGTCGGGATCGCCGCGGAGCTGAGCGCGCGCGGACACGACGTCGCCTGGGTCGGTACCGAGGTCGTCCGGAAGCTGACCGGGCCTGATTCGGTGGTCTACGGCTGCGACGTGCCCGAACACGGACTGGAGCGCACGGCCGACCTCAAGGGGCCGGCCGCCTTCCAGTTCCTCTGGGAGGACTTCCTCATCCCGCTCGCCGAGGACATGGCCCCCGGCGTCCGCGCCGCGATCGACGACTTCGGCCCGGACGTGGTCGTGTCCGACCAGCAAGCCGTCGCGGGTGGGCTGATCGCGGACTCGCTGGGCCTGACCTGGGTGACGTCGGCGACGACCTCGGCCGAGCTGATCAACCCGTTGAGCGGTCTGCCGAAGGTCGCGGCGTGGCTGGACGGGCTGATCGACGACCTGCGTGCGCGCATCGGCGCGGGCAACGGTGACGCCGACCCGAGGATGTCGCCGCACGGGGTGCTGGCGTTCACCACCCGTGAGCTGCTCGGCCAGGTCGAGCTGCCGCCGGTGGTCTGGCTGATCGGCCCGTCGGTCGCCACCCGTCCGTCCACTTCGGACTTCCCGTGGGAGTGGCTGGACCCGGCCGTCCCGACCGTGCTCGTCACCCTCGGCACGGCCAACGCCGACGCCGGCGCGGGCTTCCTCAAGGCCGCGTGCGAGGCGATCGAGGGCATGACCGGCGTCCGCGCGATCATCCTCGACCCGGGCGGGACGCTCGGCGAGACCGGGGACCACATCCTGGTGCGCGGTCACGTTCCTCAGTTGCCACTGCTGGAGAGGGTCGACGCGGTCGTCTGCCATGCCGGGCACAACACGGTCTGCGAGGCGCTCTGGCACAGCGTGCCGCTCGTGGTCGCGCCGATCCGGGACGACCAGCCGATCGTCGCCGGTCAGGTGGTCGACGCGGGCGCCGGGGTCCGGCTGCGGTTCGGCCGCGTGACCCCGGACCGGATCGCCGCAGCCATCGGCGCCGTGCTCGACCCCGAAGGCGGCTACCGGCGCGCCGCCGAAACCGTCGGACTGTCGTTCCGCGCGGCCGGTGGTGCCGAAGCCGCCGCCGACCACCTTGAAGGACTGCTACCCCGGGCCGGGGTTTCCGACCGCGAGCACACCGAAGTGGGGAACCGATGAGTGACGCCGCTCCCGCCTCGGGATCGCTGGGCGCCCTTCTGTCCTATGCCAAACCGCACCGCGGGGTGCTGGTCGGATCGCTGGTGCTGACGCTGCTCGCGAGTGCGTCCGGGCTGGTCCAGCCGAAGTTCGCGCAGCAGATCCTGGGCAGCCTCGCCACCGGGCAGGGGGTCGCGGGGCCGATCATCTGGCTTTCGGTGCTCCTGGTCGCCGGCGCGCTGCTGACCGGGCTGAACGCGTGGCTGCAGCAGCGGACGTCCGAACGCGTCGTCAGGCAGGTGCGCCGCGACCTGGTGTTCCGGCTGATCCGCCTGCGGGTGCCCGAGCTCGACCGCCGCCCGCCGGGCGACCTGATCGCGCGGGTGACGTCGGACAGCACGCTGCTCAAGAGCGCGGCCACCGAAGGCCTGATCATGACGGTCAACGGGGTCCTGACCTTCATCGGCACCATCGTCATGATGGCCACCCTCGACGTCGCGCTGCTCGGGATCACGATGGTGGTCCTGCTCGGCGTCGGCGTGGTGATGACGGTGGTGCTGCCGAGGATCAAGGCCGCGGTGGCGCGGGCGCAGGACTCCGTCGGCGTCATCGGCGCGATGCTGGACCGGACGCTGGGTGCGACGCGCACGGTCAAGGCCAACGGCGCCGAGGACCGGGAGACCGTGCTGGCCGAGGAAGCCGTCGAGGAGGCGTATCGCGCGGGGCTGGTGGGCGCCCGATACGGTGCGATCATCACGATGGTCGGCGGTGCGTCGATCCAGGCCGCGTTCCTGGTGGTGCTCGGGGTCGGCGGGGTGTTCGTCGCGAACGGCACGATGGCGGTGTCGGCGCTCATCGCGTTCCTGCTCTACATCTTCTTCCTGGCGCTGCCGATCTCGTCGCTGGTCACCGGCGCGAGCATGCTGCAGCAGGGGCTCGGCGCGGTCGGCCGCATCGACGAGGTCTCGCGGATGCCGATCGAGGACGACGTCGAAGTGCTCACCGGCGCGTTGGCCCTCGCGCCCGCGCCGGCGATCGAGCTGCGCGACGTCGAGTTCGCCTACGCCGGTCGTGAACCCGCGCTGCGCGGGATCTCGCTCACCATCCCGGGCGGGACGCAGACCGCGCTGGTCGGGTTGTCCGGCGCCGGGAAGACGACACTTTTCTCGCTTCTGCAACGGTTCTACGAGCCGACGGCCGGGAGTATCAGCATCGGCGGCCAGGACATCTCGACGTTGTCCCGTGCCGAAGTGCGTCGCCGGATCGCCTACGTCGAGCAGGACGCGCCGGCGATGGCGGGGACGATCCGCGGCAACCTGCTGTACGCCGCCCCCGAGGCGACGGACGAGCAGATCGCCGAAGTCCTGCGCGTCACCCGCCTCGACGGGCTGGTGTCGCGACTGGAACTGGGCCTCGAAACGCCCGTCGGCACGCGGGGCGTGACGCTGTCCGGTGGGGAGCGCCAGCGCCTGGCCATCGCGCGGGCACTACTGCGTCGGCCGCAGGTGCTGCTGCTCGACGAGGCCACCGCGCAGCTCGACGCCCGCAACGAGCAGGCGCTGAGCGAAGTCGTCGCCCGGACGGCGGAGTACTGCACGGTCATCCTCATCGCGCACCGGCTGTCCACGGTGATCGAGGCCGACCAGATCATCGTGCTGGAACAGGGAACCGTGCGAGCGGCGGGTACCCACCGCTCACTGGTCGAGGACGACGATCTCTACCGCGAACTCGCGACGACCCAGCTCCTCACCGCGCAACCCTGACGCGCTTGCCGCCGGGCTAGACCTCGGCGAGGACGAGGTCCTCGTCGGGGACGAGGCCGCGGAGGGGGACCTGCCGGATGAACAGCGCGATGACGATGCCCGCCGCGGCGACACAGGCCGCCACCGTGAACAGGGTGCCGAGGCTGGTGGTCACGGCTTCCTGGAACAGGTGCCAGGCGGCTTCGGGGAGCTTGCGCAGGGCGGCCGGGGTCAGCTGGCTGCTCGTGCCGCCGCCGGTACCGCCGCCCAGCGAGCTGGCCAGCGAACTCGTGTAGATGGCGCCCAGCAGGGAGACCCCGATCGAGCTGCCCATGTTGCGGAGGAAGGTCGACGCGCCGGTGCCCGCGCCGATGTCGCGCAGTTCGATGCTGTTCTGCGCGATGAGCGTGGACGTCTGCATCAGGCAGCCCATGCCGGCCCCGAGGACGACCATGTAGAGCGCGGTGACGGTCTTCGAGGTGTCGACGCCGATGGTGGCGCGCCGAACATCGCGAACCCGGAGAAGAACGCCAACCCGCCGGACAGCGTGAAGTTGAGGTTGCCGAACACCCGAAGCGGCATGATCGGCTCCGCCACGCGGCGTTGCACGACCACGAAGGCGACGAAGGTGGCGACGGTGACGACGGCCAGGCCGATGATCTGCGGGGACACCCAGTCGTAGGTGGTGCCGCCCCAGCTGGTGATCAGGACGAGCGTGGTGATCCACACCGTGAGCAGCCCCGCGCCGAGCCAGTCGATCCGCGCCTTTCCGGTGCCGCGGGGGAGCTTCGCCAGGGTGAACCAGCAGACCACCAGACCGAGCTGATGAAGGTGATCCGGCGGCCGAACAGGTCGCCCAGCTTCCCCCAGATCGGTGTCGACGCGGTCGAGGCGAGCACGTAACCGGTGGTCACCCAGGCGAGATGGTTCAGGTCGCCGACGATCGTCGGCAGGGCCGGCGCGACGATCATGTTGTCCAGCATGGCCAGCAGCATCGCGATGACCAGGCCGCTCATCGTGACCATGATCTGTCGGTGGGTGAACTGGGCCGGGCTGCCGTCCGCCACCTGGGGCGCGGCGTCTGTCGTCATGTCTGGAAGTCCTTCGGGGATCCAGCAGGTGGCGTTGCGCCTGTTCACCGAGCACGGGTACGAGAACACCTCGATGCGCGAGATCTCCGAGCACCTGGGGCTGACGAAGGCGGCGCTCTACTACCACTTCGACAGCAAGGAAGCGATCGTCCAGAGCTTGTTCGAGGAGCGGCTTGGCACCCTCGAAAAGCTGGCCGAGCGAGCCGAGGAGCAGCCGTACTCCGCCGCCCGGTGCGCCGAGATCGCCACCGGTTGGTTCGGCCTGACCGTCGACGACGACCTGCGGTTCGTCAGGTTCACCATCGCCAACCAGGCAGCGTTGCGCGACCTGATGCCCAGCCGCGACGGCGCACGCGACCTGTTCGAGCGGCTTTCCTCGTTGATGGCCGGGCCGGACGCCTCGCCGGCCGAACGGCTCAAGGTCCGGATGGCGATGATGAGCGTCAACCTCGCCGCCATGTCCTCGGTTGGTCTGGACCTTACGAACGCGGAGATCCTCGCCGCGGCCGCCGAGACCGCGGATCTGATCCTGCCTGGCTTTTCGGCCGCCGTGACCGGCCGCGCGTCCGTTCGCTCCTGAACCACCTGAACCACCTGAACCACCTGAACCACCTGTGCCGGCTGGTCCGGTGGGTCCACTTCGGACCCCTGGCGTGAGCGGGGCCGGGGTTTTGTCGTTCTGGTCCTGTTGAGAGGGACATCAAGGGCAAGCACACCGGACGATCGGGCAAGACCGGCCGCCGGGACTTCTGTTGGCAGCGACTGCTGGGCGACACTGCGTGTAGCGAGTCGCAGTGCGCCGACTGGGTCCGCGCTCCAGTTCGCTCACCACTTTCACGAGGAGGCCTGTCGATGGCGGTCAACAGCGGGTCAACGCCTGGTATGAAGCAGGCCTGCGGCCAGTTCGAGTCGGTGTCTTCGAACGCCTCCTCCCAGCTGGAGCGGGTGAACTCCGAAATGGCTTCCTTGCAGGCGTCCTGGACCGGTGACGCCTCGGTGAAGTTCGGCCAGGCGATGAACGACTGGGAGCAGCAGTTCGGTGTCGTCATCAAAGAGCTGAACCACATGATCGAGGTCATGGGCGGCGGCCGGGCGAATGAAGTGACCGCGGTCGACAGTGCCTCCGCGTGGGCCGGTGGCCTCACCGGGCGCTGACGGGAGTTCTTTTCCCCTGCTTGGTTTCAGTCCGGATTCGGAAGGGGCTCGCTGTGCCTACCTACACTTTCAACTTCTCGCTCGCCGAGGGCACGTGCAGTGACATGGCGTCGATCACCAGCAGCATCCACGCCATGTTGACCGACCTCGAGCAGGAGGTTCAGGGAAGCCTGCCGGAATGGACCACGGAAGCGCGCGACGCCTACAACGTCAGCAAGGCGAAGTGGGACGCGGCGGCGGCCAAGATGCCCGAGGCGCTGGGCCGCGTGCAGCTCGCGCTGGCCGAGATCTCCGGCAGCCCCACCCCCTGACCCGCCCCGCGACGGCGCGCCCGGCCCGGTCCCGACCCGTGCCCCTCCGGGGGGTGCCGACGTGGGCGTGATGCGGCAAGTGGGTGAACGAGATGTGACCAATTCATTACTGTGTGTGTGCAATAGAGGGTTTATGAAGTGACTTAGTCCAGACTGTGACCAAAGGCGCAGCATAAGGTCGCAGGGAGTCACTGTGGAAGTGGTTGAAGTCGCCGTCCGGGCATCTGATCAGGTCACCGGGCTCGGTGCGGTCAGCATGTTGAGCGGCAGCCCGCAACTGAGCGTGGTCGACAGCGCTGAATATGCCCAAGCCAAAGTGATCGTCATCGTCGAGGAGTTCGCCGGCGACGACGTCTTCACCTTCCTCCGCGAGGTCCGCGCCGCCTCCGATACCCCTTCGCAGCCGCGGTGCGTTCTCGTCACCGACCACTTCCGGGCCGGCGACCTGATGACGGCCATCGAATGCGGGGTCGCCGCCGTGCTGCTCCGCAGTGAAACCGGGGACGCCGAGCTCGTGTCGACGGTCCTCGCGGTCAGCCACGGCGCGGCGTTCCTGCCGCCGACCCTGCAGGGGCTGCTGCTCGCCCAGCTCGACCGCATGCGACGGGACGTGCTCGAGCCGCACGGCCTGACCCTCTCGGGTCTCGCCGCACGCGAGCGCGACGTGCTCCGCCTCGTCGCCGAGGGCTTCGGCACCGAGGAGATCGCCGTGAAGCTCGCGTACTCGGAGCGCACGGTCAAGAACGTGCTTCACACGCTGATGACCCGGTACGGCCTCAACACGAGGGCACACGCCGTCGCCTACGCCCTGCGCGCCGGCGTCATCTGAAGGGATCCGACCATGAACCAGGACGGCGTACGCGAGGACCCCGAAGACTTCACCGTCGCACTGCGGCGGCGCCTGCGCGGCGCGGCGGCGGACCTGCGCCACGTGCTGGATGCTGTGCCGCCGACCGGCGACGTCGCGGAAACGGAGAATCCTGCCGCGGCCAGGGCTCGCAACGCGGGACTCTCCGCGCTCTTCAAGACGAGTGCGAACCTCGCCGCATGCGTAGATCAATCCGCGCGCGTGATAGGGCCTGACGCAAAGGATGTCGCCGAGGCCACCGAATGAGGTTCTACAGTGCCATGCTGATGCCTGTATCACACGTAGATACTCGTTCTGACCTGCGATGATCCGCTGGACGGGCGCGGCGTAGAGACAATATGAAGTTCGTGACGGCACACTGACTGTGAGCTGACTAGCCTGGAGGTACGAGATGGACCCCGTACGTGTCGCCGTGCAGGCTTCGGACCCGATCACCCTGGCCGGCCTCACCAGCTACCTCAGGTCCAGGCCGGAGATGTCCGTAGTCTCGCGGGACGAGCTGACCGACCGCGACGTCCTTGTTGTCGCGGTCGACCGGATCACCCCGAAGGTGGTCTCGATGATGCGCGGCTTCGGTACCGAAGCCCTCGTCTCGAAGGTCCTCGTGACCAACGAGCTCAAGGAAGCAGACCTGCTGACCGCCGTCGAATGCCGGGTCGTCTCGGTGCTGTCGCGAGCGGCGGCCACCGGTGACCGGCTCGTCGGCAGCGTCCTGTCCGCGGCCGCCGGCGGCGGTGTCATGCCCCCCGACCTGCTGGGCGAGCTGCTCGAGCACGTCCGGCGCCTGCAGCGCGAGGTGCTTGCCCCGCGCGGGCTCAGCGCGTCCGGGCTGACCCCGCGCGAGATCGACGTGCTGCGGCTGATGGCCGACGGCTGGGACACCGCAGAGATCGCCGGCAAGCTCTGCTACTCCGAACGCACCGTCAAGAACGTCATCTACGCGCTGACGAGCCGGCTGAAGCTGAAGAACCGTCCGCACGCCGTCGCCTACGCGATGCGCGCCGGCATGATCTGACCTGATCCGAGAGGATCCGACCTGATCCGACGCCCTGAACGCCGCTCCACCCTCCCGACTCGGTCGAGTCAAAGCAGCTGCGGGAAGATCTCCCCGCGGATGGCGATTGGTCGACGAGAGGAACCCCCATGGCGTTCGGGCGGGCGGGCCGGCTGGTAGCAGTGCTGGGCATGGGCATGTCCGGGGTGTTGGTCCTGGTAGCGGGCTGTTCCTCGGCGCCGTCGGACAAAGTGGTGCTCAGCGTCGCGACCTTCGGTGAATTCGGCTACGACACGCTGTTCAGGCAGTACGAGGCCTTGCATCCCGACGTCCAGATCAAGAGCCTGGTCACCGATTTCGACACCCATCACAAGGGGCTCGCGACCCAGCTGGCGGCCGGGCGCGGTGCCGCCGACGTCGAGGCCATCGAAGAGCAGTACATGCCCCAGTTCCGCCAATCCGCGGACAAGTTCGCCGACCTGGGCAAATTCGGCGCCACCAGCCTGCAGAACCAGTGGACGCCGTGGAAGTGGCAGCAGGGGCTCGCCGACGGTGGCAAGGACGTGATGGGCCTCGGCACCGACATGGGCAGCCTCGCCCTCTGCTACCGCAAGGACCTTTTCGCGAAGGCCGGGTTGCCCACCGATCGCACCGAGGTCGCCAAGCTCTGGCCGACCTGGGAGGACTTCGGCGCCGTCGGGGACAGGTTCACCGCGAAGGTTCCTGGCACCAAGTTCACCGACTCCGCGGGCAACGTCTACACCGCGATCCTGAACCAGGCCGAGGAGAACTTCTTCTCGAAAGCGGACGATTCGTTCATCGCGGACCGCAATCCCAACGTCCACCGGGCGTTCTACCTCGCCGGCGCCATCGGCGCGAAGGGTGAGACGGCGAAGGTCGTCCCGTTCACCCAGCCGTGGACGGTGGCGATCAAACAGGGCACCTTCGCCACGATGACGTGCCCGGCCTGGATGCTGACCCAGATCCACGACGCGGGCGGCGCGGGGAACGCCGGCAAGTGGGACGTCACGAGCGTGCCGGGCGGCAGCGGGAACTGGGGCGGTTCCTACCTGACCATACCTGCGCAGGGCGCCCACCAGCAGCAGGCCTACGACCTCGCGAAGTGGCTGACTTCGCCGGAGCAGGAGAAGGCCGTGTTCGCCGCGGAAGACATCCTGCCCAGCGAACCGCCTGCCTACATGGATCCCGCGGTGCTCGACAAGACCGATCCGTACTTCAGTGACGCACCGATCGGCAAGATCTACGCGACTTCGGCGGACAGCCTGCGCCCGAACTACCGCGGTTTGAAGGACGCCGATGTCCGCCCGAAGTTCGGCCAGGCCCTGGGCCGGGTGGAGGACGGTGGGCAGTCCGTGGACGCCGCTTGGGCACAAGCCATCCAGGAAGCACGTGACGCGGCGAAATAGCCGGGCAGTGTTCGCCCGTCTCGACGCGCGGGTCACCCCGTTCCTGTTCGTCGCGCCGTTTTTCGTTCTGTTCGCGGTGTTCGGGCTGTTCCCGCTGCTCTACACGGGGTGGATCTCGCTCCACCACTGGCAGCTGATCAACGGCGACGGCGGGTTCGTCGGCCTCGGGAACTACGAGAAGCTCTTCACCGACCCCGATTTCTACAACGCCTTGGGCAACACCGCGAGTATCTTCCTGCTGTCCACCATCCCGCAGCTGCTCGCCGCGCTCGGCATCGCGGCGCTGCTGGACCGGCCGCTGCGCGCGAGGACGATGTGGCGGGCGGCGGTCCTGCTGCCGAACGTGGTGTCCGTGGTCGCGGTCGCGCTGGTGTTCGCGCAGCTCTTCGGTCGCGATTTCGGCGTGGTGAACTGGGTTCTCGGGTTTTTCGGGGTCAGCCCCATCGACTGGCAGGCCCACGTCTGGTCCTCGCATCTCGCGATCGCGGTGATGGTGATCTGGCGCTGGACCGGGTATGACGCGCTCCTCTACCTCGCGGCGATGCAGAGCGTGCCGGACGACCTGTACGAGGCCGCCGAGCTCGACGGCGCTTCGCGGTGGCGCCGGTTCTGGTCGGTCACCGTGCCCGGGATCCGGCCGACGATCGTGTTCACCGTGATCGTCTCGACCATCGGCGGCCTCCAGCTGTTCGCCGAGCCGCAGTTGTTCGACGCGTCGGGCACCGCGGGCACCGGGGGGAATGACCGGCAGTTCCAGACGCTCACGATGTACTTGTACGAGAAGGGTTTCGGGCATTTCGACGCCGGCTACGCCGCGACCATCGCCTGGGTCGTGTTCGCGCTGTGCGTCCTCTGCTCGTTGGTGAACCTCGGCCTGATCCGCCGCTTCGCGGGAAGGGGCTGACCTGTGCGCGCGAAAACTGTTCGTGGGCCGGGACCACTGGTCTACGGACTGCTCATCGCCGTGGTTGTGGCGTCAGCCTTCCCGCTCTACTGGTCATACGTAGTGTCCTCAAGCGACAGTTCCGCGATCGGGGACGCCACCCCGCCGCTCGTGCCGGGCGGGCACCTGCTGGACAACATCCGCAACGTGTTCGCGAAGTCGGACTTCTGGCTGGCACTGGGAAACTCGCTCATTGTCTCGACGACGGTCATGGTGTCCAACGTCGTGCTGTCGTGCCTGGCCGGGTTCGCCTTCGCCCGCTTGCGTTTCCCCGGCCGCGACACGCTTTTCCTGCTCGTCATCGGCACGGTGATGGTGCCCTCGCAGCTCGGCGTGATCCCACTCTACATGGTCGTGGGCCATCTCGGCTGGTACGGCAGGCTGGAAGCGGTGATCGTGCCCGGACTGGTCAGCGCGTTCAGCGTGTTCTGGATGCGGCAGGCGTGCGAAGCGGCCGTGCCACAGGAGCTGATCGACGCGTCCACAATGGATGGTTGCTCGCTGCTGCGGAGCTTCTGGCACGTCGCCGTCCCGGCGCTGCGACCGCAGGCCGCGGTACTCGCGATGTTGACGTTTCTCGCCGCCTGGAACGACTTCTTCTGGCCGCTGGTGGTGCTCGACCCCAGCACCAGCCCGACCGTCCAGGTCGCGCTGTCGACGCTGGCGAGCGGCTATTACACCGACTATTCGCTGATGCTCACCGGCGCGACCCTCGGCGTGCTCCCGGTGCTCGTGCTGTTCGTCCTGTTGGCACGCCAGATCGTCACGGGGACCATGCGCAGCCCGTTCATCCAGCGGGAGCGATCCGGCCGAGGTTCTCGGTGACCTCGGCGACGATGCCGATGCGGGAGTTGGCACCCAGCTTCGCCAGTACGCGCGCGACGTGCGCCTGGACCGTCCGGCGGGGCAGGGCGAGCTCCCGCGCGATCCCCGGGTTGGACCGGCCGAGCGCGACCAGCGTCGCGATCTTCGTCTCGACGTCGGACAGCGAGGACCAGCCGCTTTCCGCAAGCCGTTCGGCCGAGGCACCCGTGCCGACGACGCCGAACTCCCGCAGCCGCGACTCGGCCCGCCGGATGTCCCACAGCGCTCCCACCGTGGCGAACTCCTTGACGGCCGCGTCGAAGTTCGCCCGCGCTTCGGCGAGCCGCCCGTGCCGTGCCAGTAGGACAGCGGCGTCTTCCTGCGCGGACGCCATCTCCAGGCGCCGCCCGACCGTCCGGTAGTGCGCGGCCACGGCCAGCATCGGCTCCGGGTCGCCGTCGATCAGTGCCCGGCACCTCGCCGCCGCAGCGGCTGCCCTGGCAGGCACGACCTCTTTTTCGGCTTCCTCGTCGCACACCGCGAGTGCCGCCCGCGCGCAGTCGAGGTGGCCCGTGTCGACGGCGAGCCGGGTGAGGTCCGGCAGCCATTGGTGGCGCAGCATCAACTGCGCGTACGTGGTGTCGAGAATCGGGGCGAGCAGCTCGATCGCGAGTGCCGGTTCGCCACGTTGCTCCGCCGACAGCGAGCGCGCGACGAGCAGGAAGTCACAGCTCTCGCGCTCCGCGTCACTCACCGGCAGGTGACCGTCGGCGGCGTCGAGATGCGAGGCGGCTTCCGCGCTTCTGCCGCGGCGACCGGAGATCAGCGCGGCGACGCCGTGGAGCAGCAAGGCCGCGGCGCCGGGCTCGCGCAGGCCGTGGAAGGTGATCGCCGGGCCGTCCTCGGTGACGGTGTCGAGCTCGACCAGCGCCTCGTCCCAGTGCCCGCGCCAGTACTGCTGCACCGCCGCGGACACCTGCAGTCCGTGCGGCAGGGAGTTTTCCGCGGCGACCTCGCGGGCGGACCGCAGTGCCGCCTCGGCGTCGTCGAGCCGGTCGAGGTTCTGCAGGCTGAACATCCGGTTGTCCAGCAGGTCGAACCGCATGCCCGCCAGCCCGTCGCCGCGGCTGACCACGTCCAGCGCTCGGTTGATGTACCCCAGCGCCGTGCGGTGGTCGCGGCGGATCGTGTCCACCAGCCAGAGCGTCTGCAGTGCGTGGGCGGCCGGGTATCGGTCGTTCGACGCCAGCGTGGACTCCAGCGCCTTGCGGGCGCCTGCGACCGTCGCGTCGAGGTCGCTGAGGTCGCCGCGCCGGAAGTTGGCGAGCAGCGAGCGGGTGCGTTCGCGCCAGAGCTCCGGGATTTCGGGACCGTTGTTGTCGTCGAGCACGGCGACGGCCGCCTCGGTCCTGCCCCGGCGGTACAGGATCGCCGCGAGGATGTGCCGTAGCTCCGCCGAGCTAGCCGGATCGGTCGCGGTTTCGAGCGCTTCGCGGGCTTGCTGCTCCGGCTCGCGGTCCAACCGGTGGAGCACTCGGACCAGCGCGAGTAGCAGGTCTTGTCGGTGCGCGTCACCGGGTGGGAAGGTGTCGAGGCTCTGGCCGACCAGGTCGACGGCGATCAGCGGGGCACGCTCGGCGAGCCGGTCGTGGTGGGTGGCGAGCCAGTCGACCACCCAGGCGTCGCCGGCGGCGGGCACCGCGACCAGCTGCTCCGCTACCCGCTCGACGGGCGCGCCGGTAGCGGAAAGCGCCTCGGCCGCGCGCCGGTGCCAGGCCACCCGGACGTCGGCGGGAATGCCCTCGTACAGCGACTGCCGCAGCATCGGGTGCCGGAACGCCAGCTGGGCTCCCGCCTCGATGATCACGCTTGAGGCAACGCCCTCTTCGAATGCGTCGAGCAGCTCCGACGGCGCTTTGCCCATCGTCGCCGACACCTCGGCGACGCCGAACTCCATCCCGAGCAGTGCGGCACGGCGGAGCACTTCGCGCGTCGGCTCGGACAGGAAGTCCAGCCGGTTGCCGACCGCGGCGACCAAGGAACCCGGCGCGACGTAGAACGAGTCGCCCTTGATGTCCGCGGTGCCGTCGACGATCCCGACCGCACCCTCACGCATCAGCGCGTCGATCACCTCGCGCAGGTAGAGCGGGTTTCCGAAGGCGCGGGCCGCCATCGCCCTGAGTCCCGGCCCGGGGTTGGCGCCGACGAGCTCGCCGATCAGTCCTTCGGTGTCGACCGTGGCCAGCGGCTTCAGCAGCATGACCTCGTCGTCGCGCATCTCCACCGCGCGGCGCAGCTGGGCCAGCTCGACGCGGTCGGGGGACGGACGGGACGCCGCGACCAGCAGCAGCGGCAGCTGCCGGGTCGCGGCGGACAAGCGGTGCCACATCAGCACACTGGCGTCGTCGGCCCACTGCAGATCGTCGATCACCAGCATCAGCGGTGCGCGGGCGCACAGCTCGTCGACGTGCGCGAGCAGCTGGTCGACCGCGGACAGGACCGGGTCGCCGCCCGGGGACGTCCGGTGCCGCTGCCCGTCGGCGGTTTCGAAGCCGAGGCAGTCCATGATCACCTGCAGCGGGAACCGCCGCCCCAGCTCTTCGGCCACCGCCCAGGCCACCTGGCAGCCCCGGCCGCCGGCGTCGGCCAGTGCCACGGTCAGCAGTTCCGACTTGCCGATGCCCGGCGGCCCTTCGATCCACACCGAACGCCCGCGTCCGGCCAGCACGTCGGAGACCAGCTTGCGCAGGCGCGCCGTCTCGCCCTCGCGGCCGAGGAAAGGTTCGCTCGGCGAGTTGCGGTGCAGCGCCCGGGACACCTGTGCGGGGACCACCGAGAGCAGCTTTGCGGGGACGACGTCTTCGCTGCTTCGAGCCGCGGGCTCGACGACAGGGGCATCGAGGATCGGGTCGTTGGTCAGGATCCGCTGGTGCACCAGGCGGATCGCCGGCCCAGGCTCGATCCCGAGCTCCTCGCGAAGAATGTTCCGGACGTGCTGGAAACCCTCGAGTGCTTCGGCGTGCCGTCCGCTTCGGTACAGCGCGATCATCAGCGATTCCCACAGGGATTCGCGGAGCGGGTGTTCCTGCACGAGCACGGCGAGCTCGGCCACGAGCTCGGTGTGGCCGCCCAGCGCGAGCATGCTCACCGCGCGTTGTTCGAGTGAGCGGATCCGGAGCTTGTCGAGGTGTTCGCGGCGCTGTTCGGCGAACGGGCCGGGCACACCTGAAAAGGCTTCACCTCTCCACAGCGCCAACGCGGCGTCGAGCGCGTCCACGACCCCGCGGTGGTCGCCGTCGGTGAACCGTGCCGCGGCGTGCTCCCGGAGGGCACCGAACACGCGCAGGTCGAGGTTTTCCGGCGCCAGCTCGAGCTGGTAGCCGGTCGTGTCGGACAGCAGCCGCCCGTCGGTCGACCAGCGGGAACGCTGCGGATCCATGCTCCGGCGCAGCCCCGAGACGTAGGTGTGCACGCTGCCTTCGGCGCTCGCCGGCGCGGCGTCGCCCCAGACCGCGCTGATCAGCTCGGCCCGCGAAACCGGACGTCCCGGATCGGCCGCGAGCACCGCGAACACGGCGCGCTGGCGGGCCGGCCCCAAGGCGAGCTCGTCGTCGCCGAGCCACGCGCGCAGCGATCCCAGCAACTCGACTCGCAGCGCTGCTTCACTCACAACGTTGATTGTGTCCCAACGTCGACATCCTGCGCTCGGCACGCCGGGCATCCCACCGCGCGCCCAGCTCGGTATAGGACACCAGCGACACCCGGAAGGTAGCGATAGCCTCGGGTAACCGGCCGGCTCCCGCCAGCAGGACAGCGGCGTCTTCCATGCTCTGGGCGAACTCCAGCCGCCGTCCCGCGGCCCGGGAGCGTTCGGCCGCGACCAGCGTCGGCTCGGGATCGCCGTCGAGCAAGGCCCGGCAGCGCAGCGCCGCGGTCTCCTGCCCGGCAGTGCCCTCGCAAAGGAGCGTCGCGAACCGCGCCCGCCCCCGCTCGCCGAGGTCCATCGCGAGCCGGACCAGCCAGGGAAGCCACGCGAACCGCGCCGTCGACGCGGCGTACTCGGGCTCCAGCAGGGTTGCGAGCAGGTCGAACGCATAGTCGGGCCGGTCCTGTTGCTCGGCGATCAGCGCGTTCGCTGCGAGCACGACGTCGACGCCTTCCGTGTCCGCCAGCTCGAGGCTTGGCTGCTCCCCGGCCGCCCGCAGGTGCGCGCGCGCCTCCTCCGGACGACCCCGGTGGCCCGTGATCAGGGCGGCCAGGCCGTTGATGAGCCGGGCCGAGCCGGGGGGACCGAGCGCGTAGGACGCGATGGCCGAACCGCTGCCGATGGCGGTGGTCAGCTCGGCGAGGATGTCGTCCCAACGACCGAGCCAGTACGTCTGCGCGGTGCTGTGTGCGGCGGCGGGCTTGCCGGTGGCGGGCAACACGGCCGGTTGGCGGACCGACCGCAGCGTGCTGTCGAGGTGGTCGAACCCGCGTACCGACGCCATCGTGTCGTCGAGCAGCATCCGATGCAGGGTCGCGAGCTCCGGCACCGCGGACACGGCGTCGAGCGCCCGGTCGAGCCCCGTGCCGCCCTGGTCCGGCTTGGCTTCGTCCGCGTCGGCCGGAGGCAGGAAGATCGAGAGGAGGGATCCGGCCGGCAGCACCGAGGTGAGCAGCGCATTGTGCCTCTCCCGCCATTCGGCGGGGGTGTCTTCGTCGCGAAGTGCTTCCTGGATCCCGGCGATCGCCTTGGGCAGGTCGCCGCGGCGGTAATGGATGTGGGCGAGGATCCAGCGCATTTCCGCCGCTCGCTCGCTGTCGGTCGTCCGCGCGCCGACGTAGGCGGCCTCGGCCTCGGGCTCTCGGCCCAGCCAGAACATCAGCCGGGCCATGGTCGCGGTCAGTGTCTCCTTGGCGTCTCCGGTGACCGAGCGCGAGTTTATCGCCCGGCGCAGCAGCTGCGTCGCGGCCAGCGGCGCCCGCGGCGCGAGCGCGCCGACCTCCGCGAGCAGCCAGTCCCGCACCCACGGGTCGATCGGCACCTGAGCGGCGGTGAGCTGTTCGGCGACGCGGTCCGCCGGGGCACCGGCCTTGGCGAGCGCTTCGGCGAGCTGGCGGTGCAGCGCGACCCGGATCGCGGCCGGGGTCTTGTCGTAGAGCGCGCGGCGGATCAGCGGATGCCGGAAGGTGAGCCGCCCGTGGGATTCGGTGAACACTCCGGCCGTGCGGGCTTCGTCGATGACGTCGGCGAGCTTGGACACCGGCCACCCAAGGGCCGCGGCCAGGTCTCCGGCGCTGAACGCTTCGCCGAACAACGCGGCCCACCGCAAGGACTCCAGTGTCCGCGCCGACAGGAACGTCAGATGGTGCGCGACTATTGAGACCAACGTGGACGGGATGGCCGAGGGGCCGGGCGCACCACCGGTTGCCAGCGTGCCCTCCCTGGTCAACGTCTCGACGATTTCCTTGACATACAAGGGATTTCCGGCGGCGCTCAAGCCGAAACCGAGCAACGCCGGACCGGGAGCCGTCCCGGTGATGCCGGTGATCAGGTCGTGCACGACGGCGTCCGGCAGCGGTTCGAGGACGAGGTTCTCCGCACCGGTCTCGGGCAGCGCAGCCCGCAGCCGCTCCAGCTCGGGGCGTCTCGGCACCGGGCGGCACGCGCCGATCAGGAGGAGCGGCAGTCGCCGGGTTTCGCGGGACAGGTGCTGCCACACGACCAGGCTCGCCGGGTCCGCCCACTGCAGTTCGTCCGCCACCACGATCAGCGGGCCCTCGGCACACAGCGCGGCTACCAGCGCGACCACGCCGTCCGCCGCGACCAGGACCGACTCGCCGCCGGGGTCGTTCTCCGACTGCCTCGCCGCGGCCGCCAGCTTGGCCCGCCGCGGGTCCGCGGAATGGGCGGTGACATCGAGGCAGTCGAGGACGACCCGCAGCGGAAAGCGCTGTCCCAGCTCGTCCGCCGATGCCCACGCGAGCTGGCTACCCGGCGTTTCGGCGAGGCAGTGGGCGAGCAGCGCGGACTTGCCGATGCCGGGCTCTCCCTCGATCCACACGGACCGCCCCTGGCCGGTGGCGACGTCGCGGACCGCTGCCAGCAGCAGGGTCGTCTCGGTCTCTCTGCCGACGAAGACCCGCGGCCCGCTCGGGTGTGGCCTGCCGACGATCGGGATCGGCTTCGCCGCGCCGCCCGGCGTCTCCGGAGCCCGGCCCAGCGCGGGGTCGTCGGCGAGGATCTGCTCGTTCAGGCCCGTCAGGACGGGGCCTGGCTCGGTGCCCAGCGTTTCGATCGTGGTCGAGCGTAGGTCCCGGAACACCCGGAGCGCCTCCGACCGCCGTCCCGCGCGGTACAGCGCCAGCAGAAGCAGACTGTGGAGGCCTTCGCGCAGTGGGTTTTCGCGCGTCAGCACCGACAGCTCGTCGACGATCGCGTGGTGACCGCCGGAGTCGAGCACGACCTGCGCGCGACGTTCGAGCGTGGTCAGTCGGAGCTCGGCGAGCCGAGCGCGTTGCGATGCCGCGAAGGGGCCAGGGATCCCTTCAAGCGCTTCGCCGTCCCACAGAGCGAGAGCTCCATCGAGGGCTCTCCGCGCGCCTGCGGTGTCACGCTCGGCCTGACACCGCTTGGCCTCGTCCCTCAACGCGTCGAACCGGTAGACGTCGACGGCGTCCTCGTCGACCTGCAGCCGGTAGCCCGACCCGGCTGACGTCAGCACCTGCGCGGCCGAGCGGCGCGAACGGTTCGGCTCCAGCGCGGCACGAAGGCCGGAGATGTAGGTGTAGATGCTGCCGTTGGCGCTCGCGGGCGGCTCTTCGCCCCAGACGGCGTCGATCAGCTCGGCGCGGGAGACGACCTGGTTGGCGCGCATCGCGAGCACGGCCAGCACCGCGCGGCGATGGGCTGAGCCGAGGGTGAGCTCGGTGTCGCCGAGCCGCGCTCGGACCGGTCCGAGCAGTTCGATCTTCACACGGGCGGTCTCCGGTGAGGAACCAGGGCGGCCGTCCCGGCCACCGTCTTGGACCTCAACGCTCATCTACTGCTTCCTTCGCAGTCGGACGTGACCAAGCTATCAAGCTATCAGGGTCGCTTTCCTCGGCGAGGGGGCTGGCCAGCGCCCGAAATGGACTCGTAAGCCCGATCAGGAGACTCGTGCTAGACCTGAGAGTATGGGTGAACTGAAGGTCCGGCTCGGGATGTCGCTGGGTGCCGACGTGGGTGTCACCGGTTTCGGGAACGCCGTCGACAGGCTCGAAGAGACCGGCGTCGACTCGCTGTGGCTGCCTGAGCTCGTCTATTCGGCCGCGGTTGACCCGCTGATCGGGATGACCCACGCGCTGGCGAGGACGCGCCGGCTGAAAGTGGGGACCGGGGTTTCGGTGCTTCCGGGGCGCAATCCGGTCTTGGTGGCGAAGCAGTTGGCGACATTGGCGGGACTGGCACCCAAGCGGGTTCTGCCGGTGTTCGGCCTCCAGTCGGCGAGCCCGGCGGAGCGGGAGCTGTTCGACGTGCCCAGAGGGCGTCGAGGTGACGTGTTCGACGAGTCGCTGAGCCTGATCCGCCTGCTGCTGTCCGAGGACGAGGTTTCCTTCGAGGGCGAGTTCTTCAGCGTCGACAAGGTAAGCCTCAGCGACCGTCCGGCGAAGCCGCTGGACCTGTGGCTGGGCGGCAGCGCACCGGGAGCTCTTCGCCGTGTCGGATGTCTCGCCGACGGCTGGCTCGGGAGCTTCCTGACACCGGAACAGGCCGGGCGGGCCGTTGTGGCCATCCGCGAGGCCGCCGCGGACGCCGGACGCGAGATCGAGGCCGACCACTACGGCCTCAGCCTGGCCGTCGCTCCCGGTGGTATCCCGGACAACCTCGCCGCCGTCTCGCGGCGGCGCGCGCCCGACACCGACCCAGCCGACCTCGTCGCCGGCAGCTGGGCGGACGCTCGGCGCCTCCTCGAGGGTTTCCTTGAAGGCGGGCTGACGAAGTTCGTCCTACGGCCCGCCGGCCCGGTGCCCGCCGAGGAGTTCCTCGCGCACTTCCTCGAACTGGCGGACGCCCTGCAGAACTGACGCCCTGCAGAACCAGAAGCGCGTTTGGGAGCCACGACTTTCGTTTGGGCGCCTGGGTTCCTGTGGTGGCAGCGACAGGTGCTGTGGGTGTGGCACGTGGCATTAAGACTGTTCGTGAAGGCCGCCTTCTCAGCTATCCCATCCCGATTCCAGGCGTTCCGATGGTTCAAAGCCACAGCTGCGGTTGTACAAACCCAGCGAGTACGGCGGATAGATCCGGAAGGACCGTACGGAACGTTTGACAGCAGGAGTCTGGTGCATATCCCCATGGAGTGCCGCGGGCGAGCGTGTTCATCGTCGCCTGCCGACCTTGGTTTTGCGTGAACGCCTGCGCGTGGTCTTGTTTGCTGAGGAAGGCATTCGACCGGATCGGTGGGAGCCTCTTCGGTGAGGTCGGGCCGTCTCGGTGTCGGCGGCCGAGCCGGGTGAGGGGTCGTGCCCGGCTTGGGGTACACGGAGGTGTGTGACGACCCGGCTGGGCGCGGTCTCCAACAGGAGGTCCAGGACGGTGTCGGCCCGCAACTCGTCGAGAGAGCGACGATCTCCGCCGTTGTGGGCGTCGTGGGCGATAGCGTCCAGTCGCTTGGACACCGCGATAGCGTCGTCGCTGTCCAGCAGCGCGCGCAGCCACGACATTCCACCCGTGCCCCGCCGCACAGTTACCCGGCGCTGAGCTGTGCGTTGGTCCGCCCGGCGGGCGACGCCGACCGGATCGATCTGCGCGATCACAACGCGCAGCAGATGAGCGAGCTGGCTGGGGGTCTTCTCACACGCCTGGGGGAGCAGCGCCTGATCCACTTTGCGGCATTGGGTGATGGACAACGAGTGGGTAGCGCGGGCTATCTGGGCAACGCGATCACCTGCAAGCTGTCCTGACTCCAACGCCGCGAACACACCTGGAAGGCGTTTCCTCACCCCGTGCGCCAGCGCGAGGTCCAGCTTTGCCCTGGCGGTGCTGATCTTGTCGGTGGATGCCACCAGCTTCCGGGTGGATGCGTCATCGCCACGTAGGGCGGAGAACCGGTCGAGCACACGCAGCCGGACAGCGTCCAGCATCGCCCGAGCCTGTCCGATCGCCTGGACCACTCGTAAGGCATCGTCTTGGTCCAGTTCGTCCACAACCACCGCGAACAGCGCGTTGACATCGAGCCCCGGTGGGTTTGGGCTCGACTTCGCTTCAGGTCTTCTTTGTTCGATCACGCGTTCGAACATACTGAGGGGCACCGACAGAATCCGCCTTGCGCACGTCACCCACAAGCGTGACAATTGCCGATTGGCCGGAACCCAGGGAGACAGCACCACGCCGAAGCATGCGTACCGTCGCGTCGGGGACGCACGCCACGCCATTCGTCGCTGACTCCTCGAGTCGGTGGACGATCCGGAACTAGGGCACGATGCCCTTCGAGTCGAGTGCGTCGGCGAGCTTGGCGCGCAGCTCGTCCGCGGTGGCTTGCGGATCGATGTCCGAAGGCGGCGACAGTACCTTGGCGATCACCGTCGAGAGCGTCTGGTACGCCGGGGTCAGCGGCCGGACAGCCGCGTTGAGCAGCGCCGCGCGGATGTCGGCCTTCATCGGGAACTGGCTCGCCATCGTGGGGTTGGCCTTGGCGTCGAAGGGTTTCGCGGGGTCCAGGGGAGTGGTGTCGTCGTAGACCGACGCGAGGCTCGGCGGCAGGCCGCCCTCGAGGGCCTGGTACTTCTGGCTTGTCGCGTTGCGCAGGCAGAGTGCCGCTTCGAACGCTTCGGGTTTGTGCGGCGAGTACGTGCTGATGGCGAGGTTGTAACCGCCGATGGTCACCCGGCTCGGAGTTCCGGGTACGACGGACGGATACCGCGTCCACTTCAGGTGATTGAGCTCCTGCGGCTTCTCATGGCCGTAGGAGGCGTACACGTACGGCCAGTTCAGCTCGAAGGCGCCTTCACCGCGTTGGAACGACTGGCGGACCTGGTCTTCTTTCTGGTTCGACAGCGAAGCGTTGGTGATGCCGGTAGTGGTCAGCGTCTTCAGCAGGGCCAGTGCGTTGACCGCGCCGGCGTCCATGACCACCGACTTGCCGTCATCGGACAGGATGTGGCCGCCCGCCGACGCGACGAGCGTGTTGTAGAAGACGACGAGACCCTCGTACTGGGCTCCGGTGAACAGGACCTGGTGCGGTTTCCCGGCGGTGTTGAGCTGCTGCGCCTGCCGCATCATGTCGTCGAATGTGGACGGCGGTTTCGGCGTGACGCGGTCGTCGTACCAGAGCAGCTGCACGTTGGTGTTCTTCGTCGCGCCGTAGAGTTTCCCGTCCCATTGGGCCGTCGCCAGCGGCCCGGGGAGGACGTCGCGAGTGGCTGCGGCCTTGTCGGCGCCGGTCCATTCGTCGATCCAGCCGGCTTCGGCGAACTCCGGCACCCAGGTGACATCCAGGCCGAGGATGTCCAATGAGGAGTCCCCGGCGGCGAGCCGTCGGACCATCTGCTCACGCTGCCCGTCGGCGTCGCGCGGAAGCTTGTTGTAGACGATCCGGTAGCGCCCGCCGGCGGCGGTGTTGCACCGGTCAACCACGGTCTGGAGGTTGTTCTCCGGCGAAATGTAGAGGTTGATCGTCGTTCCGCTGGGCGATGTGCAGGCGGTGAGCAGGCCGCAGGCAAGCAGAGCCACCCCGGCCAGCGAACGAAGGCGACTGGGCACGTTAGCCTCCCCCGGGGATCGCGGCTGCCCCATTCTCGCACAGTCCCCGCCCCACGGTAAAAACGTTTCACCGCACGCGCCTCGTCGAGCGCACTCGAGTGCGCCGTACGTCCACTCAAGTGCATTTCGCGCGCGCGTGTGACGAACTTGGTACGCTAAGGTCGCCCCGAACGCGTGGCGACATGCGGATGGTCCCCTTGTGAAACGTTTCACAAGGTGTGTTATCGTTCGTCGCGGCACCGGACAGTGGGGACAGCGATGGTCGGGATCAAGGACGTGGCGACCATGGCCGGCGTGTCGATCGGCACCGTGTCCAATGTGGTCAACCGCCCGCACGTGGTTTCGGTGGCGACGAGAACGCGCGTGCAGTCGGTCATCGAAGAGCTCGGGTACGTCCGTGACGAGTCGGCCCGGCAGCTGCGCGCCGGCCACAGCCGCACTCTCGCGCTGCTCGTCCTCGACCTGGGGAACCCGTTCTTCGTCGACATCGCCCGCGGCGCCGAACAGGCCGCGCACGACGAGGGCCTCAACATGATCACCTGCAACAGCGGCCAGCGGACCGATCGAGAGGCGTCGTACCTGTCGATGCTCGCGGAACACCGCGTGCGCGGGGTGCTGCTCAGTCCGGTGGACACCGCGGGCGGCAGCCTGTCGGCGTTCCGGCGCAGCGGGATCCCGTTCGTCTTCGTCGACCGCACGGTGCCGACCAGCGAGGCCTGCTCGGTGTCTGTGGACGACGTCGTCGGCGGCACGCTCGCCGCGAACCACCTGCTGGAGACCGGCCACCAGGCGATCGCGTTCGTCAACGGGCCAGCCCTGCTGGCACAGTGCCGCGACCGCGAGCAGGGCGTCCGCGCCGCGCTCGCCGCCGCTCCGGCGCCTGGCCGCAGGCTCTCGGTGCTGGAGGTGAGCGGCCTCGACGTCGCGTCCGGGCGGGACGCGGGCGCGCGCATCCTCGGCATCAGCCCCCGGCCCACCGCCGTCTTCTGCGCCAACGACCTGCTCGCGCTCGGGGTACTGCAGGCGATGGTCGCCGCGGGTGTTCGAGTGCCGGGGGAGATGGCGATCGTCGGTTACGACGACATCGAGTTCGCCGCAGCGGCCGCGGTGCCGCTCACGTCGGTCCGCCAGCCCGCGGCCAAGCTCGGCCAGACCGCCGCGGAGCTGCTCATCGCCGAAACCGCCGGCCACGACGAACCCCACGTCCACGAGAACGTGGTGTACCGCCCCGAACTCGTCGTCCGCGATTCGACCCGGGTGCACCACCGCTGATTTTTCGCCCTGAGTGAAGAACCCTGGTCCTCGGTGGCCGCCTCCTCCACTGTGGACCCGGAGGCATCGCATTATGGGGGCAGGGAACGTCGTCGAGGGCAAGCGGCCGTGGGGATTGCTGGCACAGCGAGACTTCCGGCTGCTGTGGCTGGGGGAAACCACCAGTTCGCTCGGCAACACGGTGACCACGGTCGTGATGCCGTTGACGGCAGTGACTTTGCTGGGCGCGAACCCGCTCGCCGTGGGCGTGCTGAACGCGGCCGCTTGGCTGCCGTGGCTGGTGATCGGGCTGCCGGCGGGCGCGTGGGTCGACCGGCTGTGCCGCCGGCCGATCATGCTGGCGGCTGACTTCGTGTCGCTGGCCCTGTTCGCCGGCATCCCCGTCGCGGCATGGCTGGGCGTGTTGTCCCTGCCCTTGTTGATGGTCGTGGCTTTGCTCGGCGGGACGGCGTCGGTGTTCTTTTCGACCGCCTACCGCGCGCTCCTGCCATCGCTGGTCGCGCGGGAAGACCTGCTGGAGGGGAATTCGAAGCTGCAGGGCAGCGAGCAGGGCGCCCGGATCGCCGGCCGGGGGCTGGGCGGTCTGCTGGCCCAACTGCTCGGCCCGGCGACCGCGTTGTTCGTGGACGCGGCCAGGTTGTCGACGGTCTCCGGTTTGTTCTGGGAGATCCGTTTCTCCGGTCCCTGAGCACGTTCGCTGCTTGCGGAAATCTCGGGCTGACCGGGGTGGGGACGGTCCAGATCGTCGTTCTGGTGACGGATCTGCGGGTCGCGCCCGGCACTGTCGGTGTTGTCATCGCGGGCAGCAGCGTCGGCGGTGTCGCGGGTGCGTGCGATGCCAGGCGGATCGCGAAAAAGTTCGGTACGGCACGCGGGATCGTCCTCTGCTCGCTGGCCGGCGCACCGTTCGCGTTCCTGTACCCGCTGACCACGCAAGGGCCCGGGGTGCTGCTGATGTCTGCCGGCGCGCTAGGGACCGGGTTCAGTGTGGCCGCGATGAGCGTCATCATCGCGGGCTTCCGGCAGGCCTACTGCCCGCCGCGGTTGCGTGGCCGGGTGACCGCGTGCATGTTGGTCGTCACCTACAGCGCGATCCCGTTGGGCGCTGTCCTCGCCGGTGGGCTCGCCACCGCCTGCGGCGACCGAGTGGCCTTGTGGGTCATGGCCTCGGTGTTCGTGCTCGCGAGCCTGCGACTGGCCGCCGGACCCGTCCGGCACCACCGTGACCTGCCCGAAGCTCCGGCCCTGCGGTAATCTCGCCGCATGCGACAGCTTCTGGGGGGACTACTCGTCGGCGCCGTTTTCGGTGTCGTGTTCGTGCTCGTCAATGCGCATGCGCCACTGAGTTCGGCGGTCGGTGTGCCGCTGAGCGTCCTGGCCTGCGTGGCGTTGGCCGCCGTAGTGGCGATCTTCGTTTTCTTGCTACGTAAGGGTATCGACGTTCCCGCGGACACCAGGCCGACCATGTTCGGCCGGAACTACCGGCTGGTCGTCGCGGGCGAGATCGTGCTTCTGGTCGCGGGCTTCGTCGTTTTCCGCGCGGTGGACGCCCCAGCGGAGACCGGGGTCGCGTGGATCGCCTTTGTCGTCGGCCTCCACTTCGTCCCGTTCGCGGTGATGTGGGAGCAGCGCCGGATGCTGATTCCGGGGATCGCGCTGATGCTGCTGGGCGCGGCCGGCCTCGCCATGGTCGCGACCTCGGCTGTCGCCTGGACGCCGTTTGTCAGCGGCGTGCTCTCCGGTGTCGTTCTTCTCGGCGGCAGCGTCACTTTCGCGGCTCGCGAGTACCTCGCGCTCACTCGCCGCCAGTCGGCCTGAGCACGCCTTTGGTGGCTTCACCCAGGGGAATGCTGTCGACCCGGTTGATCTCGGACGGCTTGGCCAGCGCCTCGGCGAGGACTTTCCTGATCGTGGCCAGTACAGGACCGCGGACGTGGGCTTGGAAGTCCTCTTCCGTGGCCCAGTGTTCGACGATGAAGAACTCGTTCCCGTCGGTGTGCAGGGCGAACAGCTCGCAGCCCGGTTCGGCGTGAATCTGGGGAATGGTTTCGGTGTAGAGGTCCAGGACGTCCTGGCGTCGTTCGGGTTTCGGCGCCAACCGGGCGATGACTACAGGCATGGGTTTCCTTCCGGGGGGTATCTGCCGCCACCCTAGCGCATCTGACTTGGGAAAGACGATACAGCTGTCCGGGTGGCCCGTCAGACCGGTCCGTCGAGCCAGAGTCGGATGAGATCGCGGTGGCGCGCCGGGTCCGGATCATCCTGGTATGCGGTGCGGCTGTGCATGGTCACGTGGTTGTTGAGGAACTGCCTGTCGCCAGGACGCAGGTCCATGGTGAGGACGAGGCGAGGATCGTTGTCACCACGTGATCGATGGCGGTCGATAGTTCGGCCCGGTTCTGCCCATCCAGCTCGATTCGCCACTGCGGACTGTCAGCGATGTCGCCGCCGCGCCAGGCCGCCGGTCCTGGTTTATCGGTGAAAGGCAACATGTCGAGAATTATGCCGCCGGATTGCTCGGAGACACCGGTGTTACGCCACGGGCATAGCACCGACGCGACACCTGACCTCGTCGCCTACGGCACGTCGCCAGGACGGACCAGGCCGCTCTGATAGGCGGCCACGACGAGCTGCGCCCGATCGCGGGCGCCGAGTTTCATCATCGCGCGGTTCACGTGTGTCTTCGCCGTCAACGGGGACACGAACAGCTTCTCGGCGATGTCGTCATTGGACAGTCCGAAGGCGACCAGCGCCACGATTTCACGCTCCCGGGCGGTGAGTACGCCGAGTTCCACGGGCACGGCGGGTTCCCCGCGATCGGGCGCTGAAAGGAAATGCCCGATGAGACCCCGGGTCGCCGCCGGAGAGAGCAGGGACTCACCCGCGGCGACAACCTGGATCGCGTTGATCAGGTGCGCCGGGTCCACACCTTTGCCGAGGAAACCGCTGGCACCGGCCCGCAACGCCTCGAAGACGTACTCGTCGATCTCGAAGGTGGTCAGGATCAGCACCTTGATGCCCGCGAGGTCCTCGTCCGCGCTGATCTCCCTGGTCGCGGCGAGGCCGTCCATGTCGGGCATACGGATGTCCATCAGGACGACGTCGGCGCGCGTCGACCGGGCGAGGTCCACCGCTTCGCGGCCGTTCGCCGCCTCGCCCACCACCTCCAGCTTCGGTGAGGAATCGACCAGCACCCGGAAACCTGCCCGGATGAGGGCCTGGTCATCGGCGAGCAGTACCCGGATCGTCACGTCAGCCTGCTTCAGGTCGGGGGAGTACGACATCGACCCGGAAATCGCCATCCGGCTGGGTCGATGCCCGAAGCGTGCCACCAACCGACACCGCGCGCTCGTGCATGCCGAGGAGACCGTGGCCGGTCGAGGGTTCCGCGCCGCTTTTAGGACCGTTGTGCGAGCCATTTTTCGGACCGTTGTGGGTGCCGGGCTTCGCGTCGTAGAAGACGTGGTTGCTGACGACGATCTGCAGCTCATTCGGTAGGTGGTGTACGCACACGGACGCTCCCGTGCCGTCGCCGTGTTTGTGGGCGTTGGTCAAGGACTCCTGGATGATCCGGTAGGCGGCCAGGTCCACCGCGCCCGACGAATGCCGTACCCGGCCGGAGGTCGTCAGTTCGACGTGCAGCCCCGCCTGCGCGAACGATTCCACCAGCGAGTCGAGCCTGGCCAGGTTCGGTGCCGGTTCGGTGGGCACGCCCGTGTCCCCGGATTGCCGCAAGACTCCCAGCAGCATGCCGAGTTCCTCGAGCACGGCTCGACTGGCCGTGCGCACGTGCCCGAGCGCGACGTCGGCCGCTTCGGGCTCGGTGTGCAGCATGTGGCTGGCCACACCGGCCTGCACGTTGATCAGCGCAATGTGGTGGGCGACTATGTCGTGCAGTTCCCTGGCGATGCGCAGCCGCTCCTCGGCGACCTGGCGCCCGGCCTCCTCTTCGCGTGTCCGCTCCGCCCGCAACGCTCGTTCCTCTATCGACGCCACGAACGCGCGGCGGCTGCGGCGCGCGTCGCCGACCGCGATGCCCACCGCGACCCAGGCGAGGAACTGAAGGCTCCGCGGGTTCGACCACGACCCGGACGTCGAGATGATGCCGACCGCTAGCATCAGCAGACCGGCGGAGATGCCGACGACCCACGCCAGCGTGCGATCGGTCCTGACTGCCACGCTGTACGCGGCGACGGCCACGATCGCGGAGTACGGCGTCCGGGCGTCCGTCAGTACGATCGCGAAGGCCGTGCCGACGGCGGTGAAGGCGAGTACCGGCACTGGCCAGCGCCGCCGGAGGACGAGTGCGGCGCAGATCAGCGCCCCGACGACGAGGCTGGGCCCGGTGACGACGAACTCGTGGTCGCCGTTCGGGCCGCCGCCGTGGGCGGCGCCGAGCGACATCCCGAACAGGATGGCGGCCAGCACGAAGTCCGCGGTGTACGGATGTTCCCGTACGACCCGCCGCATCGTTGTCCAGCCAGTCATACAGCCACAGTACGACGCTCACCCCCAGTGGCGGGTCGTCTTCACACGGTAGATGTCGTGTACTGCGCCTGGAGTACACGCGGTCGCTGCCGACCCCGGCATACCGCGGCTGGCGGACGCGGAAGAGTCCGCGCTGGGACGACGCGGTGAAGGGCCCGCGTGGACGATTGTTGATCGCATGATCGAAGTAGCGGAACTGAGCAAGCGATACGGCGACAAGCTCGCCGTCGATTCACTGACCTTCACCGTGCGGCCCGGCATCGTCACCGGGTTCCTCGGCCCCAACGGCGCTGGCAAGTCGACGACGATGCGAATGATCGTCGGTCTCGACGCGCCCACCTCGGGCACCGTGACCGTCGACGGCCGCCCGTACGCCGACCACTCCGCTCCACTGCACACTATGGGTGCGCTGCTCGAGGCGAAAGCCGTCCACACCGGGCGGTCGGCCTACAACCACCTCCTGGCGATGGCCGCGACCACGGGAATCTCCCGGAAGCGCGTCGACGAGGTCATCGACCTGGTCGGGCTGCGCGACGTCGCCCGCAAGCGGGCAGGCGGGTTCTCGCTCGGCATGGGCCAGCGCCTCGGGATCGCGTCGGCACTGCTCGGGGACCCGGACACCGTCATTCTCGACGAGCCCGTCAACGGTCTCGACCCCGAAGGCGTGCTCTGGATCCGTAACCTGCTCAAGGACCTCGCCGCCGAAGGCCGGACGGTGTTCGTCTCCTCGCACCTGATGAGCGAGATGGCGCTGACCGCGGAACACCTCGTCGTGATCGGCCGCGGCCGATTGATCGCCGACCTCTCCGTCGCCGAGTTCACCGCCAGCGCCTCGCAGAACAGTGTCCGCGTCCGCTCCCCGCAGGCTACCCAGCTTCGCGACCTGCTCATCGATGACGGCGTGACGATCACCAGCACAGAGCGGGGCCATCTCGAGATCACCGGCCTCAGCCTGGAGGAGATCGGCGACCGGGCACTCGCCGCCCGGATCCCGCTGCACGAGCTGTTCGCCCAGCAGGCGTCCCTTGAAGAGGCGTTCATGGAGCTGACCCGCGACTCCGTCGAATACCACGCCACGACCACTCCCGAGCTCGTGTCCACCGCGAAGGAATCCTGATGACCACCACCCTCGTCCCGGAGAGCGAGGCCGCCGCGCCCCGCCGGAACATCGCCACCAGGTTCAATGTCACCCAGGCACGGGTGATCAAGTCCGAGTGGATCAAACTCCGCTCGCTGCGGTCCACCCTGATCGCCCTCGGCGCGGCCGTGCTGCTGGTTATCGGCCTCGGGGTGCTGTTCGCCGCATTGCGCTCCGGTCAAATAGCCACTCCGAACCGGGGCGGCGGCGGACCGGCCAGTGACACAACCGATCCGACCGCGATCAGCCTCGCCGGCGTCACGCTGGCGCAGCTGATAGTCGGATCGCTCGGCGTGATGATCGCCGCCGGCGAGTATTCGACCGGCATGATCCGCTCGTCGCTGGCGGCCGTCCCTAAGCGGCTTCCGGTGTTGTGGGCCAAAATCCTCGTCTTCGCCGTGACTACGTTCGTCCTGATGCTCGTGGCGACCATGGTCGCCTTCCTCGCCGGCCAGGCCGTGCTGTCCGCCGGTGGGGCTGCCTCGGCTTCACTGTCGGATCCGGGCGTCCTGCGGGCCGTACTCGGCTCGGCTGTGCAGCTCACCGGTGTCGGCGTGCTCGGGGTCGCACTCGGCGCACTGCTACGCAACACGGCAGGCTCGGTCGCGTCGCTGTTCGGACTGACGCTGCTGCTGCCCGGTTTGATCCAGCTGCTGCCCAGCGGTTTCGTCGCGGACGTGTCGCCCTACCTGCCTTCGAACGCCATCGGGGCCTTCGTAGCGGTCAGCCAGTCGTCGACGACGCTGGCGCCCTGGACAGGGCTCCTGGTCTTCGCCGTCTATCTGGTCGTCTTCGTCGGCGCCGCCGCGGTCTTCCTCAAGCGCCGCGACGCGTAGCCCCTCTGGGCTCGGATGGCCTGTACTCGCGTACGGGCCATCCAGGCTGACGGTTCAGCCGAGCAACTCGCCCAGGACCTCTCGCAACGTCGCGAGCGCGACAGCGGGGTTGTCCCAGAACACCATGTGCCCGGCGTCCGGGATCTTCCGGAGCCGGGCCGAGGTGTTGGTGGTGGCCGCCTCAGCGGCGCCCGCCGCCGTGACGACCGGACTGTCGGCCCCGTGGATGAGCACAGTCGGCGCGGGAACGACCGGCCACGTGTCGAAGAAGTCCTCGTGCTCGAAGCCGTGGTGGGCGGCGGTGATGGCGTCAGGATCGCAGCTGGCGAGCCAGCGGGCGCGCAGTTCCTGTTCGCGCCGCGGCCAGCGCGGCCAGGACAGCGCGACTTCGTCGGCGTCCGTTCCGCGCCGGGCTTGGTCGAGCTGATCGGCGAACGTGGCAAGCGTCGTCGGGTACGGGCCCCGGTCCGGACCGCTCATCGGGGGATCGACCAGGATCGTTCCGCGCAGCGGGATTCGCTCGCGCGCCGCCACCACGGCCGCGATCCGTGCGCCCATCGAATGACCGAGCACCAACGGCCGGTCCAACGCCAGCCCGCGGCAGACGGCCTCGGTGTCCGCGGCGAAATCCGGCAAGAAATGGCCGTGGCCGGTGTCGGACAGGCCGCGTCCCCGCACATCGACGACCACGGGGCGCACGAGGTCGGTCAGCTCCCGCGCGACGAAGTCCATGGTGATCGCCGGGCTGGTGATCCCAGGCAGGACCACCAGCGGCACCCTGCCAGCGCTGTTGGCTCCGTCGGCTGTGCCGTCGCCGTAGTCGAGGACGTGCAGCCGGACTGGTCCGGAGTGGACCCATCGGCTCTGCGCCGGGATGTCGGCGAGGTCGGCGAGAGCAGATTGGGTGAGCAGGCGTTCAGCCATGGACGGCTTTCTCCGATTTCTCGAGCTTCTGCAGGCCTGCCAGGTAGCCGAGTGCGTCGGACAGATCGATGACGTCGCCGTACTTGGCCTGGATGTCGAAGAGGTTGGCGTCGTGCGGCCCGGAAGCGCGGTCGCCGACGCACTCGCGCGGGACCAGCACCGGAAACCCGGTCTGCACCGCGTCGACGGCGCTGGCCCGCACACAGCCGCTGGTGGTCGCGCCGCACACCAGGACCGTGTCGCAGTGCAGCCCGGCCAGCAGCGACGCCAGCGAAGTGCCGAAGAACGCCGACGCGCCCTTCTTGGTGATGAGGTGGTCGTCTTCGCGTCGCGGCAGACGCGGGTCGATGTCGACGGCGTCACTGCCTTCCCGCAATGCGCGCATGCCGGGCGCCTTCTGCAGCCAGACGACACCGTCGCCGTCGGCCTCGGCCGGGGTGTACGCGATCGTCGTGAACACCACCGGGACGTTTCCCGCGCGGCCGGCGTCGACCAGCGTCGACGTCGCCGCGACGACCTCGGACAGGTCCGCGCCAGAGGGATACGCGGGTTCGGTGAAACCCCTGGTCAGATCGACGACGAGGATCGCCGGCCGCACCCCGCGCCGGACCGGCCCGCCAAATCCGGCGCGCTGGTAGGTGTCGTCGGTCCGCTGCCCGTACTTGCCCGGCTCAGCCACGGCGCAGCTCCTTGATGAGCTTGGCCTGTGCGGAAACCCGGCCCAGCAGCCAGCCCTGGAAGATCCCGACCGCGAACGCGGCCGCTATCGGAAGGTACTTGCCCGCCGACGGCCCGAGCAGCATCGCGAGCCCGTCGAGCTCCGCTTCCGCCTTCTGCTGCGCCACAGCCGGATTGCCCGCGACGGCCGCCACTCCTGGTGCCACAACGGGCTTCACAACTGATGGCTGGTCGCCATTCAGCAGCCCGGCCAGGTTGACCGCGAACTGCTGCAGGAGCTTCGCCGACACCGCGGCGATGGCACCCTTTCCGAACTGGGCGATCTTGCCCCGGATGAGCAGGTCCGTCTTCAGCCGCAGAACCGAGCCTTCGGGCGTTTCCTCGACGGTCAGCTCCACCTGCGCTTCGGCGTCGCCGCTTCCGCGCGTGTCGGACCCCCTGGCTTCGAGCCGGAGCCGCCGGTTGTCCTTGTCGACTTCGAGAAAGCGGACCGTGCCGGTGTAGGCGGCGGAAATGGGGCCCACCTTCACCTTCACCCCACCGTGGAACGTCTCGCCGTCACCGCCGGAGATCGACGCGCCCGGCAGGCATGGCACCACGCGTTCGACGTCGTTGAGCAGTGCGAACACCGCGTCCGGGGCCGCGCCGACGGCGACCGCGTTGTCCAGGATCATCGTGTTGCCCCTTCTTGGCGCGAGCGGCGTGCCGTCGCGCAGTCGTCGATCGCTTCGACGATGTTCTGGTACCCGGTGCAGCGGCACAGGTTCGACGCCACCGCCTCGCGGATCTCTTGCTTGTCCGCCTGGGGTTTCTCGGCGAGGAAACCGGTGGCCAGCATGAGGAACCCCGGCGTGCAGAACCCGCACTGCAGGCCGTGACGGGCGGAGAAGCACTGTTGCAGGTCGTTGAGCTCCCCGTCCTCCGACAGGGATTCCACCGTCCGGATCTCGCGGCCTTCGAGCTGGACGGCGAACATCAGGCACGCGCGGACGGGGGCGTCGTCGAGCAGGACCGTGCACGCGCCGCAGATCCCGTGTTCGCAGCCGACATGGGTGCCGGTGAGTTCGAGGTCGTGGCGCAGCACGTCGGCGAGGGTGCGCCGGGGCTCGACGAGCAGCTCGTGTTCGGCGTCGTTGACCGTCAGGGTGATGAGGTAGCGGTCGGTCATCCTCGGCTCCTTAACGCCCGATGCACGGCTTCCGGGGTGATGGGCGTGTTGTCGAGCTCGATGCCGGTGTCACGCAGGCCGTCGTTGACGGCGTTGAGCACCGCGGCGGGCGCGCCGATCGTGCCGCCTTCACCGGCGCCCTTCGCGCCGCTGCGAGTGAACGCGCACGGGGTTTCCAGGTGGTGGACGGAAATATCCGGCATCTCCGACGCGGTAGGGATCTTGTAGTCGATGAAGCTGGCGCACGACGGCTCGCCCTGGGCGTCGTAGGTGACTTCCTCGAACAGCGCACCGGCGATGCCCTGTGCGATACCGCCCCGCGCCTGACCCTCGACGATCTGTGGATTGATGGCGACTCCGCAGTCCTCGACGCACACGTACCGCAGGATCTCGACCCGACCGGTCCCGGGATGCAGCTCGACGACGACCCCGTGCGTGGCGTTGGAGAACGTGCCGTCCCCGGCGACGTCGAACGACGCCGTCGCGGCGAGGCCTGGATCCGCGTCCTTCGGCAACAGGTGCGCCTTGAGGTAAGCGACGTCGGCGATGTCCTCATAGGAAAGTCGGCGGGTGTGGTCGTCGAGCTGCCGGACACCGCCTCGGTCGAGCTCGAGGTTGTCCGGCCGGGTGTCCAGCAGGTGCGCGGCCACCGCGATGAGCTTGTCGCCCAGCTTCGTCGCGGCGAGCCCGACCGCGCTGCCGCCGATGGTGATCGACCGGCTGGCGAACGAGCCCCAGCCGTAGGTGATGCGGTCGGTGTCGCCCTGGACGATCTTCACCTTGTCCAGTTCCAGCGCCAGCTCGTCGGCCACGATCTGCGCCATCGTCGTTTCGTGGCTCTGGCCGTGGCTCATCGTCCCCGTCGTGACGACGACCGACCCGCTGGTGTCCATCCGGATCTCGGAAATGTCGTACCCGGGCACTACGGTCATCTTGCGTTTCGCGAACGCGTCGGAGCCGTAGCCGGTCCGCTCGCTGAAGCACGAATAGCCGATGCCGAGGATCCGCCCATCGGCCGCCAGCGCGGCCTTGCGCTCGTACCAGCCTTCGTCGATCACGATCCGCTCGCAGAGGTTCAGCGCTTCGAGATAGGAACCGGGATCGTAGGTGACGTTGTTGATGCCCGTGTACGGGAACTGCGTGATGACGTTGCGGCGGCGCACTTCCACCGCGTCCAGCCGCAGTTCGCGGGCGGCGCGTTCGAACAGCCGCTCCATCACCATGACGTACTGCGGGCGGCTGACCCCGCGGTACGGCGCCGTCGGCGCCTTGTTCGTGGTGATCGCGCGTGCCCGGACCCGGTAGGCGGGGACGCGGTAGACGCTGGGCATCTCGGCAGAGGCCATCAGCGGCTCGATGCCGGCGGTGAACGGGTAGCAGGAGTACGCGCCCATGTCGCAGACGATGTCGACGTCGAGGCCGAGGATGTTCCCGTCGGCGTCGAATGCGGCGCGGGCGTCGTATCGTTGCTCGCGCGCCAGGAACGACGCGGCAAGCGCATCCTTGCGGTCCTCGATCCACTTGACCGGGCGGTCCAGGCGCAGCGACGCCGCCGCGACGGCGATCTCCTCCCGCCCGACGACGCATTTCTGCCCGAAACCACCGCCCATGTCGGGGACAAGCACCCGCACGGTGCGTTCGTCGCGGCCGAGACACCGCGCCATCACCGTCCTGACCTGGTGGGGGACCTGGGTGCAGGTCTGGACGATCAGTTGGCCGTCGCGGTCGTCCCAGTTGACCACCGCGCCGCGGGTCTCCAGCGGCAGGGCGTTCTGCCGCCCGGTCTTGGCTCGCACCCGCACGACGTGGGCAGCGGTCGCGAAGATGTCGTCGATGCCCTCGGTGGCGAACATGGAAACGTCGAGCAGCGTGTTCGCCGCTGCGTCGGCGTGGACGAGTGGAGCGCCGGGGGAGAGCGCTTGCTCGTCGGACACGACAGGCGTGTCGGCGTCGTACATGACCTTCGCGGCTTCGAGACCGTCCTCGACGGCGTAAGGGTCTTCGGCGATCACGATCGCCAGCGGCTCGCCGACGTACCTCACCCGGTCGCGCGCGAGCACCGGCATCGCGGTGGGCACGAACTCCGACGCCGGCCGGTCGAGCACGGCGGTGATGTCGGCGAGATCGAGGTCTTCGGCGCTGAACGCGGCGACGACGCCCGGGACGTCGAGGACCGCGGAAAGGTCGAGCGACGTGACCGTGCCCGACGCGACCGTGCTGCGCACGAACTGCGCGTGGAGCATGCGCGGCAGGTGGACGTCGTCGACGAAGCGTCCGCGGCCGGTGAGCAGGCGCGGGTCCTCCTTGCGCTTCACCGACGCGCCGACCCACTTCCCGGATGCCGCGAACCGCGGTTCGTGCGTGGCCGTCATCGCGACGCCGCCTCCTTGCATGCTTGGGCGACCAGCGTCCGGGTCAGCTCGCGGCGGTAGTCCGCGCTGCCGTTGGCGTCACTCGGTGGGTCGATGGCCGACGCCGCCGCGTCCGCGCACGTGGCGAAAAGCTCGGACGTCACCTCTCCGACCAGCACTGCTTCGGCCGCGGGAACCCGTTGGGGCATTTCGGACACGCCACCGAGGACGATCCTGGCGCCGCGCAGCCGCTCGCCGTCCAGCTCGAGGGTCACGAGCGCCGCGACAATGGCGAAGTCGCCGCGTCGCAGGGCGAACTCGGCGATCGCGGCGTGGGGAGCCGCGCGGGGGAAGACGATCTCGACGATGAGCTCGCCGGGTTCGAGCGACGTCGAGAAAAAGCCGAGGAACAGCTCGTGCGCGGCGATCTTCCGGCGCGTCCCGTCGCCCTTCGCCGCGACGACGTACGCGTCCAGCACCACGGCGAGCAGGCACCATTCGGCGGTCGCGTCGCCGTGCGCCAGGCTGCCGCCCACGGTGCCGCGCGTCCGGATCGGCAGGTGCCCGACCCAGCCCATTGCCGCGCGCAGGAGCTCGAACCCGCTACCCGGCGCCGTCTCGGCCGCGGTCTCGACTTCGTGGTGCGTCGTGAGCGCGCCGATGTGCAGGCCGGATTCGTCCACCCGCAGATACGACAGTTCGCGCAGGCCGCCGATGTCGACGAGGTGCCGCGGCCGGGCGAGCCGGAAGTTCATCATCGGCACCAGGCTTTGCCCGCCGGCGATGAGCTTCGCCTCGTCCCCGAGTTCCGCGAGCAGCCGACCGGCGCCGACGACGTCGTGAGCCCGGTGGTACACGAACGACGCGGGTTTCATGCGCCTCCCACCACGGCGTCTTCGGCAGCCGCGATGGCGCTGGAGGCGCTGTCGGCGTTGTGGTCAGCGGCGGCGCTGCCGGCGCTGTCGGCGCCGTCCAGTTCCCGATTTTTCGTCTCGGGCGCGGCTTTCGCCATCCACAGCACGGCGGCGACCACGATCACTCCCATCAGGGTGAACGTCCACGGCAGACCGAGCACCGGCCACAGAAGACTGCCGAAGATGACCGGGGTGAACCCGGTGACCACCCGGCTGACCGACGACGCCCAGCCGAACCCGCTCGCCCGCAGGTCCGTCGGGTAGAGCTCGGAAACATAGGCGTAGAGCACGGGAATCGCGATCTGGACGAAGAACCCGAACACCCCCAGCCAGAATACGGTCGGTCCGTGCAGGCCCAGGACGATCGCGAACACCACCAGCGCCGCCGACGCGACCGGCGCCGAAACGCCGATGACCCATTTGCGGCCGACGACGTCGACCAGCAGTGCCGAGACGACCACGCCGACGATCCCGAGCCCGCTCATCACCGTCGTCCCGGTGAACGCCGCCGTGGAGCCGTAGCCCTGTGCTTTCAGGATCGACGGCATCCAGCTCAACGCGGCGTAGTAGACCAGCATGATCGTGACGAACAAGGCCCACGCGACCGAGGTGATGCGCGGATCGAACGCCCATACCCGCCGAAGCTGCTGCGCGGCCGCCCGGACGCCCCGCGCCCGAGTCTCCTCGGCGATCGGCTCGGGTACGGCGTATTCGCGCACCAGAGCGCCGGTGTCGGCGACGAGCTTGTCGATGACTTCGCGGGCTTCCCGCTCGCGGCCCACCCGGACCAGGTAGAGGGGTGATTCCGGGATGCCGCGGCGGACCCAGAACAGCAACAGCGCGGGCAGGAGCATCACCAGCAGCATCCACCGCCAGTTCCCGCTCAGCGGTACCAGCGCGGTGGACACCACTCCGCACAACGTCGCGCCGATCGGCCACCACACATCCATCGCCGCCAGTATCTTCCCTCGCTGCCGTCTCGGCGAGAACTCGCTGACCAGCGCGTAGTCGACCGGGATGCAGCCGCCGAGGCCGAACCCGGCGGCGAACCGCAGTACCAGGAAGATCTCGTAGTCCGGCGAGGCGGCGGCGAGGACGGAGAACACCGAGAAGATCAGCAGGGTGAGGCTGAAGGCCTTCTTCCGGCCCACCCGGTCCGCGACCGTGCCCCAGACGACCGCGCCGACGGCCATCCCGATCAGGTTGGCACTCGCGACCAGGCCGCGCCCGCCCGCCGAAAGCCCGAACTCCGTGCCCAGTAACGGCGTGAGGTAGCCGTTCAACGCGACGTCCCACGCGTCGAACAGGTAGCCGAGTCCTCCGATCAGGAAGATGCGTCCTTGGACTCGCCACCGCCAGGGCAGCTCCTGCACGATCCGGTCACCGGTGATCATGGCCGTCCTCCGGGGGTTCGCTACTTGCGGAACTGGTAGGAAAAAGCCTCGAGGTCCTTGTCGTGCAACGGGGTTCCGCGCCACAACCAGTCGTAGGAAACGTCGGACTCGCCATTGAAGTCCTTCAGTTTCGCGTCCCGCGCCCGCTGCTCAGGCCCGTCCGGAAGGTGGTAGAACGACATGTTCTGCCACGAGGCGTCCTGGACCATGCCGGCGTGTTTCGCCCGGCGCGACACGTAGCGCGCGAGCGCGTCGCCGATGCCGGAAACGGTGACAGCGCCCAGTTCTTCGGCCAGCACGGCAGCGTCCTCCATGGCCTGAGACGCACCCTGGGCCTGGTACGGCAGCATGGCGTGGCAGGCGTCGCCGAGCAGCACCACATGGCCGTCCGTCCACACCGGATCGCGGCGTCGGTGGAACATCGCCCACACCGTCGCGTCGCCTTCGGACTTCGAGAGCATCGAAGCGACTCGGTCGTCCCAGCCGGGAAAGGCGTCGACGAGTTCGTCGGCGGACGCCGGACCGGACCACTTGCGCTCGATCTCCGGGGAGCACGGCACGATCGCGACCACGTTGAGGAACTGCCCGCCGCGGATCATGTAGTGCACGAGGTGGCGGTCCGGGCCGTACCAGATCGTGCTCTGGAAACGGTCCACGAGCCAGCGCGTCGCCGGGTCGGCCGCGATCTTGTCGCCGGGGATCAGCACCCGATAGGCCATTTCGCCGGAGAACACCAGCGTGTCGGGCAGGTCGAGCGCGTCGCGCACGCTCGACCGGATGCCGTCCGCGCCGATGACGACGTCGGCCGGATAGCGCTCGCCGCCGGAGGTGACAGCGATGGGACGTGCCGGGTCGGCGCGGTCGACGTCGACGACCTGGCTGTTGGTACGGATTTGCACCACCGGGCCGGGCCCGTCGGGGTCGACGCAGGCGTCGAGGAGGACTTTGTGCAGGTCAGCGCGGTGGTAGTGCCAGTAGGGGGCGTTGTACTCGCGCTTGCAGCGGTCGCCCAGCGACGTCATCGCGATGACGCTGCCGTCCTTCCATCGACGGCGAACCTGGTCGAGTGGCTCGGTGTGGATGGCTTCCAGTTGGGCGCGCAGGCCGAGTCCGATCAGGATCCGGCTGGCGTTCGGCGCGGTCTGGATCCCCGCCCCGACCTCGCCGAGCTGCGGGGCCTGCTCCAGCACGGTGACTCGAAGACCCTTGTGCCGCAACGACAACGCCGCCGTGAGCCCGCCGAGTCCACCGCCGGCAACCACCACACTGTACGACTGACTCGCAGACACTGGTCCTCACTTCCGCCGGGGGTCGAAGGAGATAATCCGAACACGGACGATCCCAAACCGCAACCCCCTTGGCCGAATGAAACCCGCCGGAAACAATCAGAGCTCGTGGGTGTTCCGGCCGATCAGAACCAGCCGGAACTCTCACGAGTGTCGACCTGCGCTTACAGGCTTTCCCAGAGCTCGGCCAGTTCGGTGACCTCGTCGAGGAGGCGTTTCCGCTGGCTGGGCGAGTATTCGGCGAGCAGAAGCTCGTCGAGTTCGTGGGCGCGGGTGTTGACCTCGTCGAGCTTCGCCGCGCCTTGGTCGGACAGGTACAGCAGCTTGCGGCGGCCGTCGTTCGCGGCGGTTTCGCGGACGACGAGGTCGCGATCCTCGAGCCGGCGGACGATGTCCGCCATGGTCGAGCGGTCAAGCGCCACGGACGACGCGAGAGATCCCTGATCGACGCCGGGATAGCTGCCGACGGCGGTCAGCACGGCGAACTGCGGGCCGGTCAGCGTTCCGTCGACCCGGCGCACCCAAGCGGACAGATAAGCCTGGTAGAGACGCCTGGCCACATATCCGGGCGCGGCCAGCAGTCGCTCGGGCGTCTCCGGGGCGTCCGTTTTGGTCAGTGGTGTTTCGTCAGCTGTACCCGCCATGTGTCTAGCTAATCACGAACGGTTCACCCTCTTGACCGGAACGCGTCCGAGAGTAGATAGTCAGTGCCCGGACTAATTCCGTGTTCGAGAGGATCTCGATGGACCACAACCAGCTGAACGACATCTTCGTACGGCAGTTGACGCTGAGCGGGGTACACGAGGGCGAGACCGTTTCGGTGCTCTCCCGTGGGGACGAACGAGCCGACTACGCGGATGCGTTCCTGTTCGCGGCGCAGGAGCTCGGTGCGAACACGTTCCACCTTCGACTCCCGTCGGCGCGCGGCGGTTCCGGCGCGTGGGCCGTCGGTGACTCCGGGCTGGGCACCAACCCGGTTGCCGTCGAGGCGCTCAAGCAGACCGACATGCTCATCGACCTGACCTTCCTGCTGTTCAGCAAGGAGCAGTTCGCCATCCAGGACGCGGGTACCCGCATCCTGACCGTGGTCGAGCCCGCGCCGCTGCTGGCCAGGTTGATGCCGACCCCCGAACTCCGCGAGCGCGTCGAAATCGGTGCCGAGCTGCTTTCGAAGGCCTCGTCGATGCGGATCACCAGCCCGCAGGGCACCAACGTGACGTACAAGCTCGGTCTGTACCCGACGCTCAGCGAGTACGGCTACACCGATACCCCGGGCCGCTGGGACCACTGGCCGGCGGCGTTCGTCTTCACCGGCGGCACCGACGACGGCGTCGACGGGACGATCGTGCTTTCCCCGGGTGACGTGCTGCTGCCGTTCAACACCTACGTGCAGACCCCGGTCAAGCTCACCATCGAAAAGGGCTTCGTCACCGACATCCGCGGTGGCCTCGACGCCGACCTGCTCTCGTCGTACATCAAATCGTTCGACGACCCGCGCGGTTACGGCATGTCGCACGTCGGCTGGGGTCTCGACGAGCGCGCGCACTGGCACGGGCTCACCCAGTTCCCCGGCGGGATGGGCATGGAGCTGCGGTCGTTCTACGGCAACGTCATGTTCTCCATCGGCCCGAACAACGAGCTGGGCGGCCCGAACGACACTCCGTGCCACTTCGACATCCCGATGCGCGGCTGCAGCCTGTTCCTCGACGACGAGCCGATCGTGGCCGGCGGCGAGCTGGTCGTCCCGGAGATGCGCCCGGCCGGCCGTCGATGACCGACTACCACATCGGCATGATCGTGCCCAGCTCGAACCTCACCATGGAGACCGAGCTGCCGAGGATGTTCCGGGCGCGCGAGGACGTCTGGCCTGAGGACCGGTTCATCTTCCACAGCGCCCGGATGCGCATGCGGCACGTCACGCCCGAGCAGTTGCTCGCGATGAACGCGCAGACGCCGCGCGCGGCCGCCGAACTCGCCGACGCGCGTCCCGACGTGGTCACCTCCGCCTGCCTGGTCGCGATCATGGCGCAGGGACCGGGCTACCACTGCACGGCCGAAGCGGAGATCACCGCCGCGCTGCGCGAGAACGGATCCGACGCGCCGGTCCTGTCGAGCGCGGGTGCGCTGCTGACCGGCATCGCCGCGCTCGGGGCGCGCCGCGTCGCGATCATCACCCCGTACCTGAAGCCGCTGACCAAACTGGTCGCCGAGTACATCGAGGACAGTGGAGTCGAAGTGGTCGACGCGCTGAGCCTCGAAGTGCCGGACAACCTGGCGGTCGCCCGGCTGGACCCGCAGGACCTGCGTCGCCACTGGCGCAGGCTGGATGTTTCGAACGCCGACGCGATCGTGCTCTCGGCGTGTGTGCAGATGCCCTCCTTCCCGGTGGTGCAGGCTGTCGAGGACGAAGCCGGCTTGCCGGTGCTCACCGCCGCCACGGCGACGACTTTCGCGCTGCTCGACGCACTCGGGCTGCGGCCCCGTGTGCCGGGCGCGGGTCGGCTGCTTCACGGCGACATCATGGCTGTACGCCCAGAAGGAGCGAAATAGTGAGCGAAGCACCGACCACCACCGGACCAACGGTCGAGCGCAACGGCGTCAACCCGGTGCCCGACGAAGAACGGCGGGGTACCCCACGCGGGCTCTTCGCCATCTGGTTCTCCTGGAACGTATCCATCCTGGGCATCAGCTACGGGATCTTCGTTTTCGGCCTGGGACTGAGTGCCTGGCAGGCGATCCTCGCCGGCGTGTTGGGCTACCTCGTGTCGTCGGCGCTCGTGGGCATCATCGCCGTCGGCGGCCCACGGACGGGACTGCCGACGCTGACCCAGACCCGGATCGCGTTCGGCTTCCACGGCAACAAGTTCCCGACGTTCTTCGCCTACCTGTCCAACCTGGGCTGGAAGATCACCATCATCACGCTGGCGTCGACGTCAGGGGCGAAGCTGTTCGCCCGGCTCTGGCCGTCGGCCTTCGCCGACGGGAAGGGCGAGGGCAACGTCCTCGCGATCGTGCTCTGGTACGTCGTCGTCCTCGCGACGACGATGACCGTCGCGGTGTTCGGTCACCAGCTGATCCTCAAGGTGGAGAACTGGATCGCCTGGCTCACCGCGGTGATGACGCTGGTGTTCATCGGCCTGATCCTGCCGCACATCCACTGGAGCAAGCTCGGCTCCGCTCCCAACGGCTCGTTCGTGACGTTCATCGGCGGGGTCGTGCTCGCGATGACGATCGTCGGGCTCGGTTTCCTCAACTACGGCGGCGACTTCGCGCGTTATCTGCCGCGCAAGACCGGCGCCCGCGGGGTCATCAGCTGGACAGCCGGCGGGATCTCGCTTCCGGTCGTCGTCCTGCTCGTCCTCGGTGTGCTGCTCGTCGCGAGCGATCCCGCACTGGGCGCGCAGACCGCGTCGGACCCCATCGGCGCGCTGACCAACCTGCTGCCGCTGTGGTTCTTCATCCCGTTCACCATCGTCATCGTGATCTCGCTGATCGCCGCCGCGATCACCGGCCTCTACTCGTCCGGGCTGGCACTGCTGGCGCTGGGCGTCCCGCTGTCCCGCGCCGGGACGACCGCGATCAACATGGTCGTCATCTCGCTCGGCGCGTTCTACCTGCTCTTCATCTCGGACTCTTTCCTGGCCACCTTCCAGGCGTTCCTCGCGCTGATCTCGGTCGTGATGGGCACGATGGGCGGCATCGTGCTGCTCGACTTCATCCGGCAGCGCCGGCTCGACTGGAACGTCGACCTGGCCAAACGCGAGGGTGAAGGCGGCCGGAGCGGCCGCTGGACGGCACTGGTGTCGCTCGGCGTCGCGTCGGTCATCGGGCTCGGGCTGGTCACCTCGTCGGACCCGAACATCGCGAAGGTCGTCGGGTTCTTCCTGTCCGACAGCGCGAAGAAGGGTGTCATCGGCAGCACCAACATCGGTGTCGTCATCGCGATGGTGATCGGGGCGGCGCTCTACGCGTTCCTGACGTTCGCGCTGAAAATCACCCTGCCCGGCCAGTACGCGTCCGCACCGCCGCGAGTGACGGAGAAGGTCGCGTCGTGAGCTTCGAACGCCCGGACGTCTGGCACGCGCCTGCCACGTACTGGTTCTGGCACCGCATTCCGACCGCCGAAGAGATTAGTACCCAGCTCGACCAGCTGGCCGGCGCCGGGTTCCGGTCGTTCCAGATCCAGGCGCGGTTGTCTTTCCCGCTCGACGAGTACCTCGGCGAGGAGTACCTCGCGGCCTGCCGGGCGGCGGCCGACGAAGCCGCCGCCCGCGGGCTGATGATGGGCGTCTACGACGAGTACAACTGGCTGTCCGGGCACGCGGGCGGCCGTACCGTCGCCGGCCGCGACGAACTGAGGGAGTCACATCTCTTCTGGTCGGCAGCGCAGTCGACGTCGCAGGGCTCGGGTGACGACGTCGAGTGCGTGGTCGGCGACATCCGGCCCACCGACGTCGAGTACCTGCTCGATCCCGGGATGGCGTGGGTGTTCGAGGACGGGAAGGTGCGCTGGGCGGATTGGCTGGTCGTCGCGGCACTGGCCCATCCGGCCGGCGGCATCGGCAGCGCCAAGTCCATTGTGGACGTCACCGCGGCCGCGGAGCTCGTCACGTCGGGCGACGGCGGCTGCACGGTCCGCGTACCTCGTGACGTCCTGCCCAGCGGTCTGGACGCCGTGACGGTGTTCGTGGCCGCGCGCTGCGCGTCGAGCCGGATGATCAACTACCTGCTGCCGGAAGCGGCGGAACGGTTCCTCGAAGTCGGCTACCAGCCCTACGCCGACGCGTTCGGGGAGCACTTCGGCACCACGGTCCAGTACATGTTCTTCGACCAGCCGCACGGCTGCTTCTTCCGGTGGCGCGAACACACCGGGCACGTGGGCTCGTCGCTCATGTTCGCGCCCGGAATCGTTCCCGCCGACCGGCGCGAGCTGCTGGCGCTGGTGACCGACGTCGGGCCGATGACGCCCGCATGGCGATGCGCGTTCTTCGAGCGCTACTCGTCCACGGGCATCGACGCGTTCTTTCAGCCGTTGTCGCGCTGGTGTGGTGAACATTCCGTGGCGCTGTCAGGCCACGAGGTGCTCGGATACGTGTCCTCGTGGGACCCGGCGAGCACGATCATCACCGAGGACCCGCGCACCAACTTCGGCACCGACTACTTCGGGCTCGACCGGTGGCGCGACCTCACCGCGGTCGACGCGCGCAACGCCCATCCACAGATCGGTGCCAAGTTCGGCGATTCGGTGGCGCGGTCGAACGGGCGCAGCGGATGCTTGGTCGAGCAGTACTTCGCACGTACGGTCACCGGCTCGCATTTCGCCGCAGGGCGGTGGGAGCTGACCCTTTCCGAACTGCGCGCGCAGACTGTCCGGCACCACCTGCTCGGCGCGCGTCAGCTCTTGATGCACGCGTTCTGGCTCACCGACGGTGACGACCGCGACGAACTGTTCACCAACCCGCGGTTCGACTTCGCCCCCGGCGTCAACTTCGAGCCGTGGTTCGGCCACCACCGCGCGTTCGCCGAGGAATCCGGCAGGCTGTCCGAATTCCTCGACGCGGCGGATCCCTTGTCCGAGGTCGCTGTCCTCTATCCGCTGCGGACCAACTGGGCGGGCGGACCCTCCGACGGCTACGGCGCACACGTCGCGTTCTGGGCCGAACACCTTGCTCGCACCGGATACGACTACCACCTGGTCGACGAACGCGATCTGCGCGCCGGGCAGCTCGACGGACAGTACCGCGTGCTGGTGCTTCCCGGGGTGTCGGTCATCGCCGACGAGGACACGGTCGCCGCGCTGCGTTCGTTCGTCGCCGGGGGAGGAGTCGTCGTCGCGTCGGGCCGGCTGCCCGGTGCCACCCAAGCGGCGGGGGAGGACCCGGCACTCGTCGAACGGATCCGGCCGCTGCTGGCGTCGCACTGGGATGGCGTCCCGGTGGCTGTTGACGACGCCGACGCTCTTGACGCTGTGCTCGGTGGTGCGTTGTCCGGCCACGTGTCGGTGCGAGCGGAACCGTCCGTGTGGTCGCGTCGCGGGCGCGACGGCGACGGGTGGCGGCTGGCCGTTTTCAACGACGCTGACCAGCCTGCGCGCGTCACGCTGAGCCCGAGTTCGCTTCCGGGCAGCCTTACCCGCTGGCGTCCCGAATCGGGCCTCGTCGACGACGTCATCGAACTGGACGGCGAATACGAGTTGTCACTGGGCCCCGGCGAACTGGCTTGTTTCCAGTTGGGCGACGGGCCGTCCGTCGTTCCGGCGACGGTCTCGCTGCGGACCGGCTGGACCTTGACCGCCGACGGCGACCCGCGGCCGATCGCCGTGGACCGCGGCTGGGAACAGCAAGGGCTGCCGCGGTACTCCGGCGTCGGTGAGTACCGCGTGTCGTTCGACGTGACCGACGAGCAGCTCGCCTGGACACGCTGGGAACTGGTACTCCCCGCTGTGCACGGCAGCGTCGAGATCGACCTCAACGGCGAATCCGTCGCCCGGCTCGGCTGGGGGCCCTATCGTTGTCTCCTCGACGACGTGCTGGTCAAGGGGCGCAACGAACTCACACTCCACGTCGCCTCCACCGCGGCGAACCGCTACTACGCCGGGACCCGGCACCAAGCCGACGGGCTCGACCCGAGCGGACTCGCCGCCGCTCCTGTGCTGCGCCCGTTCACACGATCTCGGCGGGCGTACCGAGAATCCCGTTGATGAGCACTTTCAACGCCCAGGAGCCGCGCTCGTCACCGGTTCCGACCATCAGTTGCCTACGTAGCGCGAAAACCATCGGGTAGCGCTCGGCGGACACCGTTGCGTAGTAGTCCTCGAGCGCCTTCACCACGCCGGCTTCGGTCTGCCCTTCGGACTCTTTGTCGACGTAGACGCTTTGCTCGGCCGCGCATGCGGTGATGAAGAGGTAGAGCAGGTCCACTGCCCACGAGATCGTCGGGTCGTCGAGTCCGGCTTCCTTCAACAGCGCGATCATGGCGTCGACGACCAGCAAAGCGTTGGCACCGTTGGGCAAGGGACTGTGCGCGGTCGGCGGCCCGATCCTCGCCGGCTTCCTGATCGACGCCGACCTGTTCAGCCTGGGCTGGCGCTCGATGTTCCTGATCAACCTCGTCCTCGGCGGCGCCGCGCTCGCCGCCGCTGTCAAACTCCTGCCGAAGGACACCGGCACCCCGGAAACCGGGGTCGATGGGCTCGGCTCCGGCTTCCTCGCCGTCACGATGCTCGGCCTGCTCTACGGACTGATCGACGGCTCAGGCAATGGCTGGACGGTCGTCCCGATCCTCGCCATCGCGCTCGGCCTCGTCTCCTTCGTCCTGTTCTGCCGACGCCAGCGGACGGCGTCCGCTCCGCTCATCCAACCGTCACTGCTGAAAAACAAAGGCTTCACCTCGGGTCTTATCCTCGGCATCGTCTTCTTCGCGGTGGTCGCCGGCCTGCTCTACGTCCTGTCGGTGTTCATGCAGAACGGCCTGGGCTACACGCCGTTGCATGCGGCGCTGGGCCTGTCCCCCGTCGCGGCGGGCATCGTCCTCGCGTCGATCGCCGCTTACCGCCTGATCGCGAAACTCGGCCGGACGTTGATCCTCGTGGGTCTCGTGGTCACCCTGATCGGTACCGGCTGGCTGTTCGCGCTCGTCCTTGTCACCGGAAGCGCCGGGTCCGCCGACCCGACTCGGTCGAGCCCCGCCTGGCGGTGTGCCCGTCGGCGTGGAAAACCACGCGGCCGACTTCGTGAACTGAACGAGCTGACTGTCAGCCCGGGTTGGCCCAGGCGACGAGGTCGTCCGCGGTCATCGTGTTGACGACGTCGTCGGCGTCGACCCCGCACTCGATCGCGCGCACGCATCCGTACGGCTGCCACGACAGCTGGCCGGGTGCGTGCGCGTCGCTGTCGACGGCGAACCGGCAGCCCATCTCGACGGCGAGGTCGAGCAGCCGCCTCGGCGGGTCCAGCCGCTCGGGCCGGGCGTTGATTTCGACGGCGACGTCGTTGTCCAGACAGGCTTGGAAGACCTGCTCGGCGTCGAACTCCGATTCCGGCCGGCCCCGGCCGGTCACCAGCCGGCCCGTGCAGTGCCCGAGCACGTTGACCCGGGGATGCGAAACGGCGGCCAGCAGCCTCGCGGTCATCTCCGGCTTCGGCATCCGTAGTTTGGAATGGACACTCGCCACGACGAAGTCCAGGTCGTCGAGCAGGTCCGGCTCCTGGTCGAGCGAGCCGTCGAGATGGATGTCCACCTCGATGCCGGACAGAATCCGGAACGGCGCGAGCCGCTCGTTGAGCGCGGCGACGACGTCGAGCTGGGCGCGGAGGCGGTCGGGGGACAGCCCGTTCGCGACGGTCAGCCGCGGCGAGTGGTCGGTCAGCACCATCCACTCGTGGCCGAGGTCCCGCGCGGCTACGGCCATTTCGGCGATCGGACTGCCGCCGTCGGACCAATCCGAATGGGTGTGGCAGTCGCCGCGCAACGCCTTTTGGAGGTCACCGCCGTCCGGTACCGGGTCGCCGCCTTGGAGGACTTTCGTGAGGTACGCCGGATCCCTCCCCGCGACGGCGTCGGCCACCACCCCGGCGGTCGCCTTGCCGATGCCCGACAACGCGGTGAGCGTGCCGGCCTTGACCCGCTGGGCAAGTTCGTCTTCGGTGAGTTCGCCGATGACCTTGGCCGCCTTGCGGAACGCCTGCACCCGATAGGTCGGCTCGCCGGCGCGTTCCAGGTGGAACGCGATCTGCCGTAACGCGTAGAGCGGGTCCATACCGTCGATTGAACCGCGTGGCCACGGTTCCCGCAGCATCTCGGGCACTGTGAAACGATCCTGGGATGGAGGACTCCGGGCGAGCGGCGCCGCCCCCGGCTCGAGGCAGGCCCCGCAGCGAGCGCGCGCGACTGGCGGTGCTGGACGCGGCGGCCGACCTGCTGATCCAGGGCGGGATGGGCGCGGCGACGATGGAAGCCATCGCCGCGCGGGCCGGCGTCAGCAAGGCGACGATCTACAAGTGGTGGCCGTCCCGTGCGCACGTCGCGCTGGACAGCTTCTTCGTCAGGACGAAGCCCACGATGGCCGTCACCTGCGGAGCGTCTCTCGCTGAGGCGTTGACCATGCAAGTCGGCAGCCTGCAGCAGCTGTTCGTGGATCCGGCCACCGGCTCATTGATGCGGGAGATGGTCGCGCTCGCGCAGTCCGATCCTGACATCCGCGCGGCGTTGGCCACGCGCTGGCTCCGGCCTCGGCGTGCCGTCGTCGAAGAACTGCTCAGGGCCGGTATCGACCGCGGTGAGATCCGGTCCGACGCCGACCTGCCCGCGGTGATGGACCAGCTGTTCGGCCCGCTTTACTACCGGCTGCTCTTCGGGCACGAGCTGTTGTCCGACGGGCTCGCGGAAACCCTGGTGCAGCAGGTTCTCACCGGTTTGCGCTGACCTCGGTCAGTAGGACAGGACCGCGCCGGGCGCGCAGTGTCGACCACGCCCAGATCACCAGGCCGATCGCCGGCAACGCGGCGCCGAACAGCGTCACGCCGGTCCAGCCGACGGCGTCGTAGAGTGCTCCGGAAACGGCCGACGCGATCGCACCGCCGACGAAGATCGTTGTCATGAACACGGTGTTGATTCGTGCGCGGGCGTCGGCGCGCAGGCCGTAGATCTCCTGCTGGCTGAACCCCTGATGGCCCTGCACGGCGAGATCGAGCAGGACACCGGCGAGCGCGAGGACGATGAGGTTGCCGGCGCCCACGTCCGCGACGATGAGCGCGACAACCGCCAGTGCCAGCGCGATCCCGCTGCCGATCCAGCCGTGGCCGCGGTCACCGAGCCGCCCGGCGATCGGCGCCGCCGCCGCACCGGCCGCGCCCACCAGCGCGAACAACCCGATCTGTGCCTGGTTGAGGCCGTGGGCGCGGATGAGTTCGAAGGCGACCGACGTCCAGAAGCAGCTGAACGTGCCGAACAGCAGTGCCTGGCAGACGGCGCGTCGCCGCAGCGCCGGTTCACTCCGGATGAGCTCACCGATGGACCGCATCAGCTGCGGGTACGTCACGGAACGGCCGGGGTGGCGGCGGGGGAGCGCCCGCACCAGGACGACCGCGACGACGAGCATCAGCCCGGCCGAGATGAGGTAGATGGTGCGCCAGCCCCAGGCCGCGGCCACCAGGCTGGACAGCGTCCTGGCCAGGAGGATGCCGAGCAGCAGGCCCGTCATGACGGTGCCGACGAACCGTCCGCGCTGGTCTTCGGGCGCGAGGTGCGCGGCGAACGGGATGAGGATCTGCGCGACCACCGACGTCATCCCGACCAGCACCGACGCGGCCAGGAAGAGGCCGAAGCCCGGGGACACCCCGGCTACGACGAGCGCGATCGCGGTGGCCAGCAAGGTGCGGGAGGCGAGCGCGCGGTTCTCCAACAGGTCGCCCAGCGGCATCAGCGCGACCATGCCCAGCGCGTAACCGAGTTGGGTCAGGGTGACGACCAGCGCGGCGTTGCCTTGGCTGACGCGGAACGCGCTCGAGATTTCATCGAGAAGAGGCTGCGCGTAGTACAGGTTCGCCACCGTCGCGCCGCAGGCGAACGCGAGCACAACCGTGACCGCGCGCAGGCTCCGTGGCGCTGTGACCGCGGGCTTCTCCATCGCACCTCCACCGAAATACTGCACGCACCGTTCACAATATCCGGTGCCGGCGCTTACCGCGGTGCCGCGGTGAGCGGTATCACTAGGCTGCGAAGATGACCGCGCACGACGCATTCCATCCCGACCTGCCCGACCCTGGTGTGCCTGGTTCAGGGCCGTCGCGGGCCCGCGTGCACCACGTCCGCGCCGCCGACCTCGACGCCGGCACCGCCCAGACCGCGGGCATGCGACGGCTGGCCGCGATAACCGGGGAGAGCGTCGGCTCGGAAAAGCTTTGGATGGGCCAGACGCACGTGGCCGCGAAGACGTCGTCGGGCAACCACCACCACGGCCATTCCGAAACCGCGATCCACGTCGTCAGCGGGCATCCCGAGTTCGTGTTCGCCGAGGGCGTGGGTGAGCAGGTCGAGGAAGTGCGGATCAAGACCGAACCCGGCGACTACATCTTCGTTCCGCCGTTCGTTCCGCACCGCGAGGAAAACCCGTCCGGTGACGAGGAAGCCGTGGTCGTCATCGCGCGCAGCACGCAGGAGGCGATTGTCGTGAACCTGCCGCGCCTGTACGTTCTCGACCCCGACGCTCCTGTTGTATAACGACCTATACTTTGGGGCGCCGACGGGCGATCAAGACCTCGACTCCGTCCAGGATTCGTTCGAGGCCGAACTCCTCGTCGGCGAATTCCGGGTCATCGGCGTAGGCGCCGCCGGCTGAAATCGCCGAGAGCAGTGGATAGCCCCGTTCCTGGAGCAACGGCCGCAGAAACTCCATCGCGGCAGCGGCCTCGACCGGCGATGTCCGGCTGTTCTTGAGGCTCCTCGTGAGGCTCGCGGTGTTGCGGGCGTAACCGTCGAAGAGGATCGCGCAGCCGAGTAGGTCGTTCGCGCTGAGGCCGGACCCCGCCAGCGACGTCAGCAGTACCTCCAGCCATCGCAACAGGTTCGGTGTCACCGGCGCGCCCTGGATCGGCACGTCGAGCAGCCATGGGCGGACGGCGAAGCGGTCGATCATCGCGCGGGTCCAGGCGGTGACGGCCGCCCGCCATGGGCCCGAGGTCGGCAGGGAATCCGGGGGCGGGCCCCAACCGGCGTCGGCCAGCAGCATCATCAGCTCGTCTCGGGAGCTGACGTAGCGGTAGAGCGCGTTGGCGGTCAGGCCCAACTGCCGGGCGATCCGCGGCATCGAGAGCGCGGCGAACCCCCCTGCGTCGGCGAGCTCGGCGGCTGCGTCGACGATCTGCCCGACGCTGTGGGCGGGTTTCGGCCCACGCTTGCCGACGTGGGTGAATCCCCAGGCCGAGGCCAGTCCTGCAGGCAGGTGCCCGGCTGAACCTTCGCCGCTCATCGACCGCCCCTTCCCTCCTCCGCCATCCAGGCCTAAACTGTTCACGGTTTACACTATTCCATCGGGGGAATCATGGACAGGGCGGTTGTGAACGGGACGGGCCGGGGAGCGAACTGGGTCGAGCGCCTGTTGTGGCCGGAGCAGCAGTCGGCGGCCGCGGTCCAGCGGGACTCGACACGCTGGTGGCTCACCCAGGCACGGGTCGACGGCAAGATCACCGAGGCGCGAGCGCGTTCACTGCGCGAGGACCTCGCCGTCGCGAAGACACGCGCCGACCTGAACGCGGTGCTGGCGGAGATCCCCGGTGCGAGCGCGCCCGCCGGCCTGCTGGCGGTGCGCCGGTACGCCACCGCCATCTGGTTGGGAGCCAGCGCGATCCAGTTCGTCGTCTGGCTGATGATCACACTGATCAGCGGGCAGGTCGACGTCCCGTGGCTGCTCTGGGCGGTCTGTGGCGGGGGAGCGATCGTGCTGGGGCTCTGGCGGGTCGTCGCGCTCGAAGAGCGCATGCGGATGTCGGTGGCGAAGGAAGCCGCCGCATCCGATTAGAAATGTCCGACTAGACGTGTCTCTGCGGTTGTCTTTGTGGGTCGTGGCCTATCGCAACTCGCCGTCGAGTTGCGGTGATGGTCGTGCCTGGCGGCCAGTATCGCGGCGCGACCGGCGAATACGTCGACGCCGAATACCGCTTCGAAATTCTCGACGGCGTAAGCCACTGGGTGCCCGAAGAAGCGCCGGACAAGGTGATTCCGCATTTGCTCGAACACCTAGCCAGGTATCGGAACTAGCGTTGCGTGACGCCCTTGACGCCTCGGGCGCCGTAAAGGTTCAGTTTATGCGATGAAGATCACTAAGGCGGCGCGTGAAGCAACATGATCAGTAGTCCCACGTCCTGACGAATGTGGTGGACACTGAAGAGTCAGAGGAGCACGGAAAGTCACCGAAATCTCCGGTACCCCCGCAGAAAAGAACGCGCAGACGGCCGATCAACTACCCCAGACGGGGTAAAACTGGCGTCAGGCGCTGGATTCCGTCCGTGAAGCTGGTGGGCGGCACGGTCATGACGCTGGTCGTGCTGCTCGTCGCAGCATTGGCTGTCGCGCTTTCGGTGGTGCAGATCCCGCAGCCCAACGATTTCGCGACCAGCCAGGCCACCATTTTCGACTACGCCGACGGGCATACCGAAATCGCCCATGTCGGCGTCAACCGCATCTCCGTGCCGTTGGAGCAGATTCCGCAGGTTATGCGGGACGCGATTCTCGCCGCGGAGGACCGGTCGTTCTACAGCGAGTCCGGGGTGTCCCCGAAAGGCATCGTCCGGGCGCTGGGAAACAACCTGCTCGGTTCGGGCGGCGTACAGGGTGGTTCGACGATCACGCAACAGTACGTCAAAAACTACTATTTGACGCAGAAACGGACCGTGAATCGCAAACTCCAGGAAGCGCTCGTCGCGATCAAAATCGACAACGAGGTCCCCAAGGACACGATCCTGCAGGACTACCTGAACACCGTCTATTTCGCGCGCGGCTCGTACGGGATCGAGACGGCTTCGCGGGCCTATTTCGGTGAACCCGCGCTCGCACTGGCCGACGATCCGGCCAAGGCCGCCTATCTGGCCGCGCTCGTGCAGTCCCCGTACTACTTCGCGACCGCCGACACCGATCCCGCCGCCGCTGACGCGTTGCGGGCGCGCTGGAACTACATCGTCGATGGGATGGTGGACCAGAAGACGCTCACCGCGTCGGCCCGCGCCGGTTTGCAGTTCCCGACGCCCAAGCCGGCCGCGTCCGACGGCCTCGGCGGGGCGAACGGCTACATGGTCAACGCCGCGACGCAGTACCTCGACAAACTGCACGACGCGGATCCGGCGGTCCCGGGTTCGGAAGAGATCGCGCGAGGGGGGTACACCGTGGTGACCACCTTCCAGCGCGACTACATGGACGCGGCGCAACAGGTGGTCCGCAACGAAATGTCGTCACTGGACCCGGCGGGCAATCCGGCCGACCGCGACGTCCACGTCGGACTGGCCGCGGTCGACCGGACCGACGGAGCGGTTCGTGGTTTCTACGGCGGCCCGGATTACCTCAAGCAGGGCTTCAACGACGCACTGCGCGCTTCAGGCCCACTCGGCTCCGACGTCGGCACGCCGCTCGTCGAGTCCGTCGCGGCGGGGGAGAATGGGAACTGGAAGGACACCGTCGCCGCACTCGCGAAGGTGGGCATCACCGATGCGAACCCCGAGCACGATCCGCCGGCGTCGGACGATCTCGCGACGACGCCGCTGCACGCGGCCGGCGCGTACATGATCGCGCCCAACCAGGGCGTGTACCACGAGCCGTACCTGGTTGCGAAGGTCTTCTACGAAGGCAAAGTTGTCTGGCAGGCGTCGCCGAACACCACGTCGTTCACCGGCTCGCCGGGCCCGGGGGCGCCCTATTCCTCTCCCGATGGCTCGCTGGTTTCCGGTCGGGACGGTGCCGGCCAGTGGTCCTGGACGGTCGGCGCGCTGAAGAACATGGCCATCGCGGTCGATATGTACGCGACGAAACCCGATGGGAAGGGCAACCGATCGCTCGCCGGGATGACGGCCTCCGCGGGCGGCTCGGCGTCGGTGTCCTCCGTGCCCGCGGAGACTCGGACGTCGGCCATCTTCCGCGACTTCTACGGCGCGGTCCACCTGCGTTAGCGCGAGTCGGTTGCGGGCAAAGTCCCCGCTCTGGAACGCAACTCGCCGTCGAGTCGGGGTCTCTTAGAAACTAAGAGACCCCGCAAAAGCGCGAAAGTGCGACGACGGTGACCGCATGCCGACGGCGGCGTCGTGGGCGGTTACCGGAACTCGTCCGCGTGGTCGGCCGCCCACTGCCGGAACGTCCTGGCCGGAGTACCGGTTACCGCTTGGACGGTTCGGGTGACTTCCTCCGGCTCTCGCTCCAAGCTCGCCCAGTGGTCGAGTGCGCCATCCACAAAGGACGATTCACCCCAGGCTTCGGCCAGTTGGGCGCGGGCCTCGGTGCGGGCGAGTTCCTCCCAGCGGACTTCGCGGCCGACAGCGTTGCCGATCGCGGCCACCTGCTCGATCTGGGTCATCGTGTCCGGGCCGGTCAGGTTGTACTTCGCGCCGATATGCCCGTCGCGGGTCAACGCGAGGACGCCGACTTCGGCGATGTCCGCCTCGTGGATCAACGATCGTGCGGCGTTTCCGTACGGCCAGCGCACGACGCCGCCACGGATCTGGTCGGCCCACATGAGGGTGTTCGACGCGAACCCGCCGGCGCGGAGGAAGGTCCAGTCCAGTCCGGACTTCTCGATCAGCCGCTCGACGTCGCCGTGAAACGTGGCCGGCCCGGCGACGGGATCATGGGCGAACGCGGACAGGAACACGATGCGGCGGACGTGTTTCCCGGCGGCGTCCAAGAACGCTTCGACAGCGTCTGCGCCGAAGAACGGCCAAACCAGGAAGACCGACTCGACGCCGTCGAGTGCCGCGCGGACGCTGTCCACGTCCGTCAGGTCGCCGACCGCCGGCTCGACGTCCTTTTCGAAGCCCGTCGGGTTACGAGCCAGCGCGCGGACGCTCGTCCCGGCACGGGTGAGCCGGCTGACGACCTGCCTGCCGACCTTTCCGGTCGCCCCGGTGACGAGGATCGGTGTGTTCGCAGACATGAGTCCCTCTCGACCGGCGGTGTATCAACTACCCCGCTGACGGTAGGACCTCCAGCATGCTTGAGGTCAAGCCCGCGGATTCCGACGCGGGGGTGCGGGCGGGACCGGCTTCGCGGCGACGACGTCGGCAAGACTGACGGTGATCGCGCCGCGCCGGGTGTCCACAGTGCACTCATCGTCGCCGCAAGCCACAAGGTCGCCCAGAGCGTCGGTGAACCCGCCTTCGATCGAAAAGCGCACGACTACGCGGGTGCCTAGTGGCAGCTTCGTCAGCAGGTCCGCGAACGGCGCTGTCATGCGCTGACCGCGTCGGCCTGCTCGGGCGAGCCCTCCGTTTGGTCGGCCCTCGGGTCCGGGTGACCGAGCTTGGTCAGCCAGTCGCGGAAGACGCGGTGCAGGGCCTCGGCGCCGACGGGCTCGCCGGGCGCGGCGAACTCGTCGGGGTGCAGCAGGAATCCCCGCGCCTGCGGGCCGCCCATCCCGCCATGGGAACCGACGTGCGGTTCGAACGGCGACGACTGGTCGGACTCCGGGTCGTACCGGCTGTTGATCATGACGTCGGGGCAGTGCGGGAACGTGTCGACCCGGCGGATCAAGTCCGCCGCGTGCGGTCCGTAGTCCTTCAGCGGGTCCTCGCCGATCACGACGTCGGTTTCGAGGCGGCGCAACCCGTCACGCCCGAGGACCACCGGGCCGAACTCCAAGCTGCGCACCAACATGAACCCGACGCCGTCGTGGTCGACCAGCGCGGGCAGCAACTCGGGGAACTCGCGCTCGATGGTCTCGAGCTCCACCCGGCCCTCGTGCTCGATGAACGACACCATGCCGACATGGCCGGACACCACCGCGACCACTCCGGGCGCGACCCGGGTGACCGCGCCCGGCGACCCGCTGGGGGTGCGCGGGTGGTCGCCCTTGCACTCGGCCTTTTCGACACGGGCGCGCAGCCGCCGCGCGACGAGACCGCCGCCGGAAGTCGCTTCGGCGAGCGCGGCGTTGATCTGCCAGCCCTCGGCCTGACGGCGTTTCCCACGGCCGACCGTCGGTGGAGTGCCGCCGCAGAGCCTGCCGACCAGTGCTTCGAGCGTCTCGCCGAACCGGTCGGCGAACGCCCAGCCCTGGGTCTGGCCGTGGTCGGAGAGCGCGACGATGTGGTACTTGCGCGGTCCGAGCTTGGCCGCGCGGTGCAGCCGGGCGAACTGCTGGTCGATGGACCGCAGGACGGACAGCGTGTCGAACCGTTCGATCCCGGAGTGGTGGGCGACCTCGTCGTACCCCAGGAAGTCGGCGTAGACCGCCGGACGGCCGGAAAGGATGTCCTCGATGATCGCCGACACCACGACGTCACGGGCGATGACCGTGGTGCCGGGCCGGGCCAGCGGATACAACCCGCCGCGTTTGATCCTCGGCCGGACGTTCGCCCGGCGCTGCCGCGACGCGGCCGACAACTCGCGGCCGACGTCGATCAGCGCGACGACCAAGGTCCGCAACGCGTTGGCAGGGTTGGCAAAATACGCGTAGTACCCGGCGCCGACCCGGTCGCGGCCCTTGCGCTTGCCGCGAAGCCCCTTCGGAACCAGTACGGCGATCGAACTCATGGTGAGGCTGACATGCGGGGCGTCGCCTGAGAACAGGTTGCCCCGGCTCGCCCCGTCACCGGAAAGCAGGCCGCGGCCGTCGGAATGGCGCCGCTCGATCTCTGCCGCGTCCGACGGGTGCGCGCATGCCATGACGTGGTCGCGGTCCTTTTCGTACCAGCGGAAACCCAGGATGTCGTGGTTGGAGCCGTGCAGGATGCCGCAGACACTCGCGCCGGTCTGGGAACTCCAGTCCGTGTGCCACTGCGTGAGGCTGTGGCTGCCTTCTTCCAGCCAGGACGCGAAGGTCGGCATGTCGCCGTCGCGCACGGCCCGCCGCACGGTGTCGTAGCCGAGGCCGTCGATCTGGAGGAACAGCACGCCGGGTGCGTCGTCTTCGCCCTCGGCGCCCTCTGGATCACGGCGTCGGAGCCGGCGCACCGCCCGCCGGAAGAAGAACTCGTCCTCGTCGATGGCCAGCACACTGCTGATCAGCGCACCCACTCCGGCCATCGCGATGGCGACGATCACCGCTGTGCGGAAGTCGCGGATCTCCACCCCGGGGATGGTCTTGAAGATCGCGAGCACACCCCCGCCCAGCACCAGGAAGCTGCCGACCCCGAGGGTGAAGAACGCGACCGCCCACGCGACCCGCATCACCAGCGGCCAGACCACCGCGGTCAGCAGCCCGAGCATCAGCGCGCAGACGATCGGCTGCCACCACCGCGTCATTTCGAACCCGTCGAGCCACCTGTCCAGCAGCTCCAACGCCGCGATCGCGACCGCCCAGACGAGCACCAGCCTGGCGATCGTCCGGCCGTTGCGGAGCAGCCGGCCCTCGGGGGAAGTCGTGGTCATGAGCGGTCTCCGGTCTCGGTCTTCGAACGGTTGCGGTACCTGCTCACCAGGTTCAGCGCCACCGTGACCAGCAGGACCAGCACGGTCGCGAGCAGGGTGGCGATCAGTGGTGAGTCGAAGATGCCACCGCTGACGATGCCGAGCAAGGAGTAGGCGACCGCCCACAGGAGCGAGGCACCGAACGACGCGAGCAGCAGCTTGCGCCAGGGGTAGGCCAGCGCGCCGGCGGCGAGCAGCACGGGGATGCGGCCGGCCGGGATCAGCCTGCCGATCACGATGATCTGCCAGCCCCGCTTCTCGAACTGCAGGCGGGTCTTCTCCAGCCGGTCGGCCTGCTGACGCCGGGCGATCCACCGGATCGCGGCTTCGCTGCCGAGGCGGGCGACAGCGAACGTGACGACGTCCCCGACGAACGCGCCGAGGGTGGCCAGCAGGATCACCAGCGGAAGCGACAGGTTCGAGGTGGTCATCGCCACCGCGGCGCCCGCGCCGACGACCGCGCCGGTGGGCACGATCGGGATGATCGAGCCGAGCAGAACCCCGCCGAAGAGCACCGGGTAGCCGATCGTCGACGGATCCGACCAGGACACGGCCAGCGCGACGCCCGTCATGGGCGGTCCAGCGGGGCGGGGATCGACACGGAGTCGCCGGGCTCGGCGATCTCGACGCGGGTGTCGTGTCCGGCGGCGAGGACCCCGGCCGCGAACTCCCGCGGCGGGTCGACCAGCAGCCGTCGCATGCGTGACGTCCTGGCCAGCCCGGGGACGGCCAACGTGCCCCAGTGCACGGGGACGGCTACCCGCGGCCGCAGCAGGCCCACGGCCATCGACGCCCGGATCGGGTCCAGGTGGCCGGGGCCGAGGTTCGCGCCCCAGCCCCAGACCGGCAGCAGGGCGACGTCGACGGGCGCCAGCTCGGCCATCTCCGGGTAGAGGTCGGTGTCGCCGGCGAAGTACACGCTGGTCTCCGGCGTGCTCAGCAGGTAACCCATCGCTTCGGACTGGGGACCGTGAGTGAGCCGGGGTCCCCAGCGGTGGCCCGAGTGCAGGGCTCGTGTCGCTCGGACGTGCAGTTCGCCGGAGGCGAGCTCGCCGTCGACGTCGAGCTCCTCGACGTGGGTGAAGCCGCGACGCTCGAGCCAGTGCCCGGCGCCGCGCGGCACCACCACCCGCACGTCGCGCCCGATCAGGCGCAGGGAAGGCAGATGCAGATGGTCGCCGTGGAGGTGGGAGATGAGGACGAGGTCGACGTCACGCCAGTCACCGGGATCGGGCGCGGGGCGGACCCGTGTCAATCCGCCGACCCTGGTGGTGAGCACCGGATCGGTGAGCACCACCTGGCCGGCCAGCTCGAGGCGAACCGTCGAATGCCCCAGGAAGCGCAGATTCGGGCCGGTCACGACCCCGAGTATGGCTGTCCCCGCGTCGAAACGCCCGGAATGGCGGACGGGGAGTGGCGAGAAACGCACCGATCGGTTGAACTTCGCCGGTGTGAAGCGCCCGCTTCCTACCCGCTGACCGGAACCGGGCACGCGGCCTGCCGCGGTTTGCGCCAGTCGTAGGTCAAGCCGCTCTTCTCCATCATCCGGCGAGAAGCGGTGTTGACCGCCATGGTCTCGGCGAACACCCGGCGCAGGTCCACATCGTGCACGGTGAACTCGCGCAACCGCAGCCGATCCGTCTCCAGGAAAATCCGCACAGTGAGCCTTTCGACGTGACCCGCCACCTCGCGGGTCAGGATCTGGCGGCGACGACTCGGACGGCCGAGGTGCCGAGTCCGCTCGGGCGGAACGAGAAGCCCGGCAACGGACCGGTGCCCGGTGTCCGGTCCCCCTTCAGATCGGCCTCCTGGTAGCGCACGCAGGTGCGATGCCACTCCAGTATTCCCGACATCCACTCCTTGAGGTCGTCGGCATGACGGGTGAGGATCGCGCGGACCGAGTCGTCGAGGTCGAATTCGTCGAACATCTTCGTCAGGTCGTTGGCGACGATGTACTCGAACTCTTCAAGTCGCGCCTTCATCAGCGCCGCCACGATGTCGCGGGCCTTCAACCGGTCGACGTCGAGGAAGGTCTCGATCACCAGCACGAGATTGTGCATCTCGCCCTCGAACTCGATTTCCTTCTGATAGGAGAAGAGATCGTTGAGGAAGCAGGCGTAGTCCTGCGCGGCGGTGTCGAGCTCGTGCATGGTCCGGTGCCGGTAGATCTCCGGCGGAACGTCGTCGGAGTGCGCGAGCCGCGCCAGGCCCGCCGTCATGTCCGCGCCGAACGTCCGGCGCCGCATCTCGATGTAGTCGATCGGGTCGGGGACGCGGTTCTGGGCCTGGTTGAGCAGTTCCCACACCCAGCTGGCGGTCATGTCCGCCACCGACTTGCGGCACTGCCGACGGGCGTCCGCTGTCATCGGTCCTGCGGTGCGCCGCCACAGGTCGGCCAGCCCTCGTTCGATCGGTCCCACCGGCGGCGGGGTCTCCCCGGCGTCCAGTGGCATGAACAGCGACAGCCGGTCGTTCGCGATCTTCGCGGCAGGGAGGTTGCGCGCGCCGCCGAACAGCAGCGGGAAGTAGTCGTCGCCGTAGGTGCCCCAGCTGAGCCAGTCGCCCGAGAGGTCGAGCTGCTCGGGGGTCGCGTCGGCGTGGATCATCGCCGCGCAGTGCGCCAGGTCGTAGCCGCGGAACCGCCGCTCGTCCCACACCCCGCCGCGTTCCACGCCCGGTACCGAGTCGAAGAAGCCCATTTCCCGAGCCCAGTGCACAGCGCGCTCGCGGGCTTCGGCCAAGTGCGGGCTGGTCCGGACCGGGAACGGCATGGGCAGCTCCGGCACCGGAAGATGCCCGACCTTCTTGAACGGCGTATGGGTCAGCTGCTGCGTTCGGCGTTTCAAGCCGAGTTTGCCGGGGGTGAGAAGGAGCCTGCTGGCCTCCGTGCCGATGCCGGTCGGGCCGCCGAGCACGCCCGCAGGCGCCGACGAGACACCTTCGTTCATGTACCGGCTTGATTTCGCGTGCCATTCGTGGCCACCGGACTGCCAGTCCTGCAGGCCCTTGACGTACGCGCCGACACCCCACTGCTCGTGCGGCGGCACGGCGTGGTCGAGCAGCAACGCGGGGACCTGCACCAGCGCGGTGTTCTCGAACTCGTGCAGCCGGGACGTCAGCAGGTGGTTGACGAGTTCGGCCGACTCCTGCGTTTCGCAGTCGAGGAACTTCTCGAAGACGAGTACCGCGTTGGAGTTCTCGCCTTCCTCCTGCACCTCGCGCTGGTAGGAGAACAGGTCGTTGCGGAGGTGCACGGCGTCGGAGAAGGTGTCCGACAGCACTTCCATTGGCCGGGTCCCGGCGATGCTCGCCGGGATTTCCGCGCCGACCGCGAACTCGACGAGGTTCGCCGACCACGGCGCCCCGCCGACGCGCCGCCGCATCTGCATGTACTCGATCGGGTTGGCGATCCGGCCGCGGTCGATGTTGTCGAGCTCCCACATCGATTCGACCATCAGGTTGTGGGTGCTGGTGATGAACCGTTGGCGCCACTCGGGCGACATCGACGGGATCGTGCGCTCCCAGAGGTCTTTCAGCCCCGCCTCGGCCGGGTTCGTCGGCTCCGGCGGTGTTTCGCCGTCGGCGGTCATGAACAGCTCGAGATGGTCGAGATAGGCCTTCGCCCCGGTGAGGTCGCGCGAGTACTTGAACTGCTCGAGGAAGTGGTCGTCGAAGAAGAACACCCAGACGTACCAGTCGGTGATCAGGTCCAGGGCAGGGCCGTCGCAGTCCGGGTGGGTGTAGGCGCACAGCAGCGCGTAGTCCATCCGGGACAGCGCCGCGTCGTCCCAGACGACGCCACCACCGGGCTTGGGCGCCTCGAGCATGCCCATCCGCCGGGCCCACGCCGTACTGTGTTCGCGGGCGCGTTCCAGGTTGGGGTTGATCCTGGCCGGATACGGCATGTAGAAGTCGGGCAGTGCGAATGGCTGCATGACCGATGCCTACCCTTTTAAGGCGACGAGCACAGTGCGCTTGGGGGCACAACAATGTAACGTCCATTCGAACTTGCGCCATTGGCGACATAT
>NZ_JAODNM010000100.1 GCF_025464955.1 Amycolatopsis sp. | reverse complement strand
GCTGTTGAAATACACGTTGCTCACGATCAGTGCCACTGGGCACGCGACCTGGTCGGACATGCAGCGCAACACCGCGCTGGCTCGCCGGCACGTTCGTGCGACGCATACTTCCGTAAGCGACGACGTCCCCACGCACGTCTAGACGCTGCCGTCCGGGCGCACCGCGTGCCAGGGCCCCGCGGCGCCACGGGTCGAAGCAACGTGGATGACGAAGAGGGCCAGTCGTATGCTCGAAACTGGTGAGATCGAGCCACGCGGCGCCGAGGGAAACCACGAAAGCTGCCGCCTCAGAGAGGGAGACACCGTGAGCATGGCCACGAGGACGGACGCCCAGTCGCCTGCACTGCATGTTGCCGACCGGCACGATGTGATCCGCGTGCAGGGCTCGCGCGTGAACAACCTCAAGGACGTCAACGTCGAGATCCCGAAGCGCTGGCTGACGGTGTTCACCGGCGTCTCCGGCTCGGGTAAGAGCTCTCTCGTGTTCGGCACGATCGCCGCGGAGTCGCAGCGGCTGATCAACGAGACGTACAGCGCCTTCGTGCAGGGCTTCATGCCGACGCTGGCGCGGCCCGAGGTCGACGTCCTCGAAGGGCTGACGACCGCGATCTCGGTCGGCCAGGAGCGCCTGGGCGGCGACGTCCGCTCCACGGTCGGCACCGCCACCGACACCTACGCGATGCTGCGCATCCTGTTCAGCCGGCTCGGGAAGCCGCACATCGGGTCGGCCCAGGCGTTTTCGTTCAACGTCGCCTCGATCAGCGGAGCGGGCGCGGTCACGATCAAGCGCGGTGGGACGAGTGTGAAGGAGCGGCGCAGCTTCTCCATCACCGGCGGCATGTGTCCGCGGTGCGAGGGGCGTGGCTCGGTCACCGACTTCGACCTGTCCACGCTGTACGACGACACCAAGTCGCTCAACGAGGGCGCGCTGACGATCCCCGGCTACAGCATGGACGGCTGGTACGGCCGCATCTTCACCGGCTGCGGCTTCTTCGACCCGGACAAGCCGATCCGCAAGTACACCAAGAAGGAGCTCCAGGACCTCCTGTACAAGGAGCCGATCAAGATCAAGGTCGACGGTATCAACCTGACGTATGAAGGACTGATTCCGAAGATCCAGAAATCCATGCTGGCCAAGGACATCGACGCGCTTCAGCCGCACATCCGCGCGTTCGTGGAGCGGGTGGTCACCTTCACCACGTGCCCCGAATGCGAAGGCACCCGCCTGTCCGCGGAGGCCCGGTCGTCGAAGATCAAACGGACCAACATCGCCGAGGTCTGCGCGATGCAGATCAGCGACCTCGCCGAGTGGGTGCGCGGGCTGGACGAACCGTCGGTGGCGCCGCTGCTCACCACACTGCAGCACACCCTCAACTCGTTCGTGGAGATCGGGCTGGGCTACCTCTCGCTCGACCGGCCGTCGGGCACGCTGTCGGGCGGAGAAGCGCAGCGCATCAAGATGATCCGTCACCTCGGTTCCTCGCTCACCGACGTCACCTACGTCTTCGACGAGCCCACCATCGGCCTGCACCCTCATGACATCCAGCGCATGAACAACCTGCTCCTGCAGCTACGGAACAAGGGCAACACGGTGCTCGTCGTGGAGCACAAGCCGGAGGCGATCGCCATCGCCGACCACATCGTCGACCTCGGTCCCGGCGCCGGCACCGCTGGTGGTGAGGTGGTCTTCGAGGGCACCCTCGACGGGTTGCGGGCCAGCGGCACGCTGACCGGCCGCCACCTCGACGACAGAGCCTCCTTGAAGCCGTCGGTACGCACCCCTTCGGGCATGCTCGAAGTCCGCGGCGCCGACGCCCACAACCTGCGGAACGTCGACGTCGACATCCCGCTCGGGGTCCTGGTCGTGGTCACCGGCGTCGCCGGGTCGGGCAAGAGCTCTCTGATCGGAGGCTCGGTCTCGGGCCGCGACGGGGTGGTGTCGGTCGACCAGTCGGCGATCAAGGGTTCTCGGCGCAGCAACCCGGCGACGTACACCGGCCTGCTCGAGCCGGTCCGCAAGGCGTTCGCCAAGGCCAACGGCGTGAAGCCGGCGCTGTTCAGCGCCAACTCAGAAGGCGCCTGCCCCAACTGCAACGGCGCCGGCGTCATCTACACCGACCTGGCGATGATGGCCGGCGTCGCCACCACCTGCGAGGTGTGCGAGGGCAAGCGGTTCCAGGCGGCGGTGCTGGACTACCGGCTCGGCGCGCTCAACATCGCCGAAGTACTCGACCTGGCCGTCGACGAAGCGGTCGCCTACTTCGACACCGATGAAGCGCGCACACCGGCCGCGCACGCGATCCTGAAGCGCATGGCCGACGTCGGGCTCGGCTACCTGCGACTCGGCCAGCCGCTTCCCACCCTGTCCGGTGGCGAACGGCAGCGGCTCAAACTGGCCACCCGAATGGCGGAGAAGGGCGGCATCTACGTCCTGGACGAGCCGACCGCCGGCCTCCACCTCGCCGACGTCGAACAGCTGCTCAGCCTGCTCGATCGGCTCGTCGACACCGGTAAGTCGGTCATCGTCGTCGAACACCACCAAGCCGTCATGGCGCACGCCGACTGGATCATCGATCTGGGGCCGGCCGCAGGTCATGATGGTGGCCGGATCGTCTTCGAAGGCACTCCCGCCGACCTCATCGCTGACCGCTCCACCCTGACCGGCGAGCACCTCGCGACCTACGTCGGAGGCTGAGGGACTCGGGGAGCCTGTCGCGCGGGTACGGGTTCGAGGGCGGACGCACCGGGCCGGGCGGCGAGGATCGTGCCACCCGGCCGGCGGGCGTCGGTCAGTAGCAGTCCTGCAAGCGGCAGGTCCCCGCGGCGTTGGTCGAGTGGCTCGTCGACGTGGCGGCAATCGCGGGCACGCTGGCAAATACGCCGAGGGCGAGTGCGCCGAGCACGATCACGCGGATGCGCCGACGGTTCCGACGCGGGGCTTCGTGGTTGTCCATCAGACTTGTCTCCTTCACTGAGATGGTGAGATCTTGACACTTCGCCGTTCACATCGTGCGCGGCACAGCTGAACATAGCGGGGTTTGTCGGGCTCGCTCAAACTAATGCCCATTCTCACCCTGGTTTGGTGGCAAAACGGGCGCCCGGCGCGCCCGGTCGGGCAGGATGACGGGATGACCGACCTGACGCCCGTGCGGCGCCCGCGTGACCGCAAGCAGCGGATCCTGGTCGCGGCCGCGACGCTGTTCGCCGACACGGGCTACCACCAGGCCGGGATGACCGACCTCGCCGCGGCGGTCGGGATCGGGCCGAGCGCGCTCTACCGGCACTTCCGCGGCAAACAGGACCTGCTCACTGCCGTCCTGCGGGAGGCTCTCGACCAGCTCGAGCTCTCGACCGCCACCGCGTCCACCCTTGACGCGCTGATCGCCGGATCCGTCGAGTTCGCGCTGGAGCATCGCGAGTTCGGCGCACTGTGGGACCGAGAAGCGCGGAACCTGCCCGACGCCGACCGCGCCGAGGTCAAGGCTCGGCTCCGCGCGGTCATCGGCCGCGGCGCCGACCTGATCACCACGACGGACCCCCGTTTCCGGTCGCACGCACTGTTCGCCGTGGCCGACAGCCTGGCTCACCACAGCCTGAAGGCTCCGCCGGACCTGTTCGCACACATCCTTCGCCGGGCCGCCGCGTCCGTGATCGACGTGGCATTGCCTGGAATCGGCCCAGCCGAGCCGGCCGCGGGTGACCCGCAACAACCGACAGCCCGGCGCGAGGTGCTGCTGGCCGGCGCCGTCCGCATGTTCGCGGAGCGCGGCTATCCCGCCGTGACCCTCGCCGAGGTCGGCGAGGCCACCGGGATCACCGGCCCCAGCGTCTACAACCACTTCCCCAGCAAGGTCGACCTGCTGGTGCACGCACTCGCCCGGGGAAGCGAGTCAGTGTGGTTGAGCTTGCACCAGGCGCTTCGCGCCGCGGACGGTCCGGCCGACGCACTCGACCGAGCCATGACCGGGTATGTGTCGTTCGCCGTACAGAACCCCGATCTCATCACGGTGCTCCTCGCCGAGGGCAGACACCTGCCTGCCGACGACGCGACGCGGTTCCGCGCGACGCAACGCGAGTACGCCCTCGAATGGGTCGCACTCCTGCGTCGCGCACGTCCGGGGCTGGAATCAGTGGAAGCCTCGACCCTGGTGCACGCCGCACTGGCGGTCGTCAACGCGCTCGCTCGCGCCCGGCGTTTCACCACCGCCCGCGGACTTGAGGAGAACCTCCTCACCCTCGCGCACGCCATTACGCGCACTGAGCTGTGAGGGCATCCACTGTCCGCTGTGGACGGTGGATGCCCACCAAGCAGGTTCAGGGAATCACGGAGTGCTGAAACCGGCCAGTACCTCTGCCGAGTTCAGCGTCTGCTCAGGATCACCGTTGGGGTTCCCACCGACGCGGTAGAACCCGGGCGCCGACCCGCCACGCAACTCCGCGGTCAAGGAGTCGGGCAACGCGGTCCAGGTGTTCGTGCCGGGTTGATAGGCAAAGCCCTTGTTGGTCTCGACCAGAGCGTCGGCCGTCACACCATCTTGAACGAGCAACTGGCCATTGGCCGCCGCGTACGCCGAGGCGAACAGATCGATGGGCAGATCCGCGATCCGTGACCACCTGTTCGTTTTCGCGTCGTAGCCGTAGGCGTGCTTGGTCGTGGTCGTGTCCTCGCTGCCACCGGCGCAGTAGATCTTGCCGGCGACTCCGCCACAGGCCTCGAAAGCGACCTTCTCGGGGTATGCCGCGGCAGCCGACCACTTGCCGGTGCCCGGATCGTAGGCCTCGACGGTTGCGGTGGTGCCGCACTGGGTGGCCACACAACCGCCGATCACGTACAGCTTGCCGCCGAGCACCGCGGCCGACCCGGCCGCGACAGGCTTCGGTGACGGGGCACCGATGGTCCACTTGTCGGTCGCCGGGTCGTAGATGTCCAGCTCGGGGTCCGGCCGAACAGCGGAATCCCAGCCGCCCGTCACATAGAACCTGCCGCCGATGAACGCGCCGACCGCGTTGCTACGTACGACCGGCGCACTCGCGAGCTTGGTCCAGGTCGGCGCCCCCGGCTTGAGGGCGTACATGTCCGCGGTCTTGCCGTTACCAATCCAACCGAACGCGGAGTAGACGGTGCCGTCGTAGAAGCCGACCGTGTTGTCCTGGACAGGGGCGGGAAAGTTCGGGACCGCCTTCCAGGCGGTAGCCGCCTTTGCCGATTGTGCCGCTTTCGGCAGCAGGCTCGTGTTCATCAATTCCGGTGGGCTGATCGCGTTGCGCAGTATGGAGTTTCCCGATTCCCCGAAGGCAGGTCCGGCCGCCAGCGCCGTGGTCGAGGCGCTCAGGGCCGCCAGGCTACCAAGGATCAGAAGCTTCCGCATTCGTGCGTATGACATGTTTCTCCCATTCGAATCGGGCAACGCGAATCGGGCAACGTGAATCCGGGTCAGCCGAGGTGAAGACCGGACCGCGACAACGAGTTCATGGCCTTGCCGTGCACCCCTGCTCTGAAGATCACGAGACGACGGCGGTTTTGGTTCAAAAATCTCCCACCATCCAGGAGACTTTGCCGTGATCCGCATCACGTGAATTCGGCGGACTACCCGATGGTTGGGAATGTCCTGAATTGTCATCCACGATGCGGAAAAGCGCACTACTGAAATCACCCAGCCGGGCACAAAGAGATCACGCGATCTCGGGTCGAAATCCTCGGAGGAAACTTGGCCCGCATCCTGTACGACTCCACAAAGGACACCACCGACTACCTCTTCGGCGACTGGATCACCTCGATCTCCGAGACGGGGAACGTCGCGGCGTGCTGGTGACCAACCCCGGCCCAGCGGACCAGGTATGGGTTGCGTTCGCCTTCGCGTCCGACGAACTCGAGTTCGGCCGGGGTGATCTCGCCCAACGGAGAAGATCATCGCCGACCGGCTCGCCGGAATGGGCTGGGAACCAGGCGGAACGGTCGGGCCGTTCCTCGCGCCGAAGCGGGCGGCCTCGAGGTCATGCAGGCACCCGCTCGGGGCAACTGACATGTTAGTCGGATTTAACGGAGCTCAAACTGTGCCGCTACTCACAGGTCTGGACCACGTAGAATCGAACCGGGATTTTCACGATAATTACCAGTATCCGGTCTTGACTTCCTGGCCGGTGGCAGCTCTCGGGTCGCTCGGCTGCGCCATTCGGGGCCGCTGATCACGTGCGGTAGCAGTGATCGGCCGACGCTACGCAACGGCCATGACGGAGATCACCGGCTAAGCGGTATCCCTGCGGCGCCAAGGATGCCAGGGTTGCCGGGGTTGTCACCGAACGGCAAACCGGTAGCCTGTCGTAAACCGGCGCTGCCGGCATAGGGAGCACACCTTGAACCTGCCCTCCCAGCGGGATGGTTACTTCACGACCGAGCAGCACGATCGTCTCCGAGAAAGCGTTCGGAGCTTCGCTGAGTCGGAAGTGCGTCCGCACATAGCCGAGATGGAAGAGTCCCGGACCATCCATTATGGACTGTCGAGACGGATCGCCGAGCAGGGCTGGATCGGCGTCACCATCGGCACCGAACACGGTGGGATGGGCCTGGGACACCTGGCCAAGACCATCATCATCGAAGAGTTGTCCCGGGTCAGCGGCGCCATGGGCGCCATGGTGCAGGCCTCCCAGCTAGGGGTGGCGAAAATCCTGCACTTCGGGGACCAGCGCCAGCAGAACCAGTGGCTGCCTGCCATCTCCGAGGGCCGGTGCCTGCCCACCATCGCGGTGACCGAGCCGGAGTCCGGCGGACACGTGCTCGGGATGTCCGCCACGGCCAAGCGCGACGGCGACGACTACGTCCTCAACGGACGCAAGGTCTTCGTCGGCAACAGCCACGTCGGTGACCTGCACGGGGTCGTCGTGCGGACCGGACCGGGCTCCCACGGGCTTTCGGCGTTCCTGGTGGAGGCGGACCGCCCGGGGTTCCACCTCGGCGACCACGAGCCCACCATGGGGTTGCACGGTTTCAGCTTCGGCGAGCTGATCTTCGACGACTGCCGCATCCCCGCGGAGAACCTGCTCGGTTCCGAAGGGGACGGGCTCTCCGTCGCCTACTCGTCCAGCGTCCTCTATGGCCGGCCGAACCTGACCGCCGTGTCACTCGGCATCCACCAGGCACTTGTCGAGGAGACAGTCGAGTTCTCCCTGGAGCACCAGCGCTACGGCAACGCGCTGAGCGAACTTCCCACGGTCAAGCAGAAACTGGGCCAGATGCAGTCCCAGCTGATGACCGCCCGGCTGCTCGCCTACCACGCGGCGCACCTGCTCGACGAAGGTCTGCCGTGCGACACCGAGCTGATGAACGCCAAGCTCGTCAACGTGGAGTCCTCGCTGGACTCGGCGCGCACCGCGATGGAGGTGCACGCCGCGTACGGCCTCTCCACCGACCGACGGGTCGAGCGCTACATCCGGGACGCGCACCACATCTACGCCCCGGCCGGCACCTCCGACGTCCAGCGGCTGCGGCTGGCCGAGGTGGCGCTGGGCACCGCCAAGGACCAGTGGTCGCAGCGTCTCGCCGTGCGGCTCAGGGAAAGCGGTGAGCAGCTCCGGAGTCCCGCTGTTCCTCTCGCTCGCGGAATAGCGTCATGAGGTCCGCGGCCATCGCCTTGATGGTGTCCAGACCATGGCGGCCGAACGCGTGCGGCTCGGTGTCGACGACGCAGACCGTGCCCAGCGCGATCCCGGTCCGGTCGATCAGCGGGGCGCCGAGGTAGGCCCGGATGCCGAGCTTGTCCACGACCGGGTTGCCCGCGAACCGCGGGTAGTCGCACACGTCGTCCAGCACGAGTGCCTTGCGGCGCACGACGACGTGCGGACAGAAGCCGTGGTCAAGCGCCATCTGGCGGCCGGGGCCCGCGTGCACCGAGGCCTGGGCCGCCTCCAGCGCCGCCCCGGTCTTCGAGCCGGACGGCGTGTACAGGCCCGCGAAGTACTGTTCCCGGTCGCCGACGAAGTTGACCATCGCGTACGGCGAGTCCGTGATGTGCGCCAGTTTCGCGGCGAACTCATCGAACTCCTGGTCAGGGCGCGAGCTGATCCCCAGCGCCCGCAGCCGCGCCATCCGCTGGCCGACGTCCGGGTCGTGGGGAGCGGTCAGGTGGCGGTCTTCAACGGCGTCATAGCGCATGAGTGGCTCCGTGTTGGGTGGGGTTTGCGGCCGGCTGTGCCGCGCGGGAGGCGAAGTTCGAGACGATGTGTTCGATGAGCGTGATCAGCACTCGCTTCACCGAGCGCCCGTCGCGGGCGTCGCATCGTGCGAGTGGCACGTGTGGCTTGAGGTCGAGCGCGGCCCGGAGGGCAGCGTCGTCGTAGCGGTGGGCACCGTCGAAGGCGTTGACCGCGACGACGAAGTTGATCCCGCGCAGTTCGAAGAATTCGATGGCCGCGAAACAGTCCTGGAGACGGCGCGTGTCAGCGAGCACGACCGCGCCGAGCGCCCCGCGGGACAGTTCGTCCCACATGAACCAGAACCGGTTCTGGCCCGGCGTGCCGAAGAGGTAGAGCACCATGTTCTGCTCGGTGAACGTGATCCGGCCGAAGTCCATCGCGACCGTGGTCGTTTCCTTGCCTTCGATCCCGTCGAGGCTGTCGGTGCCGATACTGGCCGTGGTGATGGTCTCTTCGGTGGTGAGCGGTTCGATCTCACTCACCGCGCCGACCAATGTCGTCTTCCCCACGCCGAAACCGCCCGCGACGAGGAGCTTGAACTGGAGGGGGAACGTCTCAGAGTCGCTGGAGACCATCGAGCAATCTCCTCAGATGTGCCGGAGTGGGTGCTTCGAACGTGGGATATCTGGTAGTGACCGCGCCCGACTCGATGAGATCGGACAACAGAACCTTGGTGACCATCACGGGCTGTCTCAGGTGCGCGGCGACCTCGGCAACCGAAGTGGGCAGGTGGCACAACCGCAGGGTCTGCGCGTGGTCGTGCCCCAGCCGCTCCGGGGTGAGCGCGCCGCGCCCGGTCGCCCGCACAAACGACATCAGGTCCAGCTCGACGCTGGGCTGGGTCCGGCCGTTGGTGGCGGTATAGGGGCGTTCCCACAGTTCGAAGTGGGCATCGGCGGTCGGATCTCCGTCGGGATCGGTCACGTGCGCATCGTCCGCGTGGCGGGAACCGGAGTACCGGGGACAGGGTTGTGCGCGTGGCGGACGGGTGTCGCGAGGTACGCGGGCACCCGGGTCCTGAGCCTCTCCATTTCGTAGCTCAGGATTCCCGCGTCCACCTCCCGGTCGGCGAGGACGGCCAGGACGGTGCCTTCGCTGGCGGCGGTGACGAACAGGATGATGTCGTCGAGCTCCGACACCAGCTGGCGAACGCCGTCACCGCGACCGAACCTCGCGCCCACCTGATGGGACAACGAGAACAGGCCGCTGGACAACGCCGCGAGGGTGTCCGCGCCGTCCCTGTCCAGGCCGTGCCAGTACTTCGCCATCCCGTCGGCCGACAGCAGCAGCGCGCTGCGTGTGTTGGGCACGGCCGCCGTCAGTTGGACGAGGAGCCAGGTCATGTCATCGGCCATCGGGGGACTCTCCTTCGCGATTGTCGTGCTGGGGACCAGCCGGCTCGGTGGTCGGGTCCTGTTCGATACGTCCCCGGTCCCGGCCCTGCTGGACCGCCGCCATCAGGCTCGGGTTGTGGCCGGGGATCGGGCGGGTCGGCTGCGTGGGCGCGAGAAGTTCCGGCCGCAGGAAGGACGGCTGGTCACGGCGTTGGGGCAGCGGCGGCAAGCCGGGCTGCTCCGCCGCGAGGACCTCGCCGATGGTCTGGGAAACCGGTGCCGGAGCGGCGGGTGTCCGCGGCTGGCGAGCGGGGAGGTTGAGCTCGGGTGCGCCGCGGAGCTGCTCGGTGCTGCCGCCGTAGCGTGTTTCTTCCGGCTGCTCGGGAGGCGAACCCGCCGGACGACCTACCGGCACCGGCACCGGGGCGGGCGGCGCGACGACCGCGCGCGGCTGGTTGACCTGCTGCACGGGCCGCGGCTCCTGCGCCGGGTCGATGAGCAGTGCGCGGGGCAACACGATGGCGGCGTCGATACCGCCGAACAGGTTGGTCTGCAACCGCACCCGGACGTGATGACGACCGGCGAGCTTCCTGACCACGGCGAGCCCGATGCGGCCGTCCCGCAGCTGGTCTCCGAGGTCGAATTCGGCCAAGCTCTCGAACAACCGGTTGACGCGCTCGAGGTCCTCGATCTTCATGCCCAGGCCACGGTCCTGGACCTCGATCGCCAGGCCTGCCGTGACGTTCTGCGCGCGCAGCACCACTTTCGGCGAATCCGGCGCGGTGAAAGTGGTCGCGTTCTCGAGCAGTTCGGCGAGCAGGTGGATGATCTCGGCGACTACGTGTCCGTGCAGCCGCGGTCCTTCGACCCCGACGATGGTGACCTGCTTGTAGTGCTCGATCTCGGCGACCGCGGAACGCAGCACGGCCTGGATGCCGACCGGGTTGCTCGACCGGCGCTGCGGTGCCTCGCCGCCGAGCACTGCCAGGTTCTCCGCCTGGCGGCGGACGCGGGTAGCGAGGTGGTCGATCCCGAAGAGCGCCTTGAGGATCTCGGGGTCCTCGATTTCCCGTTCCAGGTCATCGATTCGCTGGATCTCGCGGTTGTTCAGGGACTGCAGGCGGCGAGCCAGGTTGACGAACAGGCCGCCACGCTGATCAGGCTCGACCGCGAGCGAGTGCTGCGCCGGCTCGACCGGGACGGGCTCGTACGGACGGGGCTCCGGGGGCACTCGCGGTTCCGGCGGCACTCGTGGCGCGGAAAGCTGCCGGGTGGCCGACACCGCCCGACCGGCCCCGATCAGGACGACGACGATGCTCCCGGCGGCGACGATCCCGGTATACAGCGTCGCGAGTGGACGATCCACAAAGGCGGCCGTGACTCCGGCTACACCCAGTAGCACCACGATAACCACCGAGTACCACGCGATGCGCCGGAGCTTCGACCGCACGGCGTCGGCGGGATCCTTCCCGAAGTGGGCGGCTCCCTGGTAGGGGGCCCGAGGCGGGGAGAACGGCGTACCAAGTGAAGGCGAAGCGGACATCAGGTCCTTCCTCGGTGAGAGACGACAGCAGCGAACAAGGACAACCCGACCAAGCGGCTGCGCTCCGGCCCCACCGGCAAGCGATCTTGGCGTGGAGGATGTTACCGCAGCCGCCGCACCAGATTTTGTGCCATGCCACGGAACACACACCACCGGTAGGGCCAGGAGGAGGTTCGCACGACCGGCTCAGGGTGGCAAGACAGCATCGGCAGTTTCCGGATTTTCCCGTCAGAGGACCACTCCGAGTCTCCAACCAGGCAGCATGCAGCAGTAACGTCCGCACCCGATCTGTCAAGTGCCCCGTTATCGCCCCGCGGCACAACTCCTCCGCTCACGTCCGGCCGCTGGAATCTCTGCACGAATTTCCCAGATTTCCCTCCAGTTCGACAGAATCCCTTGACGCGGACCTCTCTTGTCATTACCGAATAATCGGTCAGTAATGACGCCACGGCGCGTGTCGTACCGGTGACACGTGGTGCGGATGTGACTGGCGTGAAGCGTGCGACGTCCTGAAACTGTTCATGATGATTAAACGATTCATTCGTCGGCTGCCGTTGATGATCCACTGGCAACCCACCCAAGCGCCAAGGGTTGACGCACCAGGATCCCCCGGATAGCCTCTCCACCACCTCGAGCGCTGAAACGTTACAACGGCCCCGTCCCCAGCGACCTGACCTGGGCCGAGGGGCAGGTGCCCACTCCGCACGGCACCGTGCAAGTGTCCTGGGCCGGGCAGCGCGGGGTGGGTCAGTTCAGCATGAGCGTGACCGCACCGGCGGCAGCACCGGCGGCAGCACCGGCACGATCGCCGTGCCGACCTACGGGACCGGGAACCCGGTGCTGGCCGTCAACGAGAGGGTGGTGTGGAGCGGCGGCGCGTTCACCCCGACGACCGGTATCACCGGCGGCCACGGTGACGGCGACTACGTCGATCTCGCCGGTGTCCAGGCCGCGCCTATATCGTCGCGGCGAACCCGGGCGACAGCGCGACCCCAGCCGGCTATTACGGCTTCTCGAAGTCCAGCATCCAGACGAACACGATCTGGCCCGTGACGAGGCGCTGCCCGACCTACGAACGCCTACTGCTGAGGGTCAAGACCACACCGACGATCACCTTGGCCGAATAACCACGCCATCCGCTGATACCTCGGGGCGCACGGGTCGTGATCACTCTCGATGACCACTGCCGTATTCGGCCGTTCCTGCTCTTTCCGCTCCACGCAAGGACTCTGGTGGTGCGTAGCAGCGGAAACATCCACCCGGAACGGAACCTCGGTCACCGCCCGCTCGCTAGCCTGGCGTTGCCGGACCAACGGCATGTCGTGCTGATGAAAGGACTGATCCCGGTCGCGGCCGCGGCCTACGACATCTGGACGGCGCGCCGCGCTGGTGCGCAAACGGGATGATCCTTCCTCCTTGCGCCCTGACACGTCCGGCGGCTGACGAAAGTTGCGGCTGCAGGGGCGGGGTGCAGGGCGTTCGCAAGTCGACGGCGAGTTGCGGTCGTTGCGGAGATCAACTACCGCAAATCGACGGCGAGTTGCGGTTGGGGAGTGCGGTTGGGGCTGTGGTGTTGTGGTGTCGAGCGCTTCCGTCTACTGAAGCAAGGACCGGGGCAGCGAGGACGCGCGGTACGGATCCGAGCGCCGCTCCCGTCACGCGGTGGTACCACGGGTGCCGACGTGATCACTGAGGCTGCTGTGGCTCGCTGCGTCCGCTGCCATTCGTCTCGGGGGACCCCTGGTACGAATGATTCGTACCAGGGGTCCCCCGATTCAGTACTGCTGTCGGCGTTCGCAAGTCGACGGCGAGTTGCGATCGTTGCGGAGATCAACTACCGCAACTCGACGGCGAGTTGCGAAAGCCGGGAATGCAGTCAGGGCTCGTCAGTGTCGCGGCCGGATGATCCGGTCGCGGCACTCACGAGCCCTGGTACGGGGTCGGTATTCTGTTACAGGTGAACGGTGTTACGCCTGGGTCTTCGAAGCGGATCAAGATTGGCAGGCGGGATGAAGTCCGGTCTCCCGTCACCACCCATCCGCACTTCCCAACCACCACAATGGACAAGCCGGTGATGCCGCTGGCACAGCAAGGTCAAGTTGTCCAGATTTGTTGGCCCGCCTAGGATCCAATACACGATATGGTGCCCGTCGCAGTGTTTGGCGTGGCTTTTACAACCGGGAAAGGCGCATCCGCGGTCTCTCATGACGAGTCGTCGTCGTTGCCCTGTGGTGATGATTCTCTTGGACCGCCCCAGATCCATCTGCTCGCTCTCGGTCCCGAGAACAGCGGGGATGACCTTGCAGTCACAGGCGAGCATGCGGGCTTCGGCAGCGGTGATGACGCCACCGTAGTCGAGCATCGCCGTCCCGATCCCCGACTTCAGCGTCTCGTAGTCCACGGTGACCGCCACATGGACACGGTCACCACCGTGAGTCGGGATCTCGTCCACGGTCATCGCGAGACGGACCAGGTCGACCAGCGCGTCGGCGTGGCGTTCCCATTGACTGCGGGGGTCGCGGCCTTCCTCTTTCGTCGAGTGCGGCTTCGCCAACGGATCCAACGCGGCCCGCAACAGGGCGTAGGCCACGATGTCCAACTTGCCTTTCAGCGTCGCCGAGCCGTCGCGGTGTTCCTGGAACGCCAACTCCCGCTCCGGTCTCTCCGGCGGATCCTTCGGCTCCGGCCCATCCGGATCCACCGTGTCCAGGATCCGGTCACCGGCCTTCTTCACCTCAATCGGGGACGCGTGGACGGCGAGGTTGACCAGGATTTTCTCCGCGGCCACCCGATCCTCCTCCGACACCGTCGCAGGCATCGCCGTCATCGTCTTCACGATCACGTCCACATGCGCGGGAGTGAGAGCACCGGCCAATGCGGCGAGACCGGTCAGCGGTGCGACACCGGGGA
>NZ_JAODNM010000084.1 GCF_025464955.1 Amycolatopsis sp. | reverse complement strand
TCGGACACGTCACCGAGCCAGGCACTCCACTCACCACACTGGCCCAGTTCCACGACTACCTGACCGCTTCGGGCATCACACCGGAAGACCCCAACAAACCAACGCTTTAATTATCGGCAAGACCTTAGAATCGATCTGAGAGCGTTTTACCTGGTCGGAGGCAGGCGTTTCGGTCGTCGTCGGCAGCATCTGGCGCTGATTGAGCGAGCACCACGGTTACACCTGGTTCTTGCTGGTCCCCAGCAGGTCGGCGTGTGTTCGCCGCCGCGTTTGCCCAGGTCGGTTCCTGTTTCCTGAGCCATCGGTGCCCCCTCAGGCGAGGGCGAGCCACAGACAGGGCGACCGGCGTGCCGGCGAGAAGGGCAGACCACAGTCAGCTCGGGGGTCCGCTCCCCCACTGGGGACGCCCGAGGCCAATGTGTCGGCACCTCGACTCTCGCCGACCAGGCCACATCCGAGCAGATCGGCGCACTGCGCCGTAGTCAGGAACGCCGGCGCTGTTCTTCTTGACCGGCGGCCTCGGCGAAGAACAGCGCTGTGAGGCCGTTGAGGCCGAAGGTGGTCAGCTCGGCCGAGGTGAACCTGCCGCCGGCGACAGCGATGTTCTCGCACGGAAGGGCGACGAGGGATGCCTGGGTACCGTGCCCGGTCACGAACCACTGCGAGAACCCCAGCACGTGAGTGCCGACCAGCTCGGGTTCGACGCCCTTGCCCACCGCCGTGACAGTCCCTGCGCGATCGAAGCCGAGCACGAACGGCGCCACCGCGCCGGCCGGCGTCATCGCACGGAGTGTGCCGTTCTGGATCAGCGTCTCGACCGGGTTGACGGTTGCGGCTTCAACGGCGTCCAGGACCTCGTCCTCGGCCGGCGTCGGGTCCGGGAGCTCTATGAGTCCCAGGTTTTCCGGGGCGCCGAAGGTGGTGAACGGGCAACCTCGTCGTTACCGCCGCTATCTTCCGTACCGCAAATCCGGACTCGGACATCCAGGCGACAGCCCGAGGGCCGGCGCACATGCACGCTGCGCAATAAGGTGACGCACGCCACAACGTGCATCAAATACTGAACTCCTCAGCCGTCAGTCCCGTGACTGCGTAAGGATGTCGCTTTTCCACAGAAGATCCGCAAGAAGGTCGATCACGGAAAGAGAGGAGTCATTCCGAGCCAGCGACACATCGCGCGGGCGTTGAACTCGGACGATCACCAGGCAAAGCCACGAGCACGCCGATAGTGCAGCTCGAAACGAACCCGCGCCTCCACCAATGCGAATCGATCCGGGCAGCGCGCTTGTCATCAGTAGTCACCCTGCAATTGACAGAAAGTGAACTTTCGATGTCTACCAGAAACCCGATTCGGCTGATGTCAATGCTGATCCCGCTGGCCGCCGGAGCTTTCGTATTTCCTGGAGTGACCCCAGCCATGGCCGAGCCGCACGACACCCCGCCCCCGTCTGCTAAGAGCATCAGCTCTCTCCACTCACTCGGCAGCCTCGGTCCCCTGACCGATCTGGCGATCCAACGGTTACTCGTCAGCGATCAGGTCGCAGCGTCGAAGTTCGGCACGGGTAAACCCGTCGACGACCCTGCCCGCGAACAGCAGGAACTCGACGGGGTCCGGCAACGTGCGGTGGCCCTCGGGATCGCCCCCGCGGCGACGGTGCAGTTCTTCCAGGACCAGATCAATGCGAGCAAGGTCGTCCAGACGGGCCTGCTGCAGCAGTGGACCGAGCATCCTGATCAAGCTCCGACCACGCGACCGGACCTGGGACAGATCAGGCAGCAGCTCGACGAACTCACCACCGAAATCCTGCATGAGCTGGCGTCTACCCAGGCCATTCGCCATCAGGCACCGTCGTGCGACGTACAGCTGTGGGTAGCAAGCCTGTCCGGGTTGATCCTCAACCACCTCGACGCACTGCACCGCCACGCGCTGGCAGTCGCCCTGGGCTCAGTCTGCTCGCCAGCCTGACCTCACCTCCGACTCGGGTACCCACGCGCATCAGGAGAACCATGACTTCCCAACATATTGCCGACCCAGCTGCCGTCATCGCCAGCGCGGACTATGTCGTGGTCGGCGCAGGCACCGCGGGGTGCGTTATCGCCTCGCGACTGTCCGAGGACCCGGCCGTCACCGTCGTCCTGCTCGAAGCAGGCCCGGCCGACGGCCCGGACGCGATGAAGGATCCATCGGGTTTCCCGGCCCTGCTGGGGAGCGACGTCGACTGGGCCTTCACCACAACGCCGCAGCGCGCGCTCGGTGATACGCAGATCTTCTACCCTCGCGGCCGGGTGCTGGGCGGTTCGAGCAGCATCTACCACCCCGTCGGCACCTGCCGCATTGGCCACGACCCGGACGCCGTGGTCGACACCCCGGTTGCGAGTCCACGGAATCGACGGACTACGCGTGGCCGACGCCTCCGTCATGCCCACGGTCGTCGCAGCCAACACCAACGCGACGGTGCTCGCCATCGCCGAACGTGCCGCCTCCCTGATTGCCCAGTAACACCCACGACGAAAATCGCGCCTGCCGCATCTGGGTACGAAAGGTTAGTGCCATGACAATCGTCTATGCCAATGTCCGCCCCATGATCGTGTTGCACAACGCACTCCGGCGTGAGGTCCGCCTCCTGCCCGCGCTAGTACGGGGCGTAGGCGACTACGACACTGCGCGGTCGCTGGTTGTCGCCGAGCATATTGACTTCGTCGCGACCATCCTGCACGCACACCACCGAGGCGAGGATCTCGTCCTGTGGCCGATCCTGCTGGACCGCGGACCAGAAGACATCGCCCCGGTCGTCAAGGTGATGGAAGATCATCACCAGCAGATCGAGCAGCTCAGCAAGGAGATCGGTTCGAACCTGCCCAGCTGGCGTGACGGTGCCGAGCCGACTCGGCGTGCGACGCTCGCTACCGCACTCGATCGGCTGGTCGTCGTACTCAACGAGCATCTCGGCATGGAGGAGAAGCACATCCTTCCTGTCGTAGCAAAGCACGTCACGCTGAGCGAGTGGGACCAGATGGGCACCGCAGCCGGAGCAGAGGTCGACCCGGCCCTCCGCCTGGTCGGAGTCGGCATGCTGATGTATGAAGGCGATCCCGAGGTCGTCGACCTGGACCTCGCCCGGATGCCGCCTGCGGCACGCACGCACATCAAGACAGCAGCCCCCAAGGCGTACGCCACCCATTCGCTGCGAGTGCATGGAACTCGTACGCCGTCGCGCAGCACCGACTAAGGAGACGGTCACGCGGTCCGGCCGGGCGGCACACCCCAGCGGCCCACTGTTGTTCGACCATCGAGAACACCAAAACGCGGTCCTGTCACGTCGCAGGTGTCGCGTCCTCTCCCCACGATCAGGAAGTTCTAATGCGCGTTGGATTCACCCTCCCGCAAATGGGCCGCCTTGCTCACCAACCGCAGGAAATCGCCAGATTCGCCTCAGAGGCCGAGCGGCTCGGCGCCGCAAGTTTCTGGGTCGGCGACCGACTGCTCGCTCCAGTGAAGCCCACCGTCGGCTACGGCGGCACGGATGAGATCCCTGAAGCGTTCCACTCCGTACTCGACCCCTTCGCGCTGATGGCTGCCGCCGCAGCCGTCACCCGCACAGCCGTCATCGGCTCCAACGTCCTGATCGCGCCGTGGTATCCACCAGCCTTGCTGGCCCGGTCACTGACGACCATCGACCTCGTCAGCGGCGGACGACTCATGGCCGGATTCGGTACAGGCTGGTCACCAGACGAATACCAAGCTGTCGGCATCCCGATGAATGAGCGTGGCGCTCGACTTGACGAGTGCCTGGACGCGCTCGAATCATTATGGACGCTGAATCCCGCCTCGCACGAAGGGAAATACTGGAGTATTCCGGCCACCCACGTCGAACTCAGGCCAGTACAGGTCCCTCGGCCTCCCGTCTATCTGGGGGGATACTCGGAAGCCGCCATGCGCAGAACCGCCCGCCGGGCGGATGGCTGGCTGCCCGTCGTGGTGCCGGGACTTATGGAGTTCGATGCCGATGCCATCACCGCTCCGATGAACCAGATCGGAAAGCTCGCTGCCGAACACGGACGTGACCCCGGCAATCTCGACATGATCCTGCGCGTATATCCCCAAGGGAACGGCACTGCGGACGACGTAGTGGAATTCCTCACCCGCGCAGCGCGTGAGGCGGGAATCACCCATGCCTTCGTTGACATGATGAACATCGCTACAGAAGTCGATCAAGCATTGGATATCGTTGATCGCCTCGTGCGCAAATGTGGAACCAACTGATCCTGCGCTGAATACAAGCGAGTAGTTGGACCTATTTTGCCCGAACTCGACCAGTTGCCACCCACCCCACGAGTCCTTCGTGGGGTGGGTGGCAACCGTCCTCTCGATCCGGGTCCTCAGCCGAGCACGCGCGGTTCAACGGGGCTTGGCTATGCCTGAACCCTCGCGGGCTGCGTGCGCTTCCGTGGAGCACTACTGCGCCTCGTCCCGACGTGCCAGCATGATGAGTGCCTCCGCGACCATGTGTGGGTCGGCAAGCATTGCGTTGTGGGGTGCTTTGATCTCGAGATAAGTCCAGTCATCGCCGTCGGCGCGTTTCGCCACCGCGTCTAGGTACCGCGGCGCAGCTTCGGGCGGCGAAGGCAGCAGACCGCATTTCGGTATGCACATGTTCACCCAAACAACGCAGATAAACTGAGCCCGACGGCATCGAACGGTGCGCACCAAACTTGAGTTAGTGCAGGTCAACTGAATTGGAGTCACGCACCTGTCTTGAGCGCCGTGATCGTCAGGTCGACGAAGTCCGCGCCGGGGTCGGCGAGCAGCGCCGTCTCGTCCAGGCCTTCGATCGCGGTGGTCAGCGGCGCGCTTCGCCGTACTCGCCAGTGCCGGCGGACCTGCCGCATCGCGATCGAGACCAGCCAAGACCGAAGGCGTCGGGGTCGCGGAGTTTCCGCAGGTCGCGGATCATCTGCAGCATGACCTCCTGCACGACGTCGTCGGTTTCGGCATGTGCGGCCAAGGCGCGGCCCACGATGTTGTAGATCAGGGGCAGATAGTCGGCCACGAGCGTGTCGAGGGCCTGTTGGTCGCCGTCTTGTGCGGCCCGCACCATGGTGGCCTCGACCCTGGACCTGTCCGGGCCCCGTGCGCCCACTGTGTGGAATGTCGGTCATGACTACGGGAGGGTTCCTCTTCGGGGACGGCATAACACAAATCGGCACGCCATCATCGCACCGGAGGACTTTCAGCTGGAATTCCTGCGGCGGCCGGGGCCGGGTGCTCCGGAGGGCGCCCTCTTTTTCGTGATCGCAGACCTCGACCGCGTCTCCGCGGAGCATGCGGCCGAGCGCCGCAGAGATCATCCCGGACCCCTCCCTGCGTCGGGCGTTTTGCCCGAACCGTTGACGAACCGGGGATGCATCTGCAACCTTTGACCTCTGTCTTGCAAAAAGTAACGAACTCCACTCAAAATTCGCTGAGTTTCCCGCAAGTTCGAAGCAGCTCCTCCTCAAAACCCCACCCACCTCCCAAGCCCCCCAACCCCGGCGCACCGGCGCGTCTCGATGCCACGTACCACCCGCATGCCGCTTCACCGCGAGGTCCGTCGGGTCGTCGTGCTCCGGCTCCGCGGCAACCCGCTCTGTCGTGACAACAGAACAGAGGACCTCATGAAACGGAAGCAGCTCAGCCGTCGGCTGATCACCGGCATCCTCACCGTCGGCTTGATCGCCATCGGGCTCTCTCCCGCCGGTGTCGCGGCAGCGGCGACACCCAACCTCGTTCTCGGCAAGACCCTGTCGGCCAGCAGTTCCCTGCCCGGCTACCCCGTCGGCAACGCGGGCGACGGCAACCAGGACTCCTACTGGGAGAGCAACAACAACGCTCTCCCGCAGTGGCTCCAGGCCGATCTCGGGACAGCCGCGAGCGTCACCAAGATCGTGCTGAAACTGCCCGCTTCCTGGGGTGCGCGCACGCAGACCATCGCCGTTCAGGGCAGCACGACCGGCACCTCGTTCGCCGATGTCGTCGGTACCGCCGGCTACAACTTCACCCCGGCCGGGAACAACACCGTGACGATCTCGTTCCCGGCGACGACCACCCGCTACGTCCGGCTGAACGTCACGGCCAATACCGGGCAGCCCGCCGCGCAGGTCTCGGAATTCGAGCTGTACGGGCCGGATTCCGGCGATACCCAGCCGCCGGTCGCACCCGGCAACCTGACGATCACCGAACCCGGCCAAGGGCAGATCCACCTGGCTTGGACGGCGTCGACCGACAACGTCGGGGTGAACGCGTATGTCGTCTACCGCAATAACTCGCTCGTCGCGACGTTGGCGGGCAACGTCCTCGCCTATACCGAAACCCAGTCGTCGACGGTGCCCCTGGAGTACTTCGTGCGGGCTCGCGACGCCGCGGGCAACGAGTCGCCCGACAGCAACCGAGTGAGCCGGCCTGGCCCGGGCGGCAGCGGCACCAACCTGGCCGCCGGCAAGCCCATCGACGCGTCGTCGAATGCCGTCAACTTCGTTGCCGCCAACGCCGATGACGGCAACATCACCACCTACTGGGAGTCCGCCGGTTACCCTTCGACGCTGACGGTGAAGCTGGGCGCCAATGCCGATCTCACCTCGGTCGTGGTCAAGCTCAACCCCGATCCGGCGTGGGGGCCGCGGACGCAGAACTTCGAGGTCCTCGGTCGTGACCAGGCAGCGACGGCGTACACCTCGCTGGTGGCACGAGCCGACTACGCCTTCGGCCCGTCGGCGAACCAGAACTCGGTGACGATCCCGGTCACCGCCCGCACCGCCGACGTGCGGCTGCAGTTCTTCAGCAATACCGGAGCACCCGGCGGGCAGGTCGCCGAACTGCAGGCCATCGGCGTGCCGGCGCCCAACCCGGACCTGACTGTCAGCGCGGTGAGCTGGTCGCCCGCCTCGCCGAACGAGGTCACCCCGATCACCTTCTCGGCCACGGTCGACAACATCGGCACCGCGGCGGCCGGCGCGACCACGGTCAACTTCACCCTCGGCGGCACGGTCGCGGGCAACGCCGCCGTGGGCGCGCTCGCCGCCGGCGCCTCGACCACCGTCTCCTTCGCCGCCGGCACCCGGCCGATGGGCAGCTACCCCGTCTCGGCAGTGGTCGACCCGGCCAACACGATCATCGAGCAGCGCAAGGACAACAACACCCTCACCGCACCTTCGCCACTGGTGATCGCACAGGCTCCCGGGCCTGATCTGCAGGTTCTCGCGATCACCTCGAGCCCGCCGAACCCGGCCGCCGGAAGCCCCGTCACGTTCACCGTCGCGGTGAACAACCGCGGTACCGTCGCGACGGGCGTGACCACGGTCACCCGCGTGACCGTCGGCGGCACCACGCTCAACACCGACACCCCGTCCATCGCCGCCGGCGCGACGGTCACCGTGGCCATCGGCGGCAGCTGGACCGCCGTCGCCGGCGGAGCCACCATCACCGCCGCCGCTGACGCGACCAATGTCGTCGCGGAAACCAACGAAACCAACAATTCGCTCTCGCAGTCGATCGTGGTCGGCCGAGGTGCAGCCGTCCCGTGGGTCGAGTACGAGGCGGAAGCCGCCAACTACCAAGGCACGCTGCTGGTGACCGATCCGCTACGCACCTACGGGCACACCAACTTCGCCACCGAATCCTCCGGGCGCGCATCGGTGCAGCTGAACAACACCGGGCAGTTCGTCGAATTCACCTCGACCAACGCCTCGAACTCCATTGTGGTGCGAAACTCCATCCCGGACGCGCCGAACGGTGGCGGTATCGATGCCAGCATCAGCCTGTACATCAACGGAACCTTCGCCCAGAAGCTGAATCTCTCCTCACAGCACAGCTGGTTGTACGGCAACAGCGACGGACCCGAGTCCCTGTCGAACACTCCGTCCGGCGACGCCAGGCGCCTGTTCGACGAATCGCATGCGCTGCTGTCGGCGAGCTACCCGCCGGGCACCAAGTTCCGGCTGCAGCGCGACGCGTCCGACACGGCGTCCTACTACATCATCGACCTGATCGATCTGGAGCAGGTAGCACCACCGCTGAGCCAGCCCGCCGGGTGCACGTCGATCACGGCCTATGGCGCGGTGCCCAACGACGGGATCGAGGACACCGACGCCATCCAGCGCGCGGTGACCGACAACCAGAACGGGGTCATCAACTGCGTGTGGATCCCGGCCGGGCAGTGGCGGCAGGAAAAGAAGATCCTCACTCCCGATCCGCTGCATCGCGGGCAGTACAACCAGGTGGGCATCAGCAATGTGACAATCCGCGGCGCGGGGATGTGGTATTCCCAGCTGTACAGCCTGATCGAGCCGCAGAACGCGGTGGGCAGCATCAACCACCCGCACGAAGGCAACTTCGGTTTCGACATCGACAAGAACACCCAGATCTCCGACATCGCCATCTTCGGCTCGGGCCGGATCCGCGGCGGTGACGGCAATGCCCAGGGCGGCGTCGGCCTGAACGGGCGGTTCGGCCAGTACACCAAGATCACCAACGTGTGGATCGAACACGCCAACGTGGGGGTCTGGGTAGGCCGCGACTACGACAACATCCCGGACTTGTGGGGGCCGGCCGACGGGCTGCAGTTCAGCGGCATGCGCATCCGCGACACCTACGCCGACGGGATCAACTTCACCAACGGCACCAGGAACTCGCGGGTGTTCAATTCCTCGTTCCGCACCACCGGCGACGACTCACTCGCCGTCTGGGCCAACCGGTACGTCAAGGACCCGGCGGTGGACATCGGGCACGACAACCAGTTCCTCAACAACACCGTGCAGCTGCCCTGGCGGGCAACCGGCATCGCGATCTACGGCGGCTACGGCAACAAGATCGAGAACAACCTGGTCTATGACACCATGAACTACCCGGGCATCATGCTGGCGACCGATCACGATCCACTGCCCTTCTCGGGGCAGACACTGGTCGCCAACAACGCACTTTACCGGTGTGGTGGCGTTTTCTGGGGTGAGGCGCAGAAATTCGGGGCTCTCACGATCTTCGCGGCGAACAAGGATATCACCGGCGTGACGATCCGGGACACCGATATCTACGACTCGACCTACGACGGTCTCCAGTTCAAGACCGGCGGTGGCACCATGCCGGGCGTCGCGGTCACCAACGTGAAAATCGACAAGTCCAACAACGGCGCGGGAATCCTGGCCATGAGCGGCGCTCGCGGCAGCGCGACGCTGACGAATGTGACCATTTCCCATTCGGCCACAGGCAATATCGTGACCGAACCAGGATCCGGCTTCGTGATCACCGGCGGTTCGTCACCGGCGGCACCGGCCGGATCACGAAGTTCCGTGCCGCCGGTATCGGTGGGGAGGCGATTCCTGGGTATGCCGTAGCCGTCGCGGCCTCGGCATACCGACTGACGCTCGGCACAGCGATGATCGCTGTGCCGAGCGTCGCGCGAGTGGTGAGGAGTCAGAGTTCACGGCGCCCTCACGCCGCGAACAGACTCAAGGCTTACATAGCCGCAGAGCAATTCCGCGGGATTTCTGCACGCTTGGTCATCGTCTGCACGAAAGCTCGGGGGCCTGCTTGAGTCCTGAGGCCGGGCGGCGCGTGCCGTGGAAACATGCCGCCCGGGGCCCGCGGACGCTACTGCGCGTCGAAGGGTGTCAGGACAAAGATGGGCATCCTGCGGGTGGTCTTCTTCTGATACTCCGCATAGTCGGGCCACGCCTCGACGGCCCGGTCTATCCACGTGGCGTACTCGTCGCCATCGACTTCCCTGGCCTGATAGTCCTTCTTGACCGGGCCGTCCTGGAGCTCGACGTGCGGGTTCGCCTTCAAGTTGTAGTACCAGACAGGGTTTTTGGGTGCACCACCCAAGGACGCCACGACTGCGTACGCCCCGCCGTGCTCCACGCGCTGCAGGGCGGTCTTACGAATCTTGCCGGTTTTGGCCCCCACTGAGGTCAGGATGATCACGGGTGCACCCTGATTGTCGGTGCCCTCTGTGCCGCCGGAGCTCTCGTAGAGATCCACCTGGTTGCGGCTGAACTCGAACGTGCTCGGCTCGTACTCCCCGGTGAGAGGCATTACTCCACCATCCATTTCGTCGTCCGTTTCGCTACCAATCGGACTATACCCCGTTTGGCGATCTTGCGTGTAGGACGCGGGACTGTTGGGCGTTTCTGCTGGGCGGGTGGCTCGTGGGCGGCTACGAGCACTCTAACCCTCTGTCCTGTCTCAGGACTTCGTGAACACATGTGTACCGCGACATCATCGAAGTCCTCACGACGGCATTGGCCGCGCTCCCGCCGCCCCGGAGCGTGGGTCGCGGAGATCACCGGCATGCTCGACCTAGCGACCTGGCCGACGGATTCGCGGGTCATCATCCACCGGGAACGTCCCCACCCTGGATGCCTGGTCAACGGCACATTTGAGTACGGTTTCGCCTTGTGCCAGTGGAGTTCTGACCGATGAGCAGGCCGAGGCGTACGGAACGTTCGGGCAGGACCCGACACGTCCGGAGCTCGAGCGGTTCTTCCTCCTCGAAGACGCGGACCGCCGCCTGATCGGCAAACGTCGCGGCGACCATTCCCGGCTCGGGTTCGCCCTGCAAATCTGCACGGTCCGCTACATCGGACTGTTCCCGCAAGACCCGCTCGAGGTGCCGTAGCCGGTGGTCGAGTACCTCGGCGAGTAGCTCGGCATCGCCGATCCCTCGTGTGTGAAGAGCTACACCGAGCGGCCGAAGACTGCCTACGAGCACGCTTGGGAGATCGAGCAGGCATTCGGCTACCACAAGTACGACGACCAGGCCTGGGGCCGGAAGTTTCGCACCTTCCTCTATGGCCGCGCGTGGACCCACGCCGAAGGCCCGGTCGCGTTGTTCAACCACGCCACCGCCTGGCTGCGCCGCCACCGCGTGCTGTTGCCCGGGGTGAGTATCCTCCCCGGCCTGGCCACCGTGCACCAGGCCACCGAAGCTCTGTCCAGTCCGCGACGCCGCGGCTGAACGTTGCCGAGCCGGGGCTCCGCATCATCGTCGCCACGTAGCTGGAGCCCGACCTCCTGTTCGACCCATCTCTCCCACTGACCAGCAGATTTCCGGCTTAGCGCCAACGGCTGTACCGCTGCTACTCAACCCCGGCCGGGCAGCTCCACTACAACCCGCTCAGCCACTGAACCATCGAGATGTCGTCGCGCTCTCATCGGATATTTCGAACGAGTGCCGCTGAACCGAACGTGACATTCGAGTCCTCGAAGTACACCAACGTCACGTTCGCTTCAGCGGAGAATCTCCGGGCGAAATCAAGCCATCGTTCTCAGTCTCATGCGAGTGCATACGGGATGTCGTGCTTGATCACATGCTTGGTGATCTTCCACTGATCACCGCTGCGGTGCAACGTTGTCTCGTAGTAACCGGATTCGATCGGCGTGATCGACCCTTGCGACCCGAAAGCGCCGGCGGGCCAGCCGTCTGCGGGCTGCTCGTCTCCGACGGCATTGAAAATGATGAATTGCACCTCGAGGGTGGCTGTGTCGCCGTCGACGTGCACAATATGACTGGAGGTCACGTTGTGGCTCCAGCCACGCGGGGGGTGCGGTTTCATCATTCCCGCGATTGCGTTTCCGATCGTCGCCGCCCCTTCCAGCGTTCCCAGGTGTTCGTTTTCGCGGTTTCCGCAGTAGAAGATCTCGACAACACCATCGTCGGCGAACAATGCGGACATCGCTGCTGCGTCCCGGTAGTCGTGGGCTCGGACGTACCGGGCCATGACCTCGTCGATCTCGCGTTCTGGACTGGTTACCCGGTACTGCGTGCTCATGATTGACTCCGTTTCTCGGTGACTTGGGCGGATTCGAGGAGGCTTGTCTCGCGCTCCGGATGCGGAGCCGTGAATTGCCGCCCGCGCAGCACGTGCCGGATCAGCTGTGCGTCGCTCACGAGGACTCCTCTCGCAGGTGCTCGATTCCTCCATATGACCAGGTCAAGACGAGGACAGCAATGATCATCTCGGTAACATCTGATACCTTGAAGGTATGGATCGGTTGAAAACGCAGGAGCTCGTCTACTTCGTCGCCGTCGCCGAGAACCTTCACTTCGGTCGTGCCGCCGACCAGCTCGGTATCGCGCAGCCGCCGCTGTCCCGCGCGATCAGCAAGCTTGAGCGCCGCCTTGGTGTCGGGCTGCTGGATCGCACCAGCCGTCGTGTGGTCCTCACCTCGGCCGGGAAGGTCTTTCTGCGGGAGTGCCGGAAGTCGCTCAGCGCCCTCGACAGCGCCGTCCGCCGCACTCAGCAGGCAGCGCGGCCGCAGCGGCTCGTGCTCGCTGTCCGGCCTGGAACAGGGACCGGCCTCCTCGCCGACGTCCTCGATGGATACCGCCAGTACCCGGGCGCCGTGCCGGTGGATCTCGTGTTCACCGGACACCAAGCCACCGCACTGCACGACGGCACAGCTGACATCGGACTCATCTGTGCCAGCGAGGACATCCGGGGCCTGGACCATACGGAACTGACCGAGGAGTTGCCCGTTGCCTTGCTGCCGGTAGGCCACGCGCTTGCCGGGCGCAGATCAGTCAGCGTCGCAGACCTCGCCCGAGACGACCGGTTCGAACGTGACTGCCCGCCGCTCGGCCTCGACGAGATCGTCGAGCGGGTCGTGCTCGGGCAGCTCGTGGTAGTCGTCGGGCACAGCGCGACCAGCCAGCTCGGCACACGGATCACCGCGGTGCCCGTCAGTGATCTCCCAGCAACGCAGCTCGTCCTCGGCTGGCCCCGCAACACTCCATTGGCGGCCAGGGAAGCCTTCACGCTGGCCGCGAAACGCATTGCGGCCCGGGAGGGAAGTACGCGGTCACTCCACTCTGTCGGTCCTGCCGCCGCAGTCTGAATGCCGCCTGAACCAAGCGGCGCCGGTGTTCGGCCGCTTCGTTGACGATGTCCGTGATGAAGGCCTCGACAACGGCCACGTGGTGACCGCGACCACCGACGCGACCGGCAACGTCCAATTCTCCGGCCCCGCGGGCGAGTACCGGATCACCGTGCTCGGACCGTGGAAGACAAGCGGGCAGCCTCAGCGTGCCCAATCCGGGGTCCATACGTCCGTGGCGGAGGTCGCTTCGTACCTGACCTGGAGGTACTCCAGGAAGTCCGCGAGGACGGGGTGCGGGTTGTCGGCTCGCCAGATCACGGAGAGCGGGTAGACCGGGATCGGGTCGACCACGGGGATTCGGCGGAGGTCGTAGCGTTCTGGCCAGAGGTATCGCGAGCCTTCGCCGACGAACGTGGCGAGCCGGTTCGAGTCGGCGATTTCGGCGAGGAGGGTTTCGTTGCCGAAGGCCGGCCCGATCGTGTCGATGGTGAGCCCGAACGTCTTCGCCAGATCGTCGTAGTAGCCGATCGGCTCGCTGTCGGACATGCCGGGCATCCAGATGGGGTGCTCGGTGAGCTGAGCCGGCGTCACCGTCTTGGCGTTCGCCAACGGGTGCCGGGGGCCGACCAGCAGTTCGTGCCGGTCGTCGATGACGCGCGCTGACCGGAGCCCGCTCGGGACTTTGCGGGCGGAGGCTCGCAGCGATCTGAACGTGGCGTCCAGGGTGCCCGAACCGACCTCGGCCAGTGCCGATGCGGCGTCAGCGTTGAGCAGGGTGACGACATCGAGCTGGATGTCGGGGTGTTGCTGGTAGAAGGCGTGCAGGATGGCGGACGGCGCGATCCTGCGGCTGACGACGTCGATCCGGAGGGCTCGGCGCCCTGGAGTCACGGCCGCTGTGGCACGTTCGGCGGCGCGGAGAAGTTCGCGTGCGTGGGGTAACAGCGCTTGGCCGTCGACGGTCAGTGTGGCGCCCCTCGCGGTGCGCGCAAGGAGCTGCACACCGAGTTCTCGCTCCAGTCTGGCCACTCGTTTCGAGGCTGCTTGCTGGGTGATGGCCAGATCGTCCGCAGCGGCTTGGAACTGGCCGATCTCGGCGACGGCGACGAAGGTACGAACCGCATCGAGATCCACGCCGCAGAACCTACTCCCACAACGATGAGTTGTGACGTGCCGCGTGTCGCCTCGCGTCCCTACGGCGCAGGACGGGAAACTAGACCCGACAGGACTCGGAAAGGTGCGGACACCATGACGTCACCGGGCGGGCAGCGCTACGGGCCGGGCCCGCGGCGTCGTGGCGGCCTGCCGCCGGCACCGACCGGCGCCGACGTCGTCGCGAGCGAAGCGGCGATCCCCGATCTCGTCGGCCTGACACCGCAAGAACGCCTGGCGCACCTGGATGCCGCCGCCGCGCAGTACGTCTCGACGCAGCGGCCGGCGAACACGATCAAGGCGTACGCGCAGGACTGGAAGGTGTGGGAGGACTACACCGCCGATCTCGGTATCCCCCTGCTGTCGGGCACCGCCGGCGCGCTGACCGGGTTCGTGGTCTGGCTCGAACGTGGCCGGGTCCCGCGTTCAGGGGAACGGACCGCGCCCGCCGCGCCGTCGACCGTGGAACGTCGCCTCACCGGCGCCATCGCCGGTCTGCGCGGACATAACGTCCACATCGACCCCGAGACCAGTCGAGCCGCGTGGCAGGCACTCAACGGCTACCGGCAGCGCCTCGCCCAAGCGGGGACCGCGCTCGGCCGCGGCAAGGCCACCATGGTCACCCTCGCCGATCTGCGGGCGATGTCACGTGCCTGCCCGGACACCCTCTCCGGCCGGCGTGACCGCGCGATGCTGCTGATCGGGTTTCCCATCGCCGCTCGGTGTTCGGATCTGGCGAACCTGCTGGTCACCGACATCACCGCGACCGACTCACGGGGCCTTGAGATCACCGTCCGCCACGGTAAGAGCACCGGCGACATGGCAGTCCCCCGCCGCGCCAGCCCGGACACCGACCCGGCCAGGGCCTGGCAGGCGTGGCTCAACGCTTCGGGCATCGCCGACGGGCCCGCGTTCCGCCGGATCGACCGCCACGGGAACTTTTCGCAGCACGGGTTGACCACGACCGGGATCAACCAGATCCTCACCCGCTGCGGCGACCGTGCGAACCTCGGTTACACCGTGACCGGGCATTCCCTGCGTTCCGGGTTCGCCACCGAAGCCCGCCGCGCCGGCGCCGACGACATCGCGATCGCGGACCAGGGCCGCTGGGTCCGCGGCAGCCGCGCGCTGTACGAGTACATCCGCCGCGTCGATCGTTGGGACGACAACGCCGCCGACGCGCTCGATCTGTGAATTCCCTGAGTATCCGTTCTCGCAGTGGCCGCCGTGCCGGCGATCCTGCTCGCCGGAACAGGTTGCGCTGCTGCCGATTTCGTCGTCCGCTCGGCTTCGAACCTGACCGCTTCGGACATTCTGCTTTACCTGAATGCGGATTGCACTGGGCAGGGATATGCCCTTCCGTCGCTGCACCAGTCGGCCACTACGCTACTCGGCTATAAATCCTTCAGCATCAGTTAGTGACGCGATGTGCCGGGCGGTCGACGGCCTACGGGCACGAGAAGCCGAGGTCCCACTGCAGGTCCATGAGCAGGTTCGGCACTGACGCCCGCACCGAGACGTCGAGGGCTGAAGTCGATTCATTTCGAGAACAGACAATCGGCACCTGCGCTGCCCGGTCCTCCACGTAACAATCGCTCGAGAACTCTGGGAAACAATGCGGCAGGTGGCTCGCCGGGACCTCGCATTGTCCGGGCGTCAGGGTTAGTACTCCAGCCGGTGCGCCCTGTGATCAGGAGGTGACTGTCCAGCGGTCATGACGTGATCTGAAGCTCGTTGTCGCCTGCCGGTGTGAGTCCGGTCCGGGTAGCTGTCAGGAGGCCAGGTAGCAG
>NZ_JAODNM010000083.1 GCF_025464955.1 Amycolatopsis sp. | reverse complement strand
TCGGACACGTCACCGAGCCAGGCACTCCACTCACCACACTGGCCCAGTTCCACGACTACCTGACCGCTTCGGGCATCACACCGGAAGACCCCAACAAACCAACGCTTTAATTATCGGCAAGGCCTTAAGGTGTCGGGTGGTTCGTCGGTTTGAGGTGGTGAGTTCGGCATTACTGGCCTTCACGGCGTCTCTGGCCTGCCGAGAGTGCCTTCGGGAGTCCCAGCAGTCACATCGCGATCACCAGCACCACCTGCACGACGTGACTGGCCTTCAGCTCCGCTACCAGCACCCACTCGCCCCGGTCCTTGCTGCTCTGAACAGAACCGACCACCCGACCCGCTGCGGCGGTCAGGGTTTGGCAGGGACGTCGAAGGGTTGGGTGTCCGGCTGGAAGACCTGGCCGTCGGCTGGGATCGTCAGGTCGGTCAGGTACGCCGTGGTGGCCTTGTCCACCCCCGCGGAGTGGCCGAGGACGCAGTGGCCGAACGCGTCGACCGAGAGCAGGCGGGAGAACCCGAGCTCGGAGGCCATCTGCTGGGCGAAGCTGTACCGCGTGGCCGGGTCGTGGTAGTTGCCGACCACGAGCACCGGGTTGTCGGTCTGCGCCCGCCACGGGCCGGTGTAGGCGTCGGACTTGGCCGGCCACACCGAGCAGCCCGCCGTGTCCGCGAACGCCTGGTACCGGCCGAAGGTCGGCGACTCGGCTTCCCAGGTCGCGGCGGTGGACGCGACGTCGTTGGCGGAAGTGGTGGACTTCTTGTCCGAGCAGTTGACGCCGAGGTACGAGTCGTCCGCGCCGTACGGACTGTCCGGAGCCAGGTCCAGCAAGCCGTTGTGCGTCGGCTTTCCCAGTGTCAGCAGCTTGAAGTCCGCCGCCGACTTCGGTTTCGCCGGGGCGGGATGGGTTATCTCGTAGAGGCCCTGCAGGTCGGTGGCCAGCGCGGGGAAGTCCGGCGTCGAATACAGCGTGCCCGCCACCGCGCTGGTGAACATGTTGAGGTCGAACGCCGACCCGTCCGGCAGTTTGATCGGCTGCTGACGCAGGTACGTCCGGAGCTCGTCGAACTTCTGCCGCGGCTGCTCACCGGCGGCGAACGCGCACTTCGGGCCGACCTGCTGGCATTTCGACAGGAACCCGTTGAGCGAGGCTTCCGTGCCCTTGGCGCGTTCGCGGTCGTACCGCGTGCCGTCCGAGGTCCGCAGGGCGGGGTCGACGTTGCCGTCGAGCACCATCGCCCTGGTTTGCTTGCCGAACATCGCGGCGTAGGTCGCGCCGATCAGGGTCCCGTATGAGAAGCCGACGTAGGTCAGCTTCTCGTCCCCGACAGCGGCGCGGAGCGTGTCGAGGTCGCGGGCGACGTCCTTGGTGGACATGTGGTCGAGCAACGCGCCCGCGTTGGTCCGGCAGAATTGCGCGTAGTCCTGGTAGGCGGCGAGTTCCGTGGAGATCTCGTCGCGCGTCGACGGCTCGGGCATCATGCCGCCGAAAACATCGTCGGAGTCCTCCTTGGTGGTGAAGCACCGCAACGGGTTGCTCGCGCCGACCCCGCGCGGGTCGAAGCCGATCGTGTCGAATCGGTCCAGCACGTCCGGCTGCAGGAACGACTGTGCGGAGATCGGCATCTTCAGACCCGAGCCGCCGGGACCACCGGGGTTGAGGAACAGCGAGCCGATCTTCTTGCCCGGCGTCTTCGCCGCCCGCTTCAGCAGCGCGATGTCGATCGTGCCGAGCGCGGCGTTGCCGTGGTCGATCGGGACGCGGTAGGTCGCGCAGCTGTACGTCTTCTGCTGGTCGGCCGCGACCCCGCTCAGCGTCGCCGACGGGCACGGCTGCCAGTCCACCGGCTCGACCGCAGGCGCCACAGCGGTTCTGGTCGCGGGCGCGTTCGCGGGTGCTGGTCCCTGACCGAGGACGGCCGGGCCGTCGCCGGCACTCACCATGGCCGACGCCATCCCCGGCAGACCCACCAGTGCCGTTCCCGCGATCAGTACGCCGACCAGCATCCCGGCCCGCATCGGCCTCCTCGTCGAACTCGGCAAGACGTCTCCTCCCGTCACCACCGTGCGCTCCGACGCGTCACGGTGAGTTACCTGGGTGAGAGTGGCACAGCCCGGTGAGTCCCGTCACCGGTGCGGAGCAGGCACGAACCTATCGGGTGGTCTTGGCGAGCACGAAGATCGCGAACCGGCGGCCCGCTTCGCGCAGTTCCATCTCGTAACCGGGCCAGAACTCGAGCAGCAGACGCCAGTACTCGTCGTACTCCTCGGCGTCGACCTCTCGCGCCTTGACGGCGATCTCGCGGCCCCGGACGACGATCGTCGCGACGGGATTGGCACGCAGGTTGAACACCCATGCCGGGGCCGCCGGCCTGCCCCAGTTCGAACCCGTCAGTACGTAGTTTCCCTGGTACGGGAAGTACAGCAGGTTCACGGCGCGGGGCAAACCGGACTTGCGACCAGTCGTGGTGACCCGCAACGAGGGCAGCCCGGCCGCGCCGAGCAGCGTGATCCGGCCGTTGAACAGGGCGTGGAGCCTGGTCTCCGTCCAGATGATGGCCGGAGCGAGCTTCAGCATCCAGGTCTGCTGACCGATGACCCTGGCGAGAAGCGAAAGAGGATTACGCACGCGCAGATCGTGCCAGTGTCACCCCGTAGCGCTCCTCGGTGTCCGTCCACCACTGTTCGACGGCGAACCCCGCCGCCGCCAGCTCCGCCGCGATCCCGTCCGGGCGGAACTTCGCCGAGATCTCCGTGCGGACGTATTCGCCCTCGTCGAAGTGCACGTCGAGGTCCGCGCCGGGGATGTGGACCGTGGTCTCGCGGCTCGCTCGCAGCCGCATCTCGATCCACTCCGACTCGGCGTCCCAGTACGACTCGTGGACGAACTCGTCGACCGCGAAATCTGCGCCGAGCCGCTCGTTGATCACGCGCAGCACGTTGCGGTTGAAGTCCGCGGTAACGCCCGCGGCGTCGTCGTACGCCCGCTCGAGCGTCTCCCGGTCCTTGACCAGGTCCGTGCCCAGGAGCAGCCACTCGCCCGGCTCCAGCACATCCCGCACCGAACTGAGGAACTTGGACCGGTCGATCGGCAGGAAGTTGCCGATGGTCCCGCCGAGGAAGGCCACCAGCCTGGGCTGGGCGCCCGGCAGCAGGTCCAGGTGCTGGGTGAAGTCCCCGACGACCCCGCGCACCTCCAGGCCGGGGTAGTCGGCCGCGATCGCCTCGGTGGCCTCGGCCAGCGCCGACGCCGAGACGTCCAGCGGGACGAACGCGGCGAGGGTGCCGTGCGAGGTCAGCGCGTCGAGCAGCAAGCGAGTCTTCTCGCTCGACCCCGATCCCAGCTCGACGAGGGTGCGCGCGTCGGTCACTCGGGCGATCTCGCCGGCCCGGGCCGCCAGGATCTCCCGCTCGGACCTCGTCGGGTAGTACTCGGGCAGAGTGGTGATGTCCTCGAAGAGCTCACTCCCCTTGGCGTCATAGAACCACTTGGGCGGCAACCACTTCTGCGCCGCGGTCAGTCCGTCCCGGACGTCCGCGCGCAGGGCGGCGGTGACGTCTTCGTCACTGTGGTGCACGTCGAGATCGACTTCGGTCATGACGGTCGAACACTCCGATCCTCGGTACTGCCTGTCCCGTGACTGGGACTCGGTTGCCGGTCTTCCCTGACCGGTCTTGCGTGCGGTCTTCACTGCTGGTTCTTCGGTGCCTGTCTTCATTGCCGGTCTTCACTGCCGTCTTCACTGTCTGATCGGGATGAACTCCACGGTGCCCCGAGCGACCCGCACGGCGTGCGCGTCGGGCACCGGCTGCCAGGCGCCGTCGCCGATCGGTTCCGAGGCGACAGTCACCCCGGCGGCATCGCTCAGCACCGACAGGGAGTGCGTCCACGCCGTGGCGACGAGGACCTCCCCGTCGGTCAGGAGCAGGTTGAGCCGAGACCCCGGCGCGGCCCGCTCGACCGCGCGCACCAGGTCGGCGACCGCTTCGAGGGGGTCCTCCCCCGCGTGCAGCCGGTCGCGCAGCAATGCCCACAGCAGCGTCGAATCGGTCGGTGCCTCCAGCGTGAGCAGTTCGGTCACCGGCAGCTTCGCGGCCAACGACGACATCGACTCCGGCCAGCCGCGGACGACGCCGTTGAGGCTGAACAGCCAGCGCCCGTCGGCGAAGGGCGCGGCGGCGGGCTCGGTCACCGGCATCCCCGTGGTGCCGTTGCGGACCGCCGCGACGAACGCGCCGGTCCGGATCGACGACGAGAGCGCGGGCAGCGTCTCGTCCGTCCACAGTGGAGTCGAACGCCGATAACGGAGCGGCTTGGGATCGTCGGTGTACCAGCCGAGCCCGAAGCCGTCCGCGTTGACCGTGCCCCCTCCGCGCATATCGGCAGGGGCGTAGGACTGCGTCAGCAGGGAGTGTTGAGCTCCGAAGAGCAGCTCCCACGGCGCGCGCGGTTCGCCGAGATACCCCAGATGGCGGCACATCGGCTCAGCTCTCCCCGCGCCCGGCGTCCCTGGCACATCTGAACCCTGAGAAGATCTGCCGCCGGATCGGATAGTCCCAGTTACGGAACGTGCTGCGCACAGCGGCGACATCGGTGCCGAAAGAACCGCCGCGCAGCACCTTGTAGTCCGGGCCGAAGAAGACCTCCGAGTACTCCTTGTACGGGAACACGGCGAACCCGGGATACGGACCGAAGTCGCTCGAGGTCCACTCCCAGACGTCACCGATCAGCTGGTGCACCCCCAGCGGCGACGCCCCCTCGGGGTACGCCCCGGCCACGGCGGGACGGAGGTGGCGCTGCCCGAGGTTCGCCTGGTCCGAAGTCGGTTCCCCGTCGCCCCAAGGGAATCGGCGGGACCGGCCGGTGGCCGGGTCGTAGCGGGCGGCCTTCTCCCACTCCGGCTCGGTCGGCAGCCGCTTGCCCGCCCAGGCTGCGTACGCCTCGGCCTCGTGGAACGAAACGTGCACCACCGGCTCCGCCACCGGAACGGGTTCGTGGACGCCGAACCTGGTCCGCCACCAGCCATCGGGCTCACGATGCCAGAACCGCGGCGCGTCGATCCCCGCCTGCTTGATGTGCGCCCACCCCGCGGTACTCCACCAGCGCTCCTCGTCGTAGCCGCCGCCGGTGAGGAACTCGAGGTACTGGCCGTTGGTGACCGGAGTGGTGTCGATGAAGAACGCCGCTACGGACACCTCGTGCGCCGGTCGTTCGTTGTCCAGCGCCCACGGCTCGGCCGAGGTGCCCATCACGAACGGCCCGGCCGGGACGAAGACCTCGGCGGGCAGCCGTCCGGACCGCGCGGGCGGCGGCTCCGGCGCGTGCAGCACCGGCTCGCCGCGGCGGAGCTGGTGGGTGGCCAGCATCGTCTCGTCGTGCTGCTGCTCGTGCTGGGTGATCATGCCGAAGGCGAACGCCGACTCGGTCAGCCTGCTGCCTTCCAGCGGCGCGGTTTCCAGTACCTCCAACGACTTCGCCCGGACCTCGCCGACATACCGGCGGGCTTCGGCCGGGCCGAGCATCGGGAGGCTGGGGCGATCGGCGCGGGCGTGCATGAACGCGTCGTAGATCTCGTCGAGGTCGCCGCGGACGGGCTCGCGGCCGCCGACGTCCCGCACCAGCCACAGTTCTTCCTGGCTGCCGATGTGCGCCAGGTCCCACACCAAGGGGGACATCAGTTTCGAATGCTGCCGCACGAGGTCCGAGTCGTCGACGGCATCGGTGAGCAGGGCACTGCGCGCCCTCGCCCTCGTCATGGCTTCGGCGGCGTGGGCCCGCAGGTCTTGCGGGCTCAGTTCGCGGAGCGGATTGGGGTTCTCACTCAGTTCTTGAGTCATGGCACAAATTCCTTCAGGCCCGCACGCGCGCTTGCGCGGCTTCGATGAGCTGGCTGAGCTGTTCTCTTGGGAGACCGACCGTGCCCAGTTCGGCACAGGCGAGGTCGATCACCTTCCTGGCGGCGGCGGCGATCTCGGGATCGTCGAGCCCGAACTTCGCCGCGCACTCCCACCGGTCCGCCACCGGTTCGCAGACCTCGAGCAGGCTGTCCACAGTGGACGGACGCGCGAGCAGGGCGGTGAGCAGGGCCGTCGGCTCCAGCCACTGCTGTCCCGGCTGGGCGTCCAGGTAGCGCACCTCGAGGTAGCCCTGCGGCCGCACCGGGGTGAACATCGTGGTCAGGTGGTAGGCGAGGTCGTCCTCGGTCGGCGGATCGAGCAACCCGGCCGCACCGCGGCCGGCGATCCAGTCGGCGAAGGACACGCCTTCGGGCGCGTCCCAGGGCTGCGGGCGCTGCCTCGGCAACACCATCAGCGGGGTGTCGAGGATGCGCTCGGCCCAGTCCGCGGCCGGATCGGGCGACGCCGACGCGGCGAACGTCCGCACGTGTTCGGTCCGCATCACCGCGAGCCACCTGGCGGAGGCGTAGCCGGTGTCCCGCCCGGCATGGCGGCGGGAGTTGGCAAAGGCGGCCAGCAGGGGCGGCCCGGCCGCGTGCACCGCGGCCCAGCGGGCGGCGACCTGGTCGGCTTCGCCGGCGTCGAGGCAGATCTGCAGGCCGGCCGTGGCGGCCATCATGGTGATACCCCCATCGCCGATGGGGGCGAATCGGCGTTCCATGGCGGCGTAACGCTCGGTCTGCAGCCGGCGGACCGGCGGACGGAAGGCGTCGATACCGTGCTCGCCCAGGCGCAGGCCATGCCCGGCGAGACGATCGGTGAGATAGGCCAGATCGGCGGAGACCACCTCGACGAGCTCACGCAGTGAAGGCTGCGGGAGGGCCGAGATCTCCACCTGGCAGCCGGGCTCAAGGCTCATCGGCGAGCCGCCCGGCAATGGTTCGGCGGGGCTTTCGGGACGCAGGGTCCGCGGGGTGTGGTCGCCCAGTGCGGCGGCCAGGTCATCGGGATTGAGGGGTCTTCGAGGGTCGTCGGCGTAGTGCACGATGAATTCGAGTTCGACACCGAGCAGCCTCGGCGGCCCATGCTTGAAACACACCGAAGCCACATAGGCCTCACCGGCTGCGCGGTCGGAAAGCACCCGCGCGGTGCGGTTGGAGGCCTTGGCCTGCCGGACCGCACTGCCGGTGTTTTCCGGGAAATCGCGAACCGCGGTCATGTCCGTTCCATGTCTCATCGGCCTTCTTCGATCTAGGAAATCACTCGCTTCGGACGCTACACGCGGGGTACGACAATCGCAGCCGCCGTCGCTCGCCGAGGCCGTCGACAAGCGGACCGTAAGAATTTTCGGCCCTTGGGGACACACCCGGACGGTCTAGTGCTGCTGGGCCGTCCGGGAACCGGGCAACGCGGACTCCGCGCCGAGACCCAACTCCGCGGCGGCCGCGCGCACCGCTTCGATGACCAGGTTCAACGCCGGCCTGCGCGAGGACGTCGTGCGGTAGGCGATGGAGACCGTCCGCATCAGCGGGGTGGTCAGGGTGACGATGTCGATGCCCGGCGGCCTGAGCATCAGGCCGAGGTCGGAGACCAGCGTGATGCCCAGCCCGGCCCCGACCATCGCCATCGCGGTCGCCTGCTCCTCGACCTCGTGGCTGATCTTCGGTTCGAAGCCGTGGCGTTGGCACGCGACCCGCATCGCACGGCCGAAATGGCTTTTCGGGCTGGCCAGTACCCACGGGTGTTCGGCAAGGTCGTACAGCGAGGCCATGCCGCCCGGCACGGTTCCGGCCGGCACGGCGGCGTGCAGCCGCTCGACGGCGATGACGGAGCGCTCCAGGCCGGGGCCCCACACCATCGGAGCGTCGGAGTAGTCGATCACGAACGACAGGTCGAGCGTCCCGTCGCGCACGGCTTCGGCGGTGGCTTCCGGAGCGAGCTCCCTGGTCCTGACCTCGATCCCGGGGTGGTCGGCGGCCAGGGTGACGAGCGCGGCGGGCAGCAGGCCGTAGGCCACCGACGCCCACACTCCCGCGGTGAGCCGCACCGACACGGACTCCTGTGCTTCCTCCAGCGCCAACGTCGCCCGCTCGACCGAACTCAGGATCTCTTCGGCGTGTTCGCTCAGCAGGACGCCGAGTTCGGTCATCTGCACCCGCCTGCCGAGCCGCTCGAACAGCTTCGCGCCGACGTCGCGTTCAAGCTGGGCAAGTTGCTGCGACACCGCCGAAGCGGTGTAGTGCAAGGCCGCCGCCGCGGCGGTCACCGTGCCCCTGCGGTGCAGTTCCCGGAGCATCCGCAGACGGTGCAAGGAAAGCTCCATTTACCAACCCTAAACGCCACCGTGCAGTTTCCTTAACTGGACGCGCGGCGCACCCGGGGCGCACCCTCGGTCGAGGCCGCCGACAGCTGCCCGAATCCCCGAGTTTTCACCCTGGAGGTGCGTAGCGATGACCGCCCAGAACGCCGAACCGCTGATGAGGCTGACGTGGACCGACCCGGTCACCGGCACGCACGGTTACCTGGTGGTGCACACGCTGGTCTCCGGGGTCGCCACCGGCGGCACCCGGATGCGGGCGGGCTGCACCATGGGCGAGGTCGAGGACCTGGCCAGGGGCATGGCGAACAAGACCGCGACGTTCAACCTGCCGGTCGGCGGGGCCAAGGGCGGTATCGACTTCGACCCGAAGGATCCCGGCGCGTTCGGCGTGCTGGAACGGTTCTGCTCGTTCCTGCGGCCGTGGCTGGAGTCGCACTGGGTCACCGCCGAGGACCTCGGCGTGCCCCAGCACCTGATCGACGACGTGTTCGCGAAGCTCGGCCTGCAGCAGTCGTACCACGCCGCCATCGGCCGTTCGGCGGATCCGGAGCGGACGCTGCGGCGGGTCCAGGCCGGACTGAACGCGCCCGTGGCAGGTGGTCTGCTGCTCGGCGACGTCGTCGGCGGATACGGCGTCGCCCAGGCCTGTCAGGGCGTCGCGGCGGCTTGGGGCTGGGACGACGCCGAGACGACGGTCGCCATCCAGGGCATCGGGACGATGGGCGGCGGCGCCGCCTGGTACCTCCACGAGGCCGGCATGCGCGTGGTCGCGGTGGCCGACGCCGCGGGCACGCTGTACCGGCCAGAGGGTCTCGACATCCCGGCGCTGCTCGACCTGCGGGACAACTTCGGCGAGATCGACCGATCCAGGGTCCCCGCGGAGGTCCAGCTACTCCCCCGCGACGCCGTCGTCGGCATCGAAGCCGACATCTTCGTACCCGCCGCGATCTCCTACGCGATCCGCGAGGACAACGTCGACGCCATCGCGGCGAAGGTAGTCATCGAAGCGGCCAACGCGGCCACGACCCCGCAGGCCGAGGCCCTGCTCGTCACGCGCGGCATCCCGGTGATCCCGGACTTCGTCGCCAACGCCGGCGCGGCCGCGTGGGCGTGGTGGCTGCTGCTGGGCGAGGTCGGCGCGGATCCAGCCGACTCGTTCCTGCGGCTGCGCACCGAGATGCAGGCGAAGGTGGCACTGCTGCTGACCGAGTGGAACGTCGACCGCGTGCCCCCGCGCGTCACCGGCTGGCAGCTCGCGGCGAACAACCACGTGGTGCTGACCCAGGCCGCGACCGAGCACGCCGAACGGCCCGCGCTGCTCATCCCGTAGGTCTCACGGCTTGGGGCGGCACGGCAGGGGGCGGGTGCGGCGCGTCCGGTGGTTGGTCGGTTGAGATGGCGGGTTCGGCTCTACTGCAGCAAGGACCGGGGCGAGTACGGCTGATGTGGCAGGTGCGGCCTTGTGACCTGACGTGAAGGCCACCTTCACGGCGTAAGGCGCACTCAACTAGGCCTTCACGACGTCCGAAACCTCACGGGCGACCCCAGCGCGCACGTTCACCCGCCGGCCCCCGGTCCTCGCTGCCGTAGACCAGAGCCGCACGCCGCCCAGCCGAGCCGATGCCCCCATTGGCTCACAGTACGTACGTACGGATTGCTTTACCGGTACGTACGGTGTTAAGAACACAGGATGCCACGGGTCAGCCAGGATCACCTCGACGCACGCCGGCGCCAGATCCTTGACGGCTCGCGTGTCTGTTTCGCCCGCTACGGATACGAGGGTGCCACGGTTCGGCGGCTCGAGGAAGCCACCGGGCTGTCGCGCGGCGCGATCTTTCACCACTTCCGAGACAAGGAGTCGCTGTTCCTCGCCCTGGCCGAGGACGACGCCATCCGGATGGCCGACGTAGTCGCCGAGCAGGGCCTGGTCCAGGTCATGCGCGACCTGCTGTCCGAGGGCAGCGAGCACCCGGCAGACTGGCTGGGTACCCGGCTGGAGGTGTCTCGGCGCCTGCGGACCGACCCGGAGTTCCGCGCCAGGTGGGCCGAGCGGTCCCAGCAGCTCACCACCGCGACCCGCCAGCGGCTCCTGCGCCAGCGTGAAGCCGGAATCCTCCGCGACGACGTCAACGTCGACGTGCTGACTTCGTTCCTCGAACTCGTCCTCGAAGGCCTGGTTTCACACCTCGCGATGGGCCTGCCGGCGGACGACCTGGGCCCGGTGCTCGACCTCGTCGAGGAGAGCGTCCGACGGCACCGCGGACGATAGTCGCCGCCCAATACGGCCGCTTGGCGCGCGCGACGGTACGCACACGTTAAGATTGTGGCTACCGCCGACGGAAGTAATTCGATTTCAAGAGGGAGTGCACCTTTCGTGCGCGACGCGCAATCACCTGGTGACAGTATCGAGCCGGGTGGAAGACCCGGCTTACCCGCGAAACCCGCCCGCCGCAGTCCAGGCGGTGCTCCCCGATGAACATCGTCTTCTCCATCCTCGGTGTGCTGGTCTTCCTGCTGCTGACGGCCGGTACCGGCCTCGCCGTGGCCGCCGAGTTCTCACTGACCGCGCTCGAGCGCAGCACGGTCGACGCGAATGTCCGCCAGGTCGGCGACCGCCGCTCCAAGATCGTGCAGAAGGCCCACCGGACGCTGTCGTTCCAGCTGTCCGGCGCCCAGGTCGCGATCACGCTGACCACGCTGATCACCGGTTATCTCGCTGAGCCGCTCATCGGCAAACTCGTCCGCCCGGTCCTGAGCGGAATCGGCTTCGGTGAAGACGTCGCCGAAGCCGGTTCCATCGCACTGGCCCTGATCATCGCCACGATGCTGTCGATGCTGGTCGGCGAGATGATCCCGAAAAACCTCGCGATCGCCCGGCCGCTGCAGACCGCGCGCGCGGTGACCGGTTACCACTCCCGGTTCTCGGCGCTGTTCCGCTGGCTGATCACGCTGATGAACAACAGCGCCAACTTCCTCGTCCGCAAGTTCGGCGTCGAGCCACAGGAAGAGCTGCGCTCGGCGCGCTCACCCCAGGAACTCGGGTCGATCGTCCGCACGAGCGCGGAAAGCGGCACGCTCGACGAGTCCACCGCGCGGCTGCTCGACCGGTCGCTGAGGTTCGGTGAGCGCACGGCCGACGAGCTGATGACCCCGCGCGTCCAGCTCGAGTCGCTGACCGTCGAAGACTCGATCAACGCGCTCGTCGACATCTCCCGGCGCACCGGGTTCTCGCGGTTCCCCGTCTACACCGAGGACCTCGACGACGTGCAGGGCGCGGTCCACATCAAGCAGGCCTTCACCGTGCCCAGGGACCAGCGGGACACCGTGCGGATCGGCTCGGTCATGCGCCCGGTGCCGACGGTGCCGGAGTCGCTCCCCGGCGACACCCTGCTCACCCGGCTGCGCGATTCGCGGTTCCAGCTGGCGATCGTCGTCGACGAGTACGGCGGCACCGCGGGCCTGGTAACCCTCGAAGACGTCGTCGAGGAGATCATCGGCGATGTCCGCGACGAGCACGACGGGCGCGAAGTCCCCTCGACCGAGCAGCTCGGAGTGGACAGCTGGAAGGTCTCCGGCCAGCTCCGCGCCGACGAGATCACCGACGTGACCGGTTTCCGCATGCCCGAGGGCGACTACGAAACGATCGCCGGGCTGATCCTGGAGAAGCTCGGCAAGATCCCGGTGGTCGGTGACGCGACCGAGGTCGACGGCTGGAAGCTGACCGTGACCGTGATGGATCGCCACCGGATCGCCGAGGTCACCGTGTGCCGCCTCGAAGCGGCCGTCACCTCCGCCGGAGCGACGCTCAAGCAGGTGTCCCGCCGATGAGCGACTGGTTCTACATCTTCCTCGTCGTGGTCCTCTTGCTGACCAACGCGTTCTTCGTCGGCGCGGAGTTCACCCTGATCTCCTCCCGCCGTGACCGCCTGGAAGCGCTCGTCGAACAGGGCAAGGCCCGCGCCCAGATCGTGATCAACGCGAGCAAGAAGGTCTCGCTCATGCTCGCCGGCGCGCAGCTGGGAATCACCATCTGCTCACTGCTGCTCGGGCGCCTCGGCGAGCCGGCCATCGCGCATCGGCTGTCGGGGTTCTTCGACCTCTTCGGGATTCCGCAGGTACTCCTGGATCCGATTTCGTTCGCGCTGGCGCTGGCGTTCATCACCATCCTGCACGTGCTCATCGGCGAGATGGTCCCGAAGAACCTCGCGATCGCCGAGCCGGAACGGCTGGCGCTCTGGCTGGTGCCCGTGCACGTCGGCTGGGTCAAGGTGGTGAACCCGTTCATCTGGCTGCTGAACTTCGTCGCCAACTCGACGCTGCGGCTTTTCCGCGTGGAGACCAAGGACGAGCTGGAGACCGCGTACACCTCCGCCGAGCTCGCCGAGCTGCTCAGCGAGTCGCGGCAGGAGGGCCTACTCGACCAATCGGAGCATCAGCGGCTGAGCCAGACGCTGTCCTCCGTGCAGAAGACGGTCGCCGACGTACTGGTCCCGAACGCCCAGCTGACCACGCTGCCGAGCGCCCCGACCGTGGGCGACGTCGAAAAGGCCGTGTCGTCAACGGGTTTCTCGCGCTTCCCGGTGCGGGCGGACGACGGCAGGCTGGTCGGCTACATCCACGTCAAGGACATTCTCGACCAGGCGAACGACGATCCGTCCAGCACACTGCCGGCGTCGAAGACCCGGAGCCTCACCGAGCTGCGCGCCGATTCCCGGCTCGACGTCGCGCTGTCGGCGATGCGGAAGGAAGGCAGCCACCTCGCCACGGCACTCGACGCCGAGGGCAACCCGGTGGGCGTCGTCGCGCTGGAGGACCTCGTCGAGGAGTACGTGGGGACAGTGCGCGACGGCACTCACGTCGTGGCATGAAATCCGGTGGCATGAAACTCACCGGCATGAACGTACTGGCCGAGGAAGAGTGGCAGGCACGGGAAACCGCCCATCTGACGCGCATGCGGCAGTGGACGGGACCGCACACCGAGCGGCGCGCCCGCGGTGAGAAGCACCCGGTGCTGGACTTCCTGTTCAGCTACTACTCCCACAAGCCGTCCCATCTCGAGCGGTGGCAGCCGGGAGCCGGGGTGGTGCTCGCCGGGACGTCCGCGCGGCGATTCCTCGACCGGCGCGGGTTCGGCGAGGTCACCGGCGGCGTCGCGCTCGTGGACGTCGAACTGACCGCCGCCCGCGCCAAAAGCGCCGGTTTCCTGGTCAAGTTGCTGCGCGCGACGGCGTCACGTCCACCCAGGCTGAGCTGTTTCGGGCTGCACGAGTGGGCGATGGTGTACCGAGAGTCCGCGGAGCAGGTTCGGCACGCCCAGGTGCCGTTGCGGCTCGGCTCGGCGGGCACGGACGAGGTCGTGGAGTCGATGGGCGTGCGGTGCGGGCATTTCGACGCGTTCCGGTTCTTCACCGAACCCGCCCGCCCCCGTAACGAGTTGCAGCCCACCCGCGTCACCCAGATCGACTTCGAACAGCCGGGCTGCCTGCACGCGAACATGGACCTGTTCAAGTGGGCCTACAAGCTCGACCCGTTCGTCCCGGCGGAGCTGATCGGCGACTGCTTCGCGCTCGCCGCGGAGATCCGTGCGTTCGACATGCGGGCGAGCCCCTACGACCTCGCCGACTACGGCTATCCGGCGGTGCGCATCGAGACTCCGGCTGGACGCGCCGACTACGCCCGCGCGCAGGCGGAGTTCGCTCAGCGGGCTGCGCCGCTACGTGAGCGGCTAATCGCGATCTGCGAACAACTGAGCACACCAGCCGTGCCTTAAAACGTTCAAAATGTCGATCTTCGACATCGTTTTGTCATGGCGGCATGACGTTGAGTGAGAACTGTGAGTCACCACTTCTCGCGCGATTAATCGCCTGTTAGGGTGATAACGCTTTGGTCTCGTGACAGAGCGAAAGCACACGCAGAGCAGGTGACCAGGACGTGAAAGGACGACGATGGGGCGACACACCCTTCAAGAAGACCCCGTGCCGCACCAGCCGGAACCACGTGAAGACGTCGAGAGCACCTACACGACCGGCACCCATCGAGCGATCGGAAAGGCCGCGCCGAGGCGCGGGGTCGCCAAGTGGCCCATCGCGTGCCTGGTCCTCGTCGGCCTCATCGTGGTCGGCGTCTTCGGCTGGAACTGGGCGTCCGGTGAGTTGAACAACCGCGCCGAGGCCGCAGCGGCGTCCTGCACCGCGGGGTCCGCCTCGATCACGGTCGTCGTCGCCCCGGCGGTCCTGAAGCCGATCCAAGAGGCAGCGGACAGCTGGGACCAGTCGAACACCGTGGTCGACGACCACTGCGTGCACGCCGACATCTTGGCGAAGACGTCCCAGCAGATGCTCGACGCGCTGTCCGGGCAGACCTCCGTCGACTCGGTCGGCGGCCTCCCCGATGCCTGGATCCCGGAGTCGACGTACTGGGGCAGCCAGCTGCAGGCTCGCAACCCGGCGCTGATCGGCTCGCTCCCGCAGTCGCTGACCTCGACGATCTCGGCCGACTACCCGTTCCTCGGGTTGTCCGGGACGTCCATCAGCGAGACGCAGATGCGGGCCGCGCAGAGCTTCCGCGCGTTCCTCCAGCAGCCCGCGCAGAAGGCCACCTTCGCCAAGGACGGCATCACCGGGACGTGAGCGGCTCCCGCAGGTAGGCAGCGGTCGCCTCGTCAGCCGGATAGAATGATTCGATCATCAGCTCGGCGACAGTGATGTCGAGCGGTGTGCCGAAGGTCGCGACCGTGCTGAAGAACGCCAGCTCGCTGTCCCCGTCGCGAAGGCGCAGCGGGATGACGATGTCGCCAGGGCCGGGAACTTCGACCTCCGGCACCGGCTGGTCGCACGGATAGCCGCGCAGCTCGTCGAGCAGCTCGGTCAGCACGGGGTCCGCGGTCTGGAGCACTTGGCGGCGCAGTCGGCCGAGCAGATGCGACCGCCACTCTCCCAGGTTGACGATGTGCGGCGCCATCCCGTCGGGGTGCAGCGTCGCCCGCAGCACGTTCGACGGCGACGCGAGCAGCTCGGGCGCGACGTTCTTGGTGAGCAGCGCGAGCCCGGCGTTCGCCTCCACCAGGTTCCAGCCGCGGTCGACCACAGCCGCCGGATACGGCTCGTGCCCGGTGAGCAGCTGACGCACCGCACGGCGCACCACCGCCATTTCCGGATCCGCCAGGCCGCTCTCGGCGTACACGGGCGCGTAACCGGCGGCCAGCAGCAGGTGGTTGCGGTCGCGCAAGGGGACGTCGAGGTGCTCGCCGAGGCGCAGCACCATTTCCCGGCTCGGCCGTGAACGTCCGGTCTCGACGAAACTGAGGTGCCGCGTCGAGATTTCGGCCGAGATCGACAGGTCGAGCTGGCTGATCCGGCGGCGGTCCCGCCACTCGCGGAGCAGCTCGCCGACCGGACGCTGGGGCTGGCGCGTGGCCATCGCGGTTGTCACCATCGCGACGCTACGCACCTGGGCGTACCCGCCGCCATTACCTCCCGCGTAATCGACGGGCGGCCATCCCCCGGGGCACAGTTCCTGGCATCGGCAACCACACGGAAGTGGTTGCCCCCCAAGAGAAGAACGAGGTATCCCGATGTCCGACTTCCAGCACACCGCCGAGGCCTACATCGCCGTCTGGAACGAGACCGACGCCGCCGCACGACGTGCGCTGATCGCCGGACTGTTCACCGAGCAGGTCCGCTACACCGACCCGCTGGGCGACGTGACAGGACACGATGGCGTCGACACGTTCATCGCCGGAGCGCAGACGCAGTTCGCAGGCCTCGTGTTCAGCCTGGACGGCGACGCCGACGGCCACCACGACACCGCCCGCTTCACCTGGCACCTGAGCGCCCCCGGCGCCGACGAGCCGCTGGTCGTCGGCTTCGACGTCATCACGCTGACCGACGGCCGGATCGCCCAGGTCCACGGCTTCCTGGACAAAGTCCCGTCCTGACCAACGCTCCCTCGGGGCCACCCCTGTGGCGTTGAACGCCAACGCCTGGAACCCGACACGACTGTCCCGTCCTGACCAACTCACGTCCATAGCCGACAATCTCGTGTCGACAGACGGCAAACTCGTGAGTTTGCCGTCTGTCGACACGAGTTAGGCGAAGGCGGTGACGGGCGGGCAGGAGCAGACGAGGTTGCGGTCCCCGGCGGCGCCGTCGATACGGCGGACCGGGGGCCAGATCTTCGTCGCGGTGACGCCTGCCGGGAAAACGGCGACTTCGCGGCTGTACGGACGATCCCAGTCACCGGCGATGCAGCGGGCGGTGTGCGGGGAGTTCCGGAGTGGACTGTCCGAAAGGGACCACTCGCCCGCGGTGATCCGGTCGATCTCGCCGCGGATGGCGATCATGGCGTCGCAGAACCGGTCGAGTTCAGCGAGGTCCTCGCTCTCGGTCGGCTCGACCATCAGCGTGCCCGCCACCGGGAACGACATCGTGGGCGCGTGCAGGCCGTAGTCCGCCAGCCGCTTCGCGACGTCGTCGACGGTGACACCGCTCTGTTTGGTGATCGCCCGCAGGTCGAGGATGCACTCGTGCGCCACGAGCCCGCCGTGGCCCGAATAAAGCACCGGGTAGTGGTCGTTCAGCCGCTTCGCGACGTAGTTCGCGGTGGCGACCGCCGTGAGCGTGGCTCGGCGAAGGCCGTCGGCGCCCATCATCCGCACGTACGCCCACGAGATCGGCAGGATCGACGCGCTGCCCCACGGCGCCGCGCTGATCGGGCCGACACCGGTCGCGGGGCCGGCCAGCGGCTGCAGCGGGTGGTTCGGCAGGAACGGCGCGAGGTGGGCGCGAACGCCGATCGGGCCCACCCCCGGGCCACCGCCGCCGTGCGGGATGCAGAACGTCTTGTGCAGGTTGAGATGCGACACGTCCGCGCCGAACTCGCCGTACCGTGCGAGGCCGATCAGCGCGTTCAAGTTCGCGCCGTCGACGTACACCTGCCCGCCCGCCGCGTGCACCAGCGCGCACACCTCGACCACGGCGTCCTCGTAGACGCCGTGAGTCGACGGGTAGGTCATCATGATCGCGGCGAGGTCGGCGCGGTGCTCGTCCACAGTGGACCGCAGATGCCCGAGATCGATGTTGCCTTCCTCGTCGCAGCGTACGACGACCACGCGCATCCCGGCCATCACCGCGCTGGCCGCGTTCGTGCCGTGGGCGCTGGCAGGGATCAGGCAGACGTCCCGAGCCGCCTCGCCCCGGCCACGGTGGTAGGCGCGGATCGCCAGCAGACCGGCGAACTCACCTTGGCTTCCCGCGTTCGGCTGCAGGGAAACCGCGTCGTAGCCGGTGATCGCGGCCAGCCAGCGCTCGAGATCGGCAACGATCTCCAGCAGTCCCGCCGCGTCCTCGGCCGGCGCGAACGGGTGCAGACCCGCGAACTCCGGCCAGGTGATCGGTTCCATCTCCGCGGCCGCGTTGAGTTTCATCGTGCACGACCCGAGCGGGATCATGCTGCGGTCCAACGCGACATCCTTGTCCGCCAACGACCGCAGGTACCGCAGCAACGCCGTTTCCGAACGGTGCGCGTGGAAGACCGGGTGCGTGAGGAACTCCGACGTCCGCGCCAGATCCGGCGGAACGGCGTCGGCGGTGTCGACGTCGAGCAGGTCCACATCGGACACTGTGACGCCAAACGCCTTCCACACCAGCGAAAGATGCTCCCGCGTCGTCGTTTCGTCGCAGGTGACGCCGACGTGGTCCGCGTCCGTGAGGCGCAGGTTGACGCCGACATCGCGCGCGGCCGAGACAACGGACGCCGCCACGCCCGGGACGACGGCCGTCACGGTGTCGAAGAACTCGCCGTGCAGGACCTCGATCCCGCCTTCGGCCAGTCCCGCCGCGAGCACGGTCGCCATGCGGTGCGCACGGGCGGCGATCGCGCGCAACCCCTCCGGCCCGTGGTACACCGCGTACATCGACGCGATCACCGCGAGGAGCACCTGGGCGGTGCAGATGTTGCTCGTCGCCTTCTCACGCCGGATGTGCTGCTCGCGGGTCTGCAGCGCGAGCCGGTACGCGGGCGCGCCGTCGGCGTCGACCGAGACCCCGACCAGCCTGCCGGGCAGCTGACGCTCCAAACCTTTACGTACCGCCAAATACGCCGCGTGCGGGCCGCCGAACCCCATCGGCACACCGAATCGCTGCGTCGACCCGACAACGACGTCCGCGCCGATCTCGCCTGGCGGCCGCAGGAGGACGAGTGCGAGCGGGTCGGCGGCGACCACGACCGACGCGCCCAGGTCATGGGCTTCGGCGATGGTGCGGGCGTCGTCGCGCACCACCCCCGACGCACCGGGATACGAGAGCAGCACGCCGAAGAAGTCCCCGCCGAGGCCGAGCCCCTGGATGCCCTGGGACAGGTCGGCGAGAACGATGTCGATGCCCAGCGGCTCGGCCCGGGTGCGGACGACCTCGATCGTCTGCGGGAGGGTGTCCTCGTCGACGACGAACTTGGCCGACTTCGACTTGCGGGCACGCCTGACGAGCGTCATCGCTTCGGCGGCGGCCGTGGCCTCGTCGAGCATCGACGCGTTCGCGATCGGCAGGCCGGTGAGATCCTCGATCATGGTCTGGAAGTTGAGCAGCGCTTCGAGCCTGCCCTGGGAGATCTCCGGCTGGTAGGGCGTGTACGCGGTGTACCAGGCCGGGTTCTCGAGCACGTTCCGGCGGATCACCGACGGGGTCACCGTGTCGTGGTAACCCAGGCCGATCATCTGCACCATCGGCCGGTTCGACGCGGCCAGCGCGCGCAGCTCGGCCAGCGCCTGCGCTTCGGACGCGGGTTCGGGCAGGTCGATCACGGGACGCGGTTCACGGATGGACGCGGGAACCGCTCGCTCGGCCAGTTCGTCGAGGGAACCGACGCCGATGACGTCGAGAATGCGGGCGAGCTCGGCCGGACCTGGCCCGATATGGCGATCGGCGAACGCGGCACCCTGTTCGAGGGAGGCGAGGGAAAGACGATCGAGCGCCATGACGGCCTCCGACGGGTGGGGGACGGGCTCGGACGGTTGTCCTGAGCCCTCCCCACTCTGTCCGTGCCCGGTGAGGGGCGCCTGAGAGTTTCACCCGTGTGTTGAGCCGGGCTTGCACCTTCGGCGGGGTCTGCAGATGGTGACCTGCGGACCCACTTTCCAGAGGCGTCTCGCCCACGCGGTCCCTTGTGCCTGAGAGGTTCCGGGGAGGACTTGCTCCTTCGGCGCCGAGCTCATTGTTGCTGGCTCGGACTCTCCCGCGCGGGTTTGGCGACTACGGTGTCAGCTTACCTTGGCCGACGAGAAGCTGATCATTCAGCCGGTGCGACGCGCGTTACGGCGCTGCGTGAGCTCGTCGGGTTCGATCAGCTCGATCTCGCCGCCGTCGGCCCGCTCGGCCGGGAACTCGTGGATCGTGCCGCTGATCTCGCGCATCGCGCCCTTGACCGCGATTCCGAAGACGCCCTGCCCACCCTGGAGAAGGTCGACGATCTCCTCCGGCGAAGTGCACTCGTAGACCGTGGTGCCGTCGGAGACGAGGGTGACCTTGGCGAGGTCCCCCACCCCGCGCAACCGCAGATAGTCGATGGCGACCCGGATGTTCTGCAGCGAAACGCCGGCGTCGAGCAACTGCTTGACGACCTTCAGCGACAGGATGTCCTTGAAGGAGTACAGCCGCTGCGAACCGGATCCGTGTGCCGTCCTGATGCTCGGCGCCACCAGCTTCGTCCGCGCCCAGTAGTCGAGCTGACGGTAGGTGATGCCCGCGATCTGGCAGGCGGCCGGACCCCGGTAACCGACCAGTTCGTCCGGCAGCGAGGCATCGGGGAACAGTTCACCCTGCTCACCACCGGCGTGCTGGATCGGCTCCCGTTCGGAGTGAGTCCCAGCCTCGACCACGCGTGCCTCCCCTCGCCCGACCTGGCGGCCGGCGAAAAAGCCCGTCCGATCCCATCAGGGGGATCCACGGTTAGTCAATCGCGAAGGGCAAGCCCCAGCCGGCGCGAATCACACCGAAGCGATTTAACGCCTTTGACGGTAAGCGCGGGCGGCGAGCCGGTCAACGCGACGCGCGGCAAACCTCAAGGTCATATTGAGGCTTTATCGACCGACTTGTCACTTTTACTCAGTCATGTTATTTTTTACTCATGCACGTAAACGACTTCCACCAGCCGGAACTCGGCCTGAGTGTCACCGAAGCGGCCCGCCGGGCGCAGATCATCGGGGCGACCATCGCCACCATCGGTGAGCACGGATATGCCAAGACCTCGTTCGCTCGGATCAAGGAACGCGCGAGCCTGAGCAGCACGCGGATCATCTCCTACCACTTCACCAACAAGGCGGGCCTGATGCAGCAGGTCCTGAGCGCGGTCACGGACCTCAAAAGCAGCTTCCTTACCGAACGTACCGAGGGCGTCGTTGACCCCGCCGACCGGCGCGGCATGCTGCGCGCCTACATCGAGTCGGAAGTGGCGTTCCTCGGCGCGTACCCGGAGTGCGTCCGGGTGATGCTCGAGATGGCGGCTCACGCCGACGACACGGAAGGCTGGTCGATGGCCGGCATCGTCGTCCAGCAGGTTCGCGTGGGTCAGTTGGCCCGGCAGCTGACCCAGGGACAGCGCGAAGGCGTATTCGGCGAGTTCGCCCCCGACGTCATGGCCATGTCGGTCAGCCAGGCCGTCGACGGCGTCGCCGCGCAGCTGGCCGCCGACCCGAAGCTGGACCTCGAGACGTACGGACGTCAGCTCGCGGATATCTTCGAACGTGCGGCCGCGGCCTAGCTTGGGTGAAGACAGTGGCCGCCGGGTACGACTCAGGGGACCTTTCGTACGGAGCTCGTGTACGAAAGGTCCCCTGAGTCGGTTTGGCCGGTTTAGGTGTCGGCCCCGCGGAAGTCTTCCGGGGACACGGAGTCGAGGAACTCGCGGAACTTCTCGACCTCGTCCTCCTGCTCGTCCGGGATGATCAGCCCGGCCTCTTCGAGCACGGAGTCCTCGGCGTGGATCGGCACACCGATCCGCAACGCGAGGGCGACCGAATCGCTGGGACGTGCCGAAACCCGCACGTCGCCGTCGAACACCAGCTCCGCGAAGAACGTGCCTTCGCGGAGGTCGGTGATCACGACCTGCTCGAGCTCTCGCCCGAGCGCACCGATGACCTCTTTCAGCAAGTCATGCGTCAACGGTCGAGCGGGGCGGACGCCCTGCTGCTCCAAGGCGATCGCGGTGGCCTCCACTGACCCGATCCAGATCGGGAGGTACCGCTCGCCTTCCGTTTCCCGCAGCAACAAGATCGGCTGATTCGCGGGCAATTCGACCCGCACACCGACGACGCGCATCTCGCTCATCGGGCTTCGCCTCCCTCTCCTGCACACGGGCCGCAGCGCTTGCACGGGTTTCCCGCGTCGTCTGTCCCTGACGCTACCCGTGTTGTGGGCGCTGTGCTCGCTCTCCGGACTGTGTCGAACTTCTTCTCACGGTACGGCATTGCGTGCGCAGAGTTGAACAATTGACAGTTGCAAGATGTGTCGTGACCGTGCCGCGCGCACAGGGGTTAACCGCCTGTTACGCCTCGGATACCGGCCTTGACTAGCAGCGTGTGCAGCGCTACGGACAGCGCCGCCAACTCCTTGACTACTTCGTCCGCGCGTGCTTTCGCGTCGGCGTCGCGATGGCGGTAGATCGGCGCGACGATCTGTTCGAGCAGGCCGACCTCACGATCGGCCGAGGCGCGGAATGCCCGCAGGTGGCGTGGTTCGATGCCGAACTCGGTCATCGCCTTCACCGTCTGCGCGACCAGCACCGCGTCAGCGTCGTAGAAACCGGCGGCACCGGGCCGGACCAGGCCGTATTGCTGGAGCTCGGCGAGGGTGGCGGCGTCGATACCCGCCTGTGCGAGGAACTCCTCCATGGTCAGCCGGATCTCGCGCTCGGTCGCGAAGTCCTCCGGCGACGGCATGCTGGACCGCTCGCCGTCGCCCCGGCCGGAGTCGAACGAACCGAGCGAGACCAGTTTGCGCGGCAGCCGCTGGGCGGACGCCGACGGCACCGGCTCGGTGCCCTGATCGGCCGCGTCCAACTGCTCCTTGATGACCTTCAACGGGAGGTAGTGATCCCGCTGGGCGGACAGCACAAAGCGAAGTCGCTCCACGTCCGCCACGGCGAACTGCCGGTACCCCGACGGAGTACGGCCTGGTTGTACCAGGCCCTCCGACTCGAGGAACCGGATCTTGGAGATGGTGACATCGGGGAAGTCGCCGCGCAGCTGCGCCAGCACGGCCCCGATGCTCAACCCATCGCGCTGTGGCCGCCCGGCCGCCGTCACTGCGCCCCCTGACCCCCGGAACCGGGGCCGGTCAGGAAGACCAGGCGGAACTTGCCGATCTGGACCTCGTCGCCGCCGGCCAGCACGGCCTGGTCGACCGGCTCGCGGTTGACGTAGGTGCCGTTGAGGCTGCCGACGTCGATCACCACGAACTCGCCGCCTTCACGCCGGAACTCGGCGTGACGCCGGGAAACGGTGACGTCGTCGAGGAAGATGTCGCTGTCCGGGTGCCGTCCCGCACTGGTGGTGTCGCGGTCGAGCAGGAAGCGTGAACCCGCGTTCGGACCCCGCTTGACCACCAGCAAGGCCTCACCGGAGCGAAGCGCGTCGACACCGGCGGCCGGAGCCTCGGGGGCCGGCGGGGCATGCTGCGCCTCGACGTCGGCAAGGAAGTCGGCCCTGAAGACGGAGGTCCGCTCCGGAGCCCCCTCCGGCGGAACGCCGGGCCCGTCGTTCGTGCTCACGTGAGCTCCTAACGCACTGATGTTGCGACTACCCAAGAACTTCTGGATGCCAACGTACCGTGCCGGAGGTGTCCCGGCCCCCGGGGCTCCCCCAACCGGTGGCCGGGAGCTCCGTCCAGCGGAAACGCTGGCTCAGCCCTTGATCAACGCCTGGTAGGCCTCGGCCTCCAGCAGGCTGTCGACACTCGTGGGGTCGTCGAGTTTGATCTCGACGAGCCAGCCCTCGCCGTACGGGTCGCTGTTGATGAGCTCGGGCGAGTCCGCGACCGCATGGTTGACCGCGACGACCTCACCGGCGAGCGGCGCGAAGAGCTCGGAAACGCTCTTGGTGGACTCGACCTCACCGAACACGTCACCGGTGCTGAGCTGCTTCTCCTCCTCCGGCAGGTCAACGAACACGACGTCGCCCAACTGGTCCTGGGCGTACTCGGTGATCCCGACCCGGACGACACCGCCGTCCTTGACCGCGATCCACTCGTGCTCTTCGGTGTAACGCAGTTCTTCTGGAGTGGACAACGCCGCTCCCCTTCCGTGCTGTCCAACAGGGTGCGCGCAGTCTTCCACCTAGGCGGGCGCGACCGCATCCCGGTCGGCCTGCCCGCCGCGGATCGCCCTCGTGCTCTGCAGGATGTACAGGGCGCCGGACCAGACGTAGAGCACCCCGCCCCAGGTCGTGAACGCGTACGCGATCGGGCGGATGAAGTCGGCGAACTCGGAGTGACCGGTCGTGACCAGCAGGAACGGGAACGCGTACATCAGGACGAAGGTGGCGCCCTTGCCGATGTAGGTGACCTCGGGCGGGGCGAACCCGTTGCGCCGCAGGACCAGGATGGCAACCCCGACGACGGCTTCGCGCAGTACGAGCGGCGCCACGACCCACCACGGGATGATGTCGCGGAGCAGGAACGCGACGAGCGTGGCGAGGATGTAGAGCCGGTCGGCGGCCGGGTCGAGGAGCCTGCCGAGCTCGCTCATCTGGTTCAGCCAGCGAGCCAGCTTGCCGTCGAGCCAGTCGGTGAACGCGCTGAAGATCAGCAGGGCGAGCGCCCAGCCGTCCTCCTTCGGGCCGAGCAGCAGCCAGAGGAAGACCGGGACGCCCGCCAGCCGCAGCAACGAGATCAGGTTCGGCACGTTCAACGCCTGGCGCAGCAGCGTCTGTTCGACCGGTTGCTTGTCCTGCTCGGTACTCGACTCGGGGAGCTCACTCACCCGCTCAGCCTAACCGGGTCAGCCTAACCGGCCCGCCGGTAGCTCCACCCTCTGCGCTGCAGGTCGGCGCGGGTCAGGGTCTGCGGGCGGCCGCGGGGGTCGGTGCCCACCCAGCGCGGGCGGGCGGCCGGGCCTTCGAGGACATAGGGCCTGCCGTCGCACCAGACGACGGTGCAGGGGGCTGTCGGAGGGGTCGGGCTTTCGGCGGACTGGGGTTCGCTCTGGGCTGAGGTGTTCATCGCTCTCACGGGTCGGGGCCGATGGCTTCACCCTGTTCGTCGGACACAAACGCCTCGGCGTTAACGGTTTCCGTGGAAGTTTCGGATGTAATTAACGCAGCGAAGGAACCGGTAACGTAGTCTTAACGTCCACAAAGGACAGATGAGCCCGATGGCGGGACGTCCGTGGGCGCGGTAACGTGCCGCAACCTTGCCACGGAAGGGACGACGGTGTCCGACACCAGCAGCACTGGCCGGTGGGCCGCCCTCGCCGGTCTGTCGATCTCCTCGTTGTCGTTGGTGACAGCGTGCTCGGGCACGCCTTCACCTGCGACGACGTCGACGGCTCCCCCACCTGCAGCGTCGACAGCGTCTACTACCGCAACCTCTCCAGCGAGCGTTCCGCCGATCCCGCAGACGGCCACCGCGCCGCCGAAACCGTCGTCACGGCCGACCCCGGCACCCGCTTCCGCCAAGGGTTCCTGCGGCACGGTGACCGCGGCCGGCGGGATGACCCTGCAGGTCCTCCAAAGCCAGTCGGGCGGTGTCGCCTGCCCCGAGGCCGAGCACGTGGTCACGCTGTTCCACCGGAAGATCGCCGGGCGTCAGCCGGGCGACTCCCAGGAGCCGGTCAGCGACACCGTCGAGGGCTGGGCCTGCGTGTCCGGCCCGCCTGCCGCGCAGGGCGGCACCACCTGCAGCAAGGGCGACCAGTACATTCTCGCCGCGGTCGTCCCGAGCGAGTGACGGCTCGGTGGCGTTTGCGTTTGCAATCTGACTGGAGGGACGTTTCGTACAATAGATGTGTACGAAACGTCCCCCGAGTCACTGGTTTGTGACGAGCGGGGCACGTGTGACGGGTGTGACTGGTGGGGTTAGCCCTTGAGCTGGGGGAAGTCTTCCTCGCGGAACTCCCCGGCCGGGCGTCCGCCGTCGGCGTCGGCGTCGCGTTCCCGGACGCGTAGCTCGACGCGCCGGATCTTGCCGGAGATCGTCTTCGGCAGCTCCGCGAATTCCAGACGCCGGATTCGCTTGTACGGCGCCAGGTTTTCGCGGCAGAACGCGAGGATCGCGACAGCGGTGTCCGCGTCCGGCTCGTGGCCGGCGGCGAGGACGACGTACGCCTTGGGTACCGCCAGCCGAATGGGATCCGGCGCCGGGACGACCGCGGCTTCGGCGACGGCGTCGTGCTCCAGCAGGACGCTCTCCAGCTCGAACGGCGAGATCCGGTAGTCCGACGCCTTGAACACGTCGTCGGTGCGCCCGACATAGGTGATGTAGCCGTCTTCGTCGATCGAGCCGACGTCACCCGTGTGGTAGTAGCCGTCCCGGAACGCCTCCGCCGTGCGCTCCTCGTCGTCGGTGTACCCGACCATCAGCCCGACCGGGCGGTGGGCCAGGTCGAGGCAGATCTCGCCCTCCTGGGCGACCGCCCCGCTCACCGGGTCGACGAGCGCCACGACGAACCCCGGCAGCGGACGCCCCATCGACCCGGCCTTGACCGGCTGACCCGGGGTGTTGGCGATCTGGACGCTGCTCTCGGTCTGCCCGAAGCCGTCCCGGATGGTCACGCCCCAGTACTTGCGCACCTGGTCGATCACCTCGGGGTTCAGCGGCTCGCCGGCGCCGACCACCTTGGCGGGCGGGGTCTTCAGCGCGCTCAGGTCGGCCTGGATGAGCATCCGCCACACCGTCGGCGGAGCGCAGAAGCTGGTGATCCCGCAGCGGTCCATCTGGCCCATCAGGGCGACGGCGTCGAACCGCGTGTAGTTGTACAGGAACACCGTGGCCTCGGCGTTCCACGGCGCGAACACGTTGCTCCATGCGTGCTTCGCCCACCCTGGCGAGGAGATGTTGAGGTGCACGTCGCCGGGTTGGAGGCCGATCCAGTACATCGTCGACAGGTGGCCCACCGGGTAGGACACCTGGGTGTGCTGCACGAGCTTCGGCTTCGCCGTCGTCCCGGAGGTGAAGTACAGCAGCAGCGGGTCTTCGGCGGCTGTCGGACCATCGGGGGCGAACGTGTCGTCCGCGGTGGCCGTGTCGGCGTAGGACAGCCAGCCTTCGACGGGCTCGCCGACCACGATCCGCGTGTAGTCACCGTCGACGTCGGCGAACTTCACGGCGTCGGCCGAACGGATGACGACGTGCTTGGCTGCCCCGCGATCGACGCGGTCACGCAGGTCCGCGGGCCCGAGCAGCGTCGACGCCGGGATGATGACCGCGCCGAGCTTGATCGAGGCGAGGATCGTCTCCCACAGTTCGCCCTGGTTGCCGAGCATGAGGATGAGCCTGTCCCCCCGCCGGACCCCCTGTGCCCGCAGCCAATTGGCCACCTGGGACGAGCGGCGTGCCATCTCGGGATAGGTCCAGCGCGTCTCGCTGCCGTCCTCCTCGACGATCCACAGCGCGTACCGCTGCGCGTTCGCCGGATCCCGCGCGATCTCGTCGAACCAGTCGAGCGCCCAGTTGAACTCGGCGAACCGCGGCCAGGAAAACTCGCGGTACGTCGTCGCGTAGTCCTCCCGGCCGGCCAACAGGTTGTCCCGCGCCGCGCGGAACGCGTGATGGACTTCCGAAGCGCCTTTGCTCACGTTGGTCTCCTCAGTGGTTCTGCGGTTCTGCGCGTTTTTCCCCTGCCGCGGAAACTACTCGCCCTTGAACTCCGGAGCACGGCGCTCCATGAAAGCGCCGACCGCTTCGGCGAGGTCCTTGCTCGGCAGGAACGCGGCGTTCCACGCCGCGACGTAACGCAGGCCGTCGGCGACCTCGCGCTCGGTCCGGGCGTTCAGCACGTTCTTGACGCCCTGCACGACCAGCGGCGGGTTGGTGGCGAGTTCCCCGGCCAGGGTGCGGGCGGCGTCGAGGACAGCGTCCTGGTCGGCGTAGACGTCGTTGACCAGGCCGATCTTCTCCGCGCGGGCGGCGTCGATGTCCTTGCCGGTCAGCGCCAGCTCGCGGAGATGGCCTTCGCCGATGATCGGGGCGAGCCGCTGCAGGCTGCCGATGTCGGCGACGATGGCGACCTTGACCTCGCGCACGCTGAATTTCGCGTCCGCGCTGGCCAGTCGGATGTCCGCGGCGCTGATGATGTCGACGCCGCCGCCGATGCACCAGCCGGAGATGGCCGCGACAACCGGCTTCCGGGTTTCGGCGATCGAGCTCACAGCCGCCTGGAGACGGCGGACCTCGGCGAGGAACTCGGTGCGAGGTCCGGCCAGCGCGTCGCCGGCAAGCATCCCGGCCCAGCCGCCCATCATCGCGGGCAGGTCGAGACCGTACGAGAAGTGCTTCCCGCTCCCGGTCAGGACGATGGCCCTGACCTGCGGGTCCTGATCGAGCGCGCCGAACACCAGCGGCAGTTCGCGCCAGAAGTCCGGGCCCATGGCGTTGCCCTTGGCCGGCCCGAGCAGGGTCACCTCGGCAACATGGCCGGTCAGGGAGACTTTGAGCGAGACCAGGTCGGGCAGGCTGTCAGCGGTAACGGTCATGCCTGCCATCTTGACCCATCCGGTTGGCACTGTGCCAACGCGGTCGGGAGATGCTTTCCTGGAACTAGCTACTGCGCAGGACGAGCAGAGGGAGGGTGGGGACATGAGCCCGGCAAGCACCGCAGCCGCCTTGGAGGACCTTCAGCCCGGCGAACCCCGGCGAAAGGCCGCGAAACCGTCACGCCCGATCGAACTGTCCGGGTCCTTCGACCATGAGGGCCATCGCCTGGCCTACACCGAGTTCGGCAGCGGTTCGCGGGTCGTCGTGCTGACCCACGGCATCATGTTCACCCGCCGCATGCACGCGCCGCTGGCGCGGAAGCTGGCCGCCGCGGGCTACCGGGTCGTCACCCTCGACCTGCTCGGACACGGCGAATCGGACCGGCCCACCGAGTCCTGGCTCTACTCGATGCCGGCGTTCGCCCACCAGACCGTCGCGCTGCTCGACCACCTGGGCGTCGAATCGGCCGTCATCGGCGGGACGTCGCTCGGCGCGAACGTCTCGCTGGAGGTTTCGGTGTTCGCGCCGGAACGTATGCGCGGGATGATCGTCGAGATGCCGGTGCTCGACAACGCGATCGTCGCCGGGCTGCTCACCTTCGCGCCGCTGCTGTTCGCCGCGCGGTTCGTCCCGATCAGCGTGCAGGCGGTGTCGCTGGTGGCGAAGCTCGTCCCCCACGGCAACCAGTGGGTCGACGTCGTCACCGACACCCTCGAACAGCGGCCCGCGCCGATGGCCGCGCTGCTGCACGGGGTCCTGTTCGGCCGGATCGCGCCGCCGAAGTCGGTCCGCAAGCAGATCAGCGTGCCGACGCTGGTGATCGGTCACCAGGGTGACCCGATCCACCCCTTCGGCGACGCCGACACCCTGGCCGTCGACGTCCCCGGAGCCGAGTTCATCCAGGCCCGCAGCCCGGTCGAACTCCGGGCCGACCCCGGCCGGCTGACCGAGGCCATCACCGACTTCGTCGCGCGCTGCTTCGTCGACTAGCCAGGGACGTGGACTAGCCAGTCCGCGCGACCTCAAGCACGCGCCGCCTCGCGCAGCCGGGCATTTCGCTCCTCGATGTCCTCTGCCGTAACGGGAAAGAGAATGTCCGCGCCACCGTTCGCCATCTCGTGGGCCTCGTCCACGACCGGGCGCATGGCCCGGTCGTAGCCCGGGAGAGCGACCGAGAGATCGTCGCCCGCCGCGGCCAGCTCCCGGGCCAAGCTCGCCGCACCGATCATGGCGAGGCTCGTCCCCATTCCGGAGAAGAAAGAAGCGCAGTAGCCCGCGTCTCCGACAAGTACCGTGCGCCCCTCGCTCCAGCCGTCCATCCGGACCTGGCCCACGGAATCGAAGTAGAAGTGGGCGTCACGGCCGATCTCGTCGACGACCTCGGGCACCCGCCAGCCCGGCTCCGCGCGGAAGGCGTCGGTCACGATCTCTTGCTGCGCCGCAACATCACGGAAGTCGTAGTCGAGCCACGCCGACCGGAAACCGAGGACGGCGGAGCAGTCCACCCCGTCGCCGCGGAGCATCACCATGCGTCCCGGGATGTTGTAGACGTGCGAGCCCGCGAGACCTGCTCCCGCGGCGGAGCGCTTGACGATCCCGACGTACAGCCCCAGGTGGCGGACGAACCGCTGCTCCGGCCCGAAGACCAGGCGCCGCACGTTGGAGTGCATCCCGTCGGCACCGACGAGGAGGTCGACCCGCTGGGTCGTTCCGTCGGTCAGGCGGACTTCGACCCCGTCGGCGAGCTCACGCACCGCCGCGACCGACTCGCCGTACCGGAAACGTGCCCCTGGGGGCACTGCGGCCCGCAGGATGTCGCTGAGGCTGTCCCGGGAGATCTCGATGTCGCCCGGACTGTCGTAGAACTGCGTCGAGGGCGTGAACTGCGCTTCGACCCGGCCCGCGGCGTCGAGGAAGTAATAGATGTCCTCGGTGGGAACGCGGTTTCGCGTGACCTCGTCGAGCACTCCCATCTCCCGCGCCACCTCGAGCGCCTCCCCACGGACGTCCACGGCGACGCCGCCCCGCCGGGGATCGGCAGAGTTCTCGACGACCGTCACGTCATGACCGGACCGCACCAGCCAGTAGGCGGTCGAAAGCCCGGCGATGCTCGCGCCGGAGACCAGGATCTTCATGGCGTCTCCACCTTCTCGGTTGTTTCGCGGTCAGTGGATGACCGGCCCCACGACTGCCACAGGAAGTCCTCGACCCGGGCGACGACCGGCTCGGACGTGAAGTGCGGGGAGCCGTGATCGCCGCCGGGTACGACGACCAGCTCGCTGGACGCCCCGGCGGCGGTCAGCGCGTCGTGCAGGCGGCGGCTCTGGCCGAGACCGACGCGGCGGTCGGCGTCGCCGTGCATGAGGAGAAACGAGGGCATCGCACTCGCCTCGCCAAGATGGTCGGCAACCGCCGTGAGCAGCTTGGCCGAGTCGTCGAAGAACCCGCCCATGATCGCCTCGAGCCCGCGGATCTCCGCTTCGCTGTTCTGGTAGGCGTCTTCGCGCAGTAACTCCGGAGCGGTCACCGCGTAGTGCGTGACGACGGCGGCCGGCCGCGATTCCGTTTCGGACGGCGACACACCGAGCAGGCGCGGTGGGGTGCTCAGGTTCGTGGCTCCGGTCACCGCGGCCATCGCGGCCAGGTAGCCCCCGGCGGAGCTTCCCCAGACGGCGACACGTTCGCCGTCGAGGCCGTACCGCTCCCCCTGCGCACCGACCCAGGCGAGGGCCGCGCGGACGTCCTCCACGGGCGCCGGGAAGCACGCCTCGCCGGACAACCGGTAGGCGACCGAGGCCACGGCGATACCGTGGCCGGGAAGCCCGGCCCACGGCCCCATACCCGGCATACCGGTGAGAAAGGAGCCGCCGTGGACGTAGACCACCACCGGATGGCGACGCGCGCTTGCCGCCGCGGGGAGGTGCAGGTCGAGTCTCAGCGGTCGCCAGCCCAGAGCCTCCGCATACGGAATCTGGAGATGGCTCACCGCCCCCGGCAGCACTGAGACGGCCGGCGGCTCGAGCATCGCGAGCGGAACCAGCCGGCGGTAGTCGAGCGGTGCCATCACCGCGCCGGGTCCGGGTCTGGTCATCGGCACCCCCGAGGTCAGATTGGATGCTAAATTAGCTTATTGAATCCAGCATGCGCCATGTCGCACCCCAAGACAAGGCCAACCGGGCACCTAGGATCGGACCCATGAGCGAGAACGAGACGCCACCGGCCGCCACCTCCCTGAGCGATCGGCTGGTCGACGAGTTGCAGCGCCGGATCTTCAGCGGCGAGATCCCGGTCGGCAGCTGGCTGCGTCACGAGACCCTCGCGCAGGAGTTCGGTGTCAGCCGGACACCGGTCCGCGAGGCGCTGCGGGTACTGGGCGCGCAGGACGTCGTGACGATCGTCCAGAACCGCGGCGCCCGCGTGAACGGCCACTCCGGCCGCGACATCCGGGAGCTGGGCGCGGTCAGGGCGGAGCTGGAGGGGCTGGCCGCCGAGCTGGCCGCCGGTCACATCGACGACCGGCAGCTGGAGCGGCTGAAGTCGGCGTGGCAGCACTACGAAGATCACTTCCTTCCCGCCGACGACCAGGCCGCGCCGGCACTGCCGGAGGACGCGGGACGGCAGTGGGCCGAGGCCAACGACGCGTTCCACTCCGTGATCCTGGAGGCCTCCGGCAACCGCCAGTTGGCCATCAGCATCGCCGACGTCGGCCGTCGCCTGCCCCGGAATTCCGCCTACGCCGCATACGCCGGGAACTCCCGGCTGCTCCGCAAGAACCACCTGGAGCACAAGGCCATCGCCGACGCGGTCACGCAGGGGGACGTCCGACGCGCCCGGACGGCCATGAGGCAGCACATCCGGTCTTCCGCCGAGGCGATGGCGCGCTGGATCGAGGACCAGCAAGGCGCCTAGGAGTCCGCTGCGCCGTCGACGCTGAAGTCCCCGCGTCCGTTGTGCTGCCATGGCTGTTCGGTGCTGCTCGGCGACGCCTCGAGCAGCTCGATGATGAAGTGCTCGACGGTTTCGTCGCGCAGGTTGCGCACGCGGTGCGGGGTCAGCGGCCGGTCCGTCCCGACCGTCTTCGCCATGACGAACCCCGGTTCGGCGTGCTGGGCCATGCCCCACTTACCCTCGCCGTACTCCTGCGGCAGGTACTGCTGGCCCTGGACGCTGCCGGACCACGGCCAGATGATGACGTGGTCGTGGTGGTGCTCGTGGAAGGCGAACTCCTCGTGGGGACCCAGGGTCATGGACCACACACGGACGCGGTCGTTCTCGAAGAGCAGTGTGTCGCCGGGGTTGGGGCTGAAGTCGCGCTTGGCCATTTCCATTGTTCGTCTTCCCTCCTCAGGGGGCGCGCACATCTTGAAGCATGGCCTTAGTATGCAAAACCACGATATTGGATGCAATAGCTGGCAAGATAGCCTTCGATCCTCGACGAGGCCGGCGGAAGTCCGACTAGCCCGCGAGCCCCGCGACCGGGCCGATGACGATGACGGCCGGCGGGCGGACGGCAGCGGCTTTCGCTTCGGCCGCGACGGAGTCCAATGTGGACCGCAGGACGCGCTCGGTGCGCATGGTCCCGTCCTCGATGATCGCCACCGGGGTGTCGCCGGGGCGGCCGCCGTCGAGCAGCGCGGCGGCGAACTCCTCGAGCCGTTCGACGCCCATCATCAGCACGATCGTGCCGCGCAGACGACCCAGCGCCGGCCAGTCCACGAGCGACTTCTCGTGCCCGGGCGCCACATGCCCCGACACGACGACGACCTCGTGCGCGACGCCGCGGTGCGTCACCGGCACGTCGGCCACCGCGGGAACGGCGAAGGCGCTGGTGATTCCGGGGACCATGGTCACCGGGACGCCGGCCTCGACACAGGCGAGGAACTCCTCGAAACCGCGCCCGAACAGGTACGGGTCACCGCCCTTGAGCCGGACGACGAACTTCCCGGCCTTGGCGTGTTCGATGATCGTGGCGTTGATCACTTCCTGGCTCGCGGCACGCCCGTAGGGGATCTTCGCGGCGTCGACGATCTCGACCTCGGGCGCCAGCTCGTCCAGCAGCTCACGGGGGGCCAAGCGGTCGACCACGACGACGTCCGCGCGCGCCAGCAGCCGGCGGCCGCGGACGGTGATCAGTTCGGGGTCACCCGGTCCCCCGCCGACCAGCGCGACTCCGGGCAGCTCGTCGACCTTCGGCACCCGCCCGTCCTCGACGACTCCGGCGCGCAGGCCGTCGAGGATGCTGTCGCGGACCGCGGCCGAGCGCAGCGGCTCTCCGCCCGAGAGGACACCGACGAGCAGCCCGCCGTGACGTCCGGAAGCCGGTGTCACCGCGCTGCCGTCGGTGCCGGAGTCCGCGCGAACGCAGAACACCCTGGCCCGCTCGCCCTCGGCACACACGGCGGCGTTGACCTCGGCGTCATCGGTGCAGGCCAGCGCGTACCAGGCACCTTCGAGATCGCCATCGGCGTACTCGCGCCGGTGCCACACGATCTCGCCGGAGTCGACCATCCCGCTGACCGAAGGCGTGGTCTCCGGTGAGATCACCTCGACCAGCGCACCGGCCCCGACCAGGCGGGGAAGCCTGCGCTGGGCGACCGTGCCGCCGCCGACCATGACGACGCGCCGGCCGGAGAGATCGAGGCCGGAGAGGTAGTGGGGGTCATCAGGCATGCCGACAAGCATGCCTAACGGGCGTGCTCAGCGCTCGAGCAGGGCCAGCAGCTCGGTGTTGCCGAACATGGCAGCGGTCTCGATCGCGGACGGGCTCCCGACTGACGGGTCGGCGCCGGCGTCGAGCAATGCCTTGACGACGTCGGGTTCGCTCTTGAACACCGCGCCGGCCAGCGGGCTCTGGCCGCGGTCGTTGAGCCGGTCCGGCTCCGCACCACGCTTGAGCAGCGCGGCGACGGTTTCGGGGTGCCCGTGGTAAGCCGCGAGCATCAGGAGCGTGTCGCCCCGGTCGTTGGTGAGGTTGGCCGGGATACCGGCGTCGACGTAAGCGGCGAGGCTCTCGGTCTCACCCGTGCGGGCGAACCCGAACACCTTGGCCCACAGCTCGATCAGTTCCGGGTCGTTCTCGGGTGCGGCCTCCGCGCTTTCGCTCATACGCCCAGTTTGCCACTCGTGAGCGTTGCGGCCGGTTAGTACCGGGTTAGTACCGGCCGCAACGCTCACGAGTCCTCGTCAGCGCCCGGTGCTCGAGTAAGGCAGCAAGGCCATCTCGCGGGCGTTCTTGATCGCCGTGGCGACCTGCTTCTGTTGTTGCGGGGTGAGCCCGGTGACGCGGCGGGCGCGGATCTTGCCGCGGTCGGAGATGAACTTGCGCAGCAGGTTCACGTCCTTCCAGTCCACTTCGGACACCCCCTCGGCGGCGAGCAGGTTGCGCTTCTTCTTGCCAGGGCGGTCCCGGATCGGCTTGGCCATGCGCGTCACCAGCTCGACTTCGACACGCCGGGCAGTTCGCCATTGTGCGCCATCTGACGCATGCGGACCCGCGACAGGCCGAACTTGCGCAGGTAGCCGCGAGGACGTCCGTCGGCGACGTCGCGGTTGCGCACGCGTGTCGGGCTGGCGTCCCGGGGCAGGGACTGCAGGGCGGACACCGCGGCGGCCTTCTGCTCGGGCGACGACTTCGGCGAGACCACGGCGGCCTTCAGTTCCGCGCGTCGAGCGGCGTGGCGGGCGACGACGGCCTTGCGCTGCTCGTTCTTCGCGATCTTCGACTGCTTGGCCATCAGCGGTCCTCCTTGAACTCGACGTGCTTGCGCGCGACCGGGTCGTACTTGCGCAGGACCATCCGGTCCGGGTCGTTGCGGCGGTTCTTCTTCGTCACGTAGGTGTAGCCGGTCCCCGCGGTGGACCGCAGTTTGATGATCGGCCGGACGTCGTTGCTCTTGGCCACTACAGCTTCACTCCCCTGGCGCGCAGTTCGGCGGCGACCGCCTCGATCCCGCGCTTGTCGATCGTCTTCATGCCCTTGACCGAGACCCGCAGCCGGATCCAGCGCCCTTCACTGGGCAGCCAGTACCGGTGGATCTGCAGGTTCGGCTCCCAGCGCCGCGAAGTGCGCCGGTGCGAGTGCGAGACCTGTTTGCCATAGCCCGGTTTGCGGCCGGTGACCTGACACACGGCGGACACGCGCCCTCCCAAGTTGGTATTGGTTTTCGTTTTCATTTACTCTACACAGATGACCCAACAACGTCCGCGCGTGCCCTTATTCCTCATCACCGGCCTCGGACCGGGACCCAACAGCGCACTCGCGGAGAAGTTCCGGACGGGTGCGCCAGGTACCGCGGTGGTCCACCACGACCTGCGCGAGATCACCTCCGGCATCGTCCGGCGCCGGATCCAGCTCGGCCCGCGCGACCAGCTGACCGTGCTGGAACTCGCCCACGGCTGCGTGTCCTGCACCCTGCGCGAGGACCTCCTGCCGCTGCTGCGCAAGCTCGCCCGGATGCCGCAGGTGGAGCGCATCGTCCTGCGGCTCGACGAGGCGATGGAACCCGAGCCGGTCAGCTGGGCGATCCGGAACGTCCTCGTCGGCGACCACCCCGTGTGCCAGGACGTCGACCTGCGCGCGGTGTTCACGGTCGTCGACTGCGAAAGCTGGCTCGCCGACACCACAGGCGACGAGACGCTCGCCGAACGCGGCATGCGCGCGAGCCCCGAGGACGACCGCACGATCGCCCAGGTCGCGCTGGCTCAGGTCGAGTTCGCCGACGTGCTCGTCCTCGCCGGTTCGGCGACGGACGCTTGGAGCGCCGCGAAGGCGTCAGCGATCCTCGACCGGGTCGCCCCCTCGATCCCCCGCGTCGAACTCTCCGCCGTCGACGCCTGTGCGCTGGTGGCCACCGTGCCCACCGACGCGCGCCGGGGCGAGGTCACCGACATGCACGGCCCACTGCTGCGCGGCCAACCGCCGCTGCACGCCGACTGCGGCATCGCGCTGCTCACCTTCACCGCCCAGCGGCCGTTCCACCCCGAACGGCTGCACGACGCGATCGACGTGCTGCTCGACGGCGTCGTCCGGACTCGCGGGCGCGCCTGGGTCGCCAGCCAGTCGGACATGGCGCTGTGGATCGAGTCAGCCGGCGGCGGCTTGGGTATCGGGCACGCCGGGCCGTGGCTCGACGCGCCGGGCGGCCCGGACTGGGCCGCCGTCTCGGCCGAGCGCCGCACGCTGGCCTCCCTGCGCTGGGATCCCGTTTTCGGCGACCGCGCGCAGGAAATCGTCGTCGTCACCGACCAGGCGTCGCCCGAAGAAGTCGACGCTGCCTTGCGCGGCGCGCTGCTGACCGACGCTGAACTCGCCGCAGGCCCGAAAGCCTGGCTCGCCTACCCGGACCCGTTCGGCGAATGGCACGAAGAACCGTGCGAAGACACCGAAGTGACGCCGGAAGGCGTGTACTTCGCCAACCGAAAGGACGAAACCCCGTGAAATCCGGTATCCACCCCGACTACCACCCTGTGGTGTTCAAGGACTCTTCGACCGGAGACGCGTTCCTCACCCGCTCCACCGCGACGTCCGACCGGACCATCGAGTGGACCGACGGGCACACCTACCCGCTCGTGCAGGTCGACATCAGTTCGTGGTCGCACCCGTTCTGGACGGGCAACCAGCGCGTGCTCGACACCGCCGGTCAGGTCGAGAAGTTCCACCGCCGCTACGGAAAGCGAGGCTCGAAGTAATGGCCGTCCCCAAGCGGAAGACGTCGCGCAGCAACACCCGGTCGCGCCGGTCGCAGTGGAAGGCCGCGGTGCCCGACCTGGTCCCGATCAAGGTCGACGGCAAGGAGCTGCTGGTCCCGCGCAGACTGGTCAACCACTTCCAGCGGCTGGCCCGATGACGCTGGGAGTCACCGTGCTGTCGGGGTTCCTCGGCGCGGGCAAGACGACGCTGCTCAACCACATCCTCGCCAACCGCGAACGTCTGCGGGTGGCGGTGATCGTCAACGACATGAGCGAGGTCAACATCGACGCCGCGCTCGTGGCGGGCGGGTCCAGCCTGTCCCGTACCGAGGAGCGGCTCGTCGAGATGACCAACGGCTGCATCTGCTGCACGCTCCGGGACGACCTGCTGCAAGAGGTCGACAGGCTGTGCCGCGACGGGCGGTTCGACTACCTGCTCATCGAATCGAGCGGGATTTCGGAACCGATGCCGGTCGCCGCGACGTTCTCGTTCGCCCGCGACGACGGCGCCGCCCTGCTCGGATCCGCCCGGCTGGACACCATGGTGACCGTCGTCGACGCGGTGAACTTCGGGCGGGAGCTCGCGGTCGGCGACTCGCTGTCGGAGCGGTCGCTCGACCAGTACGAGGGTGACGAACGGACCATCAGCGACCTGCTGATCGACCAGGTCGAGTTCGCGGATGTGCTGGTGCTCAACAAGTCCGACCTCGTCTCCGCGTTCGAGCTCGACCGGCAGACCGCCGTGCTCCGCCGGCTCAACCCGAGCGCGGAAGTGGTGCCGTCCACCTTCGGCCGCGTGCCGCTGCGCAAGCTGCTCGACACGGGCCGATACGACGTCGACCGTGCCCAGGAGGCACCGGGTTGGGTCGCCGAGCTCAACGGCGACCACGTGCCCGAGACCGAGGAGTACGGCATCTCCAGTGTCGTCTTCCGGGCGGAAACGGCGTTCCACCCGGAGCGGCTGTGGGCGTTCGTGAGTTCCCGTTTGGACACTGGGGAGTTCGGGAACGTCTTGCGGTCGAAGGGTTTCTTCTCCCTGGCGTCACGGCCTGGGGTGACCGGCCTGTGGTCGCAAGCGGGTTCGGTGGCGCGGTTCGAGCCCCAAGGCGTCGGCGAGGTCGCGCGGCAGGAGCTGGTCTTCATCGGCATCGGCCTGGACAAAGCCGCGCTGTCGCAAGCCCTCACCGACTGCCTCACCACCCCCGGCGAACCCCTCGGCGCGGACCCTTTCCCCACCTGGGACGACGTCCACGTGCACGCGTAGGGTCGAAAGACCCTCAAGGCCACCTTGGGTGCGTCCAACGCACCCAAGGCGAACACTCTTCTGTTGACCTACGGTGCTCGGTATGGGTGATGCAGACCAGGGTAGTGCTGGCGAGGGCCTACGGCGGCGGCCGTTGGTGCTGGATTCCTACGGTCGTCTGTCCAAGGTGCCCGAGACTGGCGAGTTGGAGAAGATCGAGGTTCAGCACGCCGACAACCGCAAGGTAATCGAGCGGGCAGGCGGCGTGCTGGGCCTCGAACTTGAGGACGGCCTCTCGGCGTGGAAGCGCACCGTGCGGCGGCCGGGCTGGGCGCGGCTGCTGGAGCGGGTGGCCTCGGGTGAGTCTGATGGGTGCGTGGTGTGGCACACCGACCGTCTCTTCCGCCAACCGCGCGACCTGGAGACGTTGATCGAGCTGGCGGAAAGGGGCTACAAAGTGTACTCCGCGCACGGTTCGCGGGACCTCGCCGACCCCGACGACCGGTTCATCCTGCGGATCGAGGTTGCCCACGCCGCGAGGTCGTCCGATGACACGTCGCGGCGGCTGAAGAAGCGGTTCACCACGTTCCGCGAGCAGGGCCGCACCACCGGTGGGCCGCGCCGGTTCGGGTTCGCGGGCAAGGACCAGACCTGGAAGCCCAGTAAGGGCCAGACCAATGCCGACCGGCCCGAGGTGTCGGCGGAACTGGTGGAAGCCGAACGTGAAGGCATCAGGGACGCGGCGGCCGGGCTGGTATCTGGCGCGCTGTCGGGCGGGGAGGCAGTGGAGATGTGGAACGCCGAGAACCTGCGGACAGCGACCGGGCTGGAGTGGGTCCACGCGTCGATGTCGGCGACGATGAAACGCGTGTCGCTGGGTGGGTATGTCGTGCACGATGGGGAGATCGTGGGTCGGCTGGAAGGTGAGCCAATCTTGGACCAGCGAACCTACGATCGGTTGCAGGCGTTGTTCGCCGGGCGCGCTCGGGGCCGGATCGCTGGTGAGGGGCATGTGAGGACGGGGATTCTGCGGTGCGGGGTGTGTACGCGCAAGTTGACTGCCCGCAAGCAGAAGGACCGTCTCTACAAGGACGGTACGCCAAGGTCAACGTATTTCTGTGCCAAGCAGCGTCGGGGTGCGGTCGGGTATTCATCGACCGCCGGGAGACCGATGAGGAGTTGCTCGCGTTCACCGTGTCGCGGTTGTCCGACGAGCGGCACGCGTCGGAGGTGGCGGCGGTGCGGTCGCAGGTCGCCGAGCGGCTGGAGTCGGTCACCGACGAGATCAACGCGGTGAAGGCATTGCGCGGGAATCTGCTAGCGCGGGTCGGGAAACGCAAGATGACCATGGATGAGTTCGATGTGGCCAACGAGCCGCTGGTCCTCGACCTCGCGTCGCTGGAGGCGCAGGAGAAGGCGCTGGCCGAGCAGATACCGGCCGAGCCTGTGGCGGCGGAGTCGGAGGAGTCGCTGATCGCAGAATGGAACGACGGGGACGTCTCGGCGCGGCGGGGGATGCTGCTCAAGACTCTGGGCCGCAACAAGATGGTGGTGTTCCCCACGGTCCATACCGGCAAGCGGGTGTTCGACAACACGCGGGTGAAGAAGGTGACGCCGAAGGAGTTCGCGGCACTGGCAGAGGCGCACGCCAGCACGGCGGGGTGAGTGGTCCGTTCGGGAAGCCTCCGGGTGCGCAACAGAGGTGCCAAGAAGTTGGTCATCTTCCGGGATGTGCACTCCCGCTTGTTAACCCCGACAATATTTCCGCCTGAGCGAAACCCGGACGAGCGAGAAACCAGTTCAGCGATAGCGGCACCAACGACTACGGTGTAACCCAGCAACAGGCAGAAGCAACGAGCCAAGGACGAGATCACGATGGGTGACCTGAACTTCAGCCAGGGCCATACGCTCCAGATCAGCGTGGGGCCAGGCGCGGCCACCGTGAACCTGACACCCGGCACCGGGGTACACCGATTGGCCGTCACGGTGACCGTGGCCTCAGTCGGGCTGGAGGAAGGGCTGCCGATCCAACTGAGCGGCGACCTGCACATTGAGCTGAACAACGCGAACCGCTGGCTCGGACCACTGCATATCAAGCATGTGACGACTCGCGGATACACGTGCACCGAACAACTGACGTGCAGCCTGAGCGACAGTCAGCTTCGAGCGCTTGAAGCGCTACGGGACGGGAAGGATCTTCCACTGCGTCTACACCTGGACGCGGTGCTCCTCTACCCCGTAGACGGCCTGTATCCAGTCGCGCAAGCGCAAGAGGTGGCCTTGGTGCGGGCCGAGGTGTGGGCACGGCAACTTGCGAGTGTGGGCACGGCGGTCGTGATGGAAGTTCTAGTACCGCTACCGCTCGACGGCAGCGAACTGCGCCGGGCGGTCGGCCGTATCCGCGAAGCCAAGGGACACATCACGGATGGCAAATATGAGGAAGCGGTCATCAAAGGTCGGGCCGCACTCGACTACGTGCGCGAGGTAGTTCCAGCTGATCCGTCGGCACAGAAGACTGTTGCGAAAGTGCGGACACAAGCGCAACGCTGGCGTGTCCTGATCGATGACTTGTACAGCCTGGCGAGCGGTGCCAATCACGACGACGCAGTGACAGAAGACTTCACGTGGAGCCGAGACGATGCCGTCATGATCGTAAGCACGGTGGCCGGACTGTTGGGTCGATTGCCGCGATAATCAGCTACTACTGAGGTCGTGCGTCACGAAGCGCCTTGGCTTCTTCCTGAATCTGATACATGACACTAATCGTCGCGTTTGCCTTCTGCGCCAACCCTAGCGCTTTGTGAGTTTGCCGTTGATCGCGCTTGCTTTCGGCGAGTCCAGTGAAGGCAGTCGCAAGAATATCGATCTGCCGTACAGCCTGCCGTGTCAGTGGCGACCTGCGCCCGGACACGACTATGTCATCAAGGCGCGAGCGCGCAATCTCTAAGAATTCAATAGCCCGATCGATATTTTCCGTATTCTGTGGCTCACTACCAGCGAATCTCATGCAGGCGAAATACAACATTGTGAGCGGAAATGTCACATAGGTTGCCTCATCTTGCTCAGTCCACGATGCGCCGCTCTCAATGAGCCACTTCGCTGTAGTGAAGCCAAGCATGGTGAGTCCGTGAGGAGTCTCGTCAGACTCTAGTGCTGCAAACTCGGCATGCGTAAAGGTCACCGAATGAAGTTCAGAGATATCTAGCGTGACCTCGGTTGCTTCTGGCACGGCACCAAATGCCGCTGGCACCAGGCTTAGGATACCCGCGTCTCGGCGACTGCTATTGTCCTGAAATCGATCAGCGGCAATGGTGATTTGATTGCCTTCACGAGAAACCGCGACGCCATTTAGCCCCGTCATGCCCCCGAGAAGGGCTAGCGTACGAGTTATCTGCAATGCAGTTGGGCGCATCGATACTACGGCGGCACCCACACGCTGATCGCCATGAGCCCAAATCCACGGCAAAATCGTCAACTGGAGCGCAAGAAGGATCTCCTGGAGCGCAACCATCTCTTCGGAGAACTCTGCGTCCGATAGCGCAGTCGTCGTACGGGAAACTTCTCGACTGTCGCGAATCACTCGTTTAGTTGCGATGATTCCACTATCAGTTACTACGATGTCGGCATGTGCGCTAGCGTTGCGATACAGCATGTCAACCGCGCCACTAAGGGGGGCACCCATCTGCTCCAGTTCATTGACGACCTCACCCGCCTTGATTCCGTCGATGACCTCTCGTTCATACGTGCCGTAATCACCACTTCGGCCAGCGCGCGCGGCCACGAGAAGTATTCCACCGAGCTCACGAAGTGCTCCCTCGACAAGCTGCCGATAAATTTCTGCCAGCGAGTTCATTATATGGAAACGGGGAAGACCATACCGCCACTCACGACCGAGCCGTTCAGTCTCGGCGGTAATTCGTTCGACGCCATCCTGAACGCGAGACACCAAAAGTGTAGGGTCTACAAGCCAGGCTGTGGAAGCATCGGCCACGTCGAGGACTGATCGCAGTTTCTTCGCTCGATCAACAAGGATGCCATAATCCACTACTCGGGCACCGGAAGCCAACAAGGGTAGTAGTAGTACGGCATACTGGTCAGGGAGCGTGGCCATGCCGGGGACGTCGACAAAAGCACCACGAACTATCCCGGCGCCATTTGCAATCGACGTGCTCTGCTCTCCAACACTCGCCCATGCAAGCGCCGCCACATCAAGAGAACCATCGGCCTGAAACGGGCCATCGCTGGGCGAGTGCAGGATCAGGTCAATAAGCGCAGCAATCCGCTCAGCGTGTCGCGCCCCAGTGGCAAACGAACGATTCCCATCATCCCGAAGTCGCGATGCCGTGTCAGTATCGGCAGCAACGATCGTCATGGCAATGAAGACCTGGCCACATACTTGCTGTGCGACGGCGCGTGTCAACTCACGATGCACGGCTCGCCATTCTAGAGGCGGCATCGTTTCACGAAGCTCGGTCACAAAGTTGATAGCAGCATCAAGGGTTCCAACAAGTTCGTTGAACGCCGCAATGCAGCCCTTCTCTTCAGGGTCCCACGTACCGGTTTGCATGAGCCGAGCCACAGTTTCATGGCGAGCGCCCAGAGTGTTGAACGCAGGCTGCAGCACGTTGACGAGGTGATCGTCATCTGAGCAAGGCGCGCCGCGGGTGGCGAAAATAAACGGGCCGTCGGTCACGGAATGCATTCGCTCTTCGAGTCGTTTGAGTCTGCCCTTGAAGGATTCCCGACGGCGCCGCACGACATTTCTCACTTCTGCGACTAGGCCTGAGGGTAGCGGACTACTACATGCTGCACATTGTCCAGATAACAAGGGAGTCTGAGTTTCGCCGCATACCGAACAGCTAACTACGAGCGTCAAAGTAACTTTATAAGTTCCAAGTTCCGTCATAAGTTCTTTTCCTGATTCTGCTCTCCCTGCGGACTTCTGAAGGTAGCACTCTTACAGCCCTCAGCCCATCGATTGCAGAGAGAAGCCTCGGCGCTCGCAAGCGCCGAGGCTTCTCTCTGTCCCTACTGCTCGTTGCGTTTTCGGGCGGCGCGGCGTGCGTCGGCCCGTCGCAGGATCGCCCCGACGTCGGCGATCTCCTCCGGCGTGAGCGGGTCCATTGCCGCACAGATCGGTTCCCAATAGGCCCACGACTCCGGTTTGATTCCCTTTGGGCACGGACGCGTCGGTACCGCCGCAGCGTGGGCCGGACCAGGCCCGGCGTCCTTGTCGTGAGTGTGGCGGTGGTCGGCATGAGATTCATGTGTGCCTGCCCTGTCCTGCTGGTGTGAGCTGGTCTCGGCGTCGGTCGCAATGATGCGGGAGGTGTGGTCAGCCGTCACCGATTACCACTTCGCTCCCGGTGTCGTCTCGACCAACGTCGGAGGACACGCGTTCGATGGCAGCCCGGATATCCGCCGTGAGGTAGCCGCGCACCCGGGTTGTTCGCCCGTCCCCGTCTGGGACTCGGTCCCGAGTTGATCGGCAACCGAGGTCGCCCATCTGCCTGCCGAACGACGTCGCTTCAACGCCCAGTTCCTCGACGAGTTCGCTACTCGGCACGAAGTCACGCACATTCTCGTCGAGTTCGTGGCCGAGATAGGCCACCGCCGATGCCAGCGGCTCCGGCAACCGCACCTCCGGCAGTACTGCTGGTGGCGGTTTGCTCGCGCTGCGTCTCGCTCCGACCGCTTTCGCTACCGCCGCGTGGTCGAGCACCGGTATCGTGTCCTGACCGGCGGCGTGCCCAGTTAACGTGTTCGCCGCTTCCCGTAGCGCCCGGCCCTGCTGGCAGATCGTCTGCCAATCCTCGTTCGGCATGTAGTACGTCCGGACCGTCATCGCCAGCACATCGGCCCCGGCTTGAGTGTCGCCGTCCGGGCGGAGCACGCCGACTCCCTTGTGCGACGCGAGCAGGCGGCTGGAGTCGAACCCACGCGTGTTCATTTGCTCGCCCAGCACGATGTTGCTGTCTCGCCAATCCATTACCCGGAGGGCGAATCGCGACCCCAGCACCGCACGGAGTCCGGACGGGATCGTCTTGGAATCCGGCCGCTGCGTGGCGAGCACGAGTACGATGCCAACTGCTGGTCCCTTCTTCGCCAACCATGTCAGCAACTCGCCGATGTAATCGCCAGCGGTGAGCTTCTTACCTTGCACCGCAAAAGGAGTTCGGTCCTCCAACGGCACCTGAACCTCGTCGATGAAGATCGCGGTGATCGGTATGTTCAACGCCCGATCCCGCGACATATCCGGGGTTATCGTCGACTCCGGGCATGTCAGATCGTCCAGATCCCGCATACGCCGGTACCGGCCTTGAACCTCGCCGACCAGCTCAACGAGCCAGTCAATGAGCGCAAAGACGTGTTCGGTCTCGTCACCGGACATGAGCCGGTGCGCGACCAGCCCGGCAGCGTCCCAATCCTTACCTGCCTTGAAATCCGCCACATAGAGCCGCACCCACGCGTCCAGGATCAGCCCGGCGGCCGCAAGCCGGGCCGCGAATGTCTTACCCTGCCTCGGGATGGCACCCACGAGCAACGACGTCCATACCAGCGGGAGATCAATCCGCCGGCCCCGTGCATCCCTTCCGAACGGGATCGGCTGCCACGCATCCCACCGCGACACCCCGAGCAGCGGTGTTCGGAGCGGCGGTGAGGCATAGGGGTCCTCGTCGGCGACCCACATGGACACTCGCCCAGCGTGCCCGCCGTTGCCCCGCACCCGCTCCACGATGAGCTGGACCTCGTCGACGGCGAGAGCAGACGCCAGCGCGTCGCGGTTCTTCACCACGTCGGCTGCCTTGCGGGTAGCGGGCAGGTCGACGACGATCGCCCACCCCTCGCCCATCCGGTGGGCGCGTTCGACCAGCCTCAGAGACTCGTCTTTCCCGATCAGTTTCGCGTCCCGGAAAGCGTCGACGAGGACTTGCGGGTCCATCGTCCACGTCAGCGAGCGCGGACCGGCGAGCGCGGGTTTGCGCCCGGGGCTGCCGTCCTTGCGTCGCCCGAGGATCGCCAGCGCCACGGACACCACCCCTCCAGATATCCAGAGCGGACGGTCACCCCAGACCAGGTCAGCGACCGCGATCGCCATGGCCAGCGCCACCGTGACGGCTCCGGTGACCTTCCACCGGAACAACGTCAGCGCGCGGATCTCGGTGAACTTGTCGGCGAGCTTCTCGGACTCCTCTGCCGCTTGCCTGTAGTCGCCGACCTTGACCCACGTCCGCCAGCACCGAGCACCCGCGACGAGCCCGCGCATGACCGCGCCGAAGTAGCGCCAAGGCGACTTGAGCACGGCCACGGCGGCGTCCTTCCCTGCCTGGCGTGTCAGGGCCTTGCTCTTGAGCGTGGCCGGGACGCGCGGTGAACGCTGCCACCAGTTCATGAACCGCCGTCGCCGTGAGCGAGGACGAGGCTGGGGCAACGTGTCGTCGACCAACTCCCCGTCGAGCACGGGCGAGGCCTTCTCCAACTCCTGCGAACCGGTTGTCGTGTGGCTCTCGTTTCCGTTCATGAGCGGCTCTCCCGTCCGGGAGCGTCGATGTCCACCTCAGCGGCGAGCGTCGCGGCCAATCGAGGTGAGAGCCAGCGCGAACAGCCGGTGACCTGACGAACCCATGCTGGAGTGATCACCACGTCCGGGGTCCACGCGCGACGAGCCTCGGCGAGGTACTCCCCGAACGACGTCCGCCGCGAACGAGACGAGCTGGTCTCGTGAACGGCGGTGTTCACCGTGAACGGCTCGGCGTCGCCGATCGCACCCGCTGGTTCGGTGAACGCGGCGGTCACCGCGTCGGTGAGCTTGTCGCGCAGATCGGTGACCGCCTCGCCGCGGCGAACACGATCAACGGCGGCACCGAGTGCAGCACCACCCCGGCCAGCGTGCCGGCCGAATACGACGACCAGGTGTTCATGACGTACGTCGCGGCCAGAGCAAGCCACTTCGCCGTGCGCACCCAAGAGCCGGTGCGGACCTGGTAGCGAGCGGTGACCTGTTCGGCCCGCAGGATCGCTAGGAGCACTAGCGACACCGTCGGATCGAGTAACCACGCGGAAAACCACGGCAGTGACCACCCCGCTGATCCTGCTGCGGCGAACCACTGGACGTTGGCCATGGTGAACGCCAACCCCAGCGAGATCCCCGCCCAGCAGAGCCGGTCGACCTGGACGCGGACGCGCTCCACTCGCAGGGCGACTACGTCGGGATGGGTCTGGTAGCGGCGGACTTCGGCCGCCTCGGCGGCATCCTGGGCAAGCCGCTGCCCCTTCGTGAGCGGCAGGTGTCGGGCATCCTGCGGACTTGCGCCGTGGTGATCGGCTATCTGTCCGTTCATCGTCGACCACCTCCCCGGCGGGGCGTGGTGGTGTCCATCGAGGTGACCGTCAACGCCTTGGTGAGGACGTGCGCGGCGATCAGGTCCGGGGCGGTGAGGACCACCAGGAGCAACGTCGTGTTGCCCGGGTGGGTGATCACCAGCCACTGAACCCCGACCAGGGCGGCCCCGGCGAGCAGGACCCGCCCGGCGAGCGAGACGACCCGGGCACCGGCCCGCGCCGCGTCGGCCGCTTTGCGAGCCCGACCGGTACCGACCCGCCACACCGCGATGAGAGCAAGCAGCACACCGACCCCGGCGAGGATCTGCACTGCGGTGAGGTTGACTGTCATCGCCGATCACCTCGCTTGAGGGGGTTCCGGCGAGCCATCCACACGGGGTGGATCTGACGCCGGTCGGTGTCGGGGCGTGCGCCCCACACCCCGACCGTGTCCGCGCCAGCCATGCGTAAGTCCAGCTCAAGACACTCATTGATGACCGGGCACCCCGCACACATCCCGGCCGCAAGTTCGCGGTCAGCGGTGTCCAAGCCGGACAGCTCCGGTATCTCGGATCGGTCGAATGCCCAGAAACACAGACCATCCCGGGTGACGACCTCGGCCAGCACGTGGTCAGGGACGGTCGCCAGGTGGTCAAGGTTGGAAACAATATCTTCGTAGTTCACTGGGCACCTCCGCTGGTGCGGGGAGTGCCGTCGGTGGTGTCCAGGAGTCGCTGAAGTGTGGCGGCGGGCACCACGAGGCGGGACCGGCGACGGATGACCGGCAGCACGCCGGTCCTGATCGCACGGTGGATCTGCGAGCGGGTGACGCCCAGAATCCAGGCCGCATCGGTCAGCGAGTAGTACGCCGGGTGATCGTTGGAAGAGATTTGCGTCTTCATGATTTGAGACCCTTTGTTTGAGGAAAGCTGATTTCAGCTAATTATTTGAGCTGATTTAGTCGCATTAAGGCATAGGGATACTCCGAATGCGCGACGCGGTGGCGATAGGCGCCCCGCGGAATCGGTAGAGCGCTAATGTCGGCGCTGAGGCGGACCACGGAGGAATGGGTGTCGGAAGACTGGGCGGCGGTCGCGAAGGCCATCA
>NZ_JAODNM010000081.1 GCF_025464955.1 Amycolatopsis sp. | reverse complement strand
AGACGATCTTCGACACGGCCCGGGGCATCGAGGGCTTGATCCGCAACGCCGGTGTGCACGCCTGCGCGGTCATCATGTCCAGCGAGCCGCTGATGGACGCGATCCCGTTGTGGCAGCGCGACGACGGCTCGATCATCACGGGCTGGGACTATCCGTCGTGCGAGAACATCGGCCTGTTGAAGATGGACTTCCTGGGGTTGAAGAACCTCACGGTCATCGGTGACGCGATCTTGAACATCAAGAGCAACCGCGGCGTGGACATCAACCTGGACACGCTCGGCGTCGAGGACGAAGAGTCCTACAAGATGGTCGGCCGGGGTGACACCATCGGCGTGTTCCAACTCGAGGGTGGCGCCATGCGCGACCTCCTCCGGCGGATGCAGCCCAACCTGTTCGACGACATCGTCGCGGTCCTCGCGCTGTACCGGCCGGGCCCGATGGGCATGAACGCGCACAACGACTACGCCGACCGCAAGAACAAGAAGCAGAAGGTCAGCCCGATCCACGCGGAGCTCGAAGGCCCGTTGAAGGAGATCCTGGCCGACACCTACGGCCTGATCGTCTACCAGGAACAGATCATGCAGATCGGCCAGAAGGTGGCCGGGTACTCGATGGGCCGCGCGGACACCCTGCGCCGGGCGATGGGTAAGAAGAAGAAGGAGGTCCTCGACCAGGAGTACGAGGGCTTCGAAGCCGGTATGCGCGCCAGTGACCTGCTCCCGGGCGGGTTCTCCTCGGAAGCGGTCAAGGCGTTGTGGGACACCGTCCTCCCGTTCGCCGGCTACGCGTTCAACAAGAGCCACGCCGCCGCGTACGGCCTGATCACGTACTGGACGATGTACCTCAAGGCGAACTTCCCGGCCGAGTACATGGCCGCGTTGCTGACTTCCTTCGGGGACAACAAGGACAAGGCCGCCCTGTACCTGTCGGAGTGTCGACGCCTCGGCATCAAGGTCCTCCCGCCGGACATCAACGAGTCCGAACTACGGTTCGCCGCGGTCGGCGACGACATCCGCTTCGGCATGGGGACCGTTCGCAACGTCGGTGTCAACGTGGTCGAGTCGATCATGAAGAGCCGTCAGGAGAAGGGAAAGTACTCCTCCTTCAACGACTTCCTCGACAAGTCCGAGCTCGTGGCCTGCAACAAGCGAGTGATCGAGTCGCTGATCAAGGCAGGCGGGTTCGACTCGGTCGGCAACACGCGGCTGGCGATGATCCAGGTCCACGAGGACGCGGTCGACGCGGTCGTGCCGCTCAAGCGGCAAGAGGCGATGGGCCAGTTCGACCTGTTCGGTTCCGCGGACGACAATGAGGCCGCAGTGTCGTCGTCCCCGTTGGCGCACTTGAAGTTCGGCGACCAGGAGTACCCCCGCAAGCAGCTGCTCGCCTACGAACGGGAGATGCTCGGGCTGTACGTGTCCGCGCACCCGCTCGACGGCGCAGAGCGCATCCTGCGCAAGGCCGCGCCGAGGACGATCGCCGCGATCGTCAACGACCCGCCGAAAGAAGGCGAGCTGGTCCTGTCCGGCCTGCTGACCTCGATCGACCGGCGGGTCAACAAGAAGGGCGAGCCCTGGGCGATCTGCACGATCGAGGACATGGACGCCGCCGTCGAGGTGTTGTTCTTCGCGAAGTCGTACTCGATGTTCCGCGAGGAACTCATCGAGGACAACGCGGTCGTCGTGAAGGGCCGAGTGAACTTCCGCGAGGACAAGATGTCGGTCTTCGGCGGCGATCTGGCCACCTTGGACCTGTCGTCGGTCGGCGACGGCTCCGAGGAAGCGCCGCTGGTCCTGCTCGCGGCCGCGGAGAAGGTCGACCGGGCCGTGGTGAGCGAGCTGAAGTCGACGCTGCTCGCGCACAAGGGGGAGACCCCGGTGCACCTCAAGCTGATCGGCCAGCGGCAGCAGACGGTGTTCGCGCTGGGTGACTACCCGGTCAAGGTCAGCTCCATGCTGATCGGGGAGCTCAAAGGCATTCCGGGTATCACGGCGTCGGTCTGACCGACTTCGACGGCTGACCGAGGACTGCTGCCCGTTCGGGCAGTACCTCCACTTGGGTGAGCGCGGCTCGGCGTTCGATGTATCTGGCGTCAGACGCGAGGCTCTTTTTCGTTGACCGCGCGGCAGCCGTTCGACTCCGGGTCGCGCGGGCAACGGGGAGGTACCAGGCATGACCGAAAACGGGGACGACAATGGGGACGACAATGGGGATGACTACGTCACCGCCCAGATCAGGGCGCTGCTCGACGCCGTGCAGGCCGAGGGTGCCGCCGGCGCCGGGACGAGGAGCTTTCAGCTCGCCGAGCACCTGGCGGCCGAGGGCGGCATCCACCGCGAGGACATCATGGCGGCCACATCGCTGCTGCTCGCGATGATCGCCTGGCGCGATGGGGAAGTCGACGTCGCGGAGCGGTTCGTCCAGCGACTGGGCGGGCACAGCCAGGACTCGCTGGAGCTGCTGCTCCACACGATGCGGCTCGAGATCGGCTGGGACCGGGGCTGGCTGTCCCGGGCCGAGTACGACGACCTGGTCGAATACGCGAAGCGCGCCGGCCGGGCGGACATGGAACTGCGCGCGCAGGCGATCGAACCTCGTGACGTCGGATCCCTCCCGGAGCACGACCGCTGCTGTTGAGCCCGGCGAACTCAGGAGCGGGCGAGATACCGGTCACTGAGAAGTTCGTCCGAATGGCCTAGGGCGACGCGCTCACCAGGACCGACGAACGGGATCACGTGTCACTCCCAGCGATCGAACATAGACAGCTTGTGGACAGTGTCGACGCGTTCTGCTTGCATAACCGACGTTGTCGTCAGCCGGTGCCGATGAGCGGTACCGCGTTCAGCGACGACGTCGGAACCGGCTTGCGAGCGGAAAGAAGTGGACCACATGGCGACGCGGGCGCGAGAACTGCTGGACCGCTCCCGGGTGCTGCTGGACCGCTCGCGGATCGCCGCTGCCCACTTCCTCGCCCAGCCTGCCGTGCCGGTCCAGGCGCCCCGGATCATCGAGGCGGCGCCGAGCGCGCCCCGGTCGACCGGTGGCGAAGACGCGCTGGTCGGCATCTGTTCCAGCGTCGCGCTGCGGGACCTCAACCTCGTCGACTCGCTTCTCGCGCAGCTTGAGGAGATGGAGGCCAAGGAGCAGGACCAGGAGCGACTCGGCGAGCTGTACCGGCTCGACCACCTCGCGACCAGGCTGCGCCGCAATGCCGAGAACCTGCGGGTGCTCGTCGGGCGCGACGCCGGTGAAGCAGCGTCCGAGACGTCGTCACTGGTCGACGTCATGCGCGCCGCGATGTCCTCGATCGACCACTACTCCCGCATCACGATCGGCCGGGTCGTTTCACTTGGCGTGGTCGGCTTCGCCGCGGAAGACCTGAGCCGGCTGCTGGCCGAGCTGTTCGACAACGCCGCCAACCAGTCCTCACCCAACTCCGCGGTCGGGGTCAGCGCGCACCTGACCGAGCAGGGGAGTGTGCTGCTGCGGATCGAGGACGAGGGCATCGGCATCCCGTCGGCCCGGCTGGCCGACCTCAACAAAAGCATCGAGAACGCGCCCCCGCTCGACAGCGATTCCGCCCGGCACATGGGTCTCGCCGTGGTCGGCAGGCTCGCCGACCGCCACGGCATGACGGTGCGCCTGGAGCGGCGGACCCCGCGCGGCACGATCGCCACGGTCCTCCTGCCGACCGGGCTGGTGTCCGAACTCCCCGAACCGGCCTGGTCAGGCTCGCAGACCGTGGTCTTCCCGCGCGCGAACGGCGCGAGTTCGGGCGTCTCCCCGCTCGCGTCCGCCGCGGCAAGCCCCCAGGGACGTCAGGCGACAGTCACCGGGCTGCCCCTGCGGAGCCGCTCCGTGGCCGAGAAGCCGAGTCCGCGGCCGCGGCCGGAGCCGCGTTCGGACGGGGTCACCGCCGGCGGCCTGCCGCGACGGGTTTCCCACAGTATCAAGGGGTCCACCGCGGGACCGCCGCTGTTCGCGGACAGCAACGGGTCCGGCGATGGGTTCGGCGGCGGGTTCAGCGAGGATGGCCACGACCAGCTGATCGCGGACCTCGGCGCGTTCACCGACGGCGAGCAGGCCGCTCGGGACGAGCTGAGACGGCACGCAGAAGGCGAAACACCAGAAGGATCCCAGTGACGACCGCCGAGAACAGCAGCAAAGCCGACTTCGCCTGGCTGCTCAACGACTTCGTGGACAAGGTGCACGGCGTGAGCCACGCGCTGATCATGTCGTCGGACGGATTCCCCCTCACCTCGTCGGACTCGGTCAGCACCGATGCCGCCGAACAGCTCGCGGCGATCTCCAGCGGCCTGCTCAGCCTGGCCGGCAACAGCGCGGCACTGTTCGGCAAGGGCGCCTGCGAGCAGATCATCATCCGGCTCACCCACGGCTACTTCCTCTTCATGGGCATCAGTGCCGGCGCTGGACTCGCCGTGCTCACCGGACCCGACTGCGACATGAAGGTCGTCGCCTACGAGATGACGCAGTTCGTCAAGAACGCAGGTCATGCTTTGACCCCTGAAATACGCGCGGATCTCCGCCGCGTGCTCACCGCCCGCAGGCCGCACTGAGATCCGGACAAGGACGTGATTCCTGTGTCCACTGACGACACCCAAGACCGCCCCCTCAAGATGCGCAGCAGGCGGATCCGGCCCTACGCCTTCACCGGTGGACGGACCTGGACCCGGCAGACCCTGCTGGTCGAGACGTTGATCTCGGTACCGCGGTTCGACCCGTTGCTCAGCGAGTCGCTGATGCCCGAGTCGAAGTCGCTGTACGAGCGCGCCCGGGTGCGGATCTCCATCGCCGAGCTTTCCGTGGGCCTCGACCTCCCGCTGGGCGTGGTCCGGGTGCTGGTCAGCGACCTCGCCTCGCAGGGCGCCGTTTTCATCCACCCCACCGCGTCCGCCTACCAGAACGACACGAACGTGCTCGAGAGGATCCTCGATGGACTCAATCGGCTCCCCGTCTGACGCGGAGATGCTGACGATCTCGGCGAAGATCGTCATCGCCGGCGGGTTCGGGGTCGGCAAGACCACGCTCGTCGGATCCGTGTCGGAGGTTCCCCCGCTCAACAGCGAGGCGTGGATGACCGAAGCCGGCGACGGCGTCGACGACGACCTGCCGCCGGGCGGGTCCAAGACGACCACCACCGTCGCGATGGACTTCGGCCGCATCTCGCTGCACTCCGACCTGCTGCTGTACCTGTTCGGCACGCCGGGCCAGGCGCGGTTCTGGTTCCTGTGGGACGACCTCTCGCGCGGCGCGCTCGGTGCGATCGTGCTCGTCGACACCAGCAGGCTCGAGCAGTCGTTCGCCGCGATCAACTATTTCGAGAACGACTCGACCCTGCCGTACATTGTCGCGGTCAACGAGTTCGAGGGACAGCCGCGGTACGACCTCGCCGATGTGCGTGACGCGCTGGCGCTCAGCCCGGACATCCCGCTCGTCACGTGTGACGCCCGGGTGCCCGCTTCCGCGGTGGCGACCCTGAAAGTTCTCGTCCAGCACACACTCGAGCGTGCCGTGCTTTCCGGGCCGGGGCGGGAGCTCGCCCCCGTCTACAGCCGCGCTTGAGCGCGGTTCTTCAGTGTCCTGAGAACTGGGAGGATCGTCCAGCATGCGCAAGGTCTTGATCGTCGGAGCCGGCCAGTCCGGGTTGCAGCTCGCGCTCAGTCTGCGTGAGCACGACTACGACGTCACGGTGATGTCGGCTCGCACGCCGGAGGAGATCCGCGCCGGTTCGGTGATGTCGACCCAGTGCATGTTCGGGGCCGCGCTGCAGCACGAGCGCGATCACAGCCTGAACTTGTGGGAGTCCGAGACCGTGCGCGTCGAGGGCCTCGGCGTGTCCATCGCCGCCCCCGACAGCAGCCGCGCGCTGGACTGGTTCGGTGAGCTCGACGAGTACGCGCAGTCGGTGGACCAGCGGGTCAAGATGGCCGGTTGGCTGGAGTTGTTCGAGGAGCGCGGCGGGAAGCTGATCATCCACGGCGTCGCGACTTCGGACCTCAACGCGCTCGCCAAGCTGTACGACCTCGTCGTGGTGTCGGCGGGCAAGGGCGAGCTGGTGCAGCTGTTCGACCGCATCCCGGAGCTTTCGCCGTACACCGCGCCGCAGCGGTCACTGGCGCTGGCGTACGTGCACGGGATGGAACCCCGGCCGGAGCACCCGGACAAGGCGGCAGTGCGCTTCAACATCATCCCGGGTGTCGGCGAGCTGTTCCAGATCCCCGCGTACACCCTCAGCGGGAACTGCGACATCATGTTCTTCGAGGGCATCCCAGGCGGTCCGCTCGACTGCTTCTCCGACCGGCCGGGCCCGCAGGAGCATCTCGACCGCATCCTGGCGCTCACCAAGCAGTTCCTGCCGTGGGAGTACGAGCGCAGCCGTAAGGCAGTGCTCACCGACGCCCACGCGACGCTCGCCGGCGGCTACACCCCAGTCGTCCGCGACGCCGTCGGATCGCTGCCGTCGGGCTACAACGTGCTGGGCATGGCCGACGTCGTCGTCGCGAACGACCCGATCACCGGGCAGGGTTCCAACAACGCCAGCAAATGCGCGGCGTCCTATTTGGACTCGATCCTCGCCAACGGGGACAAGCCGTTCGACGCGGCGTGGATGCGGAGCACGTTCGACGACTACTGGGCCTACGCCCAGCACGTCACGATCTGGACCAACGCGATGCTCCAGCCGCCGCCCCCGCACGTCATGCAGATCATCGGCGCGGCGGGGGAGAACCCGGCCGTGGCGAAGCGGTTCGCCAACGGCTTCTCCGACCCGACCGACTTCCAGAACTGGTTCCTGGACCCGGAGAAGACCGCAGCCTACCTCGCCAGCGTCTAGCGTTCCGTGAAGGCCACCTTCATTGCGCAATCTGGTGTGAAGGTGGCCTTCACGGACAACTACTCGGGCGCGCCGGCGGTGACGGTCTGGTACCAGGCGTCGTCAGGGTGGTTGGTCGCCGGGTAGTTGGCCAATGGGTTCGTCGCGAGGCTCGCGGAGTCGAAGTCCCAGCCCCGGACGACGTGCCCGGCTTGGCGGGCCGACGTGATGAACGACGAGCTGGTCGCGGGCGCCGCGTAGAAAACGGCTCCCTGCTGCAGTTCTGCGGCGTCGCCCTCCTGGTACTCGTCGAAGGCGTTCTGCGGGTAGCCGATCCGGCCGCCGGTGACTCGGTCGGTCGAGTAGCGCAACGTCTGCGCCGGAGTGGGGCCGTCGGCGCCCGTCGTCACGGACACCCGCGTGCTGCCGCGGATGGCGGATGTCTTGTCGTAGCGGGCAGCGGACGTCTTCGCGTTGCCGCTCCATGTCACCGACGACGCCGCGGCGACTCCGTCCCAGGCCCAGTTCTGGGTGCTGCCCTGGCTGCGGTGGATCTCGTGCACCGCGGTGCCGGTCGGGCTCGTGAACGCGACCGTCGGCAGCACCCCCGAGTCGTCCTGTTTGCCGGCGGACCAGGTGATCTCGCCGTTCGAGCCCAGCTGCCCGACACGGGACCACAATGTCGTGGCGTTCTGCGATTGGTGCACCTCGACGAGCTGCCCGCTGTCGTTGAGCGCGACGGCCGGTGTCTGCCCGCTGTCGTACTTTCCGTGGCGGATCCACGTCACTCGCCCGTCGGCGCCGTACGTCCCGGTCCAGTACCCAAGGGCGCCACCGCCGGAATCGTGCACTTCGACGATCTGGCCGTGGCCGTTGATCGCCACGGCCGGGTCGTAGCCGACGTCGCGGCGGTATTCGGTGCGGGTCTGCGCGTCGCCGGAAAGCAGGGTCAACACCTTGCCGCGCAACGTGTTCACCGACGGCAGGCCGCTCGGGTAGTCACCGGGCCGCACCAGGCTCGTGCCGAACGCCGTCGCCAGCTCCTGGTTGAGCGCGGTCAGGTTGCCCGCGGCGAACGATGGGTTGTCGGTCAGGTTGTCCTTGATGTCGACCATGACCACGATCGGAGCGTGCGTCGGATGTGCGGTCGACCAGGTGGCGACGACGTTCAGCCAGTCGCGCAGCGCGTTGGACGCCGGGTTGCCGGCGTGGTCGACGAGGTCGCCCGGCCCGCTGTGCCCGATGGCGTAGTCGTGCAGCGTGTCGTAGCCGTTGTCGTGGATGTCGAACTCGACGAACCGCACGCCGTGGTCGAGCTGGTACGGGATGGAGTTCTTGGCGCCGTCGACGTTGCCGGAGTAGCTGTTGTGCGTCGCCTTGAAGACGGTGGACGCGAACGGGGTATCGGCCGCTTGGGCCGTGCCCCCGCCCAGCAGCGCGGACGCGACCAGTGCGGAGCCGACGATGGCAGCCGCGCGGGTGGTAGCTCGGTTCATGCGGAATCCTCGTCTCGGGGACCGGGCGGATCAGCTGGAGGATCTCACCTGGCACCCCGAGCCGGGGCGAAAACGCGGAAAACGGCCGGTGGCTTACCGTGGCCGGAGATCGATGAGCTTGCGCAGGCGCTGCCTGTCTCGTTCCAGTCGACGGGCTTCGTAGGCGATCGGGAAATACCGCAGCCGTTCGGGGAGCAGCGGTACCGCGCGGGCGATGACCCAGCCGAGCGCGCGCAGGTTCCGCTCGTCCTTCGCGGTCCACTCGATCCCGAGCTTGCGGCGGGCGACTTCCGGCGTGGTGCCGATGGTGGCGAAGTACTGCAGGCGTCCGACCGGCGCGGTCAAGGCTCGCCACAACGGCAGAAGCACCCGGGGGAACGCCGGTGGTAGCGGGAGGGATTTCGTGAGGCGCAGGTAGTCGCGGGTGGTCTGCGTGGGCACCAGGTGGTTTTCGACGACATCCTCGAAATGCCGGATGTATTCGGCGTAGGTGTCGGGGATTTCCTTTTCCGCCACCGAGAAGTTCCGCATCAGCTGGAGGTTTTCCTGGTAGTAGGCCTCCTTCTCGTCCTCGGTGAGCGGACGGCGCGAGAAGTATTCGGCACCTTCGACGAACGCGTAGGTGCCGGTGAGCAGGACCCAGGCCCAGGGGCCCGAGGACAACGCGGTGTGCCGGACGCCTTGCCCGTCGACGGTGTTGAGCGTCTTGTGCATCTCGCGGAGGCGGTCGGCCTCGAGGAGCGCCTCGTCGCCGCCGTAGACCCACATCATCACCGACGCGATGCTGCGGACAGCGCGTCCGACGGCGTCCGTGCGGAACGTCGAGTGCTCGTCGACGACCGCGGAGATCGTCGGTTCCATGGTCTGCAGCAGGAACGCCGTGCCCGCGGTGATCGAGAACGTGATCAGGCCCATCTCGTCCCACATGCGCGTACCCGGACCGATCGGCCGGCGTGACCGCTGTTCGAGCTGGCCCGGTCCGCCGCGGAAAGCTGCTGCGGTCATGATCGCCCCTTTGCGGTATCTGTCCACGTGTGTTGCCAGAATCATTAGACGATCTGTTCACGGCCGTGTCAAGATGGCCGCCGCTCGGCAGATGGGTGCTACGGCGTTACGTCATGTGGAGGATTCCCCAACCGTGCACCGGTGAACTAAGGTCGAAGCGTTCACATGCATGACTAATAACCATATATGTGAATTCTCCTCCGCCGCCTGATCCATCCGTGGAGCCAACGAAGCCGTCCACCGTGGAAGGGAACACCCTCATGTCCAGGCACTGGCGCTCCGTAGTACTCGCCGTCACCGGCGCATTGGCTTTGGCCGTCACAGCCATGCCGACCGCGCAGGCGGCCACCACGTACCACGTGAGCACATCCGCCCAATTGCAGTCCGCGCTCGCGGCGGCGAGCCCCGGCGACACCATCACGCTGGCTGACGGCAGCTACGCCGACCAATTCGTCGCCACCCGCGCGGGTACTGCCTCCTCGCCCATCACGCTCACCGGCGGGGCGGGCGCCGTACTGAGCGACCCGCTGTTCAATCCCGGTAACACCGATTGCCCGTCCGGACAGGTCGGTTACGGCTTGTGGCTGCAAGGCGCGAGTTACTGGAACCTCAAGGGTTTCACCGTCACGAAAGCCAAGAAGGGCATCGTGCTGGACGGCGCCCAGCACGTCACGCTCGACGGGGTGACCGTGCACGACATCGGTTACGAGGGCGTGCACTTCCGCAAGAGCAGCGCATACGGCGTGATCAAGAATTCCACGGTCTACAACACCGGCCTGGAACAGCCCAGTTACGGCGAAGGCGTCTATCTCGGTTCCGCGAACAGCAACTGGGCGTGCTACGGCAATGGTGGCGGTCCTGATGCGGGGAACTACATCCAGGTGCTGAACAACAAGATCGGCCCGGGGGTCGCGGCCGAGGGGATCGATATCAAGGAAGGCACACACGACGGCCTGATCTCCGGCAACACCCTCGACGGCACCGGCGAGAAGAACAAGAACTCCGGCGACTCGACCATCGACGTCAAGGGCAACCAGTACACGGTCTCCGGCAACACCGCAGGCAACGCCTACTTGGACACGTTCCAGGTGCACAACGTGTACTCCGGCAACGGCTGCGGGAACGTCTTCACCGGCAACAAGCTGACGGTGACGAAGTCGACCGGCTGGGCGATCAACGTGACCTCGCAGAGCTCCTGCAAGTCCCTGCCGAACGTCGTCGGCGCGTCCAACGCCAGCACCGGCGGCAAAGGACTGAGCAACATCCCGGCCACCGCCGGACGCTGACCTGGTTCGTGGAGGCGGGCGTCGGGTTCAGGCAGTGACGCGGCTGCGGGCACGCAGCGTCAGCAGGGTCACGCCGCCGACGCCCGCCACGAACCAGAGACTGACCGCCCGGTAGAGCAGGATCGAACCCAGCGCAATCGACGCCGTGAAGCCGATCCCCGTGAGCGCGGCGACTAGGGCGGCCTCGACGACACCAATGCCTCCCGGGGTCAGCTTGAGCGTGGACACACCGGCTCCGGCCGCCCACACGAGCAACAGGCTCTGCCAGGGCACGGTCCCGGTGACCGCCATGAGCACCGCGGCGAGGCACGCCGCGTCGGCGAGCCAGTTGAGCAGGGACAGCGCCAGGACGTGGATCATCCCGCCGACGCCGAGACGAAAGGAGGCAATCTTGTCGACGCCGTTGATGATTCCCTCGTCGCGCACGCGCCCGCCGATTTTCGGGAGCCGTCGGCGCAGGACGCCGGCAAAGCGGATCGCGTGGCGTTCCACCCCGGCCTGGATCCGCGGCCGGCGGATGCCCAGGATGATGACGGACACCGGCAGCACGACGAACACCAGGCCGAGGAGACCGGAGATCGCGGCGCCGGTGTGCCCGGTCAGGATCGCTCCGGTCGCGACGACGGCGCCGAAGCTGATGCTGGAGAAGATGCCGGACATCATCAGTGCCCAGCCGGCGATCGTCGTCTCGGCGCCGAGGCGGGTGTAGCGGCGGAACGCGAACACTGCCGCCGCGGCCGCGCCGACGACCGGCAGCGAGGTCGAGATGACGTTGCCGCCGTAGGTGGTGGCCAGTACGGATCGGAGCGTGAAGTGTCCACCGTGGACGCTCAGCAGGCGGCGTTGCTGGCGGGCCAGTGACGCGATCGAGACGACCTCCGCCGCCACCGCCACCCCGAGCCACCATGGCCGAGCGTCGCCGATCGCGTCGAGGAGTTCGGCGACCAGGTCGTGGTGGGTGAGCAGCAGCACCACGAGCCCGCCGGTGATCACCCCGCCCACCAGGATCCGGACGATCACCCGCGGCCCGGACGTCGGCCGCCGCGTCACCGGCAGCGGACCGGCCTGCGGTGTGGTCATCGTGCTCCCGTCGTCCCGCACGCGACCGGCCCACGTGCTGCCCGTGAGTCTGCGCTCCCGCCGGGTGATCGGCACTTCGCGACCCCTCGGGGCCACCTTGGTGGCGTTGAACCTGGATCCACCGATGAATATCGTTGTGGATCTTGAGGTGGGTTTCACGTCGGGTGTGCCAGTGATTTTCCGGATCTGGGCGGGAGGATTCTGCCGGTCGCCCTCGTCGGCTGACAGCGCTGGGTCGGTTCCGTCGTCAGGTCCGGGGTTCTGCAGCGGCGGATCTTGAGCCTGTCTCTTTGGGTTGGTGGCTGCGTTTTCGTGAGTGGCGAGGGAGACTTTCCTGGTGGTGAAAGCACGGATAACGCCGTTCGCACTTCGGCAATGACGTTAAGCAACCGGCGTCACGGGCTTGGCGCATCTGTGAGTGATACGCTTTGCGGGCGGCGGCCGCGAAGTCGCTTCTCGTACCGCAATTTGTTGCGGAAGTGGATTTCGCGGCCACTCGATGATCACGTTCCGCGATAATAGGTATCACCTGAACGTGTTCCGAATAAACGTTCGATCCGTAGTAGAATAACGGAGTGCCCAGCGTAACGATCAACCTCCCCGATCCCGACGATATCCGGCGTGCCGATCCGGCGACACTGGTCGACTACGCCCGGGTCATCACCCGGGAAATGAACCGGTACACCGCACTGCTGGAACTCGTGGTCACCAAAACCGAAACCGACGGCATCAAGACCACCCAATCCGGTCGAGCTCGCTGAGCTGATCGGCGAACTCTCGTTGCGGGACACGGACTTCCGTCGCTGGTGGGCGGAGCACGACGTCATCCAGCACACCTACGGTGTCAAGCGACTGCGGCACCCGGTGGTCGGTGATCTCACTCTCGACTACGAAGCGCTCACCGTCACCGACGCTCCAGCTGGATCACCATCCGAGCGCGACCTTCGCCTGCTGGCCGACCTGCCGCTGTCGGCTCCTGTTTCGTTGGGAGCTGACGGTCAGCGATCGAAGACGCCGTTGAGGGTGCCGAAGTCGAGCGCTCCGTCGAGTTCGGTGTAGATGCCGCTGGTGAGCAGTTCGACGGCCGCGCGCCGGGCGACGGAGTAGGCCGCTTGGCTGATGGCGGTGCCGACGCTCACCCGGCGCACGCCTGCCGACGCGAGTTCGGCGATGGTCGGCGCGCCCGGCCCAGCCATCACGTTGATCGGCAACGGCGAGGCTTTGACCAGCGCGGACACCACGTCGAGGTCGACCAGACCGGGGACGAACAGGCAGTCCGCACCGGCGTGCGCGTAAGCCGACGCTCGGTCGAGGACGTCGTCGAGCCGCCCTTCCGGCGCGCCGACGGCGTACAGGAACACATCAGTCCGCACGTTGATCACCAGCTCGGGCAGACCCGCCCGCGTCGCGGCGGCCCGGGCGGCCCGGACGCGAGCCGCCTGTGCGGCGACGTCGAACAGCGGACCACCGGGAGCCCGCGAGTCTTCGAGGTTCACCCCGACGGCTCCGGCGCCGACGACGGCTTCGACGGTCGCCTCGACGTCTTGGGGGCCGGGGCCGTACCCGCCCTCGACGTCGGCGGTGACCGGGATGTCCACTGTGGACGCAATCCGCCGGATCCGGTCGACCATCTCGGCCCTGGTCAGGTTCTGTCCGTCGGACCGGCCGACGGACCAGGCGATACCTCCGCTCGTCGTGGCGATCGCCTTCGCGCCGGCTTGCTCGATCAGCGCGGCGCTTCCGGCGTCCCACGCGTTCGGCAGGATCAGCAGCGTGTCGTGCAACGCCCGCAATGATTCCGCCTTGGCCTTCAGCGTCACGGTTTCTCCCTCGACAAAGAAAAAAGGGGGGCTCGTGGACGCCGAAACGCCCACGAGCCCGCGGTGTGGGTCAGAGGCCGACGAGGAGTTCGTGGTCGATCTCCACGAACTCGACGATGTGCTCGGCGAACTGTCCGACGATGAACTCCTGGTACGCGGACGAGCCGGTGTGGGCCTCATAGGCGGCCTGGTCGGCGAAATGCTCGACGAAGAGCAGGTAATCCACAGTGGCCGGATCGCGGTAGACGCGGAACGACAGCGTCCCGGGCTCCCGCACCGGTCCCTGCGGCGCGAAACGCTCGACGATGGCCTCGACTTCGGCCTGCTTGCCGGGCTTGAGCTTGATGGGGAACACCTTGGTGAGCACGGAGAATCCTCTCGGGTCTGACGCACAGTGCCGTGCGCCGCTGAGTTCAAAGGATCACCCGTCAGGCGGGGCGAAGTCTGGCCGTATTCGGACATGATCGTTGACGAGCACGTCCGAATACGGCTAGCGCTCCTCCGCCGGAGCGCCTATACCTGGGAGCCATGACAACGTTCTCCGCCGTGGTGACGACCGGGATCTACTGCCGGCCCGGATGCGGCGCGAAACCCCTCGCCGAGAACGTCCGCACGTTCGAACTGGCCGCGACGGCGGAGGCGGCCGGCTTCCGCGCCTGCCTCCGCTGCCGCCCGTACCGCGTGGCCGGTCCGCTCGGCGCGGACACGCCCGAACTGGTCTGCCGTGCGGTGCAGCTCATCATCGAAGGCACGTTGGACGAAGGAACCGAGGCGGCTCTCGGCACACGCCTCGCAGTCTCGCCGCGCCACTTGCGTCGACTGTTCGCCGACACTCTCGGCGTCACGCCCGATCAGCTCGCGCGGTCGCGGCGCGCGCACTTCGCCCGACGGCTCTTGGACGACTCAGACCTGAACCTCGCGGAAGTCGCGTTCGCGTCCGGCTTCGGGAGCCTGAGGCAGTTCAACCGCGACATGCGCGAAGTGTTCCGCGCGCCGCCAGGTGAGTTACGCGACCGTCGGCGCCGGGCCGACCGGCTCGCCGCGGACGGCGGGTTGACCCTGCGTCTTCCGTTCCGACCTCCGTTCGACTGGGACACCGTTCTCGCGTTCCTCGCCGATCGCGCCGTCCCGGGGGTGGAGTCGGTCGAGGGCGGCGTCTACCGCCGCACGATCAGCCTGGACGGTGACGCCGGCGTGCTGGAGGTGCATCCCGGTGGTGCGGACCACCTGCTGCTCCGGGCGCACCTTCCGTACTGGGAGGGCCTGATCCACGTCGTGGAACGGGTGAGCCGGCTGGTGGGCGTCGACGCCGACACCGGATCCGCGATGGCGCGCCTCTCCACCGATCCGACGATCGGGCCGCTCGTGTCCGCGCGGCCGGGAGTTCGCGTTCCGGGTGCCTGGGGCACGTTCGAGGTCGCCGTCCATGCTGTTGTCGCGCAGAACTGCGGCCTACCTCGAGCGACGGAACGCATGGGAACGCTGGTCCGGACGTTCGGGCGCGCGGTTCCCGGCCTCGACCACGGGCTCACCCACCTCTTCCCGGCCGCCGAACTGCTGGCGGACGGGGACTTCGGTGCGATCGACCTTCCTCGGCGGACCGCTGAGGCCGTCCGCGCGCTCGCCGTCGGCGTGGCAGCAGGCGACGTCATGCTCGACGGGAGTCTTGGGCTGGCTGACCTCGTGTCGTCGCTGACGTCGATCCCGGGCATCGGGTCGACCGCGGCGCACCAGGTAGCGCTCCGGCTCGGCCAGCGCGACGCTTTCCCGTCCTCGGATCCGGACCTGCGCCGGGCGCTGCGCACCATCGGGGCCACCGGCTCGGCTGAGGAACTCGCCGCGAACTGGCAGCCATGGCGCGCTGTCGCCGCGACGCACTTGGTGACCTACGCCCGGCCGGAGTTCAGAAACTCGTGCGAATTATTCGATCGCGAATCCGGGGCAGGCCGCTGAAGGGGTTGGGGTAGAACGGTGAAGCGGCCGACCACGCCAGGCTCTTCATTCTCGGATCAGCCGCGACTCCGGTCGGCCCGGCTAGGGGAGTCCTGACGTTTTCGGCTGGCTGCTGAGAGTCCTGGTCATCGTGGCCACGACCTCGTCGCCGAACTTGTCGAACTCGTGCTTCAGCAGCGAATCGGCGAGTCTGCCGACCTCGTCGAACACGAGGTTCGCGTGGTAGGTGATCGAGGTTCCCTCGGCGACCGGGACGAACTTGAGATCCTCGGTCGAGGTTTCCGTCTCGTTCTCGCCGAGGAAAGTCAGGTGCCGGGGTTCGTACCGGGCGAGGTGGTAGGCCAGTTCGATCGTCCTGCCGTGAAACTCGGAAACGTGGTGCCACTTCGATCCGACCTCGATCGGCCCGTTGTCGACGCGGCTGCACGACACCGTGCCCGGATTCCAGTTTTCGGCGTTCGCGAAATCCTTGAGGTACGCCACGATGACGTCGACGGGCTCGGGCACGGTGAATGTTCGTACGACGTCGACCATGACCACTCCCGTCCTGCGAACGTACCTTATCCGAGGTTAAGGTACTCCTCGGTAGTTCGCAGGACGGGCTGTAAGTCCACAGTGGACTTTCAGGGGGCGGCCGGGTCGGGGTGCTGCTCACGCCACTGCGAGTCGGACTGCGCCCAAGCCTTGTCGGCCTGGTCCTGGATTCCGGTGAGCTGCTTGTCGACCTGGACGAAGTTCTTGTCGACCCAGCCGACCCAGTTCTTGCTGCTCTTCGCGTCGGACATCCCCTTGATGTATGGGTAGGCGTCCGGGTATGTCTTCTTGATCCAGTTGTCCACGAACTTCGCCTTGTTCTGGGGGCCCTCGTAGACCTTCTTGAGCCAGTCCTCGTGCGCCTTCAGCTTGGCGATGTCCTGGTCCTTCAGCACCGACACCGGACCCGTCGGTTTCGGGTCAGGCGCGGCGACCGCGGGCTCGTCGTGGACGCTCGGCGGCGGTGTGGGGGTGGGTGTCGGCGTGGGAGTCGGCGCCGGTTCGCCGTGGACGCTCGGACCGCCGGCGTCCGACGAGTGGGTCGACGTGCCGTCTCCGCCGGGGGTGTTGTGGTACTCGTCGTAGATGTCCTGTTGGGGACCGTAGCCGTCCTCGCTGTGCGTGCTGCTGTTCGAGCTCGACGGCCCGTCGTGGTATTCGTTGTAGATGTCTTGCTGAGGGCCGTAGCCGTCGTCATTGTGCGCGGGCGGCGGGGTGTCGTCGTGGGTGGCCGGCGGGGTGTCGTCCGTCGGCGTGTGAGGGGTCGGTTCCGGGGTATGCGGCGGCGTGGGGTTGGCCGGGCGCGGCGGCAGGTCGCCCAGCGCGTGACCGCCCGCGGTGCTTTCGCCGTGGGTCAGGTCGCCGAGATCGTGCAGGCGTCCGGCGCTGCGGCCGGCCAGCCCGAGCGCCTTGGCCAGTTTCGCCAGCATCGACGCGACCTGCACGCTGACCACGGTGATCACCTCGGCGACCCCCGCCACGATCGACGCGCCGAAGGTCAGGGGCGCGGTCGCCAGCGCGATGAGCATGGTGGAGATGATGTCGCCGAGGATCGTGGTGATGATGTCGCGGAACAGCGCGCGCACCGCGGCGATGAGCGCCATCGTCGTTTCGACCACGTAGCCGGCCACGTCGACCGCGTGCCCCGAGTCGTCGATGTGGGTCTTGTGGCCGTTCATCGCCGCGGTGAACTGGTCGGCCGCCTGCCCCTTCCAGGTGGGGAGGTCGGCCTTGAGCGCGCTGTCGAGGTCCGTCGCGGCGTTGCGGAGGTTCTCGCCGATGGTGTGCAGCTGAGTGGCGATCACCTTGATCTGGTCCGGGTTGCCGGCGACCTGGTCCAACGGCCAGCGCAGGAACCTGACGTGTTCGATCAGCCAGCCGAGGCCCGCCGAGATCAGCTTGGCCAGCGGGTCGAGCACGAACGCGACCGTGTCCAGGACTCCGCTGGCCACGGTCACACCGATCTCGACGGCCACCGCGGCGCGGTCGCCGCCGTGCGCGGTCTTGAGCGCCTCGATCGAGGTGGCGACGCTGTGCCAGCTGTCGGCGACGCCGAGCCCCGCGGTCGAGTTGTCGGCGGTGAGGTCCAACTGGCTCAAAGTCCATCTCCCGGGCTGATCGTGTTCAAAGTGCGCGTGACGGACTCTTCGTGCTGCTGGTAGGTCGTCGCCGCGGTGACCGTGCTTTGCGCGGCCTGGCTTATTTCGTCGGCGAGCTTGTTCAGGTTGTCCGTCACGGCGGCCATGGCGATCCTGGCCGGGATGGCGAGGATCTGGGCCGCGAAGATGCCGAACGCGCTGTTGTCGAACCCGTTGGCCGAGTGGACGCCGTTGGCCGCGTCGACGATCTCCGCGTGCGCGGTGTCGCTGAGGTAGGACGCGAACTTCCGGAGCTCCGCCGGGTCGACCTCGAAACCGCCGTTGCTCACCATGGGTCCATTTCGCCGTCGTCAGTCTGATCGCCGTCCGCGGCGCGGGAGCGTTTCGTACGCGGTGCCTGCGGGGTCTGGGGTGCCTGCGGCGGCGCCGAAGGTGGTGGGGGCGGTGGGGGCATCCGCGGCGGCGCGACCGGAGGCGGCGGGGATTCCTGTTGTGCCGCTTCGGGTTCTTCCGGTTCTTCGGGTGGCGGGAGGAAGCTCCGCACGACCCGCATCATGTCCGTCCCGCCGGCCATCGGTTCCAGAAGGTCGGCGACCTCACGTGCGGCCTGACGTTGTGCGCGGCCGAAGGTCTCCATGATCGTCGCGGTGAGGCGTGCCGCATTGGGGACCCCTCGCAGCGCGCGGTCGTCGATGTGCAGATCCTGCAACGCGCCGTTGGGGGCGACCGTCACCGTCACCAGCCCGTCGCGTGAGCGGACCGTCGCCTTGGTCTCGCCCAGCTTTTCCTGCAGCAGCTGGCTCTTGGTCCGTATTTCGTCGACCTGGCGCTGGAAGTCGTCCAGCTGCTCCTGCTGTTCCACGACTCCGCACGGTAACGAGCGCGGCGAACCAACTCCCACCGATCGAATGAACCCGAGGTGGCTGGCGCATGACAAGGGCGCGCCGGAATGGCCGTGTACCACGTCGTCCACGGACCGGGACACGTTGACCCTCGCGATAGTCGCTGGTCACCTGGTGCGATACAGCTTTTTTCGGCAACCTGGGGGAATCCGATGGGCAGCGCGTTCAAACTGGGGTTCCTCACCCACCTGGACGGGGCGGGCAAGGACGAGGGCACCTTGCTGAAGGAGCTCTTCGACGTCTTCACCGCGGCCGAGGCGTTCGGTTTCGACGGCGGCTGGGTCGCCCAGCACCACGTCCGTGCCGACTACGGGCGCCGGGCGTCGCCGATGGTGTCCTTTGGCGCGCTCGCCTCACGGCTGCCGCGGTTCCGGCTCGGCACGGCGATGATCGTGTTGCCAATGGAGAACCTGACACCGGATTCGAGCTCCCACGGCGCGTTCGAACTGGGCTTGGGCACCGGTGGGCCGAACGAGGCGTTCGGGGTGTTCGGCCTCGATCCCGCGAACCGCCGTGCGCTCTTCGACGAGCGGCTTGGGGCCCTGCGCTCGGCGTTGCGGGGCGAACCGAAACCGGGCGGCGACCATATCCTCCGGCCGCCGGCGCCCACCGCGGACGGGCGGCTGTGGCAGTCGACCGGCGATCTCGAACGGGCCGCGGTGATCGGCGAGGTCGGGGACGGGCTGCTGCTCGGCACCGCCGGGCACGATCCGTACACCGGGCAGCGACCGTTGGCCAACGCCTACCTGTCCGGTGCCCGCCGGCCCCGGTTCGGCATCGTCCGCACGGTTTTTCCGGCCGAGGACCGGAAAGCCGCGCGTGACGAACTCGTGTCGGCGGTGGCCGTGCACCGCGAGAACCTCACCCGACGCGGTCTGACAGACGTCGCCGCGCTGTCCACCGAGGAGTATCTGGACAGGCTCAACGTGCACCGCGGCACGACGTCCGAGGTGATCGAGAGCCTGTACGCCGATCCCGCGCTGCTCGGGTATCTCAACGCCGACAGCTGGTTCCTGCCGGTCGTCCGCCACGGGCACTCCGCCGCGGAACCGGCGATCGAACGGCTGCGGCTGATCGCCACCGAGATCGCGCCGGCATTGGGCTGGTGGCGTACCTGACACCTCGCGACGTGTCGGCACGACGCGGCCGCACCGACACGTCCCGCGGTTCAGTGGGCGGAAGTGGTGAGCACTTCGTCGAGGACACCGGCCTTGATGTCGGTAACCAGGACCTCGAGCTGCTCGATGCTCATTTCGACGCGCTGGCCGAAGTCGTCGGTGATCACCACCCGGCGTTCGGCGGGGGACTCGTCGGCCAGGTAGACCTCGGGGCAGCCGCAGTTGCAGCTGCCGCAGAACGTCGCGACATGCCGTAGTCCGGGCGTTGCTGCGGTCTCGTCGATCATGGGTCGCTCCCGAATTCCTGAGGTTCGTGGACGGTCACTACGACGCACTGGTCGCCTGCCGGAACCGCCGGGTTCCCGCAACCCCCCGAACGAGTGGCACCGTGCTGCCGTCAGGCCTGGTCACCGGCTTTGTTGGCACTGGCCATAAGCTCGTGGCATGAGAGAGAGCTTCCACGGCGAGTTGACCCTGCTCGGTGAGCGGCTGGCGCATATGTGCGGGCTGGCCGCGGAGTCGATGCGGCTGGCGAGCCGAGCGCTGCTGACGGGGGACCTGGCGCTGTCCGAACAGGTTCTCGGCGACGACTCCGACCTCGACCACGCCCGCGCCGAGTGCGAGGAGCAGGCCCAATCGCTGCTCGCGCTGCAGTCACCGGTCGCCGGCGACCTTCGTACGATCCTCGCGGCGGTGTACTGCGCGGAGAAGATCGAGCGGATGGGCGACCTGGCCGCCCATATCGCCGACACGGCCCGCTTCACCCATCCTGAGCGCGCGGTGCCGGCCGAGCTCGAAGCGGCGTTCACCGAGATGGGCGCGGTCGCGGCCGGGATGGCCGACCGGATCGGCGAGCTGCTCTCCAGCGACGCGGCCGGCGCGTTCGCCGAACTCGACGAGACCGACCACACCCTGGACGTTCTGCATGCCCAGGTTCTGACGTTGATCACCGGCGGTGACTGGCAGCACGGTGTCCGCTCGGCCACGAGCCTGGCCTTGCTGGCGCGGTTCTATGAACGCTTCGGCGACCAGGCAGTCTCGGTCTCCAAGCGGCTGGAGTTCGCCGAGACGGGCATCGAGCCCACTCGCGGCTAGGGGTTGATCAGTCTCCGTTGAAGACGAGGTAGCGCTGCGGCCGGCGCTCGACTTGCGTGGTCAGGTCGAGCACCTGCCGGGCGGCCTCGGCGCGCCTGCCGGGTGACTCCTCGGCCAGCCGCCGCAGCTCAGCCACCACCAGGCGCATCTGCGAGCGGTTGAAGACCGTGTCGTCGCAATCGTCGACGAGCCCGAGCATCGGCAGGTCCAGCTCTCTGGCACGTTCACAGAGTACGTCGAGTGCGAGATGGGTGCAGGTCTGCTCGACCTCGCCCCCCTGGGAACGGACGGCCACGCTGATCGCCATGCCGGAGACAGTAGTGCGGCCGGATCCGCCCCGCAGATCCGCCCCGCGGTTGTCCACCGGACACAACGGGGTGGCCCGGCTGAACCGCCGCGTCCGGCGGTGATCACGCGATGGGGTGAATGTCGGCAGTTCGGCGCGCATGCTCCACTTTGGACATAGCGGGCGCGCCGGCTGGACGTCGTGCATGATAGGGCCGAAGTGCCACCGCCATAAGGAGTTTCCATGACGCGTTCCGGATTCGTGTTCCTTACCGGAGTGCTCGTCGCGGCCGTGGTCGTGCCGGCGGGTGTCGCCTCGGCGTCCGGTGGGCGGGCCCGGGCGGTGGGATTCGAGCCCATCTGCGGTGGGGATTTCGCCCGATTGGCCTGCCAGGTCGAGAAGATCATCTCACCGGCGGGCGACGCCGACGTCCCGGCCGCGGGCGTCCCGGTGGGATGGGGCGCGCCGGATCTCCAACAGGCACACCAGATCTCGGGATATTCGGCAAATTCGGGGAAGGTCGCGATCATCGACGTCGGCGCGGACCCGAACCTCGACGGCGACCTCGCCACTTATCGCGCCCAGTACGGATTGCCGGTGTGTTCGGCCGCGAACGGCTGTCTTCGGCAGCTGTCCTACGACGGCGGCCCCGCCCTGCCCCCGGCCACCGCCGCAGACGACAAGGACATCGACGAGCAGATCGGCGTCGAAACCTCGCTCGACGTCGACATGGCTTCGGCCGCGTGCCCGGACTGCTCGCTGCTCGAGGTGCAGCTGCCGCATTCCGTCCTGCCGAAGCCGGGGAGTGATCCGGCCAAGACAGTGAGTTTCGACGGCTACGCCGACGCCTTCGGAACCGCTGTCCAGACTGCGATCGCGCACGGTGCGAACGCGGTGAGCATCAGCTACGGGATCCCCGGGGACGACCACATGCTGCACGGGTCTGTGGCTGCGCAGCTGTCCCACCGCGGTGTCGCGATCGCCGCATCCAGTGGTGACGCAGGGTTCGAAGGCGCTGACTTCCTGTGGCCGCAAGCCCTGCCGACCGTCACCGCGGTCGGCGGCACCGAGCTGGTGAAGGAATCCGGTCGCTTCACCGAAGGCGCGTGGAGCACCGGCGGATCCAGCTGTGCCCCCCGCGCGACGTCGCCCGAGGGTCAGGCGGCGTCGACCGCGTCACTGTGTTCCGGCGGTCGAACGGGCGTCGACGTGTCCGCGGTCGCCGACAACGTCGCCATCTATGACAGCTACAGCCCGAGCCAGCACCATGCGCTCGGCTGGACGGTCGTGGCCGGCACGAGCGCGTCGGCGCCGTTCATCGCCGGGATGTACGCCGCACGAAACAATCTCGCCACCGTGCTCGGCCCCAACACGCTCTACCAGGCGCAGCCGGAGGCGTTCCACGACATCACCTCCGGCACCAACGGCGCGATCAGCAACGGCCGGTGCGTCACCGTGGGCGACGCCCACCCGGAGACAGCGGCGCCCACTTACGACAGCCGTCTTTGCAATGCGGCGAAAGGCTGGGACGGCCCCACCGGGCTCGGCAGCCCGTTCGGCTTCGGGGCGTTCTAAGCACATTTGTGGTTCTTGTGCTCTATCCGTGGATCCGTGATGGTTGAGGGGCTGATGGGACTGGCTGGTTCCGAGTCGGAGCGTGGGACTCGCCGACGCGGCCCGCGAGTCCCACGTTCACGGCGCCGAGTCCCACACTCGGCCACCGACAGCGCTTGTGACCGCACGCCGACACGACACGACCGGCCCTCAGATCAGCGAGGAAGTCCCTACTCGCCCCGGTCCTTGCCGCTGTAACGCCACCAGCACGCATCAATCACACCCCGGGGACCCACGGATGCCGCAAGTCGCCGTCGAGTTGCGTACTACGCTCGCGACCCCCACACATGCGACCGAACAGCCTGGTTACTGCCCGGGGAGCAGCAGCTTCCAGAGGTGGTCGGCGGTCCCGCTGTCGGCGAACTGGACGACCTGCGCACTGTCCGCTGTGGACATGTGGTCGACGCCGAGCACCTTTCCGGAGTTCTGGTTCTTGACGCGGTGGTAACCGTCGCCGTTGTCGATGAGTGCCCACAGATGATCGCTCGTGCCGGTGTCGCCGAACTGGACGACTTGAGCGCTGTCGGCTGTGGACATGTGGTCGACGCCGAGGACTTTGCCGGAGTTCTGGTTCCGGATGCGGTAGTAGCCGTTGCCGTTGTCGATGAACGTCCAGAGGTGGTCGGCGGTGCCGTTGTCGGCGAACTGGACGATCAGCGCGCTGTCCGCTGTGGACATGTGGTCGACGCCCAGTAGCTTGCCGGAGTTGCGGTTTTGGATCCGGTAGGTCGTCGAAGCGCTCATCCATCGGTGCCCGGCCGGCGACGCGGTGGGGAACGACGTGATCCGTAGTCTGGCCGCGCCCATCGGAATGAGGGTGACAGTCTCGATGGACGCGTTGCTGAGTGCGGGGCTGTCCTGCAGCGGGGAAACGACGTGCTGGTCGTCGGCGGTCCATTCGGCGATCCGACGGGCAGGCGCGGTGATGGTCAGCGGGTTTCCTTGCTGCGTAAAGGGGTCGGCCGCGAGCGTGCCCCCCGCCGCGGTGAAGGTGAGTGCCGCCGCGGGTGCCGTGGGCTCGATCGCGAGGCCGTAGTTCCACGGCGTGGTCGCGTGCACGTCGTATTCGGGGAACTGGTCGCTCCCGGTATAGCGGTCGTACTGTTCGCCGATGCGCAGGGAGTAGGTCAGCGGGCCGTGGTCGACCGACACCGAGCCGTGGTTCGCGCCCCAGGTACGCACGGTGGTCTGCTGCGGCAGCCTCAGGGTCACCCTGTCGCCGCGGTTCCACGTGCGGTTGATCTTGGCGAAGGACGGACCGGGGGAGGCGGCGACGGCCGTGCCGTTGACGCGGATGTCCGGTGTGCTGCACCAGCCTGGGACTCGCAGATACAGCGGGAACGCCACCGCCTTGGGCGTGGTGACGGTCAACGTGACGGTGTCGGCGAACGGGTAGTCGGTGTCCTCGGTGACGGTGGCCGTGGTGCCGTCGGCGACCATGGCGGTGACGGTGCTGGCCGCGTACATGGCGGCGGCGAGGCCGTGGTCCGGTGTGGCGAGCCAGAGTTCCTCGGTAAAATAGGGCCAGCCCATGCCGTAGTTGTGGGGACAGCAGCGATATACGTCGACGCCGGGCTTGAACGCCTGCATGGCGAAGCCGTTCTGGAACTGCCCTTCGGTTTTCGGGCTGTTGTCGAGGTCCACACTGTTCGCGCTGGTGACGTAGTGGACGCCCTTGGCCGCGGGGTCGAGGGCGGCAGGCAGGGAGTTGAAGGCGAGTTCTTCGCAGCGGTCGGCCCAGACCGGGTCTCCGGTCGTGCGCGTCAGAAGCTGGTGGCTGGCCATGAATTCGACGATCCCGCAGGTTTCGAAACCCTGGCGAGGGTCGCCGTAGCCGGGTCGCGCGTTCTCGTCCCCGGCGAAGCCTCCGCCGGGGAACTGGCCGTAGCTGGTCATCACCGTTTCATAGACGTTGTAGGTTGCCTGGGTCAGCGCCGCGGACCCGTTGCGCAGCGCGTATTGGGCGGGTTCGCGGAAGCCCTGGGCGATGTTGACGTTGTGCAGACTGGGAATTGGGCCTGCCCAGTTCGCGCCGTTGGTGTGGATCTTGTCCGCCAGCCCCAGTAGGAACGTGTCACCGGTGCGGTTGAACAGCCAGAAGATGCTGTCCAGTCCGTCGCCCCAGCGCACCGAGACCCAGCTCGAAGTGAACGCGCCCGGGCCCTGGGCGTCCATGTAGTGCAAGAACTTGGTCATGAAGCCGACGATGCGGGTGTCGGCGGTGTACTCCTGCCAGGAGCGCAACGCCTGCAGCATCGGCAGGAACGGCCAGAAGTCCGGGCCGCCGTTGAGCTCGGTACGCAATGGGTTCGGGCCGAAGAAGCCGTCGGATTGCTGAGTGGCCAGGATGGCGTTGATCCATTGGCGGGCGGTCGCCAGCGCGTTGGCGTCGCCGGTGACTGCGGCGAGGTCGACGTATCCACGCAGCCAGTAGGGCACTTCTTCCCAGGCGCGGTTGGCGGGTTGTGTCCAGCCGCTGGTTGAGAGGTCGAGGAAGTGCGAGATCTCCGGGTAGTGCCCGCAGAGGCCGTCGAGCTGGAGCCGTAGTTGGCCGGCCAACCAGCCGCGGGCCGTGATGGCGCCGGGCGGAAGTCTGAGGAAAGCCGTCGGTTGCAGGGGAGCAGCGTTGGGTGTGTAGAGGCCGCCACGAGCCGGCGTGAGCCGGGAAGCCACCGAAGCGGAGGCCGTCAGGCGACTGCCCGCGCTACCGGCGACGGCGGTGGCAACGGCACCGGTGAGGAAACGGCGGCGGTTCAGAGGCACGGTGAACTCCCTGGTCAGGCCGAGGCGAAGCTCTTACAACGTTGTAAAACTGACGCATGAAAACGGTGTTCGGTGCCGAAGAGGAGAGCACGAGCCAGGTCGCGTTGTCCATGGTTCAGACCAACCTCGAGCCGAAGAGCCCAATCGCCGACCACGGCTCGGTTCCCGCCCGCGGGCGGGAACCGAGCCTCTTGGTCGTGTGCGGTCAGCCGATGGTCGTGGTGCTGAACACCGGACTGGGGTTGGGGAAGCAGGCTGTCGGCGCGGAGATGTCGCCGAGGAACGAGCTGACGACGGTGGTGAACGTCAGCCCCGGGTCGGTGAAGCTGGTGCCACCGAGGTGCGTCTCGATGGTGCCGGAAGCGCCTGCCGTCAGCCAGATGGTCACGGTCGGCAGTTGGAAGGTCGCGCCGCCGGCGATCGGGCCGTCGAAGTTGACCGTCGCGACGCCGCCGGACTCCGTGATCGTCGGGGTCGAGCCGAGGCCCGAACCGCCGGTGAGCGTGGCGTTGACGTACGTCGTGTTGGCGGGCACCGGGATCTTGAACGCGAACCCGGTGAGGTCCTTGATCGTGAAGCTGGACACCGTCGAGGGGACGGTGGTCGGCGCCGGGTTGACGACGATGTCGAGGCTGGCGCCGGCCGCGACGGTGACCGGGGCAGTGACGGTGGCGTCCTGGGACAGGCTCGCACTCTGCGGGCCGACGATGGGCGCGTTCGCCTGGCAGTCGAAGTTGACGGTCGTCGCCGCGGAAGCCGGCGACGCGAGCACGACGATGGGGAGGAGCGCGACCGCTGTTCCGGCCAGTGCGCGGGTACTGATACGGCGCAGAGCTGACTTCATTGTCCACCTGCCTGGGGTGAGGAGGGTTGGAGAGCAGCGTTGGAGAGCAGCACAGTCGCGCGACGCTTAGATAGTAACCAGCATGGTGACCAACCCGTCAAGAGAAATCCGTAGATTTTTCATGTTTTGCTGGGGGTTGCGTGGGACTCGCCGGGATGTGGGTGGGACTCGCGGGCCTGTTCTTCCGGCGGACCCGGAGCTTGACCTGGAGTGCACTCCAGGTGCGATCCTGGGTTGGTGAACTCTTACTCGCCTGCCGAAGTGACCGTGCAAACCGGATTCAGCATCGACACGCTCCGCTACTACGAACGCATCGGGCTGATGCACGAGGTCGGCCGCACCGCGGGCGGGCGGCGGACGTTCACCGACGAAGACCTGCGGTTCCTGCACCTGTTGCGGTGCCTGCGCGACACCGGCATGCCCATCGCCGAGATGCAGCGGTTCGTCGACCTGCTCCGCGACGGGGACGGCACGCGGGACGAGCGGGTCGACGTCTTGCGCGATCACGAGCGGCGCGTGGGGGAACAGATCGAGCGGCTGCGCGAGCACCAGGAGCACATCCGGTTCAAGATCGAGCTTTTCGCCGGGCAGCCTGCCCTCTCCGAGGCCTGAGGCGACCACCTCTGCCTTCTCGGAGCTGTCGGCAATCCGGTGGAAGCAGGTTTGCTGAAAGCATTCGAAGTTTTGTCAAAGATGGCCACGCCGGTGGGCGCGGTCAGGCAGGCCGGCGTGACCGCGCACACCGTGCTCTTGTAGCGCTTCGGTTATTCGGAGAGCCGGTTGGGTCGACTCGTCAGCTGATCCGGATGGACGCGACCAGTGGCGGATGGTTCGGGTAGGTGATTGCCGAGGTGCGACCAGATCTTCAACAAGTCGTTCCGGTCACCGCAACCGACATGGTCGATGGCGAAAGCGGCACCGGTCGGCACAATGACGGTGAACGCGGCGGCAGCGGCCCGACCTGGTGGTCGATTTCCGAAACCTTGCCGGGGTGTCTTCGACCGTCAAGTCTGGCTCCCGGTAGAACCCGCGCAGTGTCGGCAACGCCGGCCTCCCGGCCGCCAATCCGGGAAAGTCTGCCGCCAGGATCGAGGCTAGGCTGTCGACTTCCTTCGAGGGGAGTCGACAGCGTTGACCGAGCGCGATGACGTCCGTGAGCTTCCGGTCCCCGAGCGGCTGGGCACTGTTGTCGACCTGGCACCGGTGGGTGCTCAGCCGACCTGGCTTGCACTGGGTGAGGACGGCACGATCAGCCGATGGGACCTGGCCACGGGCGACCACGAAACACTCGCAGCGACGCCCGGCGTGTCCGAAGCCGATCATGAATCGTGGGGTGGCTACGAGTGTCGGCGGCGTTTACATGCCTCGGCAGACGGTGCGTTCGCCGCGGTGGTCAACGACTTCGGCCGCTACGGTGAGGTCATCGACCTGGGCACGGGCCAGGTCACGATCGTTTTGGACAATCAGGGCGACGACGAGGAGACCGTGCCGTTCTCGCTGGCGTTCGCCGAACACAAGGGGCGGCGCTTCGTCGTCCACCGCACGAAGTCGAACCGGCTGGACGTCTCAGACGCTCGAACGGGAGCACTCCTGACCGAACGGGCGGGCGTCGGTCCTGGCGACGAGCACGAGCTCGACTACTACCACGGTGCGCTGTACGTAAGTCCTGACGGAAAGCGGATCGTCGACGACGGCTGGGTGTGGCATCCCGTCGGCTTGCCCAGCGTGTGGGAGATCGGCCGTTGGCTCGATGGCCACGTCTGGGAGTCCGAGGACGGGCCGAGCCGGTTCCTTCTCTGCGACCGGACGGACTACTGGAATCACGCGATGACCTGGATCGGCCCGGACCGCGTCGCGGTTGCGGGGCTTGCCGAGGACGTCATGCGTCCGTGGGCGCGGATCTTGGACACGGGCCGGATCGCCGAACGCGAAGGGTGGCAGCTCAAGATGGCGGTGGAACTGCTCACGTTCGAGGGACCGGCCGGTCGGTTCTTCAGTGACGGCTCACGGCTGTTCAGCTCTGACGACACGGGACTGTCTACATGGGATCCAGTCGATGGTTCACTGCTGAGTACTGTTCCCGGCTTTTCGCCCACCCATCACCACGGGGGTGCCGGGCAACTCCTCCAACTCGACGGCTGCCTGGTGCGCCTGCTCCAGACGTGAGCGGCTCAAGGTGTATATAGTTTGAAACCCTCTCGAGGTATCTGACCAGCATAGAGTATCTTTATCCATAGCTAATGCATACACTCTGCGGTGAGGTTCGAGGGAGGTGACCGGTGTCGCTGGAAGAGCTGCTCGCCGGGCAGACCGGGCTGCGGATCCGCGATCCACGGCAGACGACCGTCGACCTGCACGCCCACCTGCGCGAACTGATCGTGGTCGGCATTTTCCCCGTCGGCACCCAGCTCAAGCAAGCGGAACTGGCCCGCATCTTCGCGGTGAGCCGGACTCCCATGCGGGAGGCGTTCCGCATGCTTCAGGAGGAAGGCCTGCTTTCCGCCGAGCCCAACCAGCGCAGCCGCGTGATCGGCCTGGACCCGGGTGAGCTCGAACTGCTGTACGCGGCGCGGATCAGCCTGGAATGCCTAGGCACCAGGTTGACAGCCGGCCGCCTCACCCGCGACGAGGTGCGTGACGCGACGGCCACTCTGCGGGAGATGGAACGGACGCACCACGCCGACGACCTGGTCAGCTGGTCCCTTGCGCACCGTCGTTTCCACCGGCTCCTGGTCGGGCGCTGCGGGCCGACTGTGCTGCGCACCATCAGCTCCTACGGTGAGCAGAGCGAGCGATACGTGCGCTTGGTGCAAACCAAGCACCTCGTGGAGTTCCGCGCCCGGCAAGAGGAGCACATCGCGATGTTCGACGCCGTCCGCACCGGGGACGCCCAAGCCGCCGTCGTCCGGACCGCCGAACACCTGTCGGGGACGGCGTTGCGCGTCATCGCCGACGTGGCTCCTGGTCGCAGCGCCCCGGCCATCGACGCGGCCGTCCGCCTCGCCACCGGAACCACCGCCGACTGGGCCCCCATCGCCTCGGCGGATCGGTGACGGTCGGCTCGCCTGTCAAGTCCGCTCCACTGCAGCAAGGACCGGGGCGGACTGGGGTTCGTGGACCGGATGCGAGGGCCTGTCTCTTTGCGTTGGTGGTGCTTTTGCTCACGAGTGGCCGAAACGGAACGTTCCTTGCGGTGAACGCACGGATGACGCCGTTCGCACTTCGTCAATTACGTTAAGCAACCAGCCTCGTAGGCCTGGTGTATGAGTGAGTGAAACGCTTTGCGGGCAGTGGCCGCGAAAGGCACTTCTTGCACCGTAATTCGCGGTGAAAGTGACTTTCGTGGCCAATCGATGACTACTTTCCGCAATTAGCGGAATCACCTGAAAGGGTATCGAATGTGCGTTCGACTCGCGGTAGAATAAAAGGGTGTCCAGCTCAGTGATCCGGTTTCCCTCGCTTGCCGAGATTCGGCGTGCGAATCCGGTGGAAGCTGCTGTGATCGCCCGCCAACTGGCGCGGATTTACAACGAGTGCGACGCGCTGTTTGGTGTGTTGGCGGCGAAGGTGGAGACCGAGGGTGTGAAGGTTGTCTACCAGTATCTGAACACGGCACTGTGGTTGGATGATGTCACCCAGATCGGCCCGGCGGCGGCGAAGCGGATCGTGATCCGGGGTAAGGCCGTGAACTCCTCCAGCACCCTGGGCGGGACGGAGATCCCCGCGATCGCACCACTGGCCGGTGCTGCGGCACGCGCAGGTGAGATCACTCCCGCGCATGTGGACGAGATCGTGAACACCATGATCAAGATGCCCGCGACCGTGTCTGCTCGGGATCGTGCGGGTGCGGAGAAGATCCTGGTCGACCTTGCCCGGCAGGCGACACCCCTCGAGGTCCGTAAAGCCGGTGACCGGTTGTTGAACACGTTCGATCCGGATGGGCCGGAGCCGAAGGATCCGCCGGAGCGACCGCAGCGGGAGCTGGCGTTCCAGGAACACCGTGACGGCTCCGCGACGCTCAAAGGCAAGCTGGACAACCTGGCCTACGCGCAGTTGCGGGCAGCGTTGGATCCACTCGCGAAGCCGCACTCGACGAAAGAGGAAGGCCGCGACACCCGCAGTCAGTGGGAACGCCAAGCCGACGCGCTGGTCGACCTGGTCCGGCTCGCGATGACGGTGAAGAAGATCCCGACTCATGGTGGTGATCGTGTGCATGTGGCGGTCACCGTGGACTACGAGACGCTGAAGTCCGGGATCGGGGTGGCGATGCTCGACTTCGGTGGTGTCATCACGGCAGCGGAAGCACGGATGTTGGCGTGTGACTGCAAGATCATTCCCGCTGTTCTCGGTTCGGACAGTGAGCCGATGGATTTGGGGCGATCGAAGCGATTCATCACTCCCGGGCAACGCTGCCGTCTCGTCATGCGAGACCGCGGCTGCGCTTTTCCCGGTTGTAATAAACACGCCAAACATACCGAGGGTCACCACATTGTGTTTTGGGCTAATGGTGGCCAAACCAACTTCGAGAACCTCACCCTCTTATGTGAACGCCACCATAGGTTGGTGCATTGTGGTGGTCGGGAAGTGCGGATGGGCGGTGACGGGAGACCGGACTTCATCCCGCCCGCTTATCTCGATCCGCTTCGAAGACCCAGGCGCAACACCTGCCACGTGTAACAGAATATCCCATTTCAGGGCTCGTGAGTGCCGCGACCGGATCATCCGGCCGCGACACTGACGAGCCCTGATTGCATTCCCCCGCTTTCGCAACTCGCCGGCGAGTTGCGAAAGCCGACAGCGGTACTGTGGTCAGGTCGGGACCGGTGGTACTACGACGTGACGGGAGTGGCCCTCGGATCCGTACGCCGTGCCCGTCGTCACCCCGGTCCTTGCTTCAGTAGGCGGGAACCCAGCGCCGCGAGCCCGGGCCTGGTGCCGTTGACGCGGCTGGCGGAGTCCGCCGGGGGTGGCGGACCCGGCCCGCCTCTTGGCGCTACTAGGCCATCTTCACCACCAGCACGTCACACCCGGCACCCAGTCGCTGCTGGCTACTCCTCGTCGGTGACGGGGAGGATATTGTAGTTCATGCGGAAGAAGTTCTCCCGGTCGTAGCGGGCCTTGACGCGGCCGAGACGGGCGTACTTCTCCGGGCCGCCGAAGGCTTCGACGACGCGGTCCATCTCGTCGAAGTTGAGCATGTTGACGTAGATCCCCTTGCCGATCCACGGCGCGAGATCGCCGACGATGGTGCGGGTGCGGGCGATGTGGTCCTCGTCGTCGGCCGGGTCGTCCCAGCTCATCGCGAAGTTCAGCCACAGCGAGTAGTTGCGGTTGGAGAACGCGGTGGCGTCCTCGGGCACATCGCCGATCGCGCCGCCGAGACCGATGAGCTCGACCTCGCCGCGCATCGGCATGTCCTTCCAGAACTCGACAAGAGTGTCGATGGCTTCGTCGGCAAGGTCGGTGACGTGTGCTTCCTTGGTGTAGTAACGATGTCCGTCGGCGAACTCCTCGTCGATGAACCGTTGCACCTTCGCCGCGAACGGTAGCACCTCGGTCACCTGCAGACACGGTTTGCCCACCGCGCCGAGGCGTTCGACGACTTCCGCGCCTGCCGGGTCTTCGGCGTCCTCCAGCCACATCGAGAACAGCATCAGCACCCGCTTGCCGACCAGGTCGGGCGGTACGAAGGGAAGTGCGGGCATACCGTCCTTGAGCGCGCCGTGCCAGCCGACCGAGCGGGAGAGCGTCGGCACGATCGCGGCATACTCTCGCAGCGCCTCCGCCGCATCCTCGGGGTGGTACAGCGAAATGCCGATGCGCATCATCGGGCCGAACTCGTAGGCCTTGAAGGTGAAGCGGGTGACGATCCCGAAGTTACCGCCGCCGCCCTTGAGCGCCCAGAACAGCTCGGGATGCTCCTCTTCGGACACTTCGATGACCGACCCGTCGGCCAGGACGACCTCGAGCGAGACGAACTGGTCGCAGGTGAGCCCGTACTTGCGCGAGAACCAGCCGATGCCGCCGCCGAGCGCGAGGCCGGGAACCCCGGTCTCCGACATGATCCCGGCCGGCACGATCAGCCCATGCTGCGACGTCACGGCGTCGACGTCGCCCAGCCGGGCGCCACCGCCGACGTGGACCAGCCGCCGCTCGGCGTCGACAGTGACCTCGCGCATCCCGCCCAGGTCGATGGTCAGACCACCGTCGGACATCGCCTTGCCGGACACCGAATGCCCACCGGCGCGGACCGCGGGCGCGAGTCCGTGGACCTGTGCGGCGTTCACGGCCGCGACGACGTCGGCAGTGCTCGTGCAGCGCAGGATCAGACCGGGACGCTTGTCGATCATCGCGTTCCACAGCGTGCGGGCGGTGTCGTACTCCGGGTGGTCGGGGGTGATGATCTCGCCGTCGAACCGACCGGCCAGGCGGTCGATGAGGTCGGTGAGCACGTCGTCGCCGATACCGGTGGCGGTCAACGGGGTCGAGGTCATGGGGTGCTGCCTTTCCTGCTGGGGAAGGAGATGGTGGTGGCGGCCGGTTACCGGGCCGGTAGGGGATCGCCGGATTCGGTGGTGATCTCGGCGAACAGCGGGGCGAGGTCGATATGGACGCGCAGTGACGTCACCAGCGCGTCCTGTCGGTCGAGCAGCGAGACGCACGGCAGGACGACTTCACTGCCCGCCTTGGTCCAGTAGTGCACGCTTGCTTCGAGGACCGCGGTGCCGCCGTCGACGAACCAGAGGTGGCGCCGGTCGTGGCGCAGTCCGCCGATCATCGACCAGAAGCCGCCGATCGCCTCGGAGATCGCCGCCTTGCCCTCGGCGGGCGGGTTGTTTCCGAAGACGACCACGGCATCTTCAGCATGATTATCTACAAAGGACTGCAAGTCCATCGCGTCGACTACGGCGAAGTAGTCGGTAACCCAGTCGGTCATGATTGGTCCTTACACCGTAGCGCCGGCGGCGACCTTGCGGATAGCGGAAAGCGTGGACTCGACCGCTTTGCGGTAGTCGACGGCCATCCGGTCGGCGTGGCCGTGCTCCTCGGGTGAACCGCCGGGGACACCGCGCACAGCTAGGGCGAAACTGAACCGCAGCCCGAGTGCGCCATCTTGTTCTTCGATTTCGTTGGTGATAGTGCCCAGGACGGGCCCGCTCAACCGGGTGAAGATGACCCGATCCGGCTCCTCCAAGGTGATCCGCTCGGTCAGCCGATCGCCGTGTACCTCGACTTCGCGGTCGAACACCGTGTCGCTGTGCCGCTGCGTCACCTCGCAGTGCGTCATGACGGCGACGAACGGGAGCGCGTTGTTCGCCTTCGCCACCAGGCCTTCCCAGAGCGCTTCCCGCGTCACCTCGGGGTTGCCTGGCTCGTTCACCGGCAGGCTGTGGGTCACGAAGATCATCACGTCCTCCTTTACGGGTGTTGGTAGCCGAGATGGCCGCGCTCGACGGCGTCGGGCGGCCAGTGATCGCAGATCGCCCCGGTCAGTTGGGTGCGCAGGCAGGTCGGCGGATCGCACGGACAGGTCCGGATGGCACCGATCTCATCCGCCGCGACTTTCGACGGCCAGTCCGGATCGACGAAGAGCGGCCGCGCGAGGCCGATCGCGTCAGCGTCGCCCCGTTCCAGTACCGCGGCCGCGTCGTGCGGGTCGCCGAGGACGCCGTTCGCCACCACTGGTACGTCCACAGTGGACTTGATGGCGCGGGTGGAGTCGATTCCGTACCCACGGCGGGAAAAGAGTCCGATGTTGGGTTCGCACCGCAACGCCTCGAATGTCGCCGGGACGGGGAACAGGAACTGTGCTCCCGCCTCGACCAACAGAGGTGCGAGTCGTGCCGCGTCCTCGACGGACCATCCGCCGGGCATCAGTTCGTCGACGAGCAGGTGGACGCCGAGCACGAAGTCCGGGCTGGTACGTTCGCGGACGGCCCGGACGACTTCCCACGCCAGCCGGACGCGGTTGGCGAAGTCGCCACCCCAGCGATCCGTACGATGGTTCATCCGCGGCGAGAAGAACTCCGAGATGAGGAAACCTTGGGCCGCGTGGACGTGCACGCCGTCGAATCCGGCTTGTTCGCAGAGCCATGCGGCGTGTGCGAAGGCCTCGATGCTTTCCTCGATCTCGGCTTCGGTGATCTCCTGAGGCGTGACTACGCGGCCCGGCGTCAGCTCGAACGGGACCGCGGACGGCGCCAGCCTGCGCGCCTGATCGTAGACATCCCACGGCCCGGCGTACCGTCCCGCGTGCACGAGCTGCACCAGTGCCAGCGCGCCGTGGCGCTTGATCTCCGCCGCCAGCGCGCTCAGCCCGGGAAGGTGGGTGTCGGAGGCCACGAGCGTCTGGCGCGGCATTTGCCGCCCAGCCGTGCTCACCGCGAAATTCTCCGTCACGACCACCCCGGCGCCGCCCTGCGCCCGACGTCCGTAGTGCTCGAGCTGGGCGGGGGTCACGTATCCGTCGGCATCGCCATAACAGACGGACATCGGCGCCAGCATGATCCGGTTCGGCGCGACCCGCGCACCGATCCTCAGCGGTGTGAACAGCGTTTCAAACGTCATCGTCCGAACCATCACTCGCTCCACAGTGGATTAGGGGGTACCCGCGGTGATCACGACGGGTACGCGGGTGACGGGGTTCTCGAGGACACCGAGCGGGCCGATCTCGATCCTGACCAGGTCGCCGTCGGCCAGCGAGATGCCCTGCGCGACGCCGACGCCCGACGGCGTCCCGGTCGCGATGATGTCCCCGGGTTCCAGGGTCATGATCGTACTGGCGGTGGCGACCAGCTGGGCGACCGAGAAGATCATGTCCGCCGTGGAGCCGTCCTGCTGAAGGGTTTCGTTGCGCCACAACCGGATCGGCAGGTTCTGCGGGTCCGGTACGAACCAGGACGGGACGAGCGATGGCCCCAGCGGGCAGAACGAGTCGAGCCCCTTGGACGCGAGCCAGTCGTAGGTGAATGGGGGAGCGAGCGGGTTTTTCCGCGCGTGGAATCCGCGCGCGGAAATGTCGTTGAGGATGGTGTATCCGGCGACGTGCTCGAGCGCGCGATCCTCGGGGATGGTGCGGCCTCCCAGTCCGATCACCACGGCGAGTTCGGCTTCCCAGTCGACTCGCGCCGTGTCGTCGTCGGGGATGACCACGGGGTCGCCGGGGCCGGCGATCGTGGTCGGCGGAAGCAGGAAGAAGTACGGCTTCAGGCCCGGCGGTAGCTCGGTGATGCCCATTTCGCGAGCGTGGGCGAGGTAGTTCGCGCCCGCGCAGATCAGCTTGCGCGGCGAGCGTATCGGTGCCAGCAGCCGGAGTTCGCCGGCCGGTTTCGCCCCCGCCGGATCCCAGGCGCGCAATGCCGGGGCGACAGCTTCCCAGTCGCGGACGACGTCGAGGACGTCTGCGTAGCCGGTCAGCGCGGGCACCTCGACCACCTGATCGCCCACCAGTGCGGCCGGGTGGGGCTCACTGCCGCCTTTCGGTAGCGCGCTCACCAGTCCCCAGGTTGTCATCGACCTCTCCCTTCGGCAGCCACTGCCCTCGCACGCACAAAGTGCATGCAGTTGGTAAAATCATAGTGCCGCCGCCGGCGGCCACAGTCAAGCCATCAAGGCGGTGGTCTGGTATATCTCCGCTCGACAGATGCGGCCAAAGTGCATACAGTCAATACAGGCAACGGACGATGCGGTTCTCAGGAGGACGAGCAGGATGACGACCCAAGGCAGCGACTCCGACTCCCCGGCGGTTCGGGTGTCCAAGCTGGGCTACGTGGGCTTCGAGACCCCCGACCCGGCCAGGATGATCGAGTACTACACGAAGGTCCTGGACTTCGTGCTCGTTGACGAGTCGCCGGAGACGGCCTTCCTCACCACCGGCACGGACCACCACTGCGTGGTGCTGACCAAGGGCGAGGCCAAGGGACGCACAACGGTCGGCTACGAGGTGTGGGAGGAGCTCGGCGACGCCCAGCGGCGCCTGCGCGAGGCAGGCTACGACGTCGAGCGGCGCAGCGACATCGGGCCGGGCACGCCGGACGTCCTCGTGCTCGACGAACCGGGCACAGACGTGCCGCTGCACCTGATCACCGCGCAGGATCCGAGCGGCACCAAGGGCTACACCCCCCTGCGGCCGACGAAACTCGGCCATGTCGCGGCTTTCACGCCCGCGCTCGAGCCGATGCAGAAGTTCTACCAGGATCTGCTGGGGTTCAAATGGTCCGACACCGTCGGGGACTTCTTCGTCTTCCTGCGCTGCAACGCCGACCATCACGCCGCGAACTTCATGGCCAGCACCAAGCTCGCGGGGATGCACCACGTCGCTTACGAGATGCGCGACCCCGACCATCTGATCTCCATGCTCGACCACCTGGCCAAGAACGACTTCCGGCTGGCCTGGGGGCCGGGGCGGCACGGCCCGGGGCACAACCTGTTCACCTACCACAAGGACCCGGACGGCAACACGATCGAGCTTTTCACCCAGATCGACGTCGTCCACGACGAGGCCAAGGGGTACTGGGAGCCCCGGCCTTGGCACGAGGAGTATCCGATGGGGCCGCGGACCTGGGAGGTGGACCTCGCCACGGTCAACCAGTGGGGGATCGTCAACCCCGAAATGCTGGAACACTGATGATCGAGCTGACTGACATCGCCTACGTGCGGTCAGGGGCCGCCGACCTGGCCGCAGCGGTGGACTTCGCGACGAACATCGTGGGCCTCGAACTCTCCGACGGCGGCGAGCCCGGCGTCGCGCACCTGCGGTCCGACTCGCGCCATCACACCCTCGCGCTGGTCGAAGGCGGGTCCGGAGTGATCGCCTCGGGCTTCACCGTGGCCGATGAGAACGCGCTTGAGGACGCGGAGACGCAGTTGGAACGAAGCGGTTTCGCTGTCGATCGTGGCGACCGCGAACAGTGTCGGTCGCGCCGAGTCGGGGATTACGTCGCGCTCGACGACCCGTTCGGCAACCGGATTGAACTCGTTGCCGGGCAGCAAAGTCTCGGGCGGCCGGTCCGGCTGTCGCGCGGATCGGGGATCACCGAGTTCGGACACGTCTGCCTCGACGCGCCGGATGTGCGAGAGGCCCACCGGTTCTGGTCGACGACGTTCAACGCGCGGGTGTCGGACTGGATCGGTGACGCCGCCGCCCTGATGCGGATCGATCCGGTGCACCACAAGGTCGCCGTCTTCCGCGGCGACGGGCCGGGGTTGTGCCATATGAACTTCCAGGTCGCCGAGCTGGACGACATCTTCCGCAACTGGCATTTCCTCCTCGATCACGGGGTCGAGATCGAAATGGGGCCGGGCCGGCATCCGCAGTCCGGCGCGGTGTTCCTCTACTTCCTCGGCCCCGAAGGGTTCACCTACGAGTATTCGTTCGGGGTACGCCGGATCGAGGACGAGTCCGCGTGGCGGCCGCGGACGTTCGACCCGGCGGAGCTCGGCTCGATCGACATGTGGCTCGGCGAGCCCGTCCGGACCACCACCCAGCCGCAGCTGCGGTCCAAAGCGTCCGTCAAGTGAGGGCCTCTGCCGCCTTGGCCACCGAGGTCGCCGAGGCGGCCAGGGTGATGTCCCGGCTGAGCCTCGTCACGGCTTTCGGCCACGTCTCCGCGCGGTTGGGGGACGACATCCTGGTCACGCCGCCCGTGGATCTGACGTACGTCGGCGCGGGTGAGGTTGTCTTGGTGCCTCTCGACGCGAACGAACTCCCGGCAGGTGCCCCACCGGAGACGTGGCTGCACCTCGCCGTCTACCGCTCGCGGCCCGACGTACTGGCGGTGGCGCGCGCGCAACCGGAATCCAGTTTCGTCGCGGGAGCCGTCGCAACCGAACTCGCGCCGCTGCACGGCCAGGCGAGTTGGCTGGGCCGCCGAGTCCCGGTGCATCCAGGCACGCGGCTCCTGCGGTCCGCGGCGCTCGCAGCGTCAGCGGCGGACTCCCTCGGCGACAGCGAAGCGTTGGTACTGCGCGGAAATGGCGGGGTCACCACCGGCGTCACGCCAGGAATCGCGGTCGCTCGCATGTGGCTGCTGGACGTGGCCTGCCGTGTCCACGTCCAGGCCCGGCAGGCGGGGGAGCCGAGACCGCTTGCTGACGAAGACGTCGACGCCTGGCGCGCGGCCGCGCCGGCCTTGCTCGACCGCCTGTGGGCGCACCTGCTCCGGACCACCACCGAAGGAAGGCAAGCATGACCACCGCTGAGCAGCCGGAGATCGGCCGGTCCGTCCAGGCCGCCGGAATCCGCACCAACTACCTCGATGCCGGCGACGGCGACCAGACCGTGTTGCTGGTCCACGGTTCGGGGCCGGGGGTGACGGCGTATGCGAACTGGCGCCTGGTGATTCCCGCGTTGGCCAAGGATTTCCACGTCGTCGCCCCGGACATGGCCGGCTTCGGCTACACCGAACGGCCCGAGGGGATCGCCTACGGGCTCGACGTCTGGGTGGACCAGGCGCTCGGCCTGCTGGATACGCTGGGCATCGAGAAGGCCCACCTCGTCGGCAACAGCTTCGGCGGCGCGATCGGCCTGCGGCTCGCCGCGCGCCACCCCGACCGGGTCGGAAAGCTCGTGCTGATGGGCAGTATGGGTGTCGAGTTCGAGATCACCGAGGGCCTGGACCGTGTCTGGGGCTACGAACCTTCGTTCGAGAACATGCGTCGGGTGCTGGATGTCTTCGCGTACTCCCGCACGCTGGTGAACGACGAACTCGCCAGGGTGCGCTACGAAGGCAGTGTCCAGCCGGGCTTCCAGGAAGCGTTCGCGGCGATGTTCCCGGCACCGCGCCAGCGCTGGGTCTCCGCGATGGCGACGCCCGAGGACGAGCTGCGTCGCCTCCCGCACCGCACGCTCGTCGTGCACGGCCGAGAGGACCGGGTGATCCCGGTGTCGAACTCGTACAAGCTCGTGGACCTGCTGGAGAACGCTGATCTGGCGGTGTTCGGGAAATGCGGGCACTGGTCGATGATCGAGCGCACCGCCGACTTCACCCGCCTCGTCCGGGACTTCCTGCTCGGCTGAGAGGTGAACCGCGTCAGCGTTGGAGGTCGAGATGGGTCATACGGAGGCCGCCTTCGGGTAGTGGCGGCGCAGGTTGGCGGAGATGACTCGGTCGAGCGTGCGGTCGGGCAGTATCCGGGTCAGCCGGGTGATCAGGGCGGCATCGCGGCCGATGGTGTAGCGGGTGCACGCCCTGCGGACCGACGCGGCCCGGTCGGCCTCCGAGAGGCTGCGCGGCGCTCTCCTCGCCCTCATCGGCGTCGGCCGGGACCAGCCGTACCTGTACCAGGAGATGGTCAGCGCGCCGGCGCTTGACCCGGCCGCGCGGCCGGTCGCTGCCAGGACGAGTTCCTTGCCATCGTCGCCACCCTCGTGGGGGATCAGAAGGCAGCGCACTACTGCGCCTTGCTGATCACCAGTGCCCATGGCATCGCGGGCATGGAACTCAGTTGCACCCTCGGCGCAGTCAAGTGGAGCGTCACGGCAGGCGAACTTGTCGACACCCTCGTTCGCATGGTCGCGGACGCCGGGGAAACGACGGTCGGTTGACCGGGGTAGCCACACCCGAGCTGTTCAACACTCGTCGCCAGGAGCTGCGGCGTGGATCTGTGGTGCTGGTGAACTCGTATTTCCACTACCTCAGCCGGCCGGTTTGTTCACGGTTTCTGACCGTGGACAAACCGGCCGCCGAGGATTGTGTGCGTCGGATTGAGATCGCGGAGTTCGTTGGGCGCGCACAGCGCCGGATCCCGCGGCCAGCTGGTGAGATCAGCCAGTCGACCCGTGGTGAGCATGCCGCGGAGGTCGGTTTCGCCGAGCAGGCGCGCGGCGTTGGTGGTGTGCATGGCGACGGCTTCTGCGTAGCTGACAGCATGCTGGGCGCCCTGGACCCCGGCGACGGTTTGCCGGGTGGTCATACCCCAGATCGAGCGCATCGCACCGAACTGGCCGACCGGGAAATCGGACCCGGCGGTGACCAGCGCGCCGTCATCGAGCCATTCCCGGGCGGGGAAGAGGTCCGAGACCCGTTGCTCGCCCCAGAATCCGATCCCTACTTCGGCTGTATCGTGCAACAGTGGCTGTTGGATGGTGACCGGAACGCCGAGGGCGACCGCGCGGGCGCGTTGTTCGGGGCCGGCGAGACTACCGTGCTCCATCACCAAAGCCCCAGCCGGCAGGCCGGGGTTGCGCCGCAGTACCTGCTCGTAGACGTCGAGCAGGACGCGTACCGCCCGGTCGCCGTTGGCGTGGGTTCCGACTCGCCAGCCTCGGCTGACCACCGCCTCGACGGCCTCGACCAGCGCGGGTGGTTCCCAGAGCAGCGTTCCGCAGAAGTCGTGGTCGTTGTGGTAAGGCTGTTCGGTGGCGGCGGCTTCCAGCCCGCCGTCCAAGCAGAATTTCACACCCCACACCCGCAGCCACGGGTCTCCTCGGTAGCGCCAGTCTTCCATGGTGTCGAGCAGGTCGGTGAGCTCCGCCGCGCTGGTCAGCCCAATTGCGGAGATCAGTGCCCGAACCCTGGTGTGCAGCGCGCCCGCTTCGCGGCTGGCCAGTAGTGCCAGGAAATCGTCGGGGGAGACAGCGCAGTCGCGGACCGTCCCGATGCCGGTTGCCGCGTACTGGCTACTGGCGATGCGTAGTCCGGCGACGCGATCGGCCGGGTCGGCTGCGGGAAGAAGCCGTTCCACCAGACCCATCGCAGTGTCGATGAGCCGGCCGGTGAGCGTTCCACCGGCATCGCGCTCAATCACACCGCCGGTCGGCACCGGGGTGTTCTCAGTGATGCCGGCGAGCCGCAACAGATACGAATTGGCGACGTCGTTGTGCCCGCCGCGCTTGACCAATACCGGATGGCGGTCGGTCGCGGTGTCCAGTTCGGCGGCGGTGGGCATCCGCCGCTCGCGGAGATTGATCTCCTGCCAGTTGGTGGTGGTGCGGATCCAGTCGCCTTCGGGGGTGCTCGCGGCTCGTTGCCTGATCAGGTCCAGGAACTCGGGGATGGTTCCGGCCTGATGGACCGGCACGTCGCGTGCGCTGTGCCCGGCGAAGATCAGGTGAGTATGCGTGTCGTCGAAGGCCGGCGTAACTGTGGCCTCCGGCAGATCGAGGACGGTGGTGCAGGCGGTGACCCAGTCGGCGAGACCTACCGAATCCGTCGACAGGGCCACGATGCGATCACCGCGGACCGCCAGCGCGCGTTGCGGTTGCTGGTCGGGTACAAGGGTATGTATCGATGCTGCTCGGATCACCAGATCCGCTTCGTGCTCAGTCATGCTCACTCCATTGTCCTTCGTTCTCCGCCGGCCGTAGTGGGCAAGCGGCGCGCTGTGGGTCGCCAATGTCGACGGCAAGACCGTTGGCGATCGAGCCATTACGGTGCAAGTTTCGCCAGCCTGGCCGACACGACTTTGTCGATGTGCTGGACCGTGCTGAGGAGATGTAAGCGAAGCGCCTGCATCGCGTCGTCGGGGCGGTGGCGCACGCACGCTTCCAGGATTCGTTCATGTTCGAGTCGGCGCAGGGTGAGTACGTCGTCGTCGTTCATCGTCGCGGCTCGGTAACGCTCGCTGTTGTTCCACACCGGTTCGACAGACCTGAGCATCCACATCGATCCAGCGGCACGGTAGATCGCGTAGTGGAATTCCTTGTGGGCGTCGCGCGCTGCCGAGATGTTTCCGCTGAGCAGCTGGATCTTTTGCTGTTCGAGGGCGGCGCGGGCGTCGGAGGCTGCCTGGTCGGTGAAGTTTTCCGCCGCGCGGCGACACAGGATGCCCTCAAGTGTGATACGGGTGAGGTAGGTGTCTTCCAAATCGTGCGGGGATACCGCACGGACGCGTGCCCCTCGATGCGACTCGACCTCGATGACACCGGCTGATTCCAGCTGCCGGATAGCTTCGCGAATGGGCATCATGCTCATTCCGAGCGATTCGGAAAGGTCCTGCAGGCGTAGTGGCGCACCGGCCGGCAACGTGCCGTCGAGTATCGCTTCCAGGACGCTGCTGTACGCCTGTTGTGTTGTCGTCGTCCTGGTGGGCTTGTTGAGTCCGGTCGGTGCCATCAATGTTTCCCATTCAGTAGTTCGCCGGCGTTGGGTACGTAGGTCTCCAGGTCGAGTTCACGCAATATCTGATAGGTCGTCGCGACAGCGGCTGAGAGCACCGGCTTGCCGATCCGGTCCTGCACGATCTGGATAGCCGCCAGCGAAGGCATCTGCACACAGGCTGACAGGATGACCGCGTCGGCTCTGGTGTGGTCGAGTCTGTCGACGATCGTGTCCAGCGCCAAGGGGTCGAGGGCGCCGACCGCGAGGTTGTCGGTGATCTCCAGTGCGATGAACTCGGTGACCGGATGGCCTTCACCGGCGATGTAGTCCACGACCTGTTCGGTGAGCGGGCGTTGGTACGGGGCGATGAGGGCCACGCTGGTCGCGTCGATCGCGTCCAGTCCGGCGATCAGCGCTCCCGCGCTGCTGACTACTGGTGCGGACGCGCCGTTGTCCATCGCGGTCTGGCGCAGGCGCTGCTCGGCGGTTCGGTGATAGCCCGCGCCGCGCGACATGATCGCGACAAGACAGGCGTAGGCAAAGACGTCGACACGCGCATCGGAGAGTTCGGCGGCGCAGCGATCGGACTCGCTGTCCATCGAGCGCAACTGTTCGGCGGTCACTTCCCGCATGCGCATCCGGGACGCGTGCATGGTGAAGCGTTCCGGTCTTACTTCCTGCCGGGCGTTGAGCATGGCAGGAATCTCGGTCTCCATGGTGATGTTGGAGCTGGGCACGATTTGGCCGATGCGATAAGCGCGCTGGACCATGATCAGACCGCCTTCACCGGGTTGGAGAGGGTGCCGATGCGTTCGATATGCGCTGACACGATGTCGCCGGGCCGGAGATACGTCGGGGGCGTCATCGCGGCGCCGACGCCCTGTGGTGAACCGGTGGAGATGACGTCACCGGGTTCCAGTGTCATGCCGGAGGTGATGTCGGCGATCAGCTCGGGGATGGTGAACAGCATGTTTCTGGTGTTGCCGTGTTGGCGTTGTTCGCCGTTGACATCCAGGGAAAGGGTGAGTTCGTGAGGATCGGGAATCTCATCGGAAGTGACCACTACCGGGCCGAACGGTGCGTAGCTGTCTTGGCCTTTGGAGAAGAACCATTGGCCTGAGCGTCGCTGGTCCCGTGCGCTGATGTCGTTCATGATGCTGTATCCGAATATGTGGCCGAGGGCGTGGTCCTCGTCGACCGCGTGTGCGACGGATCCGATAACGGCGGCGAGCTCACACTCCCAGTCGAGCTGCGCGGTGAGGCGGCTGTCGTGGAGGATGGGCTGGTTCGGGCCGATCACCGCGGTGGCCGGCTTGCTGAACAGTACTGGCCGCTCGGGACGCTGCTGGTCGGTGTCGAGAGCGCGACTTGATTCTTCGACGTGCTCGACGTAGTTCAACCCGACGCCGACGATTTTGCCTGGCCGGAGTGGAGCGTGGAGCACGAGGTCCTGGATTCCGAAGCGCACCGTGGCCGGCCACGGTGGCGCCGCGGCGACGTGTCGAATCACCGCCGCGTGAAACGCAGGACCTGCCGCGATGTAGCCGAGCAGCGTTGCCGGTATGTCGATGACGTCGCGTAGTGCGGCTGCCAGGTCGATGACGGTGTGCTCGTCCGCGAGCATACCGAGGCGGCATTGCTCGGTGGTCGTGAGGCTGAAGGTCACAAGTCGCATGAGGATTCCTTGTCGGTTCGGGCCTTGGGGGGATATCGCCGGGGCCGTACGGGTCGGCTCAGATGGTCATCGGCGTGGATCGTCCGGCAGCGGGCCCAAGAGTGGAACCTGCGGGGCGGCGGTGGTGTGCAGGGCACGCTGGGGCTGCCTGTTCAGGTGCAACTGGAAGACGTCGAACCGGTTGTAGTGGCCGATGATGTCGTGCATCTGTTTCGGCTGGATCGAGCGACTGAGGTCGATGTCGGCATACACGATGCCCTCCTCGTCGATGAGAGGTTCGGTGAGAAGCCCGCCGTCGGGACCGAAGATGCCGCTGAACGCGCTGTGCGGACGTTGCAGGAGTTGTCTTGCCTCGTCGTTGTTCGCGACCAGGTCCACGATCTCAGGGGTGATCGCGGCGCACGCGACAACCGTGAAGACTTTGCCTTCGAAGGAATGTGCCGCTCCGCGGACCTTGATCGCTTCGACCATGTCGTACTCTTTCGGCGCGACCGGTAGTGCGATGTATCCCGCGACGTGGACTTGCTCTCCCTGGGCCAAGAGGCTGAAGCGAGCCAAGGTGTTGGTGTTCTCACCGCAGGCCAAACCACCCAGCCGGCCGATCTCGGTCTCGTAGATGCGTAGTGAACTTCCGTCTCCGTGGCCCCAGGTCAACTTTTCCGCCCAGGTCGGCACCAGCTTGCGATGGACGCCGAGGAGTTCCCCGGCGGCGCCGATGAAGAGGATCGAGTTGTAGAGCGTGCCCATCGAGTACGGGTCACGCTCGTTGACGCCGATAACCACATAGGCACCGGCTTCCTTGGCCGCGGCTCGCAGCGCGTCGACCTCTGGCCCGGGGATGTCGATCGAGGCCCGGTAGAGCCGCTCGAACCAGGGACTGCCGTCGACCGGCGTCATCGTCCAGTTCCAGTAGGGGTATCCAGGTATGAAGACCTCGGGGAACGCGATTAGTCGTGCTCCCTCGGCGGCCGCTTCGGCGATCAGTCGCGTTGCTTTGTCAACTGTCGCGGCGGTGTCCAGGAAAACCGGGGCCGCTTGTACTGCCGCGGCGCGGAACTGGGGGTACTGAGTCATCCTTGGCCTCGTCGCGTCGGTGGCGGGAGTCGATGTGGAGAGCCGCTTGAGCAAATCCTAGCATTTGATCAAATATCACGATAGTGTCTGGCGCAAGGGAACCCCGCAGCGGCGGCGACCGGTAAACCAAGGACGAAACGGACAGGAGTGTCGATGACCAGCACGGAGGACGGCATGATCGGCCGCGCACGAGTGCAGGACACCGCTGAGCTGACGCGCTTTTACGATGCTCTCGGCGAACTGAACGCGGGTGCGCTCTGGACGGTCGCCAACGACATCGAGCCCTGGTACCCGAAGCCGAAGTCAGTGCCTGTGCTGTGGAGCTACCGCCAACTGCGGCCCCACCTGCTCGACGCCGCGAAACTGGTCAGCGGCGATGACGCCGGTCGGCGGGTCGTCATGCTCGTCAACCCTGGCCGGAAAGAGCTCAGCGCGGCCGTCGGCCTCCTCTACAGTGGACTGCAGATCATGAACCCCGGCGAAAAGATGACCGCCCACCGCCATGCCGCGGCAGCCCTGCGGTTCGTCGTCGAGGGCCAAGGTGCCTGGACGATCGTCGACGGGGATCGTCTCGAAGTCGGCCCTCGTGACTTCGCTATCACCCCGAGCGGCACGTGGCACGAACACGGCAACGACTCGGCGGACACTCCGGTCATCTGGCAGGACGGCCTGGATATCCCACTGGTCAACACGGTGGACGCGAACTTCTACGAAGTACACCCCGACCTGCATCAGCAACCAGGCAAAGTCATCGGCGCCTCCCTGCTCGAACACGGCGCCGGGATTCTCAAGCCTGTCGGGCGCAGCTGGCAGAAGCGGTATTCGCCGTTGCTCGCCTATCCGTGGGAGATGACCTACGAGGCGCTGCTCAACCAAGCCAGGGTTACCGGCGGCTCGCCCTACGACGGCGTGATCATGGAGTACGTCAACCCGGCCACCGGTGGATCCGTGATGCCGACGATGGGCGCGCATATGCAACTGCTCGCGCCCGGACTGGCCACTACCGCGCACCGCCACACCGGATCGGTTGTCTACCACGTCGCCAAGGGTCGCGGTCACTCGATCATCAACGGCAACCGGTTCGATTGGCAGGAGAACGACATATTCTGTGTCCCCTCCTGGGCCTGGCACGAGCATGCCAACGATAGCGGCAGCGACGACGCGTGCTTGTTCTCCTTCAACGATTTCCCCTTCATCCACACTCTCGATCTCTACGCCGAGGATGCCTACACCGAAAACGGTGGGCACCAGTACAGCGACTGAATGAACAACGCGCCGAACGTCGGCGACTTCTGACGGCGTTCCTCTCGGTCGTCAACAATCGGGTAATCATGGCCGGCTCAGCGAGCGCGGCCTGGATTCCGATCCGCTCAATCCTTGTCTGTTGTGGCCTTCGCGACCCACCATGACGGTTCGTGCTGTGTACACCCATAGTGAGGTAATGCAGATGGATAATTCCATTTTACGCGGTAGAGCGACGGCGGACAGTGGGGGGACCCTGTCGAATTGGCCGGTCGTCATACTGACTTTCCTGGCCGTACTCTTCGACGGCTATGACACAACATCGCTCGGGCTCGCCGTACCGACGCTCGCCAAACAATGGCAGGTGAGTCCGGCCGCCTTCACCGCGCCACTTACCGTCACCAACATCGGTGTGGTGATCGGTTACCTGGTGTGTGGTCGAGCCTCAGCTCGATTCAGCAGGCGAACGGTAATCCTGACCGGCGTCTGCCTTTACGCCGTGGGATCGGTGTTCACCGCGTTGTCCACCAACATCGAGACGATGACCATCGTCCGCCTGATCGGCGGAGTCGGCCTAGGACTGGTGTTGCCCGCTGCGGTGTCGTTCGCCACCGCCCACAATCCTGGCCACCGTCGTGAGATGATCGCCGTACTGGTGACAATGGGAATATCCGGTGGCGCACTGCTCGGCGGCCTCACCGCCGGCCGGCTGATCACGAGTTACGGCTGGACATCGATGTTCTGGGTCGGCGCAGTCTGTCCGGCATTATTGCTCCCGTTTCTGTGGCGATTTCTGCGGAAGGAAACCCCGGCGCCTTCGCAGCACGAACCGAAGCAGTCGCAGGCCGCCGGAGTGAGGGAGATCTTCACTGGTGGCCTTGCTGTTCGAACTGTGCTGTTGTGGGCGTTCGCTTTCCTCCTTTTCGCCGCCTATTACGGCTTGTCCTCCTGGGTGCCGACCTTCATGACCGGCTACGGATTCACCCGGACAGCAGCACCTTTGGGGGTTGCGGCCCTGGGCGTCGGTGGACTAGCCGGTGCGCTGGTGGTCATCGTCTGCTCGACTCGTTGGCCGACAGTTCGTGTTCTTATGGTGACCTGCGTTCTAGCTGCCGGACTCATGGCAACTGTGGCGACCGTTCCGCTGAGCAAGGCGGCGGTGCTGTTGGTGTTCACCGGGATCGGCGGTGGGCTGACCGCGGCTTTGGTCGGGCAAGCCGGTGTGGCCGCCTCGCTCTACCCACAGGCCGCCAGAACCACCGGGGTCGGCTGGGCTTCTGCGTTGGGGCGCATCGGGTCCGTGATCGGCCCGGCGCTCGCCGGTCTGCTGATTTCCGTCGGCGCGTCAGCGGGAATGATCGTGCTCCTCGGATGCGTGCCGGTCATCCTCGGGGCAGGCACGATGGCGATCTACAGCAGGCACAGGAGCCGAAACGTAGTGAACGGTGCCCTGGTCATCCTCGAACAGTGAGCCGCACCCGGGTTCGGCGGCCTTGACACGCTCGCCCGCGTCCTTCAGTCGATTGTCACTCAATTGCTGCTATGGAGAGAGATAGGTATGACCACCACGTCCTCCACTGCTCACCTCGCGTCCACACCACTCTCGACGGCCGAGCCCACGCGTCCACATGACATCGGACTTCTCCTGCTGCGCCTCGTTGTAGGCTCGACCATGGCCGCCCACGGCGCAGAGGTGCTGTTCGGATCTTTCGGTGGCCCCGGACTGGCCGGCGCCGCCCGCTATTTCACATCGGTCGGTTATACCGGCGGGCAGGTGATGGCGGTGGTCGCCGGCGGATCTCAATTTCTAGGCGGTCTCGGCTTGGCCGTGGGACTACTGACACCGCTATCAGGAGCGGCCATCGTCGGTACGATGATCAACGCTGTCGCGGTCAAATGGCACGGAGGCTTTTTCATCCCCACGGGCTTCGAGTACGAACTGACTGTCGCCACGGTGGCAGCAACCCTCGCCCTCAGCGGTCCCGGGCGGTTCGCAGTGGACCGGCTGATTCCCGGACTGCGAACCCACCGGATGGCGTTCGGCATTGTCGCAGTGGCTGTCGGTATCGCGCTCGCGCTTCTTGTCCTGCTGACGCTTCGCAAGTGACCGTTCCTGGCCACAAGCCTGATTCAACGGACAAAGCGAGTTAGCGCGGAACCCAGAGGGTCACTCTGGTTCCGTTGCCGGGGCTGGAATCGATGGTGCCGCGGCCGCCGACTTCGGCGAGCCGGGCGACAATCGACTGGCTGATGCCGAAACCCGCCGGGCGGTCCTGGACGCTGAAGCCTTGTCCGTGGTCGCGGGCGATCACGGTGATGCCGCCGTCCCGTTCCTCCATGCGCAGCACGACTTGCGTGGTGCCGGCGTGCTTGACCGTGTTCCGCAACGCCTCGCGGACGGCTTCGCGCATCGCCGCGCGCCGGGGTTCCGGCAGGGTGCTGTCCCTAGTGATGCTCGCCGCGGCCACGAGATCGGTTCGCAGGCCTTCCCTGGTCATCTCGGTGGCGAGCGTGGCGAGGTCCGCCGCGAGACCTGCCGACGGTTCCTCGAACGCCGGCTCGATAAGCGCGCGACGCAGTTCTGCGGCTTGGGCCCGCGCGGCGACGCGCATCTCGCGCAACCGCTCCGCCGCCTGTTCGTCGTCGCCCGGTGTCTCGGTTCCCATCGCTTCGAGCGTCTGCAACACGCTGTCGTGCAGCACACGCTGGTTGTGCAGGCGCTCGGCGTCGCGCCCGCGTCCGATGCCGATGCCCAGCGCGAACCGGGTGCCGACGCCGACCAGGATCAGCGCGCCGCCCGCGGTCACGATCGCCACCGCCAGCGCGATCACCCCGCCCACGCCGCGGTTCACCGCGAGCGTCTGACTTACGCCGTCTCCGCCGGCCCAGGTCAGCAACACCCGCAAGGGCGCGGCGGCGACCAGCAGCACGATCGCCGCCGGCACGCCGAACGACAACGTCCACAACGTGATCGTGCCGACCAGCCAGGTCCACGCCACGTCGATCGCGAACGGCTGGACCGACACCGGGGCGGTCACCGCGACGACCAGGTTGACCAGCAGCCCCACCGCCAGGTCGGCGACCACGATCCGGCCAGCCAACTTGGTTTGCGTACCGCGCCCGCGCAGCAGCCGGACGACGGCGACGATGTTCAGCGCCACGGCCGGAATCGAGACGCCGAGCACGGAGGCCAGCCCGAGCGAGCCGTTCGAGACGATGAACCCGGTCAGCACCTTGGGGAACGCGGCGACTCGGTACAGCAGCGGGATGAGCATCGCGAACCGGAACGCCCGCACGACAAGCGAGTCCGCGAGTCGCTCCATCGCCGGGACCGTGTGGTCGGGCGTTTGGTCCGGCGGGAGGGCCAGCATGGGGGTTCCCCGCAAGAGAAGTCCCCGGATGAAGGCGAGTGGCGGCGCGCCCAGGCTCGCCTCGACCATTCAGCTGTCCTCCTGTGCGACCCGTTCGGGTCGCCTGAGGTTCGCAGGATGACCTTGCCACGTCAAGCGTTCGTCCTCGATCAGCCGTGCCGGGCGTCCAGCGCGTCCAGAAGCTTCACGGAGATTTCGTCTACCTGGTCCAGCTTGGAGATGTTCGTCAGCAGGGTGACGCCGGTGCGGGTCTGCGGGCAGAACCCGGTGAAGGTCGTGAACCCGCCCGTGCCGCCGTTGTGCCAGACCATGGTCCGCTTGCTGGTCGGCAGCGGCGTCATGTGCCAGGCGAGGCCGAGCCGCAGGTTGGCCGTCGTCGGTGGGGTGAACATCGGCTGCTGCACGAGCTTCAGCGTTGGTCGCAGCCGCACGGGTGCCTGGCCGAACAACGCGTGCAGGTAGCGCATCTGATCGTCGACTGTCCCGTAGAGCGCGCCGGCGCCGGCGAACGTCGGCAGGTGCCAGTCCGGGGTGGGCGTGCCGTCCGTGGCGTGTCCGGAGGCCTTACGCGCCAACTGTTCGGAGGTAAGCCCGAGAGTCGTGTCACGGAGGCCCAGTGGACTTGTCGCGAAGCGGCGCGCGGTGTTCGCGTAGTCCGTGCCCGCGAGGTTGGCCATGGCCTGCCCGAGCAACGCGACTCCGAGGTTGGAGTACAGGTAGGCCGTGCCTGGTTGGCTCACGAGCTTCGTCGCGCGCAAGCCGTCGGCGAGGTCCTGCTCGGTGTACGTCGCGTACGGGTCCTGCGGATCAAATCCGGGCTGCGTCAGGAGGTTCGGGGGCAGCGACGGAAGCCCGGCACTCTGCGTCGCGACATCGCGCAGCCTGATCTCGCCGTGTGCCGGCTTGGGCAGCGTCAGCTGACGGGGCAGGTAGCGGGCCAGCGGGTCGTCCAGCCGGATGACGCCCTGTTCGACGGCCTCGGCGAGCAGGAGCGCGGTGAACGTCTTGGTGATCGAACCGAGTTGGTAGATGGTTCGGCCGTCGGGTTTCGGCGAACCTGGGCCGGCCGTCGTTCCCGCGCCTGCGACGTACCCGTCGTTCCCGTCGAACGCCCCGACGACGAGTCCTGGGAAGCCGGCGGCGATCGCTCGGGTGAGCGTCGCGTCGACCTGCGGTTTGACCGTGCCGGATGCGGCTGCCGGCGTCGACGGCAGCAGCGAAGCCGCAGCACCGGCCGCGACCGTGCCGATCATGGTGCGTCGGGTGAAAGTGGGCATGCGTTTCCCCTCCAGTAGCTCAAGCGGGGTGTCAACCGGGCGGCCGCGCCGCCGCGAGCAGGACCAGTAGCGGGACGACCCGATGTCCGGGCACTACGTAGTGGCCGCGGTGGGCGACTTCCAGCCAGTTCGCCGCCACCAGCAGCTTCAGATGGTGGTAGAGCTGGCCGGTGGTGCCGACCTCGTCGAGCTCCTGGAGCTCGGCCACCGAGCGGATGCCGCCGAGGATGCGGCCCAGCAGCAGGAGGCGCACCGGATGGCCCAGCGCGGCGAACGAGCCACTGACTTCCGCCCAGTCCACGCCGAGGATGTCGTCGGTGAGGTGGCCCTGCTGCCACTCGTAGTGTTCGCCGGATGGCAGCTTCACCGCGCCGGTGAACAGGACCGCACCGTTCGGATCCTTCACCCGCTCTCGCAGCCCGATCAACGCCCAGAAGACGTCCGGGTCGTGCCCTCCGCCCGGTGCCGGCTTCTCGCTCTCCAACGCCGTCACCCTGGCTTCGAGCTCGGCGAGCCGACTCTCCGTATCCACAGACGGATCCTACGATATTCCGTAGATTCCGTAAACAGGCTCTCCTTATCTACGGAATTACGTAGTACTAGAGGGTGTGGGCGAGTTCGTCGAGCATGGTGGTGGCGAAGGTCGCGACGATCGACAGGTGGCCTTGGCCGGGCTCGAGGTGGGCGACAGCGCCGGGGAGGTTCTTCGCGAGCCATTGACCGTGCGCGAACGGGACCATCAGGTCTTCGCTGCCCTGCCAGACGAAGCTCGGGACGGCCAGCTCGTCAAGGGAGAATCCCCACGGTTGCAGGAACGCCAGGTCGTCGTCGATCCAGCCGTCGACGCCGCCACGGACGCCTGCGGCGATCGCCTCGGCGAGGTCTTCGCCGAACTCGCCCGTGAGGGCGTCTCGGTCGGCGTCGGGCAGTAGCGATCCCATGTCCGCGGTCAGCATCGCCAAGTCCGCGGTAGCCATCGGCCCGGCCATGGTCTCGAGCGCCGGACGCAGCGCGGCCTCACCCTGGGCCGCCAGCCCGAACTCCTCGAGGTTTCCCTCGCCCATTCCGCCGAGGAAGTCCAGACCCGTCGCGTCGTGTGGCGCGGCCCCCGAGATGACCAGGACGCCCGCCACCCGTTCGGGCAGCAGGACTGCCGACGCGAGCGCGTGCGGTCCGCCGCCGGACCAGCCGGAGACCAGGCACCGCGACGCGCCCAGGTGATCAAGCAGCGCTTCGACATCGGATGCTGCCGCGGCGACGTCGCGGCCAGGCAGCCGCGTGGACTCCCCGTAACCGGGACGGCTGTACGTCACGAATCGCAGCCCACGCTCATGGGCGCCGCGGCGCAGGACGCGAATCTGGTTCAGGCCGCTCGGGGTGCCGTGGTGGTAGATCAGCGGAGTGCCGTCCTCGGGGCCCGAGATGCATACGCTCAGCTGCCTGCCGTCGGGCAGGCTCAAGATCGTCATGACGCTCATGATGTCAAACGGGAGGTGCCCCGGCCAGCGAAGCTTGTCCGGGAGGGGCCCCGGGATCAGCCGCGCCAACCCCGCCGGTGGTCGGCGATCAGCTCGTCGATCCGGTGCCGGACGCGTTCGGCGCGTTGCGGGTCCGACAGCTCGTCGGGGGAGGGCAGGAGCGCGGGCAGTGCCCAGCCACGACCGCGCGCCCAGGTCGCGTCGTCGACCGACATCGCGGCCCGGAAGGTTTCCCGGGCGCCGGTGGGCAGGAACGTCCACGCGGCGATGAGATCGCAGGCGGGATCACCCACCGCCACCGTCCCGAAGTCGATGACGGCGCTCAGCCTGCCGTCGGTGGCCAGCAGGTTCCCGGGCGCCGGGTCCCCGTGGATCCAGGTGGGCGGGCCATCCCACTTCGGCGCCGCCAGCGCCGCTTCCCAAACCGCCGTCACGGCGTCGGTGTCGGCAAGTCCGTCCCAGGCCGCGATTTTGGCTCCGATCCGGCTGCCCACGACCGACGAATCGCGCTCGTCGGCCAGCGGCACACCGCGGAAACCGTTGCTCCACTCGGGCGACGGGCCGCCCGTGGGGTCGATCCGCTGCAGCGCGCCGAAAAAGTCCGCCAGCTCGGCGGCGACCTGCCGCGGATCGCCAAGGCGTTCGGGGACGGCGTTTTCACCGTCCAGCCACTGGTAGACCGACCAGCCGAAGGGGTAGCCCTCGCCCGGTTCGCCCTTCGCGAGTGGCACGGGAACGGCGAGCGGCAGGTGCGGGGCCAAGACCGGCAACCACCGCTGCTCCCGGTCGACCTGTCCGGCCCAGCGGGGCAGCCGGGGCAGCCGGACGGACATGTCCGTACCGAGCCGGAAGGTCATGTTGTCCATTCCCGGCGAGCCGACGGGTTTGACCGGAAGATCCGCCCATCGCGGGAACTGCGCCGCGAGCAGGCGGCGTACCAAACCTGCTTCGATGGCCACTTCGCCAGGACGCGAACGGGGCATGGCGGCGCTCCAAGTCGGGGCTCGAGATCGTCGGGATTGACCGGTTTCATCCCACTCGACGGTGCCCCGTCCTGTCCACGGGTTTTGTGTCGAAGATCGTCAAGATAGTCACGCATGTCAAGAATTACTAACGGGTGCCGGTACCGGGCGACGAATTGTCGGCGGGACAACGGATACCGCGCGGCTTGTCCCGGTCATCGGTATTCGCGCTGGTCAAAGGCCAGGTCAAAGATATTGCCGCAGAACGACAATTCGGACGACAGGCGGTCGCCAACGCTGGTCGGGCCCGGTGTTCTGCCGTGTCCGCACGGTGACCCACAGTGAGCGAACCCAGACTGTTACACAACGTCTTGGCAAGTGCCTTGACACCCGCTGTGGTACGTACCACTCTCCGTGCATTGGTCTATACCACCTGGCGGCGTCCGGTCGCCGGGTTGGCATCGAAAGGACGGCACGAGTGAAGCGCTGGCTCAAGCTGGTGGCGGGCGCCGCCGCCATGACTCTCTTGACGGCGGGCTGCGCCGGCTCCGGCGGTAGTTCCGCCAGCTCCGCGCCGCAGAACGCAACGCTGACCGTCTGGCTCATGTCCGGCTCCGCGCCGGCCACGCTGACCGACGGCCTGAACAAGGAGTTCGAGGCCGCCCACCCGGGCACCACGGTCAAGTACGAGGTCCAGCAGTGGGACGGGATCCAGCAGAAGCTGGTCACCGCGCTGGCCAGCGGCACCCCGCCGGACGTGATCGAGATCGGCAACACGCAGACCCCGGCGTTCGCCAACCAGAACGTGTTGACCGACCTCACGAGCTCGGTCAACACCTTCAACGGCCCGCAGTGGCTGGCCGGGCTGAAGGCCTCGGGCCAGTTCGACGGCAAGACCTACGGCGTGCCGTTCTACGCCGCCAACCGAGAGGTGATCTACCGCAAGGACCTGTTCGCCCAGGCCGGTATCGCCGCGCCGCCCACCTCTGACGCCGAGTGGCTGGCCGACATCGCCAAGCTGAAGACCAAGTTCGGCAGCGACCCCAACTTCCAGTCGCTGTACCTGCCGGGCCAGTACTGGTACACGCTGCTGTCGTTCATCTGGGACAACGGCGGCGACATCGCCACGGCCAGCGGCTCGTCCTTCAAGGCCTCGCTTGACAGTGCGGGCTCGAAGGCCGGTTTGGACTTCTACAAGCAGCTCGTCGACGCTTCCGGCACCACCGCGCCGAAGGACAACGACGAGAGCAACCCGGCCCAGGCCGGTATCTACGGCGGCGGCAAGGTCGCGATGTTCATCGGCGCGCCCTACGAGCTGGCCACCGCGGCCAAGACCGACCCGAGCCTGACCGACAAGACCGGCGCCTTCCCGATCCCGAGCAAGACCCCGGGCCAGACCGCGCCGGTGTTCCTCGGCGGCTCGAACCTGGCGATCCCGGTCAACAGCAAGAACCAGGACCTGGCCAAGGCCTACCTGGCACTGCTTTCGACCGACAAGTACCAGACGCAGCTGGCCGCGGCCGGTTACGTGCCAGGGACGTCCACCGACGTCAGCGCGCTCAACTCGTCCCCGCTCGGCGCCGTGATGGCCGTGGCGTCGAAGAACGGCCGCGCCGTGCCGGCCAGCCCCAAGTGGGGCGACGTCGAGTCCGGTCAGAACCCGCTCAAGGACATGATGACCGCTTACCTGACCGGTAAGAAGAGCATCGACCAGGCGACCGCGGATGCCGACGCCGCGCTCAACAAGCTCATCGGCTGATGACATCCACCAAGGAAGCGGCGACGCCGACGGGAACCCTCCCGCCGGCGTCGCCGCCTGTCAGCCCTCCCGCGCCCCGGCGGCGCGGACGTACCGGCGAACGCGTGGCGCCGTACTTGCTGATCCTGCCCGCACTGGTCTCGATCCTGGTGCTGCTGGGTTGGCCGACGGTGCAGATGCTCGGGATCAGCCTCCGCAAGCTCGACCTGGGCGAGCTGGTCAGCGGCAAGACGGTGTGGGTCGGGTTCGCGAACTACACCGCGACGTTGACCGACCCCGGCTTCTGGACGATCACCATCCGGACGGTGGTGTTCACCCTCGCCATCGTGCTCGCCACGCTGCTGGTGGCCCTCGCCGTCGCGCTGCTGATGCGGCACCTCGGCCCGGTGATCAGGGTGATCGTGCAGGTGACGCTGGTGCTGGCCTGGGCCACCCCGGTGGTCGCCACGACCACGGTCTTCCAGTGGATCTTCGACCAGCAGTACGGCATCCTCAACAAGACGCTGGACAAGCTGGGGTTCCACAGCTTCATCGGCTATTCGTGGTTCTCCACCGGCTTTTCCACGCTGACCGTGATCGGGTTGCTGATCCTGTGGGGTGCCGTCCCGTTCGTGGCGTTCACCCTGTACGCCGGGCTGCTGGGGGTGCCGAAGGAGCAGTACGAGGCCGCCGGGATCGACGGCGCCAGCCCATGGCAGGCGTTTTGGGCGGTCAGCTGGCCTGCCATCCAGCCGATCATGACCATGATGACGTTCCTGTCGGTGCTGTGGGACTTCAAGGTGTTCGCGCAGGTCTGGGCGATCCGCCAGGGCGGCCCGGACGGCGGGAGCACCACGTTGCCGATTTCGCTGTACCTCAAGGGCATCGGCGGTAGCCATTTCGGCGCCGCGTCGGCGATCGCATCCTTGATGCTGCTCATGTTGCTGCTGCTGACCGCGAGGTACGTGCAGCTGCTGGTCCGGACGAAGGAGGGCGACCTCTCGTGAACAAGACCCTGCCCCAGCGGATCGGGCTGTCGGTGATCGGCGTGTTCGCGGCGATCCTGTTCGGTTTCCCGACGTACTGGTTGTTCACCACGGCGTTGAAGACGCCCGGCGACGTCCTGTCACCGCGCTACGACCTGATCCCGTTCTCGGCCACGTTCTCGAACTTCACCACCGCGCTGTCCAAGGCCGGCCTGCTCACCGCGCTGACCAACAGCCTGATCGTCACGATCGGTTCGGTACTGCTGGCACTGGTCGCGGGCGTGCTCGCCGCCGCGGCCCTGGCTCGGATGCGCTTCCGCGGCCGCAAAGGCTTCCTGCTGCTGGTGCTGGTGGCCCAGCTGGCGCCGGTGGAGGCGCTGTTCATCCCGCTGTACCTGCTGATGCGGGACGCTGGGCTGCTCAACCAGCTGCCGTCGCTGCTGCTGGTGTACTTCGCCACGACGCTGCCGTTCACGGTCTGGATGCTGTACGGCTTCATCAACGGCATCCCGTACGAGCTCGAAGAGGCAGCGATGATCGACGGCTGCAGCCGGACGGGCGCGTTCCGCCGGGCCACGCTGCCGCTGTTGGGACCCGGTCTGGTGACCACGTCGGTGTTCAGCTTCATCACCGCGTGGAACGAGTTCCTCTTCGCACTGGTGTTCATGACCGATGACGACAAGAAGACGTTGCCGGTGTGGCTCGCTTCGTTCCGGACGGCGTTCACCGTCGACTGGGGCGGCATCATGGCCGCGTCGGTCATCTACGCCGTGCCCGCACTGGTGTTCTTCCTCCTCGTCCAGCGCAAGCTGGTGGCCAACGTGGCCGCCGGCGCGGTGAAGGGATAGCTGTTGTCCTCTGCTGCGGAGTCTCCACGAAAGCTCGCCGAATCCGTTCTGCTGCCCGGTTTCGCGGGCACGACCGCGCCGGAGTGGTTGCGCCGCAGACTCGGTGAGGGCCTCGGCGGGGTGATCCTGTTCGGCCGCAACGTGGTCGACGACGAGCAGGTGGCCGCGCTGACCGCCGGCCTGCGGTCGGAACGGGCCGATGTCGTGATCGGTGTCGACGAGGAGGGCGGGGACGTCACGCGGCTCGACGTCGCGACCGGGTCGTTCGTGCCCGGCCCGCTCGCCCTCGGCGCTGCCGACGACGTCGAGCTGACCACCGCGGTCGCGGCCGCGCTCGGTGAGCGGCTGGCGGCCTGCGGAGTGACGGTGAACCTGGCGCCGTGCGCGGATCTGACGCTGACGCCCGACGACCCGATCATCGGGGTGCGGGCGTTCGGTTCGGATCCTGTACGGGCGTCGCCGCACGTCGCGGCGTACGTGACCGGGATGCAGAAGTACGGCGTCGCGGCGTGTGCCAAGCACTTCCCGGGGCACGGCGCGGCCACCGAGGACTCGCATGTGGCGTTGCCGGTACTGCAGCGGACCGAGGAGGAGCTGCGCGCGGTCGAGCTCGTCCCGTTCGCCGCGGCGATCAGGGCCGGCGTCCGGTCGATCATGACCGGTCACCTGGTGGTCCCCGCGTGGGGCGACCAGCCCGCGACACTCAATGCCAAGGCGCTCACCGAAGTGCTCCGCGGCGAGCTCGGGTTCACCGGCGCGATCATCACCGACGCGCTGGAGATGGGCGCGGTCTCGGGCGAGTTGGGCAGGCACGACGGCCTGGGCAGCGCGGCCGTCCGGTCGTTGGCGGCCGGCGCGGACGCGCTGTGCATCGGCGGCGCCGCGTTCGACGCGGACGTCCTCGACCGGATCACCGCCACCATCGTCGCGGCCGTCGAGTCGGGCGAGCTGCCGATCGAACGGCTGGCCGAGGCGTCCGCACGCACGGCCGCCTTGGGTGAACCACCGGCCCCGGCGCGGGTCGAACCGGTGGACCGCCGGCTCGGCCTCGAAGCGGCCCGCAAGGCGCTCCGGATCCAGGGAAACCCCCGGCTGGAAGGTCCGGCACTGGTCGTCGACGTCGTGTCGGAGCCCAGTATCGCGGCCGGCCCGATGCCCTGGGGTCTTGGCGCGCACCTGACCGAGCTGGTCCCGGGCAGCCGCGCGCTCAAGGTGTCCGGCGTCGACGTCGACACGGTTCTCGAAGCGGCAGAAGGGTTCCGGAACGTCGTCGTGGTGACCCGCGAAGCCCACCGGCACGCCACCGTGCGCTCGATGCTCGCCGCCCTGGCCACGGCCGGCCTGGCTTACATCCGTGTCGAGACCGGAGCACCTGGCCTCGACCACGGTGACGGCGACCGCATCGACACCTTTAGCGGCTCCTACGTCAGCCTCCGCACCGCCGCGGAATACCTGGCGGGTTCCTGAGGGGGTGTGGCGTTCCCTCGGGGCCACCCTTGTGGCTTCTAACGCCACAAGGGTGGCCCCGAGGGGTCTTTCGCGCCCGCCCTCACCGATCCGGCGGCAGGAAGGCGGGGCGGAGGGAGTCGTCGGGTTCGTCGTAGTAGCGGTGGAAAACGGGCGTCTGGCTGCCCGAGACCGGCGGGACGATCCAGCTCCAGTCCGCCGGGCATCGCCGTCCGGCGTTCTCCTCGCGTTCGAGATGGGTCAGGAAGCGCTTCGACTCCGTGTGGTGGTCGGTCATCGTGACCCCCGCGACGTCGAAGGAGTGCTGGACGGCCAGTGTCAGTTCGACCAGCGCGCGGTCGCGCCAGAGCGTGCGCTCGGACTCGGTCGACAGGCCCATTCCGTGGGCGATCGAGGGGAGCAGGTCGTACCGGTCGACGTCCGCCAGGTTGCGCGCGCCGACCTCCGTCCCCATGTACCAGCCGTTGAACGGCGCCGCCGGGTACCGGACGCCGCCGATCTCGAGGCACATGTTGCTGATCGCGGGGACCGCGTGCCAGCGCAGGCCGAACTCGGCGAACCAGCCGAAGTCGGGATGGATCAGCGGTACTTCCAGCACGGCGTCGCCGGGAAGGTCGAACAGCTCGGGCCGGTCCCGGCCGCGCCCGATCGCCAGCGGCAGCACGTCGAACGGCCCGCGCTGGGCGGGCGGGTTCCAGCCCAGCGCGCGGACCAGTTCGGTGAAGGCGAGCGATCGCCGGTCGCCGCAGACGAAGTCGTCACGCGTCGGGTAGGCGGCGTACCGGATGAGCTGCTCGTTCCAGATCCGCGGTCCGGGGCCGGCCGCGGTGTCGGGGGCGAACACGGTGATGACCGAGCGGATCTTCCCGCCGTGCGTGGCCGCCCGCAGGTGCGTGACGCACTCGGCGGCGATGTCGGCGGCCTCGGTCACGTTCCGCCGATCCCGGACCCGCAGGCCGCGCCAGTAGAGCCGGCCGATACAGCGCGCCGAATTGCGCCAGGCGACGCGGGCACCGAACGCCAATTCTGCCGAAGTGTGGCGGTATCCGCCCGTTTCGCCGATCTCCGCCCGCGCCTCTTCGATCCTCGATCGCAGGTTCTGTTCGCGCGCGGCGGGTTCCTCGGCGTGGAACTGCCGAAGGAAGTCCTCCGCTTCCGCCGGATCGACGATCTCCTCGCGCGTGGTTTCCCTCACTCGCGACTCGAAAGTCGTCACCAGTACCTCTTGTCGTCGGGGCTGCTGCGTCAATCCGTGGCATCCTGCCACGGATTCCACGGCCGGAACTCAGTCGAATCAAGTCGATCAAACGCGCATTCCCATTCCCACTGGTCACGAAAAGATCGCCGGAAAGAGGAAAACCCGTTCGGCCTATCGTCATCGCTCAGCGCTACCTCGACTTCACCATTGATGGTGATCAAAGGACTTTCCGTCCGCGCTATTCGGTGAATTCTTGCTGCCGGGACGCCGGAATGGCTCGCCGCGAACCGCACCGTCTGGCATCCTTCGTCGATGATCAGGAGCGCGCCCGCGGGCGGACTGGAGGCTGCGGCTTTGCGGCCGTGGAACGTGCTGGCGATAGCGATCTCGGCGATTTCGCCGACGACGTCGGTGTTCCTCGTCTACGGCTCGGGCCTGGATTCGGCGGGCACGGGGGTGGTGTGGGCGTTCGTGATCGGCGCCGTGATCGCGGTGAGTATGGCGCTGTGTTACGCGGAGGTCGGCTCTGTCTTCCCGTCCGCCGGCGGCGCTTACACGATTGTGCGGCGCGCGCTGGGGCCGGTTTGGGGTGGCATGACCGCCGTGTTGTTCCTGCTGCTCGGGCTGACGTCGACAGCGTCGATCCTCACGGCGGCGTCGACCTACCTCTCCTCGCTGGTGCCCGGCGGTCTGCCGGTCGCCTGGGTGGCTCTGGGCATGATGGTGCTGGTCACCGCGCTGTCGGTCGGCCGGATCACGCCGGTCAGCTGGGTGGCCGGCGCCATGCTCGTCCTCGAACTCGCCGTCATTCTCGTGTTCACCGTGCTCGCGTTCGGCCATGTCGACCCGGCCAGCCACCCGTTCACGCAGCCGACGACGGCCAAGGGCGGCGTACTCGGCGGCGTCGGCACCGCCGGGCTGTTCGCCGCGGTCGTTCCGGCGCTGTTCGCGTTCAACGGCTACGACTGGCCGCTGTACTTCGCCGAGGAGTCTCGCGGTTCGCGGCGGACGCTGCCCCGGGCCGTGATGGCCGCGGTCGGGATCGCCGTCGTCGTGGAGGTGCTCGCGGTGATCGCGGCGACCTTCGCCATCGGTGATCTCGGGGCGACGATGGCCGACGACTCGCCGCTGTCCCTGATCGCCCACCAGGTGATGGGGCCGGTCGGCGCGACGATCCTGCTGGCCGGCGTGGTGGTGGCGATGTTCGACACGGGCCTGGCGGCCAACCTCGGTTACGCGCGGATCTACTACGCCGCCGCCAGGGACGGGCTGTTCCCCGGACCGGTCGGCCGGTTCTTCGGGCACGTGTCGGCGAAGTCGAAGGTGCCGGTCTACGGGTTCGCGTTCCTGTTCGTCGGCAACGGGCTGTTGTGCGTGTTCAGTTCGCTCGCGGACCTGATCACCTTCACCGGCGTCGTGATCGTCACCATCTACGTGCTGGTAGCGGTGTCTGCCGTGGTCAGCCGAATCCGAGATCGGGGACTCGTGCGGGCGTTCAAGATGCCGCTGTGGCCGTTGCCGCCGGTGATCGCGATCGCCGGGGTCGTCATCGCGCTCACCCAGCAGTCCGGCCGCGACCTGATCATCGCCTTCGGGCTCGCGCTGGTCGCGCTCGTCGTCTACTGGCTGCTCCGCGGCCGTCTGCCGAGCCGTCTGGACGCACCCGCCGACGTCGAGCAGTAGCGCCTATTCGGGGGCCTTGGTCGCCGGTGCGGCGAAGAGGACCTGGCCGATCGAGTCCACGTAAGGCGCCAGTGTGTCCCGGTCGGTGACGGCGAGCGCGGGGGTGCCGATCTTGTGCCGCATCAGGCTGAGGCCGATCAGCGTCGCGGCGAAGAGTTCCGCGCGGAGTTCGGGGTCGGCGCCCGGCAGCCGCGAACCGAGGTCTTCGCTGAACGTCGTGGTGAGCCGGTCGCAGATGAGCTCGCGGATCGAATCGTGGCTCGCGGCGGTGAGGAACGCGATGAACCCGTCGGGCGGACCGGAGCCGCCCCAGGTCGTGCCCGCGTCGAGCACGACGTCGAGCAGGGTCTTAGGCAGTTGCTCGAGGGGGACGTCCTTGAGTGCCTTTTGGGCTTCCCGGTGCGCGTCGGACTGCGCTGCGGCCTCCTCGAAGAGCTTTTCCTTCGAGCCGAAGTAGCGGTAGACCAGGGTTTGGTTGACGCCGGCCGTCGCGGCGACCTCCCGCGTGCTGGTGCCTTCGAACCCGCCGCGGGTGAGGTGCAGCCGAGCGGCGGTGAGCAGGTCGCTGCGTGTCGCCGCGGCGTCACGGCGACGTGGTCCGCAGGGCTCGGCGGCCGGCTGGGGGGTGACCATCGATGCCTCCCGGGCCTGTGATGTAGTCAACTGGCGACTTAGTCGGTCACTAAGACTACTCTAACCTATGTAGTCGATTGACGACTTTGCGAGGGGTTCATGATCATCATCACCGAGAAGGCCTCGGCCGTGGCGCTGACCAGCGCTTACCCTCGGTCTGGGGAAGGTCGGCGATGACGAGCGCGACAGCTCCGCTGACCACCGCCACCGAAGCGAAGACGTCGGCCGCGCCCTGGCGGCGCCGGTGGATGTCGCTCGCCGCGGTCGGGCTGGTCGTCATCGTGACAGTGTGGTTCGTCCGTCGTGAGTTCCCAGCCTGGGACGAGTTGGTCGCCGCCGTCGACCGCGTCAACCTCGGGCTGCTGGGGCTGGCCGCGGTGGCGGAGGTGCTGTCGATGTGGCTGTTCGCCCGCCAGCAGCAGTGGCTGTTCTCCGGGTTCGGCGTCGGCGCCCCGATGCGGTCGGTGCTGGCGATCACCTACAGCCGCTCGGCCATGTCGATGACCTTCCCCGCCGGCGGCATCGTGTCGGCGGCGTTCGCGGTCGACCAGTTCCGCCGGATCGGTGCCGAGCGCGCCACCGCGGTCACAGTCACGGTGCTGTCCGGTATCGCCTCGATCGCGGGGCTGTTCGTGTTGTACGGCGTCGGCGGGGGAGCGGTCGCGCTGTTCGGCGCGGTGGGTCATTCCGGGGCCGTGGTGACGACGGTGTCGTGTGTGCTGGTCGCCGGTCTGGCTGTGACGTGGGTGAAGCGCCGCGGTGGTGTGCAGTCGGTGGTCCGGCCCGTCCTCGACGTCGCCGTCGTCAGCACGCGCTGGGGGAAGATCCGCGCGGCCGTGCGGACCCAGTGGATCGAGATCCGCTCGCTCTCGGGCCGCTACTGGGCGGGTGCGATCGGGCTGGCCGCGGCCAACTGGGCGACCGACGTCGTGTGCCTGAGCCTGGTCGGGCACGCGTTCGGCCTGCACATCTCGATCGTGCAGCTCGGCGCGGTGTACCTGACCATCCAGGTCATCAGGCAGATCCCGCTGAGCCCCGGCGGTCTCGGGATCATCGAGACCAGCCTCACCGCCGGTTTGCTGGTGCTGGGCGCGGACAACGCCACCGCCGCGGCCGCCGCGCTCGGCTACCGGCTGCTGTCCTGCTGGCTGATCATCCCGATCGGCCTCGGCGCCTGGTGGCTCCTCTCGCGGCGGCAAGCTCGCGCCTGATCTCCCCTGCTACGGTGGGAAAGTCAGTGATCATCCAGGTAAGGAAGACGTCTTGCCCACTCATCGCGAAGTATCGGTCAACGGGATCACGATGCACATCGCCGAGCAGGGTGAGGGACCACTCGTCCTGCTCCTGCACGGCTGGCCCGAGAGCTGGTACTCGTGGCGCCACCAGTTTCAGCCGCTGGCCGATGCGGGCTACCACGTCGTTGCCCCGGACCAGCGCGGTTTCGGCGGCACGGACCGGCCCGAGGGGGTCGACCAGTACACGATCTTCCACCTCGTCGGTGACGTGATCGGGCTCATCGGCGCGCTCGGCGAAGAGGGGGCCGTGGTCATCGGCCACGACTGGGGCGCTCCGGTCGCCTGGAACACCGCCCTGATGCGGCCCGACATCGTGCGCGGCGTCGCCGGCCTGAGCGTCGCACCCGCTCGTCGTTCACCCGCACCGCCGTTGAGCATCGCGCGTCGCCATTTCGGCGAGGAGTTCTACCAGATCTACTTCCAGCAGCCCGGGATCGCCGAGGCCGAGTTGAGCAGGGATGTCACTACCACGTTCCGCAAGGTGCTCGCCGGGGGTGCGGGTGAGGCGCCGAAGCCGCTGCTGACCGCGCCGGGCGGCGGGTTCCTGGACCCCATACGCGAACCCGAAACGCTGCCGTCGTGGTTGACCGACGAGGACATCGCGGCGTTCGTCGCCCAGTACGAGCGCAACGGTTTCGCCGGCGGGCTCAACTGGTACCGCAACATCGACCGAAACTGGGAACTGACCACGCCCTGGCAGAACACGCAGATCACGCCGCCGTCGCTGTACATCACCGGCGACCGGGACCCGGTTCGCTCGTTCAGCTCGCCGGACACGATTCCGCGGCTGCCGGAGATCCTGCCCAACCTGACCGGGGTGCTGGACCTGCCGGGCTGTGGGCATTGGATCCAGCAGGAACGCCCGGACGAGGTCAACGCCGCCCTGCTGGAGTTCCTCAAAGGACTCTGAGACTCGACGGCGAGTTGCGATGGTTGCGGACGCCAAGCACCGCAACTCGACGGCGAGTTGCGATGGGCATTACAGAGCTGTGACAGAGCGCGCGCAGGGAGATGACCCGCGGGCCGCACTGTTGGATGCATGACTACTGAGGCCAGGCGTCGTCATCCGAAACGGTGGTTCACGCTGTTGGCGGTGCTGATCGTCCTGCCGGCCGGTGCCGGGTACGCGTACGCCAAACTGGACGCGAACATCGCGGGCCAGGACGTGGACGCCGCGCTGGGCACGGATCGGCCGGCGGGGGCGGATTCCGCGGGCGCGCCCGAGAACATCCTGCTGCTCGGCTCGGACAGCCGTGCCGGTGCCGACGCGGCCTACGGCCAGGACACCGGGAGCCGCTCGGACACCGCCATGGTGGTGCACCTGTCGGCCGATCGGCGGCGTGCCACGGTGGTCAGCATTCCCCGCGACACCATGGTGCGCATACCTTCGTGCCCGTCCGGCGGTGGCCGTCCCGCTGCGGTCGGCCTGGCGATGTACAACACCGCGTTGAACACCGGCGGGCTGGCGTGTGCGGTCAAGGCCACCGAGACGCTGACCGGGCTCCGGATGAACCACGTGATCCAGATCGATGGCCGGGTTGGCGCCGCTGCTGTCCTTCGCCCATGAACTGTCCGCTGTGGATCCGCAGAACATCGAATACCTGACAATGCCCATTCGCTCTACCCGGCCGACCACAACCGGTTGATTCCGAAGGAACCCGGCGCGACGACCTTGTGGAACCAGGTGCGCGCCGACCAGATTCCACCACCGCAGACCGTGTCGTAGCACTTCCCGCCGAATCCAGAAAGGACGGTCCCGGGGTGAACCATGCCCAGATTCAGCTCGCTCGGCCGTCGATGGCGGAAATCGACCGCCGATCCACACGCTATCCGGCGCTGGACGGTCTCCGGTGCCTCGCCGTGGTCATGGTCATCCTCTTTCACGCGGACCTGCCGTGGGCGAGCGGTGGAGCCATCGGCGTCGACGTCTTCTTCGTGTTGAGCGGCTATCTCATCACCGGGCAACTGTGGTCCCGCGCGCTCGTCCGGGGGCGTATCGAGCTCAGGTCGTTCTGGGTCGCCCGTGCTCGACGACTGTTCCCGGCACTGGTGGTCGTGGTGCTCGCCACGGCGGTCGCGATGACCGTGTCCGGGCGCGATCAGCTGCGCGAGTTCCGCGGGGACTTCCTGGCCGCGCTCGGTTACGTCTCCAACTGGTGGTACGTGCTGCACCACCGGTCCTATTTCGCGGCGACCGGTCGTCCGCCGGTTCTGCAGCACCTGTGGTCGTTGGCGGTCGAGGAGCAGTTCTACCTCGTATGGCCGCTGGTACTGGCCGGGATCCTTGCCTGGGGAACGACTTGGCGCGCCAGGAAGGCGCTGGCGATGACCGTCGCTTTCGGTTTGACGGCAGCGTCGGCGTTGTGGATGGTGGTCGGCACCGTCGCGGCGAGCGTGCCTTATGACAACGACGGTTCGCGGTGGTACTTCGGCACCGACAGTCACGCGTTCGGCCTGCTTTTGGGCGCTGGGCTCGCGTTGCTGCGCGATGGCGACCAGCTCGGGCTTCCGGCTTCTCCTGGTCGTACCCCTCGGTGGCTGGGTTTGGCGGGGTTGGCCGGTCTCGCGGTGCTGATCGCTGCGGTGCCCTGGCTGAATTCCTACCGCCCGGGCTTCTACTCCTATGGGCTGCCGGCGGTGAGTGTCACGGCGGTGGTCCTCACCGCGGCCGTGACACGCGAGACAGCGGTGGCTCGCTGGCTGTCCTGGGAGCCGCTGCGCGCGATCGGGAAGCGGTCCTACGGCCTATACCTCTGGCACTGGCCGGTCTTCCAGTTCACCCGGCCGGGCCTCGATCTCGCGCTCGACGGGCCTGCACTGCTGTTCGTCCGACTGGTCCTGGTTTTCACCCTCACGGAAATGAGTTATCAGATGATCGAGAAACCTCTTCGGCAGAACGGCTTCCGGAACACCTGGCGCACACTGCGGACGTGGCGGCTGGGGCCGGTTCCCGGCGTGGCGCTGGTCGCGTTCGTCGTCGCCGTCATTGTGGCCGCGACCTTCGTCGTGCGGGGCACCGACAGCCCCGCCGCTTCGGCTGGCTCCGCCAGTACCGGGGGTGCTGCGGGTGCGGTCAGCGGCATCGCCGCCAGCGCGTTGTCCGTTTCGGCCTACGGCGACTCCGTAATGCTGGGCGCGGTGCCCACGATGAAGCAGACCTTCGGTTCGGTGAACGCCGATGCTGTGGAGGGCGCGCAAGCCGCCAAAGTGCTCAACCAGGTCGTCGCCGACCACGACAGCGGCAACCAGGCGCCGGTCGTCGTCCTGCACGTCGGCGACAACGGCCTGATCGGCGAGTCGCGGCTGACCGCGGCACTGGACAAACTGCGGGACCGCAAGCGGGTCGTCCTGATGACGTTGTATGTCGACCGGGACTGGCAGGGCATCAACAACCAGCTCATCTCGTCGATGCCGGCCAAATACCCCAACGTCCGCGTCGCCGACTGGCATGGGTTCGCCCAAGCGCATACCGACCTGCTCTACTCGGACGGCATCCACCTCCGCCCCAGCGCTTTCCAGCCTTACACCGATCTGGTCGCCCATACCGCGACCGAGCAGTGAGCGCTGCCGGTAGGTGCTGCGAAACGTCGAGATTGCATGCGGCGCAACAGAAAGTGGTCTGGTGTTACCCCCGAATGTCGTAACTTCGAATTCGAGTGAAATCCACAGACATCCAAGACCTCTGAACCGGCATTATTGTGCTGCCCGCGCAGTGTCGCTGCGAGCCGACACACGCCTGCCGTTCATGAGGGAGTCCCGATGTCCGCTCCGCCCATGCTCGGAAGCGCGCTCGCGGACGTCGTTGTCGAGCCGAAAGGGTACCGCTCAACGGGAAAGAAACTCAGGTTTTTCGGGATTTTGACCGGATTGGTCACGATTGCCGGCGCGCTGGCGTTACCATTCGCGCCGGTCACGGTCAATGATCCGACGGTGAGCTGGCCGCAGCATTCGAGCGAACCGGTGTCCACCCTGCTTTCCCTCGAAGCGGGAAAGCCGTCCAGCCTGACGGCGGAATTCACCTGCCGTGCGGTGGCCGCCGCCGCGGCGACCGATACCCTGCGCGCGGCGCATGTCCTGTTTGCCACGACCGATCCGGACCAACCGGATCAGAGGCAGGGGCTCGCCCTCACCGCCGAGGACGGGGCGCTCGTCGCGACGCTGGGCACAACAATACTTTTTCGCGACCCGGTGCCGGCGGACTCGTGCCGCTATCGGATCTCGACCGACGCCGGTCAGCTGGTTTTCAGCAGGGACGGGCATCGGCTGGGCGAGTCCGCCCTGCCGGACGTCGACGCGTTGATCACGGCTGTCACGACGCTACCCGGTCCGGATTTGGCTGTCACTGTTGGCGTCGACGATCGTTTTTCCACCGTTCCGTCGCCCGTGAAAGTGGCGCTTATGGTCATCGTTGCGCTGAGCGCAATCACGGCCGTGACCTGTTTGGTGATCAGCGGGCGAAAACGGCGTAAACGGGCGCGCCGCCGGCCTGGTGCGGCCGATCTGCTCGTCGGCGCGGCTTTGCTGGGATGGCTGTTCCTCGCGCCGATGACCCATGACGACGGCTGGATGTACGCCATGGCGAGGAATTACGACCATGCCGGTTTCGTCGGTAATTACTACATGTACCACAACAATTCCTACGTACCGTTCACCTGGTTGCTGTGGGTTTATTCGTGGTGGGTCAAACTGGGCTCGGCGCCGGTACTGCTGCGCGTCCCGTCCCTGGTGTTCGCGCTCCTCACCTGGGCAGGTGTACGCGGCGCACTCGGCGATCTGGCCAAAGGCCGACGCCTGATAGTCCCGGCGCTCCTATTCTTGGCCTGGTGGCTGCCGTTCGACTTCGGGGCCAGGCAGGAAGCCTCGGTCGCCGCCTGTCTCACCGTCACTGTCGGCGCGCTGCTCGCCGCCCATCGTCGCCAGCGTCCGGTATACCTCGGGCTCGCCGTCGGTGCGGCGTCACTGGGCCTCATCGCGCACACCGCGGGAACGCTGGTAGTCCTTCCACTACTCCTCAGCATCCCGTCGGCTGCCCGCCTCATCCGGCGCAACTCCGAGTCGGTGTCCGAGGCCGTGGGCACGGTGCTCGGCATCCTGTCCTGCGCGGCCATCTCGGCGTTCGCCGGTTTCGCGGACGGTTCCTTCAACGACTTCCTCCGGGGAAGCGCTTCCTTCGGTGGTTCCGGCGAGGTGGTCGCGGACCCGGTGAAAGACGAACTGAGCCGCTACCGGGATCTCCTGGGCGATACCGCGCTCGGCAACTACGCGTTGCGCACACCGGTGCTGCTGCTCCTGATGGTCATCCCGGTTTTCGTCGTGGTGTGCGTGCTCGCCCGACGCCGTCGGCGCCCGTTGCCGCGCACGGTGTGGCTCACGGGGTGGACCTGTGTGCTGGGACTCGGGCTGCTGGTGGTGACCCCGTCCAAATGGACGTGGCATTTCGGGGCGTTCTCCGGGGTCGCGGCGATCTTCCTGGGCGGTTTCGCACTGGCCCTGCCTGCGCTGGTCAAGCGTCTGGCGCCCGATCGGCGGGTGGTCTTCGCGGCCGGCATGCTGCTGCTCGCCGCGACAGGCGGCTGGGTGTGGCTGGCCGGGCAGGGCCGCAACTGGTGGGCAGACACCTCGATGCCCGGCGTGCCCGGGACCGGCGAACCGCTGCTGGCCGGGCCGACACCACTGGTCGCGGTCGGGATCGCGCTCGCCGGGGGATACCTGGTCACGCGGCGGCGCGGCGGGCAGTTCGCCCCCGGGTCGGCCGCGGGCCTGCTCGTGGGCTGCTTCCTGGTCGGTGAACTCGTGTTCCTGGTGGGTGGGTTCGCCGTCGCGACCGTGCGCACCTGGGACACCTGGTCCCCGTGGGCCGATGCGGTGTCCGACCCGCTCGGCCGGAACTGCGGCGAGGGCCGGGTACTCCGCGTCGCCGACCCGGACACCGCGCGTCCGCTCGAGGTGCTGTCGGGCGCTGTCCAGACCGACGGTTTCGCCGTGGACGTGTGGTGGCCAGGCAGCCCGCCCGCAGCCGGACCTGCGACCGCGACGGTGTACGGCAACGAGTCCGGCTCGCCGGCGCGAATGACCACCCCGTGGCTGCGCCTGCCCGCGGACCTCTCTCCGCAGCACCAGTTGGTGACGACGATGAGCGGGCAGATCGGGGGCGCCAACCGGATCGACGCCGAGTTCGCGGTGTCTACTCCTGACGGCCTGAAAGTGGCTGGGAGCAAGGAGTACGCCGTTCCGGAGGACGACGTCGGCTGGCGGGACGTCGCGATCACCGACGGCGGCAACCTGCCTGCCGGCATGGTCGCCGTCAGGCTGACCGCGACCGCGACGCAGAACTGGTTCGCCTTCGCCCTGCCGACCGAGCGCGATCTCGTCCCGGTCGCCGACTTCCTGCCCCGCGACGGGCGCGCGTTGATCGACTGGCAGGTGGACTGGCTGTATCCGTGCATGGGCCAGCCGGCCATCACCAACGGGATCTCCGGTGCGGTGTCGTACACCCTCGGCTACGGTTTCGGTCCGGTCGGCAGCGAGTACGACATCCGCAACGGCGGTACCTGGGCGGCCGGGATGGGCGGCCTGCTGGGTTCGCAGGTCCGCGCGTCGACGGTCACGAGGATGTACACCGTGCTCAGCACGGATCCCGGCTATCCGCTGCGCACGGTTTACCGGCTCACCCGGCCGTACGCCGACAACGCCTACGACCTGCACCTCGGCCACCAGACCCTCGGGGGCTGGAAGACGCCTTCCTGAACCGTCGGATCGGGGGAGAAGTCGTCGTCGCGGCGGTGCGGCCAACCGGCTCATCGCAGGTGCGCGTGCCATGATCGGGCATCCGCGAATCGTCGACGCCGAACTGGGAGACGCGAGTATGGCCACCACCCGTCACACCGGGAAACCGGCGTCCGAGCTCAACAGCGGGATCCTCCCGGGCAACGTGCACGCCGACGACTGGGTGATGTTCGTGCTCGCGGTGATTTCGGTGGGCGCGCTCGGGTTCGTGGTGCTCAGCCCGCCCGCCCACGCGACCTGGCTGTGGATCTTCTACGTCGACAGTGCCGTGTGCGCGATGTTCCTCGTCGAGTTCGTGTGGCGCTGGCGCAAGCGCCACTGGGACGTGCGGTTCCTGACCCGCAACTGGTACGAGCTGTTCGCGATGATCCCGTTCACCTACCCGGCGGCGGCGTCGCACCACTTCCTGGCCGTCGTGCTGCTGCTGGTCCGCATCGGCCGCGCGGCGGACCGGGCGGTGGGGGAGCAGTTCACCTACCGGCTGGTCGACAAACTGTCCGAGCCGATCGTGAACGCGATCAAGAAACCGGTGACCGTCGCGGTGCTCGACGAGGTCGTCAAGGTACTGGAAACCGGGAACTATCCCGAGAACCTCGCCAAGTCGCTCAGTGACAACAAGGCCGAACTGCAGGCGATCATCACCGAGAAACTCACCGAAGACCCGCAGCTGAGCAAACTGCGGCGCATTCCGTTCCACGGCGAAATCGTGCACGCCGCGGTCGACACCTCGTTCCGGGTGATCCTGGAGGTACTGCTGGATCCGCGGATCGACGACTTCTTCTCGTCGGTCGTCCGGGACAACCGCGAACAGATCCGGCGAGCGGTGGAACTCGGTCTCAACGAACAGGATTCCGCGGAGAAGGAGCGTTTGCTCGCCGTGCGCACCCAGCGTTCGGCGGCGCGCGAGTTCGACCAGAACCATCGCGGCAAACCAGGCGGTTAGCGGTGTCCTGGTACCGGGTACGTCATTTACCGCGAGTCGGCGTCGTTCTGTGACCTGTCGTGAAGGCCACCTTCACGGCGTAAGGCGCACTCAACTAGGCCTTCACGACGTCTCTGCCCCTCAGCTCAGCTACGACCGCCCATTCGACCTGGTCGTTGCTGCCCTGGACAGGACCCACGGATACGACACAAGAGCAGCTATCCGGTGCGTCCAGTGGCACAGAATTGCAGCTATCCGGAATTGCACTCGTTCAGCCCATTAGGGTTTTATCCTGATACGTCCGATTTGTACCGATTTTCCGAGGGCGCTTGGTTAATAACGAACCTTCGTCGGTGGCGCCGAACCCGACAAACCGGAATCGTTCCTCGCTGCCCCACCGTGTTGTACGTCCCTCACGTAAGTCTTCTCCCCCAAGATGAACCGGAGGATTTGATGACATCCCGGAGAACCCTCACCGGTCTGACCGTGTTCGCGTCGGCCGCGCTCGCGTGCGCGCTCTGCGCTCCCGCGGCGAACGCCGCACCCTCGGCCGAGGCGTCGCTCGCGGTCGCCCAGACCGCGGCGATCACCCAGGCGACCCAGGTGGCCGACACACTCGGTGCCGCGTCCGGCGGCTACTACCTCAATGACAACGGCCAGGCCGTCGTCAACGTGCTCGACACCGCGGCCGCGCAGAAGGTCGAGGCGGCAGGCCTCACCGCGAAGGTGGTCAAACACAGCTTCGCCGCGCTCACCAATGTCAAAGACGCCTTGGACGGCGTGCGAAACGTCCCGCAGACGACGTGGGGCATCGACACCTCGACCGACCAGGTCGTGGTGACCGTGTACTCGGCGGCGACGAAGGCCACCTCGGACAAGGTCATCGCCGCTGCCCGGCAGTACGGCGATAGCGCCCGGATCGAGTACAAGACCGGCAAGCTCGAGCTGTACATCTCCGACGGTGACGCGATCCAGAACAGCTCCGCCCGGTGCTCGCTCGGCTTCAACGTGAAGCAGGGCAGCACGCCGTACCTGCTGACCGCCGGCCACTGCACCAACCTCGGCGGGACCTGGTCCGGCGGCAACGTCAGCGGCGCCCGTGTCGTCCGGAGCGACTGCCCCGGCGCCGACTCCGGTCTGCTCACGCGGCCGAACGGCACCGGCCCCGGTGCGATCAACACCGGCCAGAAGATCACCAGCGCCGCGGCCCCGGTCGTCGGCGAGCGCATTTCGAAGCAGGGCTCGACCACCGGCGGCGGCACCGGCACGGTGCGGTCGGTCGACCAGTCGGTGAACTTCGACGTCGGCGTGCTCAACCACGAGTTCGGGACCACCGCGCACACTGACCACGGTGACTCGGGCGGCCCGGCCTACGACGGTGCGAAGGGCCTCGGCACGCTGTCCGGCGGCGACACCGTGACCAGCTACTTCTACCCGTTGACCCGCGAGCTCTCGTCCTATGGCCTGACGCTCGCCTGACCTGAACGACAACTCGCCGCCGGCTTGCGATCGCAAGCCGGCGGCGAGTCGCGTTTCGGGGGTGGTTCGGGCTGATGGGGGCGCTGTGATCCAGGTCTCCTGAGGTGTCGTGCAACCCCGCGGCGGGGTCGAGGCCTGCAAGTAGGTGACAGGCGAGGTCAGCCCCAGTTCGGCGAACAGCGAGGACGATGTGCCAGAGGATCGAACTCACCGGGCCGGGTCGGGGTGGGAGGGTGAGTTCAGTGCCTACTTCGAGGCACGGGCGCCAGCCTTGCGCTCGACGGCGTTCGTCCTCTGCGGGGACTGGCATCGCGCCGAGGACATCCTGCAGAACACTTTTCTCAAGCTGTACGTGATCTGGCCGAGGCTGGCTCGGCGTGACGAGCTGGACGCGTTCGCGCGCCGCGTGATGTTCCGGCTCTTCCTCCGGGAGAACCGGCGCCTGTGGCGGTCGCGGGAGCAGGTCAGCGGTGAGCTCCCCGAACCGCGGGGATTCGGAGACTCGGATGTGGCGCAGCAGCTGACGGTCCGGGCCGCATTGGCCGGAGTTCCGCCGAAACAACGCGCTGTCCTGGTGCTGCGTTACTGGAGCGACCTCAGCGTCGAGGACTCCGCCGTCGCGCTGGGGTGTTCTCCGGGGACGGTGAAGAGCCAGGCCGCGCGCGGCCTGGTCGCCTTGCGCAAGCAGCTCGGTCCGCAGTTCGACGACTTGTTCCGCAGCGAGGAGAAGGAACACCGGACATGAACGAAGACGAGATCCGTTCCCTGCTCCTGCACGCGGCACCGCGGGAGCAGCCATCGACTGCCGCCGACTTGGCGGAGCTGCTCGGCCGTGGCCGACATAAACGAAAGATTCGCGGCTACCTGGTCATTGCTGGGAGCGCGGTGAGCACGGCCGCGGTGGCGGTGCTCATCGTCGCGCTCGCGGTGGGGCGTTCGGCCGGTGGGGCCCAGCTGGTACCGGCGGACCAGCCCGCTGCCCCACCCATGACCTCGAGCACGACCGACGTGCTGACACCGAGTCCGACGACAACGTCGCGAACCGGCACGACTCCGAACACCCCGAGCACCCCGATGTCTTCGGGCCGCAGTTCCAGCACCGTGGGGACAACGCCGACGCACCCTGCCGGGGCAACCACCACTCCGTAACCCCTAGCCCGATCCTCGCCGCGGCGATGCCGACTCGCCGGGTTCGTTCGGGCTGCCCGAAAAAGGACCGTGGATGTGACCACCACTCTCGAACGCCGGCCGCTGGCCCTCAAGGAGGCGACAGTCTGGACCCGACGGCCGTATGTGCAGGCCGTCGCCGCCTATCTGATCGTCAGGGCGTTCAGCGTCGCGTTGCTGGCTCTCTTCGCCAGTAACTACAACAAGCCCCTGCTTGACCGACTGACCGCTTGGGACGGTCAGTGGTATCTGTCCATTGCGGAACACGGCTACCGTGGCATCACCCACGGTCTGGTCGACGCCGCCGGGAACTTCGCGCCCAACACGCCGTTGGCGTTCTTCCCGGCGTATCCGACGCTCTTGCGCGGGCTCGCCTCGGGCACCGGCTTGAGTCCCGTCAACGCCGCACTGGTCGTGAGCCTGATCGCGGGAATCGTGGCGGCGTGCGGGATCCACCGGATCGGTACGCTCGTCGACGACCGGCCGCGGGTCGGCATCCTGCTCGTGACGCTGTGGGCCGGCGCTCCGATGGCCATCACGTTGTCCATGGCCTATACCGAAGCGCTGTTCGCCGCGCTTGCCGCGTGGACGCTGGTCGCAGTGCTGGAGAAGAAGTGGCTCCTCGCCGCGTTGTGCTGCGTCGGTGCGGGACTCACCCGGTCGACGGCGATCGTCCTCATCGGAATCGTCGTGTTCGCCGCGCTGATCGAAGTGTTCCGGAAACGCGCCCGCTGGCCCGAGGTGGTCTGCATTTTCCTTTCCCCACTGGGGCTACTCGGCTTTTGGCTCTACGTGGCGAATCGGACCAACAGCTGGACCGGCTGGTTCGACCTTGAGCGGCGCGGGTGGGCGACCAGGTTCGACGGCGGTAAGGAGACCCTGGAGTTCGTCAAGTCCACGCTGGTTTCCGGCTCGTCGGTAATGGAGCCGATGACCGCGTTCGTCGTACTCGGGACCGTGGTTTTGGCTGTCCTGCTGGCGAAGTCTTCGTTCACCGCGCGGGTTCCGTGGCCGTTGACCGGCTACGGGGCCGGAGTGGTCGTCCTGATCACCGGAACCGCGGGCCTGCCGTTCGCCAAAGCGCGCTTCCTCCTGCCGGCTTTCACGTTGTTACTGCCGGTCGCCGTGGGGCTGGCGGGGCGGCGGCGAAGTACCCAGATCACCGTGGCGGTGGGATTTGTCCTGCTGGGCTGCTGGTTCAGCGCCTATTCGCTGACCGGCTGGCGATACGCCATCTGAGCGGCCTGTGCGGGAGCTTCAGTCGAGGAAGGCTGGCGCCTCGGCGGTGAACTCGGTCGGGTACTGGAACAGGAAGCCGCTGGTCGTCGTCGCGTCGGTACTGGTCGCGCTCGGGGCGGTGCCGCCGCTGATCCATCCGGCCGTCGCGACGATCCGCCGTGCCCGTTGAGCCGGGGAACCGACGCCGGACAACGCTTCGCCGGTATCCTCGGTAAGTACGGTGCGCACGTGAGCGTCGGCGAATCGTGACGAATATGCCCGGCGGACTACCGATAATCACTAATTCTCACCAATGGTGACTGGTTCAGTGCCCAGCGTGTCGGATGTTGGATACCCTTGCCGCTGGAACGGCGAACACGGCCCGCGCGGGGCCGATGTTCCGACGAGAGGTGCAAATGGGTACGCGGCAGGCGCACAGGGCAACGGGTGGCTGGTGGCTGGCTTATCTGACAGCCGGGGTACTGGTGATCGTCGCGTACTACGTCTCCGTCGAGGTCAGAGCCCTGCCGGTCGTCCGGGTCGTGTTGTACTGCGCGGTCAGCGCTTCGGCGGCGCTCGCGGTTTTGGTGGGTTGCCTCTACAACCTGCCGCCCGGCCGGGCGCGGCTGCCCTGGCTGGTCCTCGGCTGCAGCCAGGTCGTCTACGCGGTCGCGGATGTCTTCTTCTACGTCTCGCACAACATCCTCGACGACAACGAGTTCCCGGCCCCCGCCGATAGCCTCTACCTGGCTCACTACCCGCTGGTCGTGGTCGGCCTGCTCCTGCTGATCCGGCGCCGGACACCCGGCCACGACCGGGCCGGGCTGCTGGACGCGGCCACGGTCGCGGTCGCCGCGACGATGCTGTCGTGGCTCTACCTGATCGAGCCCTCGGCCCAGGGCAGTTCGTCGGCGCTGGTCAAGATCTTCTCCGGGCTCTACCCGGTGATGGACCTGCTGATGTTCGCGGTGGCGTTGCGGCTCCTGCTCGGGCCCGGCCGCCGCCCCGGATCGTTCGTGCTGCTGAGCGTGAACCTGTTGGCCATTCTCACCGCGGACACCGTCTACGTGATCCAGCAGCTGGACGGCACCTACCAGACGGGCAACGCACTGGACGCGATCTGGCTTTGCGGCAACCTCGCGCTCGGGGCCGCGGCCCTGCATCCGACCGCGGGCAAGGTCGCGGAGCGGGCGTCCGAAGACGACGCGAGACTGACCCCGTTCCGCCTTTTCCTGCTGGCGGCCGCCGCGCTCATCGCGCCGGCGACGCTGTTCGTGCAGCACGCGCTCGGCTCCCTGCGCGACATCCCGGTCATCGCCGCCGCCTGCGCCATCCTGTTCATCCTCACCATCGGGCGACTCGCCGGGCTGGTCGCCGACCAGCGGCTGCTGGCCATCACCGATGTCCTCACCGGGCTGCGCACCCGCCGGTTCTTCAGCACCCAGCTGCCGATGGAGATCGCCAGGGCCCGCCGCGCGGGGACCAACGTCGCCGTGCTGATCGTCGACGTCGACCACTTCAAGTCGGTCAACGACCGCTACGGCCATCCGGCCGGTGACCGGGTGCTCGTCGAAGTCGCCCGGCGGCTGCGCGATTCGGTCCGCCACGCCGATTTCCTGGCCCGCTACGGCGGCGAGGAGTTCGCACTGGTCGTGCCGGACGCCAGTCCGCAGGAGCTGGCGAGCATCGGGGAGCGCCTGCGCACGGAGATCGCGTCCAGTCCGTTCCTGGTCTCCCCGGAGGTCTGGATCGCCGTGACCGTGTCGGTCGGGACCGCGGGCTACCCCTGGCACGGCAGCACCCCGTCGGAACTGATCACCGCCGCGGACAGGGCGCTCTACGCCGCCAAGTCCCAGGGCCGCGACCGCGTCGTCGTGGGTGATGTCTCACTGCCGGCGAAACTGGTGCTGCCCGCCGGTCGGCCCGTTCCCGAGCCGACCAGTGAGCTGCTGGCCTACCTGCAGCGGGTCGCCGACGAGGTGGACGGCTGGTTGTCCGGCAGTGAGCACGGGCGCGCCGTCGGCCGCTGGTCGGCGCTGGTGGCCGCGACCCTCGGCGAGGACGAGGCGCTGGTCCGGCGGGTCGAGCTGGCCGGGCGGCTGCACGACGTCGGCAAGGTCTGCATCCCGGAGGACATCTGGCGCAAACCCGGCGCGCTGTCGAAGCACGAACGGCAACTCGTCGAGCAGCACCCGGACTACGGCTTCCAGATGGTGCGCGTGGTGCCCGGGCTGGCGGACGTCGCCGACGCTGTTCGCCAGCACCACGAACGCGTCGACGGCCAGGGCTACCCGCTCGGCCTGGCCGGTCAGGAGATCAGCCTGGAGGCCCGGATCATCGCGGTCTGCGACTCGTGGGCCGCGATGCGCGCGGATCGGCCCTACCACGCCGCGAAACCGGCCGAGGAAGCCTGCGAGGAGCTGCTGCGAGGCAAGGGCGGTCAGTTCGACTCCGCGGTGGTCGACGTCTTCCTGGAACTGCACCGGCAGGATCGCCTGGGTGAACTGCGCAAGCTGGGACAGCAGGCCGGTGCGCTGCTGACGCCTTAGCCCTGGCCCGACTAACCGTTGTCGGTGTCAGATTCGGCGGCCGCCTGCGGTTCCCTGCTGAAACCGAGCAGGGCCGCCGAACGCGAGCCTCGACCGGCGGCCCAGGCCAGTGCGGTGTAGAGGATTCCGGCCAGCAGCCAAGCCTCGACAGCCGGCAGCCCGGCCGAAGGAATGCTCGCCTGACCGGGCAGCAGGCCGAGGCCCCACGCGCCGAACGCCACCGCGATCAGCACCGCGGCGATCCCCGGCCAGTTCGCGACGCCGGCGGTGCGCCAGGACGGGATCGTGTCCATCGGGCGGCGGGCGGGGATGAGCCGCGGCAGCACGAAGCGGTCGACGCACATCACCACCGTGACGCACGGCAAGGCGATGGACGACCAGCTGGCCACCTTGAAGAAGCCGTCCTCGACCGACGGGAACCACCAGGTGAACAGCGCGGCGATGGCGGCCATGAGCAGGCAGGTGTACCAGCGGCGCCAGCCGCGAACCCCACCGAGCGCGTTCTGCCCGGCGTTGACCATCTCGTAGTAGTTGCCGTCGTTGATGGCGATCTGCAGCACCGTGGCGACCACCGCGCCGAGCGCCAGCACCCCGAACAGGGAGTATTCGACGGTGTAGCGGAAGGCCGGGCCGAAGTCGAACTGGCCTGCCTTGGACAGCTGGGCCATCATCCAGCCGCCGGCCACGAACAGCACCAGGCCGACGGCGAAGGCCACCAGCATCGGCAGAGCCGGCCAGAACAGTTTCGGCTTGCCGTACCGCCAGGTGTCCGGCTCGTTGCCCCACATCACCGAGCCGATCGCGACCCCGATCCCGGACAGGAACGGCAGGGTGTCGCCGCCGGTGCCGGAGGACAGCACCGACGCCGGGATCTCGGCGAAGCCCTTGATCACCAGGTAGAGCATCCAGAGGATCATCAGCGGCGCGACCAGGTACCGCGCGAACGCGGCGATTCCGGTGAAGCCGAACAGGTTGTTGGTGATGCCGACCACCGCGAGCACCACGCTGATCACCACGATGTGGCCCCAGCCGAACAGCCCGTCGTAGAGGGTCGCCAGCAGGTTGAACGCGAACGCCGTCCACCCGGCGGCGATGCCGATGAGCAGCACCGTGACCAGCGCCGACCCGACCCGGCCCAGGATCGACCTGGTCAGCAGCGCGTGCGTCTGACCGGTGGTGGACCCCAGATAGGCCGCGGGCAGCGCGTAGATGAGGTAGGCGATCGCGCCGATCGCGCCCGCCCCGACGGCTTTCACCAGCGAATAGCCGGCGTCGTGATACTGGAAGCCGAGGAAAAGATAGGTGAAACCGGCGGCGAGGGTGATCCACAGCGACAGGAAATGGTAGCGGGAACGCCGTTCCGCCAAAGGAACCACACCGGTACGACTAGTGGAGTAATCGTGTTCGGTGCCCCGTTCCAACGCGGCCGCGGAATCGGTGGATCGCCCGGTGGTCTTCACGTTTTTCTCGCTTCGCTCGCGGTTTCTCGGGCAGCGTGGGGAAAGTCCCGCGTAACCTTACAGTCTTACCCGGCGCGCGGCGGAATTATCCATTTACTGCCAACGCGACGCTGCGTTTCTTGAGTGTCCGGTGTGGCCTGTGTTACTTTCCCGAGCGTTAGGGGCCGGGGAGCGCCGGTGCCACGGTGACGGCGACCTGCTGGGCCAAGTCGCAGTAATGGCCGGCGCCCTTTGTGCCGGTGACGTCGACCACGACGATCTCGTCGGCCGCGGTCGCGGTGGTCGCGTCGGCCATACCACACAGGTCGTGGGATACGGGCTTCTTGTTGAGCTGGGCACTGATCACCACGCGGTGGTGGTCGGCGAGCAGCAGGATCTGCCGGTCGCAGTGCCCGCGACTTTCGGGAATCCGCACGATGCTCACCGTTGGCGTGTTCTCGATCGTCCCGTCCGGAATGGTATTGGGCGGCGCTTCGTTTTCCAGCACCACGGTAATATTGACTTCGCCGCCGTCGGATTTCACGATGTCGTCGCACTGGTTGAAGTTGTCGTTGTCGCTCACCAGGTTGGGGTCGCCGAACTTGCCGAGCGCAGTGGTGTCGATGAGGGAGCACGGGTCCGCCGTGGCGATGGTTCCGAAGGAGGGGACAGGCGGCGCGGCACGGGTTGCCGGAGTCTCGCCGGAAAACAGGACCCAGGCGACAACGGCCACCACGACGACGAGTGCGCCGACCCCGAGCGGCGGCCTTCCTTGCGGTGGGCCGCTTCGCGGGATCGACCTGCAGCAACGCGGCGAGCACCGGAGTCAGGTGCTCGCCGCGTTGAGAGGTCGCGATCTTCCCGTCCGCCGCGCGCCGGATGAGCACCAGCACGTTGTCGGCTTTGTCGCCGATCGGTGAGACCCCCTCGATCGCGGCGAACAGGGTGGATCCCAGCGAGAAGATGTCGGACGCCGCTGTCGGCGACCCGCCCCGGGCCACCTCGGGCGCGACGTAGCCCGGCGTTCCGCTGAGCAAGGCCGTCCCGGCGCTGGTGATCGTCTCGTCGGCACTGATGACCCGGGAGATGCCGAAATCGCCCAGCTTGACGGTGTCGTTCCCGGTCACGAAGACGTTGGCGGGTTTGATGTCGCGGTGCACGATGCCGGTGGCGTGCACGGCCTGCAGCGCGTCGGCGAGCTGTACGCCCATCTTTGCCACCCGTTCGGATGCCAACTGGCCCTGTTCGGCCAAGCTCCGCGCCGCGACGTACTCCATCACCAGCCAGCACTCCGGGCCGTCGTCGACGACGTCGTGCAGCGTGACGACGTTGGGATGGTTCAGCATGGCCAGGAGCCGGGCCTCCTGCCGGAGCCTGCCGATCAGCTCCGCCTGCCGCTCGGCGTCGCCTGGCAGGGTCCGCTTCAGCGCGACGACCCGGCCCAGCTGGACGTCGGTGGCCCGCCACACGACCCCGCCGCCGCCCGAACCCAGCTGTTCCTCCAGCCGGTACCGCCCGCTGACCACCTGGCCGACCTGCACTCGCCACTCCGCCCGTGGATTCAGGGCAGCTCGCCCCCTCAGCAATGCGTGACCACCTTAAGCCATCGGCGTGGACAGTCGCGCCTTCTCGACGCGGATGACCGCTTGTCACTGCCTGCGATGCTGTAGGTGTGAGCGACCTGGACTTCTTCGTCGAGCTGATGATCACCGGCTGCCCTGGCTCGCCCGCAAATCCCGGAAGAAGCAGGTCGGGGTGCCGTTGGTGGAACGCTACGGCAGGTCCCGGCCTTCGTTGGACGTCGACGAGCTCCGCGCGGCGACGGAAGCTCGCGGATTCCCGCTGGAGGAGCGTCACGCTTGGGGCGACGGCATTGCCGAGTACTGGGAGCCCACGTCCAGGATGGGACTCATCGCGGTGTCGGACCCGGAAGAGGCCGGGCAGGGGGCAACAGCAGGCGCCGTACTCAAGATGCTCAGCGCCGGCACGGACTCGTCGGCCTGGGAGCGGTTCAGAGAACGCGAAGACTCGTTCGAGGGCTATGTTTCCCACTTGCTCGCGCTGACCGAAGCGCGGCGGATCGCGTGGCTGGACGAACACAACCTGATGCAGGCCGCGAGCGGACCCACTGGTGGACCTATCTACGGCAGTTGGTCGGACGCCGCCGGGCTCAGTGCCGGCCGGGCACTCGGCCCGGCCGACATTCGGCTGTCCCGCACGCTGCGAAACCAGATCCACGAGGTCGGACCCGCCCTGCCCCACTTGAAGTCAGCTGCGGTGGCCGACGAACTGCGGGCCTGGATCGAGCTCAAGCCCCAGCTCCTGCGACTGCCTGTCTCACACTGACGGTGTTGCTTCCACGCGGTCGAAAGTGACTCGGTAGCGGTACTTCGTGGCGTAGTCCGGCGGGTCGGTCACGGCGTCGACGACGATGAACGTGCGGCCGGAGCCGTCGACCTCGACGTCACTGGTCTGGATGTGCACGGCTTGCCTGCCGATCGGGCCGATGAAGTCATGGTCGGCGAACGCGGCCGCCAGCACGGATTCCGGATTCAGCGGCGACTTTTCCTCGGGTGCCATGCGAGCAGCGTACTGGCCTGGCTCAACCGGCTCGCTGAAGCCGGTTCGGAGTTGACCGCATAGGTGTATCTCACCACGCAAGTCAGGGATTGGTAGCTATATCCCCAGAACTTGTTCCCAGGACCCGGCCGACGTTGGGTACGACAGTGCGCTGGTCCGGGTGGTCCGAGGGTGTTACGCGGCATCGGGCGTAACGCAGGGAGACCCGCAACCTCTCTGTGGTCCATGTCACATGACTGCGCGGCGAGGCCAAACGCGACAAGCTCTCCTGTTGGTCACTTGATCTCGGAAATTCAGACAGGGTGGTGAATTACCTACTTTCGAATGGTGTGTTCATCCGCATGGGCAAGTCATCCTTCATGGAGATCACTCCAGGTGATCAAAATCCTGCGGAGGTAAGTCAGTGTCACTCAAACGAGGAATTCCGGGCGTCGTGATCGCCGGGGCGACAGCGGTCTTGCTGGCGTCCACGGCGATGGCCACGGCCGCACCGGCCACGGCGGCCGAGTCGTCCATGCAGCAACTGGGCGCCAAGGCGATGCCGTTCGGCAGTGTGGTGCGGTTCCAGCAGGAGTTCTCCGGCGTGCCGGTGTTCGGTGGCCAGCTCGTACAGACGCTGAACAGCGTGGGCAAGGTTGTCGCTACGCACGGCAAGACCACGAAGAAGACCGCTGGGCAGTTCCCCGCCAGCGACGCCGGCGCGACGGCGACAGCCATCGCTGACGTCGTCAAGCGCAGTGGCCTGCCGGCGACCACCCTAACCGCTGAAGCCGCGAAGCCGTTCTGGTTCGACGCCACGCTCGGTGGTGCGCGCGGGGACTCCGTCGCGGTCCCGACCTACCAGGTGACCGTGCACGGCAAGAACCTCGACGACAAGTGGACCGAGGTCGTCAAAGCGGGCACCCAGGAGGTGCTGGCTTCGTGGTCCGAGGTGCACGAGGCGGTCAACCGCGACGTCTGCGACGCCAACCACACCGTGGTCGACGACAACAGCAACACCGCGGTCCGCTGCGGCACCGCGTTCGACGTGACCCGGGCCGAGGGCGGCGCCGAATCCAGCGTCACCGACGTCAACAACGTCTACAACTTCTTCGGCGAAGCGTCCGACTTCTACTCGAAGTTCGTGGGCACCGACTTGACCGGCCTCATCGGTGCGGACTACGGCGACGGTACTGGGAAAGCTCTGCGCGGCACCGTGCGGATCTGCACCGCGAACGAATGCCCGTTCGCGAACGCGTTCTGGGACGGTGAGCAGATGGCCTTCGGCGAGGGCGTCACCACCGACGACATCACCGGCCACGAGCTGACCCACGGCGTCACCCAGCACACCTCCGGGCTTCAGGGCGGTCAGGCGGACTCGATCAACGAGGGCCTCTCCGACGTGTTCGGGAAGTTCATCGGCATCACCTCGAATGACCCGAACGACACCGGCACCAACCGCTGGCTGCTCGGCGCGGGCTCCTCGCTCGGCGCGATCCGGAACATGAAGGACCCCCGCTCGTCGCTGAAGGCGCAGCCCGACATGGTCAACGGCCCGGGCTGGGACACCAACAACCCCGACGTGCACATCAACGACGGCGTGGTGAACAAGACCGACTACCTGATCACCGACGGGGACACCTTCAACGGGCAGACGGTCAAGGGGATCGGACTCGACAAGGCTGTCCAGGTCTGGTGGGGCGTCGAGAACACCCTGACGCCGAGCGCGACGTTCAAGGACGTGGGCGAGGCTCTCAACTCCTCGTGCACCACGCTGGCTCAGGCGGGCACCGGGGGCATCACCGCCGACGACTGCACCCAGGTCGCCGGCGCTGTCACCGCCACCCAGCTTGAGCAGGACCCGAAGTAGGGTTGCTGGTCGCCGACGTTCACGGGCCCCTCGGGGCCACCTTGAATGCGTTGGACGCTCTCGGTAGGGCAGAGACGTCGTCATGGCCTAGTTGAGTACGCCTTACGCCGTGAAGGTGGCCTCCACGACACGTCACAACGCCACACCAGCCCCGCCAGTCCCGACATGACGCGACAGGCCCTCGGACCCCCTTGCGCGTTCACCAGCTCGCCCCGGTCCTTGCTGCAGTAAAGCCGATCCCGCCACCTCAACCGACCAACCACCAGACACCCCTAAGGCCTTGCCGATAATTAAAGCGTTGGTTTGTTGGGGTCTTCCGGTGTGATGCCCGAAGCGGTCAGGTAGTCGTGGAACTGGGCCAGTGTGGTGAGTGGAGTGCCTGGCTCGGTGACGTGTCCGA